>JAFWMY010000013.1 GCA_017545485.1 Candidatus Saccharimonadota bacterium | reverse complement strand
TTCTATGGTACGCCCGACAGGATTTGAACCTACGACCTTTTGCTCCGCAAGCAAACGCTCTATCCAGCTGAGCTACGGGCGCATATGTGGATGTTTTGAAGTTAATCTCGACATCCACCTAGAAATTAAATGAGCATCACCTGTAGTGGTGACGATATTATTATAACATATTTTGAGAATAATTGAAGCTGAAATTTTATTTTTTAAAATTTCTAGTGGCTAACATAAGTTTGTCTATGGCGCTTATAGTTTGTTTTAGAGAGCGATGTGTTATAATTGGGATGGAAGCGTGGCCGAGTGGTTGAAGGCGCACGACTCGAAATCGTGTGGGCGGGCGACCGTCTCGAAGGTTCGAATCCTTTCGCTTCCGCCATGGAGAATTAATCATGAAAGACGACCAGAAAGCTAAGAAACCAAACAGAAACAATTCAGTTAAAAGAAACGTGCAAAAAATTAAAGCAAAACTACTGAAATCTTATTATGGTAATCCTGCTAAGGATATGAAGTTGATTGCTATAACTGGTACTACTGGTAAAGTAACCGTGGCGCATTATGTACATGAAATATTACATTCTGCCGGCGAACAGGTCGCAGTACTAGCGTCTGATCAACCTTTTAAGATTAGCATGCTTCACAAGTTTTTATCAGATGCTTGGAAGGCTGGCGCGAATTATGTAATAGTAACTGTGCCAGTTGAAGGGCTACAAAATAATGTTTTTTACGGATTACCAATTCATGTTGCCGCAATGACGAATTTCATAACAGCAGGTCTTGATGATATGTCTCCAGAAGAATATGTTGATTCTGAAAAAACTTTATTTAATATGAACCCAGATATCATTGTTTTAAATAGCGATGATAAAAACTACGATTTATTGAAAAACTTAAAAGGACGAGAAAACACTGTTGTGTACGGACAAACTAGCGCTGACGTTAAAATATTGAATTCAAAACTATATCCAAAGGGAACTGAAGCTACGTTGTCGGTTAATTCTGAGATAATGTCGGTAGCGACTTTTGTGCCAGGTGAAACTTCATCTTCATATATGGCCTGTGCGGTAGCTATTGCAAATGCGATAGGTATTTCGCCAAATTACATTATTGAAGGTATCGCAGAATACGAACCCTGAGAAAGATTATATTATTGTCGCTTTTTCTTTAGTATTTTTCTGGTGACATCTTCGTCGTTAAAATCATGTGGACCATCCGCACGAAGGATGGATTTTTCGTGTCCTTTACCCAGAATTAAAACTAGGTCGCCTTTCTTAGCAATCTTAAGAGCCAATTCGATAGCCTTTTTTCTATCTAGTTCTTTAAACAAATCCTTGCCTAAAACTTTGCCAGCCTTAGTGGCGCCTTCGATAAAGCCAGATGCAATCTTTTCGGGATCTTCGTCGCGAGAATCATCTTCGGTAATAATAACTATATCTGAATGCTTAGCTAGTATTTCTCCACGAATCGGCCGAGTTGACGGATCGCGTCGCCCTGCGCCACCATGCACTGAAATAATCTTTCCATTACAGTTTTTGACTGAACTAAAAACTTTTTCCAGTGCGTCTGGGGCATGTGCATAATCTATAATAATCGTAAAAGGTTGACCTTCATTAATCGTATTCATGCGTCCTTCAACCGTGGTTAAGGACTTGATGCCCGATACTATTTGCTCATTACTTAAGCCTATTTTTTGACCGACTAGAGCGGCAGCCATCGAATTATAAACATTAAACTCTCCTGGGATTGAGCTTTCAATATTTATATCACCAAATGAATACTTAATGCCATTTACTGCCAATTCTATGTCTTTTGCTCTTTTTTGACCATTTTTTATGCCATAAGTGATATAACTATGTGAGATTTTTTTGTAATAATTTGTGGCCGAATCATCAGCATTTAAAATACTATATGATGCTTTTTTAAACAGTTTACCTTTAGCTGCACGATAGTTTTTAAATGTTTTGTGATAGTCCAAATGATCGTGCGTTAAGTTTGTAAATACACCTATTTCAATTGGAATCCCTAAAGTGCGATATTCAGCAAGGGCATGAGACGTAACTTCAAGAACGAGATATTTTGCGCCTTGCTTTTTGATGTCGGCAATACGCTCATTTAGGGTAAAAGCATCAACGGTGGTCATATGGTTTAGCTCTGGTTTAAGCTTATCAACCCCATAGGCAACCGTGGTCATGATTCCAGCTTTTAGGCCTGCAGAATTTAACATTTGCCAGATCATAAAACATGTAGTAGTTTTACCATTAGTCCCTGTAACTCCAATGACGTGAAGTTTTTTTGCGGGATGACGATATTTAGTAGTAGCAAGGACGGCCTGAAAATAATGGTATGGTAACACCGCTTTGTTGTAAAATGGTAGTTTCTCTAATAGCTTTTTCATGTTATCTATAGTGTTTTAATGATTCAATAGAGTCTTTGCTTGCGGCTTTGACGGCTGGATAGATTCCAAAAATAATACCAATAATTATGGTGGTCAAGAATGTGATTGCAACAATCTCCCAACTAATGTATGGGGTAAATGGAGTAACAGTAGAGAGTAGGAAAGCAAGAATATAACCTAGAACAAGACCAAAGATCCCGCCTAGAATTGAGAGAATTAAAGCTTCGAATAAAAATTGGATAAGTACATTGCGACCAGAGGCCCCAACGGCTTTTCTAATGCCAATTTCATGAGTACGCTCTGCTACTGAAACTAACATAATATTCATTACACCAATACCGCCGACAATAAGAGAAATACCGGCTACTAACGCCAACATACCGGAAACGATAGTAAAGAGGGAACTGGCTGGGTGAGTAATATCATCACCATAAGCTATAACAAAATTGGTGTCACCATGTTTTGCTTCAGTTAATTTTTTTGATACTTCTTCTTTGACACCCGGTAAACTGTCGGTGTTGGAAACTTTAATATTAAACTGCTGAATTTGGGTAGAGCCAGTAGCTTTATTAAGGTTTTTAATATCCATAATAATGGCGTTATCATAATCAATATTGTCAAAACTGACCGTTTTATCGATTTTATCTAATACGCCTACAACCATATATTTCTCGCCCATTATTGTAACCGTTTTACCAACCGTACTATTAATAGTATTAAACAATGCGAGTGATAGGGTGTGACCCAAGACGACGGATTTTTCTTCATTAGATTCCGTTAAGAATGCACCGAAACGAATAGATAATGGTTCAATTTTTATAAAATCAAGATTTGTACCGAGAATAGCAACAGAGTTCAAAGTGTTTTTTTCAGAAATTACGGTATTATTAGCTATGGCAATTGGCGCTACCGCGACAACATTTTCAACTTTTTTAATGACGTCAGTATCGGAAATAGTGAGACTAGAATTTTGGAACGTATTGGCGGAAGTTAATTCTTCCACAATGCTCGTCATTGAATCTTTGGTAGATGTAGGGCGAATCACCATAAGGTCGCTACCAATTTCATTAATCTCGCTCTTAACAAGATTGGAAATGCTGCCCGTCAAAGAAAGAATAAGAATAATACTAGCAACACCGATAGCTATACCTAGGCAAGTTAAAAATGAACGAGTGCGATTTTCTTTGATGGACGTCTTCGCTAGCTTAAAATGAGTTTTGAGTAGTAGAGCCATTATTTCTTTCTCCTTGATTTTTTGTGCTTTTTGAGAGACTTACCTACATCTTCTAACGAAGCAAAATTATCTTTTTTCTTTTTGATCTTGACCGATATAGGCTGAGGAAGGTTGGCGTCCGCGACTGTCTTAATATCTGTATCAATTTGCCCATCCAACATATTAATGACACGTGTAGCATAAACAGTGAGCGCTGGATTATGAGTAACCATAATAATGGTATTACCTTCTTCGTGAATAGCCTTTAATTCTTCCATTACGATGTGGGAACTACGAGAATCCAAGTTTCCAGTAGGTTCGTCGGCTAAAATAATTTCTGGATCGCTGACAATAGCACGAGCAATCGCTACGCGTTGTTGTTGGCCGCCAGAAAGTTGGTAGGGAAGATAGTATTCGCGTTCTTCAAGGTGGAATCGTTTTAAGGCAGTTGATGCTTTTTTAAGCCTAGATGTTTTGGAATAGCCAGAATAGATGAGCGGGAGAGATACATTTTCTATAATAGGTAAGTCATCAATTAGATTAAAGTTTTGAAAAATGAAGCCAATTTTTTTGGCACGTAGTCTTGCTTGACGCCTGGCGGAAATACCGGCTACGTTTTCACCATTTAAGTAGTATTCTCCGTAAGAAGCACGATCTAATAGCCCAATAATATCTAATAATGTAGTTTTACCACATCCAGATGGGCCCATAATCATAATGAACTCACCACGTTTAACACTTAAATTAAAATCTTTTAACGCAAAGGACTCCGTATCGCCATAACCATAGCGCTTAGTTAATCCTTTTAGTTCAATCAATACATTTTCGCTCACCTTTTGCTCCATGTTTTCTTGCTTGGTGGAAAGGATAAGATATTAATCTAGGGTCCATTCCTTCAAATTGTCTAAAATAGAACAAGTTCTATTTTAGCTAATTTGGCGGAAAGGACAAGATTCGAACTTGCGAACGGGTTGCCCCGTCACACGCTTTCCAAGCGTGCGCCTTCAACCACTCGGCCACCTTTCCGTCTTAGAATTATTCTAGCACGTTCAGCGAGAAAAATGAATAGAGATTTAGCTCTTGTTCTTAAGAATTAGAAGATTTTCAATATGCGGAGTGTGGGGAAAGAAATTATAGGCCTTGATTAGTTTAATACTATAATTATCGAGTAGTATTTTAGCGTCTCGAGCCTGAGTAATGGGATTACATGATAAATAAATAATGGTATCCGGTTTTTCTTGGTTTAATTTTTCTATTAGTTTTGTATCACAACCAGCACGTGGCGGATCTATAATAACAGTCTGATTGGGGGTAATATATTCTGTAACTGCTTCGGATTTTGCAAGCGAAGTTGTAATATGATTATTAGGTTTTGCCTGTTTAACATTTTTTTCTAATTCATTAAAGGCATGTTTGTCACACTCAACTAAAGTTAGCTCTAAATCTCTGGCGACCGATAAGCCGATAGTGCCAACGCCAGAATATAAGTCTAAAACTTTTTGTGTACTGATGTGCTGTTTAATCTCTTTTAGGGCCATTTCATAGACGGGAAGGTTGATTTGAAAGAATCCGTTCGGAGAATAACTATATTGATATCCTAAAATAGTATCACTAAGAGTATTAAAGCTAGGGTGTGGGCGATTATTCTCGTAAAGACCTCCCGACACTTCACCTTTTTGATTACATCGCAATAGTAAAGATTGATATCTGCGAGCTTCTTCATGTTTTTTATTTAAATCATTAATAATGCTGGTTGTTTTTTGAAAGATTTCTGGTCTTTCAAGACTAGACTGATTGATTGGGATTTTGTAGTGTGAACCTCGACTATGAAAGGCTGGTTTAATACTATTATTCTTATTATCCCAATAAAGCGCATATTCCATTTTGTTACGATAAAAATAATCTTTATTGTCTGTAACTATATCTGGAGTATCTATTATAATGCTGTGCTCGCGAAACATTTCCTTGATAAGTTCTTGCTTAACTTTAAGCTCATAATCATACTGAAGAATTTGCCATGGAGACGTCGAGAGAAAACATTCATCTTTTGGATTTGTTCGTTTGATAGACTGATTATCGATACTCGTCGCGATGGCTTCCACGTAATGTGATTTGTTTTTAGTGATTTTGTAATCTAGAACCAATTCACCTGGAAGTGCATTCCAAAAAAATATCTTTTTACCATCATCTAATTCTCCTAGCGATTGACCGCCCGGGATGAATTTTTCTACTTTTACCATATTTATATTATAGCAAAATATGTTATAATATAAATATCTAAGAATAAGGTCATAAATTGAGCGCTGAAGAAATATTACAACAGAGTGAAAATGATGCGGTGGGCGACAATCAGTTTATTTCTCATGTTTCAGGAAAAAATATTATTAAGACAAACCAGAAAAACTCTTATAAAAAGTTTGGCGCAGCTGGTTTATTAACGGCAATGATTGTAGTAATAGCAGTTTTGTTTAGTTCTGGGAATATTATTCCATCATCAATTTCGGAAAGATTAATAGAGGAAACCGATGTACAATATGCCGATGCGGTGGCTAGTAAAGAACTCGTCTTTCAACAAGCATTAAAAAATGGTGATATACCAAAAAATACTTTTGATATCCTAAAAACAAAAGGCGTTTTGGTGGGTTATGTGAGTAATGGAGAATTTATTGAAACCAATCAAGTGAGTGGGGAATTATCAATTAAACTAAATAATAAAATCATTAGTGCTGATAATTTCATAGATGAAGTATCTAATAATACGCAGCTCTATGGAGCTTTTAATGAAGCAACCTATTCTAGAGCGGCTTATTATTACGACGAGTCTGCAGAAAAAGTATTTAAAAATATCGGCACAACGAGAAATAATTACAACGGTACACAGAGTTTTGAAGAAGTTATGGATAAGATGATGGGGGAAGGGTCAGATGTTGATATTAATACCGTATCATTAATTGAAGAACAGGAAAAAAATCAAGAAACAGGAGAGATTGAAACTCATTATTATTATGCCGCAAATGGCGAGTCGGCTAAAATCAAAAATGGTGCTGATAAATATATTGATGCCGTTAACGAGAAAACCCGGGCAGAATCTAAAACACAAGCTACCTTGGAGTCAGCTAATTCATTAAAAGTTGCCGATACAATGACAAAAGAAAAAAGATCTAGTTTATTTTATTCATTAATAATGGAAAATATTAGTAAAATGATGGCTGGCGATGGTAATACTTCAAAAATAAATGATGCTATGAATTATCTACACGAAAGAACTGAAACAGAAGTGGTTGATGTGAACACTGGGGAAATAATTAAAGTAAAAGGTTCACCATTAGATTCACCAAGTTTATACGCCATCCTATCTGACAGCGACGTAGATATTAAGAGTATTGAAAATTATTCGTCAGATAGGATTTTAAAGCTATCAGAAAACATAATAAATAATAAAAGCAACAAAGAGACAATTAATAATACCGTCTCTTCCGCATCTAACTCACGAGGTTTAATTGGTAGATTAATATCGCGAGGTAATGAATCTAGCGATCTTAGTATACTCAATCTTTCAAAACCAATTATTAATAGCTCTCTTAGTGATAATTCATTCAAAACTATAAATGGTGTAGCTGCGGGAGAATTTTTAGTTGAAGGAGCAGTCAATGTTGGTAAGGAGTTGGCGAAACAAAGCGGAGCGTCGGCGGGGGACGAGAGTGCGGTTTTAGCTTATACTAGGATGAATAATTCAATATTAGCAATGGACGCCGCTGTTGATAGGTTGAATAGAAGTCCATTAGATATTACTTCTAAAAATACTTTCCTAGGAAGCATCGTTCATAACCTAGCGATAACTCTTTATTCAAATCAAAAATATAATGGGTTGTTTTCGGGTATTAATAAGGTATTTTCAGCTACACAAAAATCCATAGTTGGACTATTACCAGGAGCATATGCCGATAATCTTAGTAATTACTTAACTAAATTTGGAGCTTGTGAAACATATGCGTCAATAGGTGCAGTTGGGTCGGCCGGGTGTGCAGAAATTGCTACATTTGATACTTCTACTCTCGATAACCCTTTTAACAATCCCGAGTTTGTAAGCTTTGTTGAAAATAATACAGAGATGAGTAGTTCTGGAAAAAGAACTATTAAAAATGATTCGGTATTAGCTGATTATATTATTTATAATAATGAAAGAGTAACACCACTTGGTGTAACTGATGGAGGTATACTTGATTCCTTATCTAGTAATTCTTCGTCAGTTAGTTTCATTTCTAATATTACCAATATGATTAAGTTGTTTTCTGAAACATCACAGGAACATAAAAGAATAGCTAGTGGGGAAGCGTTTGTTAATTCAGTAAATAATCAAGAGTGGCAAAAATATAAATATGCACAAAGATATGTTTCTTTGGCGAGAGCTACTGCTGCTTTACGTCAATATGCGGACGATTCAACAGCATATAATAATATGTTATATTTCGAGGGAAATGAGAATCCAGTGATGGCATTTTTAGATAATTATTATAAATTAGCTAATCAATAGATTCGACACTTGTAATAATAACTTGATGATCCTTAAAATTTTTAATTAGGCATTTTCGTCTGATTTCATCTAGTTCCGAAAAAACATCATCTAATAAAATGATTGGTTTTTTACCAGTTTCTTCATACATTAACTCTGCTTCAATAAATTTCATTGCTAAAACAATAGATCTAGTTTCGCCACGTGACGCAGAACCATCTGCGAGCTTTTTATTAAACATAAACACGTAGTCATCACGGTGTGTTCCATACATAGTATGACCTAAGTAGGTATCTTTTTTGTAATTTTGTTCTAAATTTTTTAAATATGTATCGGCATTAGATGAAGTTTCGGTTTTATATACTATAGATACACTATCATCATTTTCGGCAATTGAGCGATAAATATTAGTGAGTTTTAAATTAATTTTATCTATATAATCTTTTCTTTTTTTAGTTATCTCTGCTCCATAATTAGCGAGTAAAACATTCCACGAAAATAGGGAATCGGCACTAATTATTTCATTTTTTAGTAGTTCGTTACGTTGTTTTAGGGTTTTTTCGTATTTGTTTAGAATCACTGAATACTTACGGTCGAGCTGTCCAAATAATCTATCAAAATAATCTCTTCTTCTTCCAGGAGAATGACTTATTAAGTTTAAATCGGATGGAATAAAGAGAATTACTGGGTATTTATTATCGATTGGTAACCTTTTGGTTTTTTTATCTAAAATAATAAAGTTTTTAGTTTTACCATCATATGTGGCTTCTATTTTTTCTCCATTAGTGAAGCATAATTCTATTCGATAAAATTCCTTGCCTCGTTTTAGAATTTCAGAATCAGTGGCACGAAAACTTTTCCCTCTGGTTAATATATATATCGCTTCGAGAACTGATGTTTTACCGCAGCCATTTTTGCCTAAAATTAATGTTGTTTTATCTTTGCATTCCAAAAAATATTCATTATGATTACGGAAATTAACTAATTTAATGGTTTTTATAATCATTACGAATTGAGTGGCATTACAATATGGGTGTAATCTTTAGATTTTTTATTCTTTAATACAACAGGTGCGATACGATCTGAAAATTCGAACTTAATATCAGGTTCATCAAGCGCATTAAGTGCATCTAACAAGAAGCGGGAATTAAGATTGATTTTGCCGGCGTTTTCGACTTTGGTTTCAATATGTGAATCGTTTTCACCAAACTCATTAGCGATTGACTTTACGGAAAAGATGTCTGGGGATTTGGCTTCGCAAACAATGGAGCCACCAACTGAACGTGCAAAGAGAGCTGCTAATTTAGTAACCCTGATGAGTTCTTCACGATTTAATTCAACTGATATATTATTATTTTTTGGGATTAGTTTTTGGTAATCTGGAAAGCTTTCGTCTATTAATTTAGAAATAATTTCAACATCCCCAAGACGAAATCTAACTAAATCTTCGTTAAAAGATATCTCTATTTCTTCAACTTCATCACTTATTGAACGTAATACTTCCTGAAGGGATGATGTTGGGACAATTGCTTTCACTTCGCTTTCTACTTTATCGATAATTTTCTTTTCCGCTAAACGATAACCATCAGTAGCGGCTATAGCTAAGTTTTTATCATAAGTGTTAAAGAATACACCGGTCAGAGCTGGTCTAGTGAGGTCATTGGAACTTGCAATCATCACTTGATTAATACTATTTTTAAATTCATCAACGCCTATTTTATATATAACACTATTCTTTTCATCGATTTCAGGAAGCTCCGGAAAATCATCGGCCAGGGCTCCATTTATAGTGGATGTGTATTGACCGGATTTAATTGTAACTTTAGTGTCTTTAGATGTTATCTCAATATTATCACCTTTAGGGAGATTAGATACGAATTCGGCGAGAAGTTTAGCTGGTACGGTAATTACTCCGTCTTCGGATTCAGAGACTGGTAAATAATCTTCTACCGCCATATCTAGGTTAGTAGTGATAAGTGAAACCTTTTTTTGGTTTACTCTAATGAGTACATTATTTAATATTGGTAATGTAGCTTTTCCTATTGCAATACGACTGACAACATTTAGGGCTTTACTTAATTTTTCTTGTGTAACTTTTATTTTCATTTAAATCCTTTCTTTATTACTAATAATAAATATATTTGTAGTAGTTATAGTAGGTTCTGTGGAATTGTGGAAACTATTGAGTACGAATAGGGGAGAATTGTTTGTGAATAAGTTGTTGATTATTGTCGAAAAAGGCTGTGGATAATAGTAGGTTATACACGAATTTTTGATTAAAGGATTTTTTGCACAAAATTTTTCACTGAGTTTGCACAATTTTATACATACACTTTTACACATTAATTCCACAGAATGAACAAATTTTTTAATAAAAAGACTATCCATATAAACGCTCCTTTATTTCTTCAATTTGATCCCGAAGAGTAAAATTGAGTTTAAGGCTCTTTTCGATTTTTTTGATGCCATGCATCACGGTCGTATGATCTTTGACGTTTACTTCGCTAGCAACTTTATTGGTACTTAATTTTAATTCTTTAGATAATAAAAACATTGCAACTTGACGAGCTAACATAATATGGGAGACACGGGATTTACTTTTGAGTTCTGCTACTGATAAATCATAATACTTTGCAACTTTTTCAACAACTTGCTTAGGTGAAACTGGGCGCATCTTGGATGTAGTATCAACACTAACAGAGCCGTTTTGAATTAATTCTAATGGGGTTAAACCGCGTACCTCGGACATTAATAATATAGTAGAAAATTTACCCTCCAGGTCACGAATATTAGTGTTAACATTTTCAGCGATATATTCAATAGCATCTTCTTCGATCTCAGCGCCAATTTGTTCGGCTTTTGCTCGAAGAATGGCACACTTATCTTCAAACTTAGGTAATTGAAGATCAAATGCGCCAGCCCAGGTTAAACGCGAGGCGAGACGTTCGTCTACGGTTTTAATTTGATTTGGTAAGCGATCACTGGTAACGATAATTTGTTTATTTAATTGGTAAAGGTCATTAAATATGTTAAAAAATTCTTCTTGAGATTTTTCCTTGTTTACAATAAGTTGAAAATCATCAATGATAAGACAGTCTAATTTTTGAAACTTACGATTAAACTCTTTACCTTTACCGTTTTGAATGGAATCAATAAAATCTGAATAAAAATGAGAAATTGGTGTATAAAAGACACGATAATTAGGATTGCGTCTAATAAGTTCATTACCAATAGCTTGAACAAGGTGAGTCTTTCCGAGACCTGGTCCACCATATAAAAAGAATGGATTATAGCGTGTACCAGGAGAATCTATAATGCTTTTAGCGGCAGAGAAGGCGAGATCGTTGTTTGAACCTACTATAAATGTATCTAGGGTATATTTTTGGTTTAGGCCAGTTTCAGAAAGAGATGAATTTAAATGATTCTTAGGTTGTGGATGAATAGAGTTTCTAATTTCGTTTAGATGATTATTAATAGATGTGTCCTTAGTAATTTCTCTTGGACGGATTTTATGTCTATTGGTTGTTTGGACTTCGAAACTAATAGTTTTAACTGGTACATTATTGTTTTCGAGAGCTTTTTTAATGATGTCATAATAGCGATTTTGGAGTTGTTTAACATAGAAGGTATTTTTGACATTGATTTTGATATCGCCATTTTGAGTGGAAATCAGGGAAGTATCCTGGAACCAAGTCGAATAATTGGCAGAAGAAATTTGCTGTTCGATTTCAGCGAGTGCGTTTTTCCAAACGTCGTACATATGTCTTGTAACCTCCTTTGTGAACTAATTATAGCACGAAAAAATAGTTTTCCACAGGTTTTGTGGGGTAAAAAACATGTTGTAATATAGGAATACTTGAACAGGGGGAGTATTTTCCACAATTTGGTTTATAGCCCTAAATGCTATGTGGAAAAGTGCTTGAAAATTGTGGAAAAATGAGTTATACTATACCAAGAAGTTGAAAAATAATAAAATTTAAGGAATAATATTTTATGCCAAAAAGGACTTATCAACCACACAAAAAACAGCGTAAAGTTGAGCATGGTTTTATGAAGCGAAATGCGACTAAAAACGGAAGAAAGGTTTTAGCTCGTCGTCGATTAAAAGGTCGCGCTAGATTGACGGCCTAGATAGGGTATGTTAAGCAAAAAATACCGGTTTCATTCGCGTGGGGGGGTGAAATATGTGTATCAACACGGGAAGACTGTGCGTCAGCAGCAGTTTTCTTTGGTTTTTGCTCCTAACACAAAAGGGTTTACTAGATTTGCGGTTGTTGTATCAAAGAAGGTTGAAAAAACTGCAGTAGGAAGAAATTATTTAAGAAGAAGGATATATGAAGTCCTAAGGCTTAATTTTGATGCAATACCTAAGAAAATGGATTATGTTTTTGTGGTTTATTCTAATGAGATTGGTAAATTGCCGTTTGATGTATTACAGGAGAGGATTGGAAATCTTATAGAAGAGAGTAAAGTGTGCTATAATAAAGAGAATGGATAGGAAGAGTGTGAAAAAGTATATCTATTGGGGGATCTTTATTATTTTTGTGGTGGGCTCGATTCTAACCGGGAGTCCATTTAATTTTATAGATTTAATTGTAGTAAGACCAATCGTTAATATTTTATTTGTAATTTTTAATTTAGTACATGATTTTGGGTTGGCTATTATTATATTTACAATCATTGTTAAACTTTGTATGTGGCCGCTTTCTCGTAAACAGCTGAACCAAACAAGATTAATGCGAAAGCTACAACCTGAACTAACGCAAATAAAAAAGAATTGTAAGGGTAATAAACAGCTTGAATCTCTACAGACAATGGATTTATATAAAAGATACAACGTGAAGCCATTTGCTTCGATTTTGACATTGTTTATTCAGCTTCCGATTTTTATTGCAATTTTTTCGGCGATTAGAGTGATTGCCACTCCTTTGCCACAAGATAATTTAATGAATAGGGCTTACGATATTGTGGCTTATGAAGGTTCTGAAATACGGGTGTTAGAGGATAAACAGAAAGTATATTTGGCAGATTTAACCAATACGGAGATTCCTAAGGAAGAAAAAACACCATACGATTTCCATCCGCAGTTATTTGGAGCAATTAGATTGGATGTAAAAGCGAGTGATGTGATTACTGGAAACTTTTCATGGAGTGCTTTGTTTATTTTGACATGTGCAATTCTGGCTAGTGTGGTGCAATATTTAGTAACAAAACAACAAATGCCTTCTGGAAAATCAGAAAAGAGAAAGAAATTTAGGGATATTTTGAAAGAAGCTAAGGATGGTAAAGAAATAGATGATGCAGATATCTCTAATATAACGAGTGGACAAATGTCGGCAATGATGCCAATAATGATGTTTATTATTATGTTTAATCTTAATGGAGCTTTGTCATTTTATTATTTCTTATCCAATATAATTACCGTACTTCAACAAAAGATTATCTTAAAAAGTATTAGTCGTGAAATTGATGACATGACTGATAAGGTGGTATTAAAAGAACTTAGAAATATAAAAGAAGCTCAGGTGGTAGAAAATAAAAAAACAGGAACAAAAATAACTCGCATCTCCGCAAAAGATATTAAAAAGAAAAGGAGATAATAACATGAATAAAGATGAATCTATTAGATTTGCAAGTCGATATCTGGAAGATCTGCTGAGTTTTTTTGGAATAAACGTAGCAGTCACTTCAACAATAGATGATGAAGTAATTCAGCTCTCGGTACCATCTACTTCTCTCAACTCGCTCTTAATTGGACGAAATGCGGATAATTTGAGAGCTCTGCAACACATTGTTTCGATGGCTTTAGTCTCAAAAGAAGCAGAGTTAACCAGAGTTAATGTGGATGTAGCAAATTATAAGAGACAGAGAGCGGACAGGATTGCGGAAAAAGCGGAAGGATGGATTGCAAAAGTAAGAAAAACTGGTGAACCAATGGAGATAAATTTAAACGCGGCAGATAGGCGTGTAGTACATAAGTTGGCAGGTGATTATTCGGACATCGAAACTCATTCAGAGGGGGAAGGGCGAGAGCGAAAATTAATAATAAGTAAAAAGAATTAATGGTGCTATAAAAATAATATGACCCGATTTATTAATTGGGTCATATTTTATTCTTGAGAATCAGAAGTTTGTTCGCCGAGAATAAGAACGAAATTATAATCATGTGAGATGGTTTCTGGTAATTCATTATAAGTTTTTGCAGTAGTAGAATACTTTTCTTCTAGCATTTTTTGAGTACCTTTTGTGGTGCCATCTAAGACGTAAAGCATATATTGATCAGGGAAATCGCCTTCTGGAGCATTATCGGCATCAATACGTAGATAGCCTTCTTCTTCTAGGACGCGTTGCTCGTCTGATGCTAGGCCCACTGTTTCGGTGGCATTTAATATGAGAATTGTAGGATCTTCATAAACACGTGGGTCGTTGTCTAGCATCTTTGTAACATATTCCTGAATAGAAGCATAGTAGCCGGCACCACCGCGTGGAAGTACATATGAAATGCCATTAATGCTGCCAGTAGTCATATAGTCTGGATAGAGAGATATTTGACGCATACTATCAAAATCAAAATCGTAAGAAAGATGGGCGATAGATTTTATTTCTTCGAGGGAAAAATTAGTACGGAGATTTTCGCCAAGTGTACTAGCAAGACTCATGATATCGTTTAGGGATAAATCTTTTTCGGTAATTTTCTTTTTGATACCTACGAGAATTTTTTGTTGAGAAGCACCACGGCTAAAATCGCCACCGGTGGTTCCATGACGGGCGCGCGCAAGTCCTAATGCTTGTCCACCATCAATAGTGTATTCAATACCAGGTTCAAAGACGGCTCCTGTCCAATAGTAGTCATAAATACCTTCATCAAGCGTAATATTGATACCGCCAAGTGTGTCAACGATTTGAACTAATGATCCCCAGTTGAGATGTGCAAAGTATTGGAAATCCATACCAAGAATCGTTCCAACTTCATTCATGAGAGCTTGAGCCGCTGCGGCTTCCGTTTCGGTTGAGGCATCGCCGCCGCCGCCGTTGCACCAATAAATTTCATTAATTTTACCAGTGGCCGTACAAGTAAGAGATGCTTTTAAATCACGAGGAAGTGAAACCATAGCCATGTCGCCAGTGTCTTGATTAAGGCTGATTGCCATAATAGAATCGGTTAGTTGGGCTCCATCGTGTACACCATTACCTTCATCGCCATCCATGTTGTATCCACTAGTTCCAAAAGCGAGAATATTAGTACGACCATTGTCGTCGGTTTTTAATCGTTCGTAGGTTGGCTCGATAAATTTGATAAGATCAAGGACGTTGCCTTGGCCGCCGGTAATTTTGGCAATAATGTCATTACCCCAAAGAACTAACCAGGAAACACCACCAATAAGTATTAGGACGATTATTAAAAGTATACTTGTGATAATTCTACGTTTTTTTGACACGGGTTTTTTCTCTTTCTTAAGCTTCTTTGGTTTGGCTGGAACTTTTTGGGAATTATCATCTTTTGATTCTGAGGCGTGTAATTCGCCACTGTCGGAATCGAAGTCGAAGACCTGAGTTGGCTTTAAAAAGTCAGTATTAATTTCAGCTTCAGATTTTGCTTCAACGGCTTGAGCAATCTCTTCTTGATTGGGAATTGAATCAGCGTTTTGAACGGTTATTTGGGATTTAGTGGTTTTCTTAGTGTTAGTTACAGTGTGCTTTTTAGTAGATGATTTAGTACTATGCTTGGTAGTTGTGGGTAAATTTGCAGATTTTGCCACAGTTTTTTTGGGCGATGTTTTTTTGGTCGTCGCAACTTTAGTGCGACGAGAGACTAGCCCATCGATTGATTTATTTTTATCCATTGTTTATAATTATAGCATATGAGCATTAAATTAACAAAAAAACAATTAGCGGTTTTGGATTATTTGAAGGATTTTACTGAAGAAAAAGGTTATTCTCCTTCTTATCGAGAAATACAGGCCGGATTGGGGCTTTCTTCGGTATCAGCAGTGGCGGAACATATTGATAATTTAGTCCAAAAAGGAGTTTTACGAAAGGTGCCAGGCGCTGCGAGATCTTTAGAAGT
Organism: Candidatus Saccharimonadota bacterium; assembly: GCA_017545485.1. Classification (GTDB taxonomy): domain Bacteria; phylum Patescibacteriota; class Saccharimonadia; order Saccharimonadales; family Saccharimonadaceae; genus Nanosyncoccus. Next base: position 28,683 of record JAFWMY010000013.1, on the reverse strand, counting down.
ATTGGATTATAAACATGAAGAAACAGTAGAACTATTTAAGATAAAAATGTTAGAGTGTTCAGAAGAAGAGAAAAAAATTCTCGAAGAAGCGGCAGGCATTCTAGGTATAGATTTAGAGTAGTTGGTTTATAGACAACGGTATTGCTTTATTGGAGTGATTATGCTATATAAATAGTAGGATATTTGTAATTTATGGCACAAAAACGAAAAAGAAACAAAAAATGGATATACTGGCTATTGATGCTGGTTCTTTTGATTGCTGCGGCTGTCGTAGTTTATTTAGTTTGGAATAGTTATTTTAAAGACAAAGATGATGGAAGAGATGTACGGGACGAGAAAGTTGTACAAATAGAGAGTGAAGATAGTGACGACAAGAAAGAAGATGAAGGGGAAACTATAGATTGGGCAGAAAAGGAAAAAGTTGAACAATATGATGGAGACAATCCAAATGATGCTTTGGAACTATCCGGCGCGATAACATTTGCACAGGTAGTGGATGGTAAATTGATGATTAGGATAAACATTGATCAGTATTTAAATAATGGTAGTTGTAAATTGATAATTAAAAGAAATAATGCGGAAATCTATAGCGACACGGTAAACATAATTGATAATGCTTCAACGGCGACATGTGAAGGATTTGATATTGATGCTAACGATTTGGGAGCTGGAGAAGCTGAGTTAATGATTGAATTAGATAGTGGCTCAAAAAAAGGGATGATTAGCGGGGTAGTGAATATATGAGAAGGCGTAGAAGTAAAAGAATATGGTATATGGCATTAGGCGTATTTGTAGCGGTGTTTTTATTTACGTTCTTAATACAGAGACACAAAATAAATAATGGAAATGTTTTAGCAGCTTCGTTAGAAAAATTTGACCCGGGCTATATTATATCAGATTATCAGATGGGTAATTATAATTCAATGTCAGAAGAAGAGATTCAGGCATTTTTGACCAAGAAGAATAGTTGCCCGAATACTAATTATAATTATTATTTAGCTTTGTCAGCTAATCCAAATTATACTTGGCATTTTGAAGATGGACATTTTGTTTGTTTATCAGAGGAAAAATTTGGTGATGGCGAAGTGATTGGTTCTGGGGAAACCGCAGCACATATTATTTGGCAAGCGGCGCAAGATTATCAGATTAATCCGCAGGTATTAATTGTGTTATTACAAAAAGAAACATCACTAATTACTGATCCGATTCCAAATAACGGTGATTATAGAAAGGCAACTGGGTACGGTTGTCCAGACACGGCACCTTGTTCGTCGCAGTACTATGGATTTAAAAATCAGGTACGAAAAGCGGCGGCGCTATTTCATACTGTCTTAACGGGCGGATGGACGAATTATCCATTGGGAAACAACTATGTGCAATATAACCCAAATGCTGAGTGTGGCGGTTCGATAGTAAATATTAGATCGCTGGCTACGTCTGCTTTGTATCGTTATACTCCATACCAACCAAATGAGGGTGCACTGGCTGCGGGGTATGGAACGGCTTATTGTGGAGCTTATGGGAATAGAAACTTTTACTTGTATTTTGAAGATTGGTTTGGGGGGATAACTGATGGCGTTATAAAAGAAGTAGTCAACGAGGCGGAGAGCGAATTCGAGCAACCGATTGATGATGGTACATATCGTCTATATCCTAAAGTGTATTCTGATAAAGTTATTGATATAAAAGGTGGGTTGGTAACTTCGGGCGGATTACAGACTTATCAAAGAAAAACTACCGATGCAGAAAACCAAATATTTGAAATAAAATACGATTCAACTGACGGTTTCTATAATATTATTAATGCAGAAACGGGTTCAGCATTTGATGTTAAGGGTGCTGGGACTGTTAATTCTACTCCGGTGAACGTTTTTCCGCTTCATTCAAATTGTAACCAGGATTGGTTATTTGAAGAAGACGAGAATGGTTATTACCAAATTATATCTAGATGTTCTAGTAGAGTATTAGACGCGGCGCCATCTGGCAATATAGTAATATTTGATAATCATGATGGAGATAATCAGAAGTGGATGCTGGTAAAGGTTGAAAACGATCATAATATTAGTGATGGTAAGTATTTCTTAAACCCTAAACAATATTCGGATAAGGTAATCGATATTCGAGGTGGCTTAGTGGCAACTGGAAAATTACAAACTTATCAAAGAAAAACTACCGATGCAGAAAACCAAATATTTGAAATAAAATACGATTCAACTGACGGTTTCTATAATATTATTAATGCAGAAACGGGTTCAGCATTTGATGTTAAAGGTGCTGGGACTACTAATTCTACTCCGGTGAATGTTTTTCCGCTTCATTCAAATTGTAACCAGGATTGGTTATTTGAAGAAGACGAGAATGGTTATTACCAAATTATATCTAGATGTTCTAGTAGAGTATTAGACGCGGCGCCATCTGGCAATATTGTGATATTTGATAATCATGGTGGCGATAATCAGAAGTGGATGCTGGTAAAAGCTAATGAATAATTAGCTTATCCAGGAGCCCCATAGTTTGTTGGTGTCTGGATTTTCAAAGTTCATGAATCCTGCAGTGGGGAAGAAAGTTAATTCGCCAAAATATATTTCATCTCCAAGGGTGAATAAATCTACTCTAACGAAATCAAAATCTTCTGATAGTTTATCGATAACGTGAAGTATTTCTTTGTAGTTTTTAGGCTTTTTAAGTTTGATATCTAGTTTGCCAAAATGACTACTATAGTCTACTGGTTGCCAGTTTTCATCAAACATGATGCGGTATCTGTCGTCGCCGATGACCCGTTCGGTGTATAAGATTTTTCTACGAATACCTTTTTTGTCCTTAAAGCAAAAACATTTTAGATCGTCTGGAATGTTGCCTTTTTTGTCTAAAAGGAGCTTTTCAGCAATGATTGCGGGGGTTATTTGATTGTAATGGAATTCACCCCACATGTAGCCATATTTTAATTTGGATAGCCAGTTCATGTAAGATGCGATTTCTGGAAGATTCTCTTTTGATTTATTTTCTACAATATAATTTGTGCCGCTGCCGTTGGTGGTTTTTAGGACGAATGCGTTTGGTAAGCTTTCAAGATCTTGAACTGTAATTTTTTTTGTGTAAAGATATTGCGGAATGAGGTATTTTGAACCAATTTTGGACTTTACGTAGTTGCGTACTAATTTTTTGTCGGCAAGATTAGAAAATGTTTTTAGTGCTGGTTTGTTTAGTTTTAGGGTATTTTGTTTTTCTGTGAAGGTAATGGGATTATCTAGGTCGGGTTTGGTGCCTAGTTGTTGTCGATATATATCGATTATAAAATCTTTGCGAGAATAAAAGGGGGAAAGAAGTTTATGGTGATTTTTTTTACATTGTTTAAAAATTTTTTTCCAATCGTCGGTATGCATTTTTTTCATATCATAGCTACTCATATTCTGTTTCCTTATTTAATGTTTGTATGGCGGAAGAATTTTTTTGATTTTTTGAATAATCTTCCAGCTTTTACTGGATTTAATCGTGTCAAGTATTTGTGTTTGGGAATCGAGTTCGTTTCTTAATGCTTTGTTTTCGTTTTTAAGATTCCTGTTTTCCTGTTCGATGTTTTTAAAAGTATTAATGGCTATAGAGATTGTTTCCGTATACTTTAATAGAGCATCATAATTAATTTGTTGTAGTTTTATAGAAAAATTAAGAGGCTTATTTTGTTTAAAACTACCGTGAAGAATAATGGTTCCATTGCCGGATAAGAATATATAGTCTTTGTTGAATGGTGTAGCATTGATTATTTCATATTGATTGATTGGAGATGAGTCGTTAATTTCTTTAACAATTAGTCCTCTTGCGTAGGGGAAATTGATATAAACTTTTTCGCAATCTCTGGGAATTATCTGTGATATCTTAAATGCTTTATTGTCGGTTTCTGGTGAGTAGTTATAAAAATACTTTAAATCGAAATTATCATTTGGTTCTCCAAAGTACATGCTAAATGAAGACGGTGATGCCTTGGCCTTGTGACTATTATTCATAAACCATTGATTATCCCATACATTTAAATTAATTGTATGAACCTGTAAGCCAGTTTTCCATATAACATACATAAAACTTAACTGATCTCTTTTGCTATACTTTTGATTCATCTCGAACCACAATTCCATAGCTTTGATGACATTAGGGTCATTGTGATTTTTTATAAAAACCGCCATCTCGTAGAGTCCGAGATTGTCTGGAAAATTTTCCGATTCTAAGAAAGATAAGGTTTTTAAAATATTTGTTTTAGAATCTTTATGAAGTTGGAGACAAGCGAGAGCTTCTTCGTGAATGGAGTTTCTTAAGCTGTGTTTGATGGCGGAAAAAGGTTGATTCTTGTAATATTTGCTTACAAAATCTGTGATACTTTTTTTCCATATTACTGATGCATCCATCCAAAGGCTGACTTGATAATTCCTTGAGATAATGGGGTGGCCGAGCATTTTAATTTTACGAGATAAATGATGATCGTCTAGGCCGTCGTTGTTGATATAAATAATTTTCCAGGTTTTAGACTTTAAACTCTTATTATTCGTGAAGCATAAATAGTCAATGTTTTTTTCAGGAGTTTCTATTTCGTGCAAATTATCATAGTCGCCAGTTATACAGGTATAGACGCAGAGCTTCTTTTCCATACTTTGATTATATCATATATAAGGTGAGAGCTACATAATGGCATTTGTCGGGAGAAATGGCGGTGTGCTATAATACTTGTATGCAAGAGTGTGATGTAGTGATACCTGTTTATAAGTCGCCCGAATGGGTAGAGTTGTGTTTATTTGCTTTATTTCATAATACTAAAGAAGATACTCTGAGAAAAGTATTTTTGATTAATGACAGCGACGATGAATTTACAAAGAATTGTCTAAAAAATCTAAAGAACAAATATGGAAACAAAATAGTCATTAAGCAGAACAAAAAGAACCTAGGCTTTACGGGTACGGCGAATAATGGCCTAAAACTATCAAAGGCTAACTATGTACTATTATTAAACACAGATTGTTTAATCTCAAAGAATACAATAGAAAAATTAATAGCTCATATGGAAAGGGACAAGAAAATTGGATTGATTTGTCCGATTTCTAGTAATGCGGCAAATTTATCGCTTGATATGCTCGAAGGTTTTACTTATACGCAGATGGATGAATTATTAGAACAACGTTTTTTGGGAAAAACCTTCGATGCATGTACTGTAGTCGGAAACTGTTTGATGATATCGAGAGAATGTATTAATAAGGTGGGTTATTTAGATGAAATATATGCACCGGGATATGGCGAAGAAACCGATTATCAGTTTAAGGCCATGAAGGAAGGTTTTTCTGCAAAAATTGCGATTGATACTTACGTCTTTCATAAGGCTGAAACGTCTTTTGGTATATCTGAAGAGAAGCAAAAAATGATAAAAGAACACTTGGATATATTCTTTTCGCGTTGGAAAGAAGATTATGATCGTGAAATGGAAAAGTATAAAAAGAACGATCCGGTAAAGTATATACTATCTAGTTTTAAAGAAAATCCGCCAAAAATTAATAATTTAGCAGTATTCTATGTATTGAGATTGGGAAGAAGTGGTGGTTGCAATGTAATAGTGGATATTATTAATCGTCTGGCCATTATGGGGTATCAGTGTAATATATTATATGAAGATTTGGCAGAATACCCGGAAACTTTATTGTTTAATCCGGTTTCCACTAAAAAAATTGATAAAATTTCTTCTCATAAGATTATTGCAACTTTGTGGGTGACAATATTCTTAGCGAAGAAAATTGCTACAGTAAAGAAATGGGAACTAGTATATTTTGTACAGGGCTTAGAGCAACACTTTGAGAATGGGAGAAACTATGGAGCAGTAGAGGTGAGTTACAAACTTGCTGATAAAATTGTAACTATTTCGAATACTCTCAAGCTATGGCTTAAAAATAATTACAATATGGATTCTAAATTAATACAAAATGGCATAAATTTGGAATTGCTAAAAAAAATAAATACTAATAAAAGCAATAAAAATATTCTTTTGATTTCGCGTGGAGATTATCGAAAATGTGACTATGTTCTCTTTGATATATTAAGAAAAATTGATAATGATTTGTCTAACGTTTCAGTAAGAATAGTAATGTCTGACAAAGAATATATGTTACCGCTTTTATGTAATAAAAAGAATAAATATGAAATAATTGACGGTCCGTTGGATCGGGTTAAAATTTATGAATTATTGCAAAAATCCGATATTTATGTGGATACATCATACTCTGAAGGGTTTGGTCTAACAGCGTTAGAAGCGATGGCCGCAGGGTGTATTCCGATTGTGTCAGATTCTTTTGGTGTTAGGGATTACTTGATAAATAAAAAAAATGGTTTGGTGGTCAAAGAAGTCAACGACGCCGATGTTTATTTGGAAAAAATAAAAATGCTTTTAGAAGATGGTGAGTATGCTAATAAGCTTCGACTTAATATGGAAAAAACTATTAATAAATTTGATTTTAATAGTCGATTGGATGATTACAGATCGGTACTTTGTGAAAAAAATAATATAATAAAAAAACTAACCTTGGACACTAAAGAAAAAGAGATAAATGAAAAGATTCTGTCGATTTTTGATGTCAATAAGGAAGAGCCTATAAATAAGCCACATTATTCAAAGAAACAAGTCGTCATACGTAAGGTTGCCAAAGTTGTTCCAAGGTCTATAAAAAAGCGATTTATAATGTTTTTAGAATATTTAAGAGCATGTTACTAATGATGTGTTATAGATTTAGAAAAATTTTAAAGAGATTTAAAGGTGTTGCTGTTTATAAGAACGGCTTGTCTTTACAAGAGAGAGAATCATTATTAAACAATGCAATAAATAGTGGTAAGAAAATAGCTATTTGCGTTTGCGATGGTTTTGGTAATTCGGAAAAATATAGATGCTATAATCTGATGGATGTTACAAAAAATAGTAAAAATTGGCAAGTAGTTTATTTTGATTTGTCTGAGTATGGGATAATTAAACGGTCTATTGATAAAACTAGCTTGCTAGTTTTTGTAAGAATGCCTTTTTCGTCTCGAGCAAAAAAATTAATTAGAGCTGCAAGGCAAAGGAATATCAAGCTACTTTATGATATCGATGACTTACTTTTAAACTGTAATTGGTTACCGGAATTATTGGATGGTTTAGATGTAAAGTCTAATGTAGAAAAAAGGTATTGGAAAGATCTTGTGGCTGACTACGAAAAATTGGCCTTGCTCGTAGATGGTTTTACCACTACAAATGAATATTTGGCGAAAAAGTTGGAGCAAAGCTTTGATAAACCAGTGAAAGTGATTAGAAATTCACTTAATCATGAACAAATTGAAATTTCGGAAAGATGGGTAAAGAAAAAAGAAGACAGAAAAAAAGTTGAAAAGGCGATGGAAAAACCAAAGCAGTTTAGTATTGGTTATTTTAGTGGATCGCCAACGCATGCTAGGGATTTTCAATTAATCGAGAATGAATTAATTAGATTCTTAGATTACCATGATGATGCAATACTAAAGGTAGTAGGATATATGGATTTTTCTAATAATATGAAAGAAATGATTAATAGTCGAAGAGTAGAAGTCATAGGCGTGGTAGACTATTTAAGATTACAAGAATTAATGAGTAAGGTTGATGTAAATATTGCGCCACTTGTAATTAATGATTTTACAAATTGTAAATCGGAATTAAAGTTTTTTGAGGCGGCAATAGTGGAAACTACGACGATTGCTTCGCCGACTTTTGCATTTAAAAAAGCAATTTCTGATGGTGAAAATGGGCTTTTGGCGAAGCCTGGTGAGTGGTATTCTAAATTAGAATACTTATATGGGCATCCGAAGGAAAATATGAAAATGGCCAGAAACGCAAAAGAATATGCGCTGAAACATTATTATGGTAAAGAGTTTTTAAGGGAGGTGGAGGAAGTTTATGGATATTTCACAAACTAAAAAAGTTTCGGTGATAGTGCCAAATTATAATTATGCTAGGTTTTTGAAAAAAAGATTTAGAAGTATTTTAAAACAGACATACCCAATATACGAATTGGTTATACTAGATGATGCATCGGTGGATGGAAGTGATGAAATCATTGAGACGGAAATTGCAAAAATAAAAAGAAAATACCCAAATGTTAAGTTGCAATATGTAAGAAATGAGAAGAATAGTGGTAAGGTGATAGCACAATGGGAAAAGGGTTTTGAGCTATCGACGGGAGATTTTGTTTGGATTGCAGAAGTTGATGATTCTTCGAAAAAGGATTTCTTGGCAGAAACGATGAAAGGATTTGATGATCCGGAGGTAGTGATTTCTTACACTGAATCAGAAATTATAAATGGTAAAGGGATTGTCATAGCGCCAAATTTTAGATGGTCGCGTGATAGAGAAAAGACAGGGCATTATAATGAAAGTTATATTAAGGAGGGGTTTCGCGAGATAGAGGAAATAATGGCAATTCGTTGTACGATACCTAATGTGTCGGCAGTAGTTTTTAGAAAAGCTGAGCGAATACCTTATTTAAAGTATTTAGACGAGGCGAAAGTCTTTTCACAGGTGGGAGATTGGTTTTTTTACGCAAAAGTCTTGGGTCACGGCAAAATTAGTTATAATAAAAAATCGTTGAATATTTTCAGAATACATAAGGGAAGCAAGACTAGCATATCGAATGATAATGGAATACATTATAAGGAATTGGTGGGAATGCATAAAATGTTTGCTATTAAAAATAACTTGACTGGCGAGGTGGTGGACAGAATGCAAAGGGAAGAGAAGCGAATACGTAGGAAACATGGTATAATTGAATAAATAATAGGGAGTTATTATGAAAGGTATTATACTAGCGGGCGGGTCTGGTACGCGACTCTACCCTTTGACGCTGGGAACTTCTAAACAGATGCTGCCGGTGTATGATAAACCAATGATTTATTACCCATTATCAACATTAATGTTGGCAGGGATTCGAGATATATTAATTATTTCGACACCAAATGACCTGCCAAATTTTGAGAGACTGCTTGGTGATGGTAAAGCGATGGGGCTTAATTTATTTTACAAAGTGCAGCCGTCACCGGATGGACTAGCTCAAGCATTCATTTTGGGTGAAGAATTTATTGGTGATGAAGCATGTGCGATGGTGCTGGGCGATAATATTTTTTATGGTTCAGGGTTTTCTGAGATGCTAAGAGAATCGGCGGCGAATGCTGAAGATAATGGTAGGGCAACAGTGTTTGGCTACTATGTAAATGATCCAGAGAGATTTGGCGTAGTGGAATTTAACCGCGATTGGAAAGCAATTTCAATCGAGGAAAAACCAAAAGCGCCAAAGAGTAATTATGCTGTAACGGGACTCTACTTTTATCCGGCCGGTGTAGCTGAGAAAGCGAAAAAAGTGAAACCATCAGATAGAGGAGAACTCGAAATTACTACGCTGAATGAAATGTATCTAAACGAGGGAATGCTTGACGTGCAACTACTTAGCCGGGGATTTGCTTGGCTTGATACAGGCACGATGGATTCACTAGCGGATGCGTCAGATTTTGTAAGGGTGATTCAAAAGCGACAAGGCATTCAGATTGCGGCGCCAGAGGAAGTGGCTTATAAAAATGGTTGGATTTCTAAAGATGAATTATTAAAATCGGCAGAGAAATACAAAAAATCTTCGTATGGTCAACATTTATTCAAGGTTGCAGAAGGGAAAATGAAAGATTAATGGGAAAGTTTAAATTCGAAAAAACTGATATTGATGGAGTAGTGATTATAGAACCAGAAGTGTTTGGTGATGCGCGTGGCTATTTTATGGAAACATATTCAGAAACGGCTTTTAAAGAAGCAGGGGTTAATTATGATTTTGTGCAGGATAATCAATCATCGTCACGCAAGGGGGTTTTAAGGGGGCTACACTTTCAAAAAACACATCCACAAGCGAAGCTGGTTCGAGTGCTGTCTGGTGAAGTGTTTGACGTGGCAGTAGATCTTCGAGACGGTTCATCAACGTTTGGTAAATGGGTGGGGGTATTGTTGTCGGCAGATAATAAGAAACAATTAATGATACCGAGAGGTTTTGCGCATGGCTTTTTAGTGGTTTCTGATACAGCGGAGTTTGCTTATAAATGCGATGATTTTTATCATCCAGAGGATGAAGGCGGTATAATGTATGATTCAGCTGGAATTGAATGGCCGGAAATTGACGTCGACTATGTTTTGTCGGAAAAAGACTTGAAACATCCAAAATTGTCAGAGCTAGAATTTAAATTTAAGGAGGTGTAATGGACGAAAAAACGATTATTGTGACAGGTGGTGCTGGATTTATTGGTTCGAACTTCGTGTACTATATGTTGAAGAAGTACCCAAATTATAGAATTATATGTTTAGATGCTTTAACTTATGCTGGAAATTTGTCAACGCTTAAGAAGGCAATGGAAAACGAGAATTTCCGATTTGTTAAAGGCGACATACGCGATAGGGAATTGGTTGAAAGATTATTTGAAGAAGAAAAGCCAGATATTGTTGTAAACTTTGCGGCAGAATCGCACGTAGACCGTTCAATTGAAAATCCGCAACTATTTCTTGAAACAAATATTATGGGGCCAGAAGTACTAATGGATGCTTGTAAAAAATATGGGATAAAAAGATATCATCAAGTATCGACGGATGAAGTTTACGGTGATTTGCCATTAGATAGACCAGATTTATTCTTTACCGAGAAAACAAATTTACATGCATCATCACCATATTCGGCGTCTAAAGCTTCTGCGGATCTTGTAACTTTGGCGTATCATAGAACATATGGGCTACCGGTATCGATTTCGCGTTGTTCTAATAATTATGGTCCATATCATTTTCCAGAAAAGTTGATTCCATTGATGATAATTAATGCTTTACATGATAAACCACTTCCTGTATACGGTGATGGTTTGAATGTGCGTGACTGGCTATATGTAGAAGATCATTGTAAAGCGATTGATTTAATTATTCATGACGAGAATTCGGTTGGTGAAGTGTATAACGTTGGTGGGCATAATGAGATGGCTAATATTGATATTGTGAAATTAATATTGAAGGAGCTTGGTAAACCGGAGACATTGATTACTTATGTAAAAGATAGAAAAGGCCATGACAGAAGATATGCAATTGATCCAACTAAAATCACAACAAGGTTAGGATGGGAGCCAGAAACAAAATTTGAGAATGGGATAGTGAAGACCATAAAATGGTATTTGGATCACAAAGATTGGTGGGAAGAGATTATTTCTGGCGATTATCAAAACTATTATCAAAAAATGTATGGAGATAAATAAATGAAAGTTTTAGTAACCGGAACAAGCGGGCAACTTGGGTTTGACGTAATGCAGGAATTAACTAAGCGAGGGCATATTGGGATTGGAGCGGATAGATCGGATAGCGATGCGGAATTTGAACATATAGTGCTTGATATTACTGATGCTAAAAAGGTAATGGAGAAAGTTACTGAGCTTAAGCCAGATGCGATTGTTCATTGTGCTGCTTGGACAAATGTCGATGCAGCGGAAGAGCCAGAGAATCTTGCGGCAGTACGGGCGGTGAATGTGGATGGTACGAGAAATTTAGCGGAAGCAGCTAAAAAAGTGGATGCTAAATTTGTGTATATTTCGACGGACTATGTGTTTGATGGTTCGGGTGAAAAACCGTGGCAACCGGATGACAAGAACTATGCGCCAATAAATGTATATGGTCAATCAAAGTTGGACGGTGAACTAGAAGTTGCTAAGATACTTGATAAATATTTTATTGTGCGAATTGCATGGGTGTTTGGTAGAAATGGTAAGAATTTTATCAAGACGATGATCGATGTGGGTAAAACACACGACGTGGTGCGCGTAGTTGATGACCAAATTGGTACGCCAACTTATACAGTGGATCTTGCTAGACTGTTGGTTGACATGATTGAGACTGATAAATATGGGTATTATCATGCAACGAACGAGGGTGGATATATTTCGTGGGCGGATTTTGCAGAGGAAATATACAAACAGGCTGGTATGAATACTAAAGTTGAGCGAGTGACAACTAAAGAATATGGATTGTCAAAAGCAGCGCGACCATTTAATTCAAGACTTGATAAAAGTAAACTAATTGAAAATGGATTTGAGCCTTTGCCAGAATGGAAGTATGCGGTAGAAAGATTTATCAATCTTTATCAAGAGAATTAGATTTTTCGCTAAGGTGATACATTTTTGTAAATAGTTTTGCGATAGGTTTTGGCCAGAAGCGTTTAAATATTTCATAGTCTTCTTTGGTGCGAAGGCCTTGATTTATGATGTTACTGGTTGTGGATGATTCGGAAATGCGGTGTCCCATGAGTGGTTTTGAGATGTATGTAAAAGAAAAGTGTTTTTTACTGAGTGTCTCCCAAGCGTGCCAATCGACATCACACTTATAATCAGAAGAAAAGACTGACGATGGACAATTGTTGGTGACGAAAGTTACTGCTGGACAACAAATACTACAACCAAATCTAAGAGCTGAGCGTTTTGTGAATTTAGATTTTCCGTGCGAGATTTTAAGTGGTAACAATAGGAGACGTTTGATTTTGAGATTTAGGTTGGTATAGGTTTTTTTGGAATTACGAATTTCATAATAATCGGTGAATATAATGGAAGAATTGGGATGTTTGTGATAAGCGGAGATTATTTCATCAGAGTAAAATTTATCGTAAAGGTCGTCTTGGTGGGCAATTGTGACAAGTGGTGTGTTGGCGGAATGTAAAGCGAAGTCAAAATCTCCACCAATGTTAGTGTGTTTTCCGGTGACGATTTTTAAGTTGTATTTTTGGGCGAGATTATCAATAAAATGATTTGGCGTAGTGGTGGCAATGATGGTTTGGCTAGCATTATGTTGATTGAGAATTGATTTGATGCATTGTTCCAAAAAAGGACTTTCTTGGTAAGCAAGAATAACGAATGTGTGAAGATTATTTCGATTTTTTGTCATGATCGTTTTTCTTTAGAATGGCGATTTCTTGGATTAATTTGGTGATTTTGGTTTGAAGTTGGCTGATTGTAACAGTGAGATAAAAACAAATAATAACGAGAAGCCCTATAATAATGAGAAAGATAAAGTTGGATAATACTTCAAAACCTAAAAAATGCGAGAGTGTTTCTATAGGCGTTGGGAAAATAGCGATCAGAAGGAGCACTATGGGAAGTAATAACCAGGCGATGGAATTTTTGATTGACATAGAATTTTTGCGTAGACTAAATAAGATGGCTAGCAGAAAAATAAATGATGCAATAATCATAATGATTTGAAGTTTACTCATGTTTTCTCCTTAAACTTAAAATTATAATTGAAAGAAATACATTAAAAGCGGCGTAAAAATTTTTCCAGGAATGAATGCTGGATTTGCCTTGTTCGCGTTTTGACATCGTAACGGGAACTTCTTTGATTTTAAGATTAGAGAATTTAAGAATTTCGAAATTGCTAATTGGTTCGGGGTATTCTAAAGGATAATTATTAGCGAATAATGCAATGGTGCTTTTGTCGGCGGCACGAAACCCCGATGTGGGGTCATAAATTCTTTTGCCAGAAAAAATGCGAATAATATTGGATAAAGATTTTATACCAAAAGTACGAATGGCTGAAGAACGTCGAGTTTTGGTAGTTTTGTCAATAAAACAGGAGCCAACTACTAAATTAGCTTTAGAATTCTCGATTGGATTAATGATGTCTTTTAAATATGATTTGTTATGTTGACCGTCAGCATCGAATTGGATTGCAATATCATAGTTATTTTGATGAGCATATTTGTAGCCAGTTTGCATGGCGCCGCCAATTCCGAGATTAAATGGTAAGTCTATGAAGGGATAATTATTATCAGCAAGGATTCTTTTAGTGTTGTCGGTAGAACCGTCGTTAATAATAACAAAATCATAGCCGGTTTTTTGCACTTCGGTGACGGTTTTTTTGATTGACTCTTGCTCATTGTAAGCGGGAATGATAATTAAAACTTTTGACTTAGGCATTTTTATTTCCTTTTGTAGGAGCTATTATATGCTTTTTTGGTTTTTTAACGAAAACTAATCTGCAGTAAGACGCTGTTCCTAAAATGCCTAGGGCGGATGGCACAAATATTTCAATGGCGTATCTATCTATAATGAGACCAAGGCCAGAAGAAATGGCAAGATGCGCAAATGAAGTGAGTAATAATAAAGTGCTTAAATGAAACAGCGAAGAATGTTTTTTGTTCTTATATTTTATTCTAAATATAAATAAGACTATTAACGCAGGAAAGCACATGAAGATAGAGAATTTAAATAATAGATTTGTAGGTTTACCAAGTTTGCCAAAGATGATTGCAAATATGCTACGATTAGAACTTTCCCCATATTCTGAGGCTAAGCTATATAATTTTTCTGGCATAGGAAAAATATTGGGGGCATTTTCATACGGGCGGTAAGCTATGATTGAGTTTTCAAAAGTTTCCAAGCCAGCTGGATTTAGAGTAGAGCTGTAATTAACGCCGTCGTTAGAATTAATAGTACAGATACTTGATAGACCACAATAGTTACCAATGTATATACGCATTATTTCTAGAGGGTTTGAGAAGAAATTATTAGATAGTATGCCTATTGATTCTGGAGTTGATATCTGGTCATTTTCTCCATCGTTGTTAAAATCATGATTGATTTGGAATGCTTGCAGTATTTGATGGCTTAGCAAGGAAGAAGAATCGCGCCCAGTAGTAGTATTGGCGCCCATATTTTCTAAGACGACATTCCAAATAAAGATACTGATAAATAATAATAATATAGATATTAGAATAGTACTAATTCGGTAGATAATGTTTTTGATTGTATGATGGTTGGCTATTGAGATGATTGATGCAACAAGTAAAGGAATGAAAGCAATTATGATATAAGGTTGTTTTAGATGATAACAAATGATTAAGTTGAGCGCAAAATAAAGGGAATATAGTATTAAATGCGATTTTCTATGAACGTCGCAATTAAGCCACTTGAAGGCAATAAAAATATTAATAGTGGTAATTGTTATGGCGATGAATTCAGTTAGCATTGTGTGAAAATAGCCGAAAATCAGTGGATTTAAACACAGGATAGCTAGTATAGTATTTTGAATGATTGTTTTATGTTTGTAGTGAAAGAAGATTTTTTGGCAAATTTTGTAGCAAAAGAGAACGAAGAGTAAATAAAAAAGAAACATACCTACTAGGAAGCCCGTGCCGGTCTTCCCGAATAAGATATTGAATGAAAAAATAATTACTGGGAAGATTGGGCCTCTAACAATATCCCAACTTGATGTTGGCGCATTGTTTTCAAATATGGCGACATAGTTTAAATAATGCGCGCTATCGTATGTGATGACAAGGCGTATCGAGAAAAAAATGACAACAAGCAATATGAAACAAATTGGTAACCACGGAAGTTTTGATAATCGCTTTACTGTTCTCTTCATACTATCTATTAAGATAATTATACAATTTATTGATTACTTTGATGCCAATATTTCTCATTGATTTTGGAAGAAGTTTTTTAAATGTGCTAAAAGCTCTGATGTTTTTTGCATGCCTGTCATATTCTTTTTGCATACTAGATAAAATATTTTGTTCGTATGACGAAAAATTATTTGGAATGCTTTCTAATTTTGGATTGTTGAGATAGTTAATGTATTTTGATATCTGATTATCGAAATCATATTTTTGTGCAGTCTTTCGTCCATTTTCTATCAGGCTATTTGCAAAGTCTGGCTGTTCGATAATATGTTTGATGGCGGAAATATAGGAATCGGTGTTGTTGACATCTTTGATAACTATGCCATTTTGATTATTGTCAATATATTCTTTAACGCCCAAGGAATCAGAAACGATAGGGACACAATTGGCGGCCATAGCTTCTAGCGCCGTGAGACCAAAACCTTCAGAGAGTGAAGCATCAACATAGATATTTGATTCTTGGAGTAGTTGATAAATTGTACTACGATTTTGTGGCCCTTTGTATAGATTGATGGTGATTTTTTCGCTGGAGAGTGAAGGTAAGAGAATTTTATTATCAATAGTCACGAGATTTATGTTGATGTTTTGATTAAGATTTTCTAGTTTTTTAATTAAATCAATTAGAAGCCAATCACCCTTCATAACATTATTACGCATTATTATGGTGATAGTTGTGGTGTCTGGCACTTTTTTGTTCGATGGTAAATCATAATGAAGCAAATCATAATTAATGCCGTTGGGGATGACGGTGGAGTCTTTTTTGAAAACATCTTTTAGCTCTTTTTGGAGATATTTAGAAATTGTGAATATACTGTTTGAAAGTTTGTAGCTCAATTCTACAGCGCCATATTTGATTCCATTTTCAAAGTAGGCTTCGTAACCCTGAACAAAGGAAAGTAGATTAATATTCTTTTGATTGGCAATAATGCGGGCGTTAAAAGCAGTTTTCCAAACTGTGGAAATGATTTGCTTAGAATTGATGGTACTAATTTTTTCTACTGAGATAGGATTAAAAAGCAAGATTTCTTGGTAAGGATATTTCAGATTATAAACTATGTTGATTGATTGGCCTTGAATAGTTAGATAATTAACTATATCAACGATGATGTGGACACCTCCGGCATTTTGTACTATGCCGTCAATATAAAAGAGAGAATCGGCTTGTGGCTGCCAAGCGCTTTTGGGAAGGTGAGAATAAATATATTTAATCGGATCGGCCTTCTTATATTTTTTGAGTTCTGTCTTGTATTGCTTATCCCATCTAGAAAAGAATAGATTACGATTTTTTTGAAGGCGGGCTTGTTTTTCTTGCGTGTTGCCAAATGATGCTTCGGCCTTATGAAAAACGTAAGTATCAATTGCTACTTTCGCAGTAAAACCTTTAGCCATGGCTTTAAACTGATAATCGGTTTCTTCGCCATATCCCATACCGTATGCTTCGTCGAGCTTGCCAACTTTTTCTAGACATTTTCGCGTGATCATAAGGCAATTGCCAACTATGGTGCAGGCATCGAAATTTTTTCCTAAGAAGTTTTTTTCTAATAATGCGTCTATTTGTGTATAGTTCCAACCTTCTGGGATTGGAATTGTAATATTCGCTGCGTTACTCGCCAATGGGCAAATTAAACCAATTGTTGGATCTTTTTTGAGATGATTGATTAATTTTTCGATGGTATTTTTGGCGAGAAGACAGTCACTATTTAGAAGCAGTATGTAGTCTGCATTGGATAATTCAAGGCCGCAATTAACAGTTTTAACAAATCCTAAGTTTTGTGCGTTTTGCTTGACGATAATTTTGTTGCCGTATTTTGTTTTAAGATTTTTTAGACAGTTTATTGTGGTGGGATCATTACAATCATTAATTAAATAGACTTTGTTCAGTATGTCTTGGCTTGTGTTGGCGAATAAGGAATAAACGCAGAGTTTAACCCATTCTGGCGCCTTATAGACCGGTATGATTACATCGCATTTCATGTTTAACTCCAAAGTTTTTGGTAAGCGTTTGCAACAGTTTCTGGGTCTGAATCGAGAGTAATTTTGCCCTTTTCTATAAGAATGGCACGAGTGCAGTATTTGCGAACGCTATCCATGGAGTGCGTAACTAAAATTACTGTTTGATGGCCTTTGATGGAAGCAAAGTAATCGGCGCATTTTTGTTGGAAGGCGGCATCACCCACTGCAAGTACTTCATCCAATAAAAGAATGTCACCTTTGGCTCGGATGGCGATCGAGAAGGCAAGACGGACGTTCATGCCTGATGAAAAGTTTTTAAGTTTTTGATCCATAAATTCACGGAGTTCGGCAAAATCTACGATTTCGTCATACATTGCATCCATTTCTTTATTAGAAAAACCTAGTAAAGCGCCATTTAAATAAACGTTTTCGCGGGCAGTTAAATCTGGGTTGAAGCCTACACCGAGTTCTATAAAGGGAACCAATGTGCCACTTATTTCAACTGAACCACTTTCGGGAAAATAGATTTTTGCAAGCGTTTTTAAGAGCGTAGATTTTCCAGAGCCGTTACGGCCTACAATGCCGATGAATTCATTTTGGTGAACATCAAAACTGATGCCATTTAGTACCTTCAATTCTTTGTAGCCTTTGACACCTTTAAGGCGATTAAAAATGGCTTGCTTTAGCCCCCAAGCTCGTTCAGTAGGGAGTTTGAAATTCTTATGAAGGTTTTTAACTGATATTACGACTGGATTATTTGAATAGGTATTTGCTTGTATAGTTGTTGATTTTTTGGCCATTAGATTTCCTCCGCGAATTTTTTAGATTTTTTACGGAAATACCAAGAACCTAACGAAAGCATGAAGATAACTAGTATTATGGGGACAAATTTCCAAATGAAGTGTTCTTCTCCTACGAAAGACCAAGTGGTAATGGTTTCCTTGGTGACAATACAATAACGTAAATCTTGTATAACTTGGGCGATAGGATTTAGAAGAATAACTTTGGCGGCGGCCACTGAACTAGTGGCAACCATTGCAATTGGATAAATGATTGGAACCGCGTAGAACAGCGCCTGAATGCAAACGTCCCAAATCGATGTGATGTCGCGATATTTTACATTAATAGCACCAAGGAGAAAAGCGATCCCGAGTGAAAAACAATATAGTTCGAAAAGTAGGACGGGGACTAGGAACCATGTCCAAGTAGGCGTGATGCCGTCAATAAGGGCAAATACAGCAATTACAATTAGATTTATTAATACGTTGATGACTGCCGTAAGAGTGGATGAGACAACGACGATGTATTTTGGAAAACAAACTTTACGGATTAAATCACCACGATTAACTATCGCTTGAATACCTTGACTTGTGCATTCGGTAAAAAAGCTCCAGAATGTGGTGCCGACCAGTAAATAGACTGGATAATGAGGTATATCTCCACCAAATTTTAAAAGTTTAGCAAACACAATATATAATATGGCAAACATCATAAGAGGGCGAAGGAGTGCCCATAAATATCCTAAAGCAGAACCTTGATAACGTAGTTTAAAATCTGTTTTAGTGAGTTCACGTAATAGTACGCGGTTGCCTTTGTAAAAAAAATTTGGAATGGCCATATACTCTATTGTATCATAATTTGTTATAATGTATGTCAATATGACCAAGAAGAATACCGTCTCTGCTGTATGTAAGAGACGAAGGGTTAGATTTACTAAAGCTAAAACTATTGTTAGTTTGGTGATGCTTTTGACGCTTATAATATCTGGAATTATAGCGTGTTTGTTTAATTTTTTAGGGTTTGGTAAGGTTACTTTTAATTATAAAAGCGGGTTTTACGAACATGATTTAACATTGAAAATGGGGGTCGATGGGCTATTAATGTTACAACCGATTACTATTAGATATAACACCAATGGAAATGATTTATCGAACGACAGTCATATCTATGAGAAAGAAATAGTTTTAACTATGCCTGAAACAGGGTATGAATTGTATACGATTAGCGTGGCAGCATGTTTAAGCAATGGTAAGTGCACGGAGCCCCAGACTATGACATATATATTGGGTGAGAATTTAAATGACGACATTACTCTAAAGGTTGTCAATGTGAATAGCGCTTGGGATAATTTATATGATTATGATACTGGAATAATGGTGGGGGGTGCAACTTATGATTACAATGAAGCGACGGTGATGGCGGACGACGAGATAATATTTGGGAATTATAACAACCGTGGCGAAAAATGGATGAGAGATGCGTATATTACAATGTTTGATACGGATGGAGAATTAATATATGATGAAGATGCGATGCTAGGGATATCTGGCGGATCGTCTTCGTCTTACGATGTTAAATCGTTAAAAATAAGTATTCCAACAAATGAAAATAGAACTAATAAAGTGGAGTTCCGTTTGCGTTCTGGGGGCCAGGACCAGTTTAGTGGGAATGTGAGATCTAGTGTAGCTAGTAGATTGACGACGGTAAGTAATTTTGATGGAGGCAATACGACGGAGAGAGTTGTAGTTTTTTTGAACGGTGATTATTATGGAATATTTGATATGCAAAATAATTATTCGAAAGAAAAGCTTGCTCATATCTTTAATTTGACAAAGAAGAGTAGAGTTGAAAAACATAAAGGTTCTGAAGATGGGGTGTATGAATTATTCAAAATATCTCCAAACGTTTGGAATAATCTGAGTGAGCCTAGGCAACGTGAAGAATTAGAAAAAATAATTGATATGGACGATTATTTGAAATATTTTGCAATACAAATATTACTAAATAATACAGATTGGCCGATGAATAATTTTGAGGGATGGCGATATAATGGGGGGAAGTCGGATAACAAATACGAAGATGGTAGAATTAGATTTTTGTTGTACGATACGGATTTAACTTTTTACACGGAAGGGAACGTAGAATACTTTAAAGGAAGTATTGGCGATATTTTTGAATTCTTGATGGAAAATAAATATAACGGTCGGAAATCAACTTTTAATAAGGTGATGGAGTCTGAATATTACCGGAATAAATTTGTGGGTATTTTAGAGGAGTTGATAAATGGGCCGTTTGCGAAGGAAAATGTTTTAAAGACTATTGATGATGAAGCGAATAGAATTGAGCACCAGGTAAAGTTATTTAGCAGCGAGGAAGAATATGAGGAGTGGAAGGAATGGATAGTGTTATTGAAGAAAACAGCGGCTGAAAGAAATGAACAATTAAAAGTGGGCGTGAAAAAATATCTTGGGGTAGATTTGAATTTTTAGGATTT
Source organism: Candidatus Saccharimonadota bacterium (assembly GCA_017545485.1). Taxonomy (GTDB): domain Bacteria; phylum Patescibacteriota; class Saccharimonadia; order Saccharimonadales; family Saccharimonadaceae; genus Nanosyncoccus. The sequence continues at coordinate 7,974 of JAFWMY010000013.1, read as the reverse complement.
AGAATTCTGAACTCTAGACTTCCCAAAGATGAATTTATCATAACAGAAATAGTTAAGAATTGTAGTGATAATGGCAGTGAAAATGAATGCGCCAGTGCTTTGGATGAATTCGTAAGTGAAAGGGAGATGGATAGCACTAGATATGTCATATGTAAATTGGTAGAGTGGTGTGATGAAGCTAAATAATTGGGTAAGAAAAGGACTTAAGAGAAACGCCATAATTGCATTCCAAATGAGAAATTTGTAAATGCCGAGCTTGCCGGGGTTACGTTCTTTCCAAGTGATTTTGGAATGAAGTATATAAGCTAGAATGGTGGTAGTAGCGGTAGAGATAAGATTTGAAAGCCATAAAAAATCATTATTTTTGATGATGAGATTAGCTAAACACGTATAAAAACCATAATTAAAAACAGCAAGTGAAATACCAATAATAAGATAACGGTTGACGTGGTGAGATGATTTGACACTGGCGACAGAATTGGTAGTTTTAGTGGATTGAATTTTTGCCGATTTGCGAGTTTTTTGAGTATTATTACTTGTTTCGGTTTCCATAATTATTATTATAACATTTGCAAAATATTTATAATTAAGAATGGTTTTTGAGATTGTTTTTTGCTAGTACCATCTGGACAAAAGATAGGTTTTTTGGTATAATGGATGCGTTTATTTAAGGGAAGATGAATAATGGAAAAGGATAGCGGCCAATTTGATAACGAAAAAGGTGAAATTTTTGGTGCAGAAAATGTAATAAGGGTAAGGGGTGCAAGACAGAATAATTTACGAGATCTAGACGTAGATATTCCAAGAGATAAATTAGTGATTATAACGGGTTTGTCTGGCTCAGGCAAGTCGTCTTTGGCGTTTGATACGATTTATGCTGAAGGACAAAGAAGATATGTGGAGTCGTTGTCGTCTTACGCTAGAATGTTTTTAGGAGTAATGGATAAGCCGGATGTGGATTCGATTACTGGATTATCACCGGCGATTTCAATTGATCAAAAATCTACATCGCGAAATCCGCGTTCGACGGTAGCGACGGTGACAGAAGTCTATGATTATTTGCGCTTACTATTTGCGAGAGTTGGGGTGCCACATTGTCCGATTTGCCATAAAGAAGTGAGCCGAAGAAGTGTAGAAGATATAGTAAATGAAGTAATGAAATTGCCATTGGGCTCAAAATTGATGCTACTTGCGCCGATTGTATCAGCGAAAAAGGGTGAATTCCAACATTTACCGGAGCAATACTTAGCAAAAGGATTTTCGAGAGTACGGGTTGACGGGATTATTTATGCGTTGGAAGAGTTTCCGGAACTAAATAAAAACGAGCGACACGACATCGAGATAGTAGTGGATAGATTTGTGCTGTCGCCAGATTTGCATTCAAGAATTGCGGGGTCGATTGAACAAGCGCTTGAAATGGGACAGGGTATCATTGAATTGTTGCGTGTAACAGATAATGCTACGGCGGTAGGAGAAGCACGTATTAATGCTGAGAATACTGAAGTATTAACATATTCGCAAAGATACGCTTGTCCGGATCATCCAGACGAATTAATACCGGAGCTTTCGCCAAGACTGTTTTCATTTAATGCACCGGAAGGGGCATGTCCAGTGTGCACTGGTCTTGGCTCAAGAATGGAGATAGATCCAGGATTAGTTTTTAATAATAATCTCACAATTGCGGAAGGTGGCATTAGGCCGTTTAATCGGGTCGGACAAGATTCCTGGTGGCTAAAAAGGCTTTCTGCAGTAGGTGCGCGGCATAACTTTAGTATTTATACACCAATTGGCGAATTGCCAGAAGAAGTTAAGCACATGATTTTGTATGGAACAGGTGATGAAAAATACGAAATGCGAATTAGTGGGTCCGGTCGATTTGCTGATGGGACGGTCTATGAAACGACCTATGAAGGCGTAATACCGATGCTGGAGCGAAGATATAATGATCCGAAGGTGTCAGAGTTTACAAAACATGACATCGAGAGATTTATGAGAATTAGGGAATGTCAGGAATGCCATGGGGCGAGACTAAAGCCTGCAGTTTTGGCGGTAACGGTGCATGATTTAAATATTGTTGATATGTGTAATTTAGATGTAGATGCAACGCTTGAAGTATTGAACCAAGGTTTAGAGTTTAGTGATTCGGAAAAACTAATTGCGGCGCCAATTTTAAAGGAAATTCGAGAAAGAGTAAAGTTTATGCAAGATGTGGGGCTAGGCTATTTGGAATTGGGTCGGGCTGCTAACACCTTATCGGGTGGCGAAGCGCAAAGGATTAGACTGGCAACACAGATTGGTTCGGGCCTTCAGGGGGTGCTATATGTGCTTGATGAGCCTTCAATTGGGTTGCATCAAAGGGATAATAACAAACTAATTGCAACTTTGAAACATTTACGTGATTTAAAAAATACCGTGTTGGTGGTTGAACATGATGAAGATACGATGCTCGCATCGGATTACATTATAGATATTGGGCCAGGTGCTGGCTTGAATGGTGGTAAGTTAGTAGCAGCGGGGACGCCCGAAGAAATAATGGCAAATTCGGATTCGATAACGGGCAAATATTTATCTGGAGAGATGAAGATCCCTGTGCCAAAAAAACGTAGAAAAGCGAAACGTGGTCAAGAGTTGGTGGTAGTTGGGGCTCGGGAGAATAATTTAAAGAACATTGATGTACATTTTCCTTTAGGTGTTTTAACTGTAGTGTCTGGCGTTTCTGGCTCAGGAAAATCAACGTTAGTAAATACAATTTTGGCGAATGAGCTTTTGGCGAGACTACACCACGCACAAACAGTATCGGGAACACATGAGAGAATTGATGGTATCGAACATTTAAATAAGGTAATTGTGATTGACCAATCACCGATTGGGAGAACGCCACGTTCAAATCCAGCGACTTATACAGGGGTGTTTACCGCAATCCGTGAATTATTTGCGGCACAGCCCGAGGCGGTAGTTAGAGGTTACAAGGCAGGAAGGTTTTCGTTTAACGTAAAAGGTGGGAGATGTGAACATTGCCAGGGTGATGGAGTAAATAAAATAGAGATGCATTTCTTGCCAGATGTTTATGTGACTTGTCCGAAATGCCATGGTAGGCGTTATAATGCGGAAGCTTTGGAAGTGAAATATAAGGGAAAAGATATTTCGCAGGTCTTAGATATGACAATTGACGAAGCGGTGGAATTCTTTGGTTCGATCCCGGCAATTGCATCAAAATTAAAAACAATTCAAGAAGTGGGCCTTGGCTATATAAAATTAGGACAGCCGGCAACAACATTTAGTGGCGGCGAAGCACAGAGAATTAAATTAGCTACTGAGCTTTCAAGACGATCGACAGGGCGAACACTTTATATTTTGGATGAGCCAACGACTGGTTTACATTCTGATGATGTAAAAAGACTCTTAATGATTTTAAATAGGTTGGTAGATGGGGGAAATTCGATGATTATTATCGAGCACAATTTACACGTGATTAAGTCGGCAGATTGGGTGATTGATATGGGGCCGGAAGGTGGGCTTAAAGGAGGCCAAGTAGTGGCAGAAGGAACGCCGGAAGACTTAGCGCGTAATGCAAAGACTCCGACAGGAGAATATTTACGTCATGTCTTGGAAAAATGATCAGGTCAGTAAAAAAGAAACTGGCAAAATAGTTGACTTTGCTAAACGATGTCTGAATATAGAAGGTGATTTTGTTGAGATGGGATGCTATAAAGGTGACACATCTTTGATTTTGGCGGAGATTTTAAGGGAATATAACATGGGTAAAGATGTGGAAAAGTATGTGGAAAACCCTGTTGAAAAGATGGGTAAAAGTATGGGAAAACATGTGGAAAGATGTGCGAGTGGAAAAATAAAGAAACAATTGTGGATTTATGATTCTTTTGAAGGGCTACCAGATAAAAGTTTGGCAGATGAATCTGTACTTGGGGTAGATTTTAAGGCAGGCGAACTGTTTGTGACGAAGAGAGAAGTCAAAGATAGATTTTTACGGGCTGGTTTAAAAGTGCCGATTATCAAAAAAGGTTGGTTCTCTGAATTAAAAACAAATGATCTACCAGAGACTGTGGCTTTTGCATTTTTAGATGGGGATTTTTACGAATCAATCAGAGATTCATTGGAGCTAGTCGGCCCAAGAATGAATAAAAACGGTATTTTGGTGGTGCATGATTATACTAATCCGGCTCTTCCAGGCGTAAGAAAAGCCGTAGATGAATGGACTCAAAAAAATAGTGTTGATTTTATTTTGGAAATATGTTAATATATCGGTAGGGGATGGTGCTTTAACAAAAAAAGAACCTGAAGGATGAAGAGATGTTCAATATATTTTGCAATTGCTCTGTTGATTTTAGCCCCAGCCAAGTAGTATATATACATTCGTTAGAACATCATCCCCTTTCGTACTTTTTTTGAGCCGACTATTTATTATTTATGGTCGGCTCTTTTCATATTCAAAAGGTAGATTGAGACGCAGAATAAAGGCGGAGTTATTGATAAGTGATAGCTAGTATGCAATAGAATCAACAAATAACTGGCACTCTTGCATAATGAGTGCTAGTTTGTTATAATGAAAAATAGAAAAGGAGTTAATATAATATGGCACTTAAACCATTAAAAGATAGGGTAGTGGCGGTAGTTGAAAAACCACTTGAAAAGACTAAGTCTGGGATTTTGCTCGGTGAAGCAAAAGAAAAACCAGCCTATGCGGTGGTAGAATCCGTAGGTCCTGATGTAAAAGCTGTAAAAAAAGGCGACAAGATTGTTTATAAGGAGTATTCAACGACAGAAATAAAAGTAGATGAAAAAGAATATATTATTTTGAAAGAAGAAGATATTTTAGCTACTATGTAGAAGATTCTGGGTGGGAGAAATTAGAAAGGAGAATAAATGGCAAAGAAAATATATTATGAAGCTGAAGCTAGAGAGAAAGTTCTTTCTGGTGCTAAGCAATTATACGATGCAGTAAAAGTAACATTTGGCCCGAAGGGCAAAAATGTAATTATTGAAAAGGAATATGGTGCACCAGTAATTACTCATGATGGCGTAACGGTAGCAGAAGCAGTAGAGCTCCCTTCAAAAGATGAAACTTTGGGTGAAGCGGTCGGAGCAAAACTAATTAAAACTGCAGCGCAAAAATTAAATAAAGTGGCTGGTGATGGTACGACGACGGTTACGGTCTTGACATACAATATTTTAAATGAAGCGAATAAACTAATTGCGGCTGGTATGAATCCGATGGAGCTCAGACGTGGAATTGAAAAAGCTGGTGCTGAAGTTGTGGCCGGAATTGATAAAATGGCAGAAAAAATTGATGGGGATTCGGCTAAAGTTGCCGAGGTGGCAACGATTTCGGCTGGTGATGCAGAGATTGGAAAGCTAATTGCAGAGGTGATTTCTAAGATTGGAAAAGATGGTGTGGTGACTGTAGAAGCTGGGCAAGGGCTTGAAATGGAACAGGAGATTGTAGAAGGTTTTTCATATGATAAGGGTTATTCTTCTCCGTTTTTTGTTACTGACGTGAACCGACAAGAAGCAGTCTTTGAAAAGCCATTAATATTGGTGACAGATAAGAAAATCTCAGCAGCTTCTGATATATTGCCGTTATTGGAAAAAGTAGCACAGAGTGGTAAGAAAGATTTAGTGATTATCGCAGAAGAAGTGGAAGGGGAAGCGTTGTCGCTACTCGTTTTAAATAAATTGAAAGGTGTATTTAATTCCTTAGTACTGAAAGCGCCTGCATTTGGCGATAGGCGTAAAGAAATAATGGAAGATATCGCTATTTTGACTGATGCAACCGTAGTGTCGGCCGATAAAGGGTTGAAACTCGAAGAGGTGGGAATGGAAGTGCTAGGCACTGCGAATAAGGTAATTGCAGAAAAGGATTCTACTACAATCATTAAGGGTGCTGGTGATAAAAAGGCAGTGGAAAAGAGGATTGCACTGATTCATACCTTTGCAGAGAATGCAAAATCGGATTATGAACGGGAGGAGTTTGAAAAGCGAGCTGCGGCTTTGTCTGGTAAAGTAGCAGTGATTAAAGTTGGTGGTGCGACTGAAACCGAAATTGATGAAAAGAAATTCCGTGTTGATGATGCAGTAGCGGCAACAAAAGCAGCATTAGCGGAAGGCATTGTAACTGGTGGTGGCGTGACATTAGTAAACTTGGCAGAAAAGCTTGACGAGACAGATGCTGGAGCAAAGATTGTAAAGAATGCTCTAAAGACACCATTTGTTCATATTATGGAAAATGCTGGGCTGAATGCGCAAGCGTTGCTAGCAGAAGTGGAATCTGCTAAGGCTGGATTCGGTGTAAATGTAATGACGCCGGAAAAAGGTTTAGTTGAACTAAAGAAAGTTGGCGTGATTGATCCTGCTAAGGTGACTAAGGAAGCCGTAAAGAACGCAACATCGATTGCGGCAACGGCGATTACGATGGGCGCTTTAATCTGTGAGATTCCGGAAGAAAAGCCAGCGATGGGCGGCGGAGACATGGGGGGAATGTACTAAAAACCAAAAAATAAGCCCCTTTTACAAGGGGCTTATTTTTTAGCGAGGATAATTAATTATTACATACGGTCAATGGACTTAACAAGATAGAGAAGTGCGTTGGCGCGTTCAGTTTCATCAGGGATTTCGCGGGCGGCATGGTAAGCTGGATCCAGTACGGTGTAATCTTTAAGATCTTCAAAAATATCACGATAAAGATTGAATTTTTCCGAGCTACTCATATTGATTCGGTCAAGTAGTGGGATAAGATCGCGGAGAGCGGCTTTTTTGACTTCGCTAGTGTTTAACGATTGTGGGATTGGCTCTGGTGTATTTTGTTCGACGATTGGAGCAGGAGTTTCGGCAGCTGGCGGCATTGGCATTTCTGTTGGCATTGGAATGTTTAGTTCTGGAACATTGACACTTTCGAGTGGGGCAATCGGCTCAGGAGCAGGAGCAACCATTTCGACGGTTGGCTCAGGAAATGGGCCAACTGGTTCGCCAAGTTCACCGGTGTCACCTTCAGGAACCGATGATGGAGCAGCGACTGGATCAGAAAAAACAGGATCTATGTTAGTTTTGTTAGTGATGTCATCGATTGCTTTTTGTAGATCGTCGTCTACGGTTACTTGATTTTGGTCCATTTTGCCCACCTTTTAATATTAATACTTATGTTTATTATAGCACAGATTTTTAAATGCGCAAGAAGTTTACTATTTTGTCGAGAAAGTCTAGCTTTACTTCTTCCATTGGGAGATGACTGCCTAAGATATCAACGATTTGTTCACCGTTGGTTTCAGGGAAATATACTTTCGTGCTTAATGAGAAACGTTTTTTAGGAATTAAAACTGCTGAAAAATGTGCGCCTTCTTTGAGAATTCCGAAGGCTTTGAAAACTTCGTAAGGATGTTCGATTTTGTCTTCGGTTAGACCTTTGTCAGTGAGCGTGTAGTTGATTTTGCGTGGTGGACGAAAAATCATAACTAGAATAGTAATAGCGCTTAGGATGACTAAAACAAGAAATGTCCACCATTGAAGGAAGACGGCAAGAACGCAGAGACCTGCAGTGACTAAAAATAGCCCAATATACCACCACGCATCGTGATCACGGACGATATACTCTTCTGCTTGCCAACTAACTTCACTAACTTTCTTTGCCATAAGGATATTATAACACAAATGAATTATAAAAACTAGGATTAATGAGATAAAACATCCCCACAAGAGCAAAGCTCTTTTGGGTCTCTTTTGGCGGAGGGTGGGAGATAAATAATCACCTGCCCCTTCTTCAAAACAGCCCCACAAGAGCAAAGCTCTTCTGGGTCTCTTTTGGCGGAGGGTGGGAGATAAATAATCACCTGCCCCTTCTTCAAAACAGCCCCACAAGAGCAAAGCTCTTTTGGGTCTCTTTTGGCGGAGGGTGGGAGATAAATAATCACCTGCCCCTTCTTCAAAACAGCCCCACAAGAGCAAAGCTCTTCTGGGTCTCTT
>JAFWMY010000022.1 GCA_017545485.1 Candidatus Saccharimonadota bacterium | reverse complement strand
CGTTTTTGGATCATACCCATTTTGTTGCGCAGCGTTTCTATAAAGGTCAATCGTGCGTTTATAATAAGAGGTAGGCCCGCTTAAATGTGCTAAAACCATAGGTGTACCAGTGGATCCGGCAGCTATTGCACTAGATGCGGGGCCGCCAACAGCACGCCAAATTTGCAGATGATCATTTTCTGGTCGAGGCAACACACGAACATTATTTAAGGGAGATCTGTACTTGCCATTCCAGGTGACATACTCCTCACGATTAAGTAGCTGTAATAAGTCAAATTTTTCGTTAAATATATCCTCGTAATTTTGCAAATCTACCCCAAAAAGGTCGAATGCACCTACACGAGAAGCTCTACCACCGACTAACTCAACCCGACCATCACTTAAGAGATCCAGTGTTGCAAAATCTTCCCAGATCCTAACCGGGTCATGGATACTAATCAATGAGGCAGCCGATACGAGTTTAATTTTCTTTGTCGCTTGAACAATTGACGCTAAAATAACGCTTTGTGCCTGTGAGACAAAATAGTCTTGATGGCTTTCTCCAAGATCAAAAACATCAATCCCTGCTTGTTCCGCCATTTTTGCAATTTCAATAAACTCATTGAGTCTTTGTTTTTCTGATAAAGATTCATTATTATGCGGATTAGCCATTAAATCCCCAAGAGAGTAGATCCCAAATTCTATACCCTTTTTTGTATCAATCTCTTTAACAAAATTATTTTGTATTGGCATATTCATACATCCTTTTTTAACATTATAGTTTTATCGTATCGTTTTTAGTGCAGTACTCCAAGAAATAAGTTGTTCAAGAAGTTCTTTTATTTCAGAGTCATGAAACGATGCCGGTTTAAAAATTGACATTTTCTCAAAATCTGTCATTAGAGACAAATTGACATTACGTTGTGTAGATGCGAGACCCAACTCGGCCACGATGACTCTTAAATTTTCTATTGAACGGGCAGCACCTAACCCACCGTATCCAACAAAAGCAACTGCCTTATTTTTAAATTCAGGCTTTAAGAAATCTAATGCATTTTTAAATGCTCCCGTTACGCCATGGTTATATTCAGCAGTGATGAATATATAGCCATCAAATGAGTCAATTTTTTCTGACCATCTCAGAATCTCTTTGGCTTGTTCAGGAGAGGTTTCGGCACCTAGGAATGGCAGGTCATAGCTAGCTAAGTCTACCAGCTCAAACGTAACTTCCTCTTTGTCACTAAATTCTTGTGACTTGTCAACTGCCCAATTAGCCACAGCTAACCCATTTCGTTCTTTACGTACACTACTCAGAATAATCCCGATTTTCAACATGTTATTACCACCTATTTCTAAATTTTTTACTACTGTTTATACACAACAGTATAACATTGGCCATTATCAAAGTAAAACAATTTGTTTACAAGTGTAAACGTTTAGTGAAAATGGGGGAGGTAAATTTATCGACAACTTATCTGTTTAAAATCGCATCTTGTAACACCTGAATGACCGTCATATACTGCCTATCTTTTTGATGGGTGGGGAACATCTTTT
>JAFWMY010000012.1 GCA_017545485.1 Candidatus Saccharimonadota bacterium | reverse complement strand
CCAAAAAAACGTCAACTAATTAGTCGACGTTTTTGGGTTGTTTTGAAAGTTAACTCAGTAAATTAGAATGTTTGTGCGATTGTTTCGATTTTAGCGACAGCATCTGCAAGGATTTGCTCAGCATTTTCAGGTGCGTAAGCTTGGCCTTCGATATAAACAGATGTCACGTCATCGATACCGATGAAGTTCAAGACACCGTTGATGTATACTGATGCGAAGTCATTTCCACCGTAAACACCACCGTTGGCTTGGATGTGTAGGACTTTTTTACCAGTTGCAAGACCGACAGGGCCTTCAGCTGTATATTTGAATGTTTTACCAGCAACGTTGATCGTATCAACCCATGCTTTAAGACGTGTTGGGATTTGGAGGTTCCAAAGTGGGTTAGCGATGACAACTTTATCAGCAGCAAGGAATTGGTCAGTCAATTCACCAAAACGGCCAACTTTAGCTTGTTGTTCAGGGCTAAGTGCACCAAATTCTCCACCAGCAGCCAGTGTGTTAAAAGCAGACGCGATGTCAGCATCGATTTCAGGTACGTTATCAGCAAATACATCAAGTACTGTGATTGTATCATTAGGGTTAGCAGCTTGATAAGCAGCTTTAAATGCTTCTAAGCCTTTTACTGAAAAAGATGTTTCTGATGTAAGTGGATGTCCTTTGACAAGCAATACGTTTGACATGTGGGAACCTCATTATTTCTATTATTTTTTTATTTATTACTTATTCATTCTATATAAAAATGGCTAAAAAAGCTTTGTTTACGCTTGTAAATTTTATCACGAAATAGTGTGATAAGTAGCTGACCTTTCTGGGCGTTCATATGGCTAAAATTAAGCTGCTACCTGACTTTTTAAAGCGGGGTAGCCACCAGTTTTTGGCAAGTGAGGTCTAAATGTTACACAATTGAAAAAAAAACAAAAATATGTTATATTATTAGATTGAAAAAGAAATAGGACACAATCGTTGATATATAAGGGTTTGAGGGTGTTGTAGATTCGCTTAACCATCCTTTTAACCATCCCTTGCTATATTTTTATAATGCTTTTAAGATATTACCGAACTTTTCGGCAGTATCTTTTTTCTTATCCTCGGCAAGATGACTGTAAGTGTTCATAGTAATAGAGTAATCAGCATGACCTAGCCTTAACTGTATTTCTTTAGGGTTGACATCGGCATTCATTAATAAGCTGGCATGAGTGTGTCTGAAACCATGAAAGCCTATATTAGGTACATTAGCAAGTTTAAAATGTTTTTGTAAAATCACAAGTTCATTCGCATAGGTAATTGTATGTTTTAGGTTTTCAAATACTAAACTATCTTTCAAAGTGATCACTCTATTGTTTTGAATTTTTTTCCATGATTTAAGCAGTATCAAGGTAGAAGTATCAAGAGTTACAATTCTATTGCTTTCTTTGGTTTTTGCGCCTTTTTGAATACGTTCGGCTTTATTCATAGTTTGAACGATTGTTTTATTTACCGAGACATTCGCATTGTTAAAATCAATATCAGACCAAGACAGGGCCAAACACTCGCCTATACGTAAACCAGTGGCAAGTAAGAAACGATACAGTGTAACATGTCGCTGGTTGCTTGTTGTGTATGCCAAGTTATCCAGGTAAGATAGAAAAGTCTTTAATTCAGTATTGTCAAAATACTTGATTTTATTAGTTGTCCTAGATTTCAGTTTAGGCGGTATCACATTTATAGCTGGATTACTTTCGATCGCACCTAGTTGCATGCCATAGTCTAATATGCGCTTGATATAGTTAAGCAACATTTTATAGTCTTTACACTTTCCTTTTTCTCGTTTCCCCTCTTTGATAGGGCTTGTATTAGCGTTTTTAGCCCACTGATTGACAATACCTTGCAATAACACTGGGTTTATCTTATTAAGCTGATACGAGCCAAGAGCAGGCAATATATAGACTTTTAAGAAGTTATTAGCTACCCTTATACTATTAGCTTTTACAGTCAGCTTATAGCTATCAAACCAGCTCATAGCAAGCGCATTAAAATTATTAAAGACAACTTTTTCCCTTGCAATAGTAGAGCCATTACTGATAAACTGATTAATAGCTTGATTTGCTTTGATCTCGCACATTTTACGAGTTTTAGCAGTCGCAGTAGTTTGCACTTTCTTACCAGTTAAACTATCCACACCAAGATAAATATTAGTACGGTACACAATAGTACCGTCTTTTTTTGTGACTTCTTTTATATTCATATTCTCTCCAGTTCTATTGTCAGGCAAGGCAATTGAGGTATGAGAAATGAGTTATAGTATATAGCACATAAAAGTTAACCAGTTTACTAGTTGTATAGATATAGAAATTTATATTAATATAGTATTATTTAAGGTAACAAGGTAACAAAAGAGTATAAAGCTATATATAGCAATGGGTTAGAGCGTTACCGTTCTAAAAAAGTATAGTAACGCAAGGGTAACACGGTAACAGTATATTCAACCATTCTTTTTATTTTGGGATAATTAGTTATGATAACGTAGTGTATTCTAGTGTATTTTACGTTTGTTATTTTCAATATTTCCCGAGGGAGTGAGTAATATTTCTTATTTTAACAGGCTTTCAAATACTAGTGTGGCTTGTAATCTATCACCGCCACCAAAACCTTTACTGCCACCATTGGCGGTTGTAATCGTGTGTAGACGGTAACCTTTGGAACACTGTTTATTGATAACATTTTCTAATTCTGATAGATTTTTAGAACCTTTGCCGATAAATTTTTCTTTTAAAACAACTTCTAAGACAACGTAATTAGGCATATTTATAAAATTCCTTTATAGCTTTTAACGTGAATCCATCCTGCACGTAATGATAAATGTATATATTCTATTTAGTTCTAACTAGTGTCAGCGTTTTTTTATCAACTACCCTAGATTGACCATCATTTAGCAGTACAACATAACTATTCTTTAAATATGATTCATCCCCTCTAATTACAGTGGCAGTCTGTCCGTCTGATAATGTGATAACGTCATCTCTATTCATGATTTTATCTCCTTTGGTATATATAATTTTATAGTACACTCCATTTTTAGAGTGTACTATTTATTTAGTGAGGTTTTGCCAATTTTTACCTAGGGATCATAAGGTGCCAAGGTTCAGGTTCATGGATAGTGAATTTAGTTGTTGGCTTTTGATGACTTGGATACTCAGAACTCTTTTTCGGCGGAATCGATCAAGCATGGAGTGACTTGCTAAAAGGTTTGTAATAAATAAAAATAAATAAAAAAAT
>JAFWMY010000011.1 GCA_017545485.1 Candidatus Saccharimonadota bacterium | reverse complement strand
TAAGTCGTAACAAGGCATCCGTACGAGAACGTGTGGATGGATTACCTCCTTTCTTGAGAAGGAATTATGCGCCTGAAACTGTAAAGTCGCAGGTAGCAAGGTCGGTTACGGTTATGATTTGCAAGCTTGAATCATAACAGCCCTCTTTAAAGAGGCGTAACATTAAGCTTTACACTGAAGAGATGAAAATTGCACAACTAAGTTGTTAAACAAACCTCCACCCGAAAGGGTGGATTTTTGTTATAATTAAAAAAAGGAGCAATAGAATATGAAAAACAAAGAAAACATTATTCCTGGGACAATTAATCAAATCAAACCAGATGTACCAGGCTATACTATTTACAATAGTGCAGTAAAAAATAATGGAGATCCGGCAACCGGTCCGAATAATTGGGCCTATGATGAATTTGAAAAAAACGAGGATGAGGTCAAGACAACTGAAACCGATTCTAAAGGAACCACTTACGACGCTCTAATTGACGAGGTAAAATTTAATAACACAAATAGTATTCCTGCTACTAACCCAGAGAGAAACCAAAAATTACCAGAAGGCTATTCTAACAGCATGACAGATACCCATGGCGATGAAGCCATAACAGATAACGACTGGGCTTACGACGAACCAGATAGCCCGGACGCAGCAGAAAAGTAGTTTTTATTAGCGCTTATCCCCCTCACCATGTATCTGATTTCGCTGGTAGCGACTTTCCAATTTTTCAATATTACCTTCGGCAACTTCAGACAGGGAAACGTTCAAATACCGAGAAATCGCCGCAATATACCACAATGTGTCACCAAGCTCCTTTGTCACTAAATCCTTATCTTCATCTGAAACCAACCCATCCTTATCGCGTAAAATCTTCTTAATTTTATCAGCAGTCTCACCAGCTTCCCCGACTAGTCCCAATACCTTCTCAATAAACCCCACATTCTTTAAATCAGTAGTAGCTTTTGCTAGATCGTATTTTGCGGCTTTTTTCTGATATTCATCAAAATTCATCTGTTCCTCCTCTTTATGCTATAATTATAGCACATGGAAGATACTAGAAATCTCACCGATGAATACAAGGGAATGAGTAATGAACAAGTTTTTGATGAGCTGTCTAAAAAGCGTACTACACTTGAGATTGCCATAGAAAATGTTGAACACGATTTTAACATTGGATCCATCGTTCGCACCGCCAACTCTTTTAATGTTCGTAAAGTCCATATTATCGGAAAAAAGAAGTATAATCGTCGTGGTGCCATGTGTACCGACAAATATCTTGAAATCATCCACCACGCTACTATTAATGATTTTTTAAAAACCCAGGAGGGAAGAGAATTAGTTGCCATAGAAAACAATACTCCTCGCGCCAAAGAGTTGCATTCTAAATCATTTAAGTCTAACACTACTCTTATTTTTGGCTCCGAAAATAACGGAATCACTCCAGAACTATTAGAGAAAGCCCAAGATGTTAGATTCATAGAATCCTTTGGCTCAACCCGCTCGGTCAATGTTGGCGCCGCCGCCGCTATCGCTATGTATGAGTGGACTCGCCAGGTTGTTTTTAAATAATCTTGAAAAATATAACAATATCTGATAAAATAATAAACGCGCGGGGTAATAGCTCAGTTGATTAGAGCGCTGCCTTTGCAAGGCAGAGGTCCAGGGTTTGAGTCCCTGTTACTCCACCATTATCCGGGGATATAGCTCAGCTGGTTAGAGCGCGTCACTGATAATGACGAGGTCTGTGGTTCAAGTCCACATATCCCCACCAGATTATATGTAGCTCGGCATTTTCGCCGATTTTTTAGTGGCAAATTTCTGTTAAGTACCCTGCAGATTCTAGAGTGCTATTTTGTGCCAATTTTGCATAAAAATGCGTCCAAAAACGCATTTTTATCTCTATAAAATAGTCTGTTAATACCCTAAAGGAAATCCCAACCAGATTCTATTTCAAACGAGGATGCCTTTGTTTTTTTCTCCAAAATTGCACCTAGATCTTTCACAGAATCCGTTGGATGGACCATTGCTGGAATCTTATACTTTGAAATGACTTCGGATTTTTTTGTTTCATCATTACCACATTCTGCCAATTCTAATTCTAGGGCTGTTGCTAAATAGAATATTCTATGATTACCGTCTCCACAAAGAAAATAAGACTTTCCGTCCGACACATAATCACCGGGAGTAATATTTTCTAAAATATCCCGTGCAACCCTTTTGTAATTATCGCCCAAGTGGCTAACTGCACGACCATTATATGAAGAAGAGTCGTCATAGTTTTTATATAGATAAGACATAAAACTAGCCAAAGTTGTATTATGTTCTTTTATGCCTTGTGAGCCGATGATATCGCCCACAAATATATTGTCATGTTTCGCCTCGCTCCTATTCATTTTGCGATACATATCACCTAAATCTTCAGCGTTTAATAATGGTCTGCCCAAACCAGATGGCAAATCATATAGATCATATCCTTGACGCTCAAAAAAATCTTTCATCGGCTGGCTTAGTGCATCGATGTTAATTGTGTTTTTTGATTCCATGTTGAAATTGAAATTAGAAAAAGGATTCTCTTCATCAAAATCATCAAGATTAGCGATATGGTCTTCGAAAGATGGAGTATTATCTAGAGTATCCCAACCAGAAGAGTTATCTTCACTTCGTAAACCTAGCTTTTCTATCATCATAAAACTATTATATCATGAGTTATTCTATCATTCCTCGTATGCATTTTTGTAGGTTGTTAATACCTGGGTAATTCGCCTCCACCAAACGGTTTATAAAAGTATTATTATCTATTACGCAATCTATAAATATCTGTTAAATCCCTTAATGAATTATTTTCGAGACTCATCATAAGCATTTCTGTGAAGGATGACAATTGGTATATTAAAATATACCGCATGACGTTTTTGCGCATCAGTTAAATCATCGACGGTTTCGATAAAATTAGGACAATATATGAAACTTGGAGGCAATGAATGCCCGTTGTCCTCTTCGTAACGATTGAAAGCTACTTCATTAGCCCCGTCAGACGCTTCTATTTCATCTATAGTCTGTATCGTTCTTACGTCTGTCTCATCTTCAATGATACTAGTCCAACCCTGATGTACACCCATATCTCCACGCCCAGCTTTTATAATCCCACGATGACCTAGATTCGAGAAACCATAATAGATGGCTTTTTCACTGTCACCCCAGTGCCCATCAGGGACTTTGTTAGATACGAGTGAACTTGAGATATTATTTGCCGAGCTAGTTTTTGCGAGCCCATTGCTAACGTTCCGTGGGTTATTCTCAGAGGCAATAGTCTCCCACTCGCTAGGATCATCTCTAATTGCTTTACTCTTCTTATATACTTCTGGGTAGATAATCTTATCTGCTTTACTCCCTCGATAGTCTATGCAGTGGACTAAAGCCAAAAACTCATGTCCAGTGAGATGGTAAACTTTAATCTTTTTCCCCTCAAATTCTATTTCTTCTTCAGATATGCCATCCTCTTCAGAGGCAATCCATTCAGCAAATTGTTCCGGTCCAGTTGCACGTTCATTAAAATCCATTCGAAAAGCTTCTGAGGCCGCGTTATAACTATCTAGCGCCTCTTTACGTTTTATTTTTTTATTCTCAGCCTCGTCAGCCCAAGTTTTAAATGGTACATCGGCGACCGAATCCCATGAGTCATCGTCTTTTTGTGTTATTTTTTCGACTATTTCACCATTGCCCATACTTTAATTATACCATTTTTGATATAAATCTTCTTTGTACACTGTTAAAACCTGACTAATTGAGTCCCACCAAGGTAGGAACCGAGTAAAAATCTCAAATTTATTTGAGATTTTTTAAGGTAATGTCTTTTGCGAAAAATCCTTACAAGCAGTGAAAGCGCACTAATAGCGCACGATTAACGCGATTATTCTATTATCTATATTCTTTCGCCTGAGTCTCGAATAAAGTTTTATAGGTTCCATTCTTTTTCGCAACGAGCTCATCATGAGAGCCAGACTCAATTATTCTTCCATGATCAAGAACAATAATTTGGTTGGCTTTACGCACGGTTGAAAAACGATGCGAGATGACAATAGTTGATCTATCTTTTTGTATTTCAAAGATATTACGAAGTATTTTGTGTTCAGATTTTGCATCAATTGCCGAAGTTGGCTCATCAAGCAAGAGGACATTTGGAGAACGGAATAGTACACGAGCAATCGCAAGACGTTGCCATTGGCCTCCAGACAGGTCAGTCGTTGAGCTGTCGTCATAATCCTTTGAGAGGATTTGGTTAAGCCCTTTTTCGTAAGTAGAAGCAAGAGTAGCTAAATCCGCCTGTGTGAGGGCGATTTCGAGAGCCTCTTTGCTATATTTTTTATGAGTATCGCCGAACCAAACATTTTCGCCTAATGTTGCAAATTCATAACGTGAATACTCTTGGAATAAAGCACCAAGTTGCGATAAATAGCTTTCTCGATCAATCTGTGAGAATGGCTTACCGTCTATTAAAATTACACCTTCAGATGGTTCATATGCTCCGATTAATAACTTTATGATAGTTGTTTTGCCGGCCCCATTTTCGCCAACAATAGCCATTGATTCGCCTGGGTTTAGCCTAAAACTGACATTATCTAGCGCTTTTACAGTAGCATTTGGGTAAGAAAACGAAACATTTTTAAACTCAATTGTCGGTATTTTTGATATTTTTAAATTACCGGTTGGCTTATTTGGAGTCTTCATAAATTCCATATAATCAGTAGCATTCACAAGGTCTTCACTGATACTTGAAATACTAAAAAACAGCCCAGAGATATTGGAACTTAATTGCGAAAGAAGTGTACGGACAGCAAGGAACTGACCAATAGCAAGCTTACCAAATATGATATCCATAGCGACATACAGTAAGATTGCAAAAGTAGCAATTGTTTCAATCATATTTGAGCCAAAACGTGGCCATAGATACCGTCGTTCATTAATAATATCCTGCTCTTGGCTCTTACGCCTAGCCTTTACCATTCGGCTAATTAAATAATTACCAAGACTATTTATTTCAATTTCGAGGGCGTTATTTGAGTTCAGAATCTTGTTTTCTATGTTCCATGCCATACGACGATCTTTAGTGTATTCACGCCAATTTTGACGGTGCTCCATGGAAAGTTTTAAAGTAATAATTGAGGATGGGATTGCAGAGATAATTACGATTAAAGCAATAATCGGAGACACGGTCAATGATGCGATAACGATTGAGACGAGGCTAATGACTGACGATACAAAACTAATGGCACTGCTAGATATAGATGGTATTGACATTGCAAAATCCTTTACGCGGTTAAATTTGTCTGCAAATTCTCGTGTTTCGCGTTTATAAAGTGGGATTTGAATATATTTAGACGTAACACACTGGCTGACATAAATATATACGTCTTGGTACATTTTCCCAGACATATAGTGCTCAATGGTGCCCAATATGACATCGACGAGCTGAAGAACAAGTAGTATGGAAACAAAGTAAATAGTTGGCATTACATTGTGCGTGGTGATAGCATCGGCGATTGCTGTCACTATAGCACCAGCTAGTATAGCGGTAACTGATGGCAAAATTGAATTATAAAAACGGTAGAGAACCAGAAAAACCGACTTTTTACCCGCGGCTTTGAAATAGATACTTATCGTGTAGAAAAGAGATTTCAAGGATATATGCGGGCGATCCTGTTTTGGCTTTTGGTGTAGTCTTTTTTTCTTTTCTTTCATAAAATACTCCTTATGCGGTTAACTTCATAAATTTTTCATCCCCTCGCATCGCCACCACGAAGTATAAGAACAACGCCACTATCACATATATTGCGTCCATTATCGCAAGCCCAGCCGTTTGACCAGCCAAAAACACCGTTCCAAAGGTCAGGGAAACAGTAAAGAGCACCATTCCTAGCCCCAGAAAAGTTGAAACCATCACTCCAGCACTCTGTTTCACCACCACCATGTCGCTCTCGGCGTTAAACCTTGCATATTTCAAATCTATCAATATCCCAATTAGTTCCGTCACCAGAGGTAGTGCAATTACGCCGATTAATACCAGAATCATATCCAAAATCCCAAACTGGAACCTTAGGCACATCACGAGACTCCCCAGTAAAGTCACTGGCACAATCAGTAGCATCGCTGATAGCACCTTGGTCATAATCACTTTTTTACCGCTAATCGGCATAGATTTCAGCAAATTAAACGCCTTGCCCTCTAGCGAAATCATCGTGGTTGTGATAAATGTCATCAAACTCGCAAACGCCACCATCACATAAGTTACGCTAGGTAGATAAGAATGTATCTCGTCAGCCGTAAGCGGGAAATTCTCAACCGAAGACGTCAACGAAGCCACAAAATCATCATACTTAATACACAGCGCCCCCACCGCCACCGCAAATATCATCAACCCTATCGCCGTATTCATTAGTAGTACCGGCGTGTTGAAATATCGGCTGAATTCCTTCCTCACCATCGCTGAGGTTTGGCTGTGCTTTGTAAAAGCGAAATTTACATTAGCGCTATTATTCTGCCTAATCGTGCTAAGGCGCGTAATAATCCGGTAATAAAACCTGCTGATAAATAACACCGCCACCACTGCTACCACCAAATTCACCCCAATAAACAGTAAAAACTCCCATATATCAAAATTAGTTGCTAATCTCATAAACGCCGTCGCCGGATAATAATACTCAGCCAATTTATTGCTCACCGCCATCATCGCTTTTCCGCCACTATCAGGCATCGTGTTCACCGCCAGTATTATCACCGCGAACACAAACAGGAAAAAGAACGAAACAATCACCTGTAGCAGTGTTCGTTTCTTAAATCTCGCCGATATTGCCGAAGATATCAGTCCTATCACGCACGAAACTGCAATCGGTATCACCGGCACCAATAAAAGCACTGTAAATGCCACCAGATAATAAGATGGATCCACTGTGCAATTTAACGCATAAGCAATCATCGCCGGTAGCAAAAAAATCAAACAATAGAGTAATTCAAATACATAAAGTTTGATAATCCTCATCGCTACGATTGTAGATTTCTTAATCGGCATAGCGAGCAACATATCGTTGTCCCTAGGCTTAAACAGCAAATCTCCAGATTTATAAACCCCTTCCGTCACGATTATAATGCTCGTTACTATGGTATAAAGTGCTAGAATTGTGGTTTCGGCCCCATCTTCTTTTAATACCGTCACAAGAACACTAGAGCTAAATAACATCATTACTCCAATCAGTGTAGCCAACAAAAACGGCATCATGCGCCTAGATTTCTCAGTTTTGCCACGATATCTAAAAATATCTAGCCCCCCTGACATAGTTGCTTTTAAAAGGGAAACGAGCTTACTCATTCCGCCTCTAATTCTAAGAATACTTTTTCAAGCGATTTGTCGCCCCTTACCTTCTTCATATCGCCAACTTTAATAATCTGACCCTTTTTCACAATCGCCACCCTATCGCAAAGCTTCTCTGCCATGTCCAAAATGTGAGTAGAGAAGAAGATGGTTCCGCCATCCTTCACAATACCCCTCATTACCTCTTTCATATCATAAATCGCTTTCGGGTCTAACCCTACAAACGGCTCATCCATAATCAGGACTTTCGGTTCGTGCGCCAGCGCCGCCATCAATGCTACCTTTTGTTTCATCCCATGTGAGAATGATTTAATTGGGTTATTTAGTTCTTTTTCCATCCCAAACATCTTGGCGTAGCGCTCAATATTCCGCTCTCTTACCTCAACTGGCACATCATACATATCACAGACAAAATTAATAAACTTAATTGCCCTCATGTCTTCGTATAATTCCGGATCATCAGGGATATAAGCCATAATCTTCTTACATTCAATTGGTTCGGCCTTAATTGACTTCCCATTGATCAAAATCTCTCCCTCCTCAAAATCCAGAATCCCACAGATAGACTTAATCAAAGTTGTCTTGCCAGCACCATTATGCCCGATAAAAGCGAATATTTCACCTTCTTTTACTTCAAAAGACACATCATCCAGTGCCTTTTTATCCCCGTATAACTTGGTTACATGCTTGATCTTTATCATATCTCAATTATACCACATAAAAGAAGCCTAAAAAAAGCGGAATCGCCCGGTGTTAGTAGGCGATTCCAAGGTCATACATGGATTTTAAGTAGCCTCGCAGTTTAATCTACTTAAAACACCTCTATTGTATATCACAATATGCATAATGTCAACACTTTTTTTCCACAAATTGTTCAAAAAATTCATTTTTTGTGTTCGGGTTTTCCACAATTATTACAACACATTTTTTAGAATTAGCGTATTGACAAATAATAAGCACTATGATATAATTTAAGCATACACTCTTTTAGGGTGGTGTTTATTAATATAAGAATTTGGTGGGCAGATAGGAGTTCTAGGATGTCTGGAACTAAAGCTGGTGGCATGAAAGCTGCTGCTACTAACAAAGCCAAATACGGTAAAGAATTTTACGCTCGTATTGGTAAAAAAGGTGGCCAAAATGGTCACACCGGTGGCTTCGCTGCTAACCCTGCGTTAGCTCGTATCGCTGGTGCTAAAGGCGGTCGTATTTCCCGTCGTGGCCCAGCTAAAAAAGCTGCCTAAGTAACAAAAGAATAGCATCATTGAGGGGTGTCCGGAGGTTACGACCGCTCGCCGAAGGCGGGGCGTAGCCCTGGATGAAGGGCGCTCGCCCCGTAACGACGGGCGCGAGCGACCCGTCCCCGAAATGATGCTATTTTTTGTTATTTTTGAATGTTTCGCAAGATGGGCAATGGTACTGGGAATCGGGTGTCTGAAATCGCGTTAGTCCGCAAATCGGGCAACGCGATTTTTGATGTAACCAATCTCTGTAAGTGTCTAATTCCTCCTCAATAAAGTCCTCATTTAACGATACTTCGTAATCTTTAGCTATTTCGCGTGCCTTTTCCCAAGCTTCCACTTCCATCTTTATTCTTTTTACGTCCATATTAAACGTTTTATGCCCACAAATTGCATGCCCCACCTCATGTAAAAGCAGCATTCTCCAGTTTGTCTCATCTGGCCCCATTACAATCGTCCTAGGTGGCCTGAACGCAAATTTGCGCCCTTCCACAAATCTAAAATTCGGATAATCTCTTTTTATCCGATCCAAAAATGCATTGTCCAAGGGGAGATTACTGCCTTTCTTTCTGTCTTGCGAGTAAATAACATCCATATATCACCGATTCATTAGGACGCTTAGGCCGTCGTAATCTCACGCCTAAATCTCTGGGCATATACTTTATGTATGCCTTAAAAATCTTGCCCATTGGGCCGCCAAGCACAATTGTATCAGGACGGTACTTCTTCACTATATCAGTTAGTCCAAGATGAATGCGCTTCGCGACCTCTTCTAAATGCGCCTTTTTTCTTAAATCTGTCGCATAGTCTACGTGATAATGTTTTTCTAGAGCACTTGCCGCCGCAATATCTTCCCATTCATTCAGATTCCCATCATAAACATATTTCCAATGACCGGGCTCAAAATCATTAGATTCAGGTAGTATTTGGTTTTGCTCTACGATCCCGCCACCAATTCCCGTAGAAAAAGTTAAGAAAACTGTCTTGCCTTTGAGACCGAATCCTTCATATAATGCCGCCAAGTTGGCATCATTTTCAAAATAAATTGGGCAGGCGAACAAGTTTTTTACAGGGGTATAAATGTCAATATCGTCCCAATTACGATTTCCAAATTTAAATGAATAATTTTTTTGTACAAGACCTGGTATTGCTACTACGATGGATTTTATTTTGTATTTTCTGAATGCTTGTAACGCTTCCAAAAGGTCACGAATAAAACTCGCTGAACCTTGGGCGGTCTTAAATTTCAATCTTTTCACCACTCTACCACGTCGTGAAAACAACGCAATCAGC
Organism: Candidatus Saccharimonadota bacterium; assembly: GCA_017545485.1. Taxonomy (GTDB): domain Bacteria; phylum Patescibacteriota; class Saccharimonadia; order Saccharimonadales; family Saccharimonadaceae; genus Nanosyncoccus. The sequence goes on along the minus strand of JAFWMY010000011.1, from coordinate 151,785 downwards.
GTTTTAGTTCCTCCAATGTCGATCGCTAGATACATATCTTGATTATATCATGGATTTTTGTTATAATAGTACAAGTTTTTGTGTCCCCTTAAGGGGAACAAAAGGAAGGAATAATATTAACTATGGCAAAAGCCACAAAATTAACTATGGATGAACTCCTAGAAAAAAACGGAGATTCATTCAAAAAAGCAGTCGCAGGTGATACCGTCAATGGTACAGTATTATCTGTTAAAAAGCACGAAATCTTAGTTGATCTCGGTGCACAAGGTGTTGGTTTGGTACCTCGTCGCGAAGTATCATTCTCCAAAAACTTAAACGAAGGTGACGAAGTCACTGCTTCCGTAATTGAAGCAGAAATGGACGACGGCTATGTCCTATTGTCGCTTCGTAAAGCAGTCAAAGACAAGGGTTGGGATGAAATTTTGTCCAAACTTGACAACAACGAAACGGTTGATATCACTCCATTTGATGCCAATCGTGGCGGTTTACTTGTAGAGTACGAAGGCATTCGTGGATTCTTACCAGTTTCTCAACTATCCGCAGAGCACTATCCAAGAGTTGGCTCTTCAGACAAAGAAGAAATTTTACAACGTCTTAATTCGCTTGTCGGCAAAACCATTAAGGCTCGTATCTTGGATGCCAGCAAAAAAGAGAATAAGTTAATTTTCTCAGAGAAAGAAGCCATCAAAGACGGCCTTGCAGCTCGCTTTGCTGAACTCAAAGTTGGCGATACTGTCAAAGGAGTCGTTACTGGAGTAGTTGACTTCGGTGTATTTGTTAATGTAGACGGTATTGAGGGATTAGTGCATATTTCCGAGATTTCTTGGGAGCGCGTCAGTAACCCGTCTGATTATGTCAAAGTTGGCGACACTATTGAAGCCAAAATAATTGCTATTGATAAAGAACGCTTGTCTCTTTCTATGAAGCAACTAGTGGAAGATCCATGGATTTCAGAGGTAGAGTCATTAAAGAAGGGTTCCAAAGTAGAGGGTACTGTCACCAGAATCACTCCTTTTGGCGCCTTTGTTCAGATTTCTCCAGCAGTGGAAGCATTAGTTCATGTTTCCGAACTTGGCGAAGGTTCTGACGTTGACCCAGAGAAGATTTTCACTCTTAATGAGCGTAAATCATTTAAGGTCCTAGACATTGACAAAGAAGGCCGTAAAATCTCTCTTTCAGTTGCCAAGAAATAGCAAAAAAACGGGCCCCACTATTAAGAGCCCGTTTTTTGTTGACTTTTTTTAACTTTAGCATTATCATAGAACCATTACAAAGCAAAGCCGTAAGGAGATAGCATGAATCAAGGCCCAGAATTTTCTAATAATCAAGCAGGCCCAAATAATGAATGGGATAGTTTAGCTAATGAGTCATTCGGCGATTTTGCTGGGGAAACTAATCTTAATAGCAAAACTGGCAAACCTCGCACTTTTACTACTTTTGATGTTTATCCAAAAATGCCAGGCGAGTCAAACGAAGAATATGGTGCAAGATTAAAATTCATGCAGGAGAAAAATGCCGAGTACCAAGCCGCTGAAGCAGCCAAAGAGCAAGCCTTAAAAGAGCAACAGGCAAGAGACGCATACGCGCAAACCGAACAAGGCCAACAAGAGGCAAAAGTAAATGCAGAGTTTGACCGCATTTCTGATAAACTTGATCAGGCTGTTGAAGAAGGTAGAATGTCCGCTGAGCAAGCCGAAAGATTGCGAGAGAAACAATTTAATCAGGCCAATGAAGAAATAGATGGCATCAGACAAGATTATCAGGATAGGCAATCTGTTGGCACGCCGGAGGAGCAAGCGAACTATCAAACATGGCTTCAATCTCATGACGCAAAAAATACAGAAAATCTTAACAATCGCAACGCCAACTATTCAGTTGTAGACGAAAACTACGACGTAATCAAAGACGTGATATTAGATGACAATCAAGAAACAGACAATAGCACCTCTAATAAGGACACCAACAATCCGACTCAAGATACTGAAAATAAGCCAGCTAAAAACACTTATGAGACTCCTTGGCTACAATACGATAACGAAGAGGAAAGAATGCGCGATGAATGGCAATCTATGGTAGGGCTTGATGAATATATCCAAGAAAAAGCTCAAGAGCGTGATGACTCAGTAAAACAATATAACGCCGACCATGAAGCCGACATGCGAAAAGAATGGGAAGAAATTACAGGACTTGATGAATACAAAAAAGCTACAGAAGTCTCTCCCGATAATAAACCTGATGCTAATGATACAGAGCCGACCGACAAATCTGCAAAGAAGAACCGATGGAAATATTCCATTGTTATGGGATATGATGGAAGAGACAAGATTATTAATCCTGATTCTGCTTCAACCGACCAAGGCACAGAAGCTGACCCGCAAGACAAGAATAATGAAAGAGAAAAACAGCTGGCTGAGATAGCCAAAGAACGTGAAAGTATAATGAGCAAGATGGACGCCAAGTTCAAGGAGCTATTAGCTAGAACCACGGCAAATATATTCAAAAGAACCGGCGATGCTCAGCAGGCCTCAGCTGAAGAAGACCAAAAACAAACTCCTGAAGCAAACCCTATTAACGATTCACCAGAAGACGGTACCGATGCTACCGCAACCAGCAAAGAAACAACAGGCGTACCTAGCGAAGAAGAAAGAAGAGAAAACTATCTAAACTTCATCAATGACTGGTCACGGATATTTGAAGATAAAGGGGTAAAAATTTTAACAGAAATAGGGCAGCGCACTCCAGAGGAATATCAAGAATTCTGGGATAGTATGGATCCAGTCACAAAGCACAATGCTTATCGGGTTTTAATAGAAGATTTGCCGGGCACTCCAGAAGGTAAAGGGTTTAGAGATTGGCTAAGATCTGCAGACATAAATCCAGACGAAATTTAAACAATTATGGTATAATAAAATGAATTGTGTTAAGGAGTTATTTTAGTGAAAAAACAGCAAGCCAATAATCAGCCATGGTCTAAGCATTACAAAAAGGAAAACATTCCCGAAAGTATTGAATATCCAGATTGTTCCATGGTGGATATGATTATGCAGTCTGCCGAAAAATGGCCAGACAATATCGCTTACGAATACTATGGGCACAAAGTTACCTACAAAAACTTCGTTCGTAAAATTGAAAAAACTGCCCGTGCGCTTAAAAATTACGGGGTGAAAGAAGGCGATCGTGTCACTATTTGTATGCCAAATACTCCTGAAGGTATTGCCATGGTTTATGCTGTTAACATGGTAGGAGCTATCTGCAATATGGTGCATCCATTGTCTTCAGAAAAAGAATTAGAATATTACATTAAAATTGCCGAATCCAAATATGTACTCGTGATTGACGCGGTATTTGACAAAATTTATCGCCTAAGAGACACTGCACAGCTTGAGCGTATCATTGTAGTACGCCCATCAGATGGTCTCGGCTTCCTCAAGAAAAAGCTTTATAACACTTTACATATTAAAAAGGTCCGCCTTCCGTCTAATGACAACCGGGTGGTTCTTTGGGAAGATTTTATCGCCAACTCATATTTTTACCAGGGAAGTTATCATGAAGAAAGAGGCGCTTCTGACCCTGCCATGATTATGTATTCGGGTGGTACCACCGGTGCTCCTAAAGCCGTATTGCTCTCAAACCTTAACATTAACGCAGAATCAATTTGTGACGCCACTATGATCCGTCAAGTAGAACCCGGAGCGACAGTCTTGTCTATCTTACCTCTATTCCATTGTTTTGGTATGGGCGTTTGTGTGCATACGCCACTTTGCAAAGGGATGGGATGTATCTTAATCCCAGCCTTTTCTCATAAGCAATTTGCTGACATCATCAAGAAAAATAAACCAAACTTCATCGTTGGTGTGCCTACCCTATTTGAAGCTCTTACTAATACTAAGCTAAAGTCCGATGATTTGGAATCTGTTACGGCCGTTATTTGTGGAGGAGACGCGTTAAATCAAACTCTTCGTGACAAAGTTAATGATTTTCTCTCTAGCCATGGCTCCAACGCTAAGATTCGTGTCGGCTATGGTCTTACCGAAGGTTCCGGCGCAGTCTGTCTTTCACCTGAGGACACTTTTGCAGACGGAATAATTGGTGTACCTCTTCCAGATACTCATTTCAAAATCGTGCGAAGCGACACTTTCAAAGAATGTCCTGTCGGCGAAGAAGGCGAAATCTGTATTTCTGGGCCTCTCGTCATGATGGGCTATTTAGGTGACGACGCAGAAACTGCCCAGGTTATTCGTCTCCATGATGACGGTAAAGTCTGGCTCCATACTGGTGATATCGGCTATTTAGGCGAAGACGGCCTTATCTATTTTGCTCAACGCCTCAAGCGCATTATTATTTCATCTGGTTACAATATTTACCCAACTCATCTGGAATCAATTATCAATTCTCACGAAGCGGTATTTACTTCCACGGTTATTGGTATTGACCATCATTACAAAGGCCAAGTGCCAAAAGCCTTCATTGTCTTAAAACCAGGTTATAAACCAGGGAAGCGCCTGGAACGCGAAATTCGCGAGCTATTAGAGCGCAATGTCCCAATTTATGCTCTCCCGGTTGCATATGAATTTCGTGATAAGCTTCCTCAAACTAAGATTGGCAAAGTCGCATTCCGCGAACTAGAAAAAGAAGAAAAGAACAAGAAATAGAACTGATATTCCTATTCTACCGAATTAAGCTATTTTTTATAGTTTAGCCTGACTCTTATCTGTAGTTTTATTGGTTTTTGTCTCAGAAAACGATTATTACGCCATTTTGGAAAGTACTTTTTTAGCATTTCGCGCGAACGCTTAAACCCGGATTTTCCCTCAGGGAATTGTCCAAAATCTTTCGCAGAATCAATCAAAAGATTCCAAATAAAGAACCACTCCAGTTCATCATGGTATTTATCTTCAGCTTTTGCTTTTACGAATCTTTGATACAAACCCTCAAGTGCAGGGAAGATATCAAAAATATGCGGGTTAAAATCTTTTTTGTGCAACACTGAGTCAGGATTTTGGTAATAGATATACAAGGGTTTATCTATAAAGGAAAACTTATCAGTATAAAGAATAAGCGCCGACATTAACTCCATATCCTCTTGGATTATCCCTTCTTTAAACTTAAAACCGCATTGTATCCACCAATTTCTCCTTATTAAAACCTGCACTGGGCCAAGCCCGTATCTTACAAAACGGCTTTTATAGTCATCAGAAGTTGAATTTACTGCAGAAAGGTAATTCGTACTGCCATCCTGGTAAATACGCTTCATCCCCATCATAACTAAATCTGCATCTGTTTTTTCTGCTTCATTCAATAATTCCGAAATAGCTGTTTTTGCTATCTCATCGTCCGCATCTATAAACCAAATATATTTTCCCCTTGCTTTTAAAACCCCAAAATTCCTTACTGCCGATGCTCCAGGGGTATGACATTCTAGAACTTTAATGAGCTTTGGATGTTTTTTTGCATATTTTTTACAAATTTCTAGGGAATTATCACCTGAATCGTTATCAATTAATAAGATTTCTCCATCTGTTTTCCCAAATGACTGCAAAACCGACTCTAAAGCCCTTTCAAGATATTGCTCAGCGTTAAAAACAGGGATGATGACTGAGATTTTAAGCATTATTTAAAAATACCTTTAAAGATTTTATCAATTGCTTTACGCCCAATTGCGCTTCCGGCTGATCCCAAAATATTGCCTATCACTCTGTCTTTGACTTTCTGGGACTTTTCTTTGGCTTTTTTGGCCTCTCTTTCGGCCTCTAAGCGCCTTTTTTCTTCAGCCCGCACTCTTTCCGCTTCTGCTTTATCAGCGGCCTTCTGGGCGGCAATACGTTCCTTTTCGGCTAATTTTGCTTGTTCGCTAGCGGCTTTTTCTGCCGCTTTTTCGGCTGCTATCTGTTGTTTCTCGGCTGCAGCCGCTTCCTCAGCTGCTGCTACCTCTGCTGCCTTCGTATCAGCTTTTTGTTGAATAATTTCAGCTGCTGATTCTGGGTCTTGTACTTCGTCATACTTTCCGCAAAGCGGACTAGCATTAATCACTTTATTGCGAGTTATTGCATCAATCGCCCCCATTAAACTTTGAGGAGGCAGAATTATTGCACGCTCAACTATCTCAGGGGCACCTTTCTCATTTTGGAAGGAAATTAAAGCCTCACCTGTGCCAAGCTCCAAGATAGCCTTCTCTGTATCAAATTCCGGATTAACTCTGAAAGCTTGCGCTGCAGCCTTTACTGCTTTTTGTTCTGAAGGGGTATAGGCACGTAAAGAATGTTGCACTCTATTGCCTAATTGTGCCAAAATCTCATCCGGAACATCTGTCGGGCTTTGTGAAATGAAGTACAAACCAATCCCACGTGAACGTATCAACTTTACAATCTGAACAATTCTTTTTAGCCGATATGCTGGCATCCCATTAAACAACAAATGCGCTTCGTCAAAGAAGAAAACTAGTTTAGGCTTGTCCAAGTCGCCTACCTCTGGAGAAGTAGAAAAGAGAGTAGTGAGTAGCCACAAAAGAAAAGCCGCATACATATCTGGACTTTCAAAAAGAGTTACTGCATGTAAAATATTTATTACTCCACGACCATCCTCTAGTGCGAAGAAGTCTTTTACGTCTAATGCTGGTTGTCCGAAGAAATGATTCGCCCCTTGATTTTCTAGGGTTAAAAGCGATCTCTGAATTACCCCAATACTCTGAGTAGTGATATTGCCATAACGAACCGAATAATTGTCTTTGTTCTCAGCCACATATTGTAAAACTGCACGGAGATCTTTTAAATCAATTAAAGCCAAGTTTTCATCTTTTGCTATTGCAAACGCAATTGCCAAATTGCCTTCCTGAGCCTCTGACAAACCTAACATAATTGATAAGACTTCTGGTCCTACTGACTCTACAGTAGCACGTAATGGGTGGCCTTCAGTCCCAAATAAATCCCAGAATCTAACAGGGAATGACTCCGCTTCAAAGTCCTTAATTGCAATTTTATCAAGCCTTTTTTGTATTGCTTCATTAATATCGCCCTTTACCGCTGTTCCGGCAAGGTCGCCTTTTACGTCTGCCAAAAATACTGGCACGCCGGCATCAGAAAAACTCTCTGCCATAACTTTGAGTGTGATTGTCTTACCAGACCCCGATGCCCCCGTGATAATCCCATGACGATTTGCCATCTGAGGTAAAATCGCAAGTTCCTTATCTTTTTCTGTTTTACCAATTAGTAAATTCCCATTTGCCAGCATAAAAACTCCTTTTCTCCATTATACAATAAAACCATGCTAAAATATTAATATGTTCTGGAAAATCCTTATTGTTTTATTGATTTCTATGGTACCGCTAATTGAACTTCGTGGCGCTATACCAGTTGCTGTAGGCATGGATTTAGGCTTGCCGGAATGGCTCGTACTGATAATAGCCATTATTGGCAATATTATTCCAGTCCCAATTGTTTATTTCTTTGCCCGAAAAGTTCTCAATTGGGGAAGCAAACGAAAATGGAAACCCTTTCAGAAATTTTGTAATTTTTGTCTCAAAAAAGGCGAAAAAGGTGGGCAAAAACTTCTTCAAAAAACCGGCAAATATGGCACCTATTTTGCACTTTTTCTTTTTGTTGCTATTCCACTTCCTGGTACTGGTGCCTGGACCGGCACCCTAGCTGCCTCCATTTTGAACCTTGATTTCAAAAAAACCATGATAGCTATTATAGCCGGAGTACTTTTAGCTGGTTTAATTATGCTGGCAGTATCACTTGGCTTTTTTAAAGTGTTATTTGGCGGTTAAAAAACACTACCATATATAAAAAGCTTATGATATAATCAAAATAGCAACAACAGGAGGTATTGTGAAAAACAGGCTAAAAAGGTTGCAACTTACCGTTCGCATCTTTCGTAAAAAAGGGATAATTTTTGGTGCTGTATTCGTACTGACATTATCCAGTTTATCTATAATCATACCAAAACTAAACACACATGCAGACCCAGCCGACCCCGAAATTATCACTTCGGCTAATGCGAATATCATAACTCCAATAGGAGATGCCAACCCAAATTTTAATGCCACGCCAAGTGACGATACTAAGTATAGTACCGTTATCCAAAGATGGAATTTAGAAGAAGATCCAGATTATCCGTATTTGACAGAAACTGATTTTTTTGAAACCAGTAAGGATTACACTGTACGTGTATATTTTGTGCCTAACGAAGGCTACGCCTTTTCCGAAGACACCATTTTCACAATTAATTCTGGCGAAACAACATCATATGGCTCGTTAGGTCAGCGTCAAAGAACTTTTTATGATACTCCTCCACACGAAGAAGAAGCAACCTTTACAGTTACTTATGACTTAAACGGCGCCACTGCAGGCGGCGAAGGAGTCATTACGACCCAGACCGCACCTGTAGGAATTGATTTAACCGAAGACAATCTTATTACCTTACTGGGCGTTACGGCGCCAGAAGGCCAAGTCTTAAATTATGTCACAGTTGATGACGCCCCATTTAATATCGGGGATGGTCTCTTTATTGACCGAGATATGACAATTAAGTATTTTTGGCGAGAAGAAACCTCAGTATTTTATGAAATCAACCTAGATCTAAACGGTGGCACAGCCGTAGATTTTGATGTTCCGCCCGCTGCCCCAGCCGGTCAGGCATTTGTGATGAATGCTCCCGGTGAAGACCAAGTCACCCCACCTGAAGGGCAGGAATTTGATGCCTTTGAGGTTAATGGAGTCAGATACGAGGGCGGCTCACTAATTACAATAGACAGCGACTCATCTGTTAAGCTTTTATGGAAAAATACTGATACCCCAGACCCAGTTTATTATACCGTCAAATATGATGATGGCGGCATCCTCCAAAACGCAGATCGTTTAACCGATCAAACCGTCTTAGCTGGCGAAATGGCCCCAGAACCAGAAAACAGCTACGGGGAAAGATTAACTGAGATTCTGACTGAAGTAAGCGGTAAATACTATTACAATGATTACGAATTGATAGATTTGTTTACCGACCCGGATTTCACCACCCCATTTAACGGTGGGCCAATCACCGAAAATACCACCGTTTATTTAAAGTGGTATGACACGCTTGAACAATATGAACAAATACCTGAAGTAAACCTCATTGTTACGCCGCCAGAAGCTGGTACCGAGATTACTATGGAAGACGAAGAGGACAGAGATACTCAAGAACCTCAGCTTCTTGTAACTCTTCCGGATGATGCTAGATATAATCTTTGGACAGATAGTGAAGAAGAAAACTATGCCTACTGGGTTAAGGAGAAAAGCTTTTGGAGTGATCCATTTGTTGGGGTATTAGAAAAAGGTGGCAAATACTACGCCGAAGTGTGGGTTCGTTCTAATGAGCCAGATGAAGTTATCTTTGCTCGCAATGTGGTAGTTAAAGTTAATGGCGTTGCACTTCCAGCTGAACAGATTTCCTATGATATAGATAGCATAGTAGCAATTGTAGAAATAGATTTATCAGAAGAAGATGATTCTGCTGTTCCAGATACTGGCGCTTATACTATGGAGGGTGGTTCAGCTCTCGCTACTGTTATGGGAACTATAATTGCTCTCGTTTTAGTCTCAGGAGCAGCACTACTGAAATTTAAAAAATAATACTTACTCAAGGAGTTTTTATGAAGGCTAAATCAAAGAAATCTATAAAGACCCGAAAATCAAAAACGCCACAAGAAGAAAAGTCCATCCTAAGGCGCCCAACTACTTGGGTAATGGCGACCTTATTATTCTTGCTGTTGTTTGTTAGCGGCATTTCATTATATGGGTTCAAGGCTATTGGGCCGTCAAACAAACTAGAAAAGGCAGAACTCGCTGTTTTCCCGCATATCGCCAAAATGTATATCAAAGATATGGAATTTACGATAGGTGAGCAGGAAACTATCAAACAAGCCACTGGCTATGGCATTTCTGACGAAGACAATGTTCTCTATATTACCTTTGATTTCGCGCCCTATCCGACTGAAAGAAATTATCAAATGAGTGAACTAAATATGCGTCATGCTATTGTATATTTTCAGTGGGATGCCGAACGTAATACTTACGGCCACGCCTTCTCATACCACGATGATGCTTCCTATCACCCCGACGGTCTTTATGTAAAAATAGCTGAATAACACTCAGACGGTCCCAAAGATCATTATCATCTCGGCAAAGACAAAGATGGAAACTATTACGGACACGGCTAATTTTTAGCTAGGGCGCTTTGGCGCCCTTTTTCTTGCAAATAAAAAAAGACCTTCTGGCCTTGGCTCCCGGGACTGGACTCGATTTGAAGAACGACGTCCAGCTTTTTGAGCAAATTGAAAATTTGTGGCTCCCGGGACTGGACTCGAACCAGCAACCTCGAAGTTAACAGCTTCTTGCTCCACCATTGAGCTACCCGGGATTAACGAACGTGCCTCTATTATAGCATATTTTTGTAAAATGTGATAAAATTATAAGAAGATAATTGCATTTTTTATGTTATTTTTTTAACAGAAAGGAGAAGGATGGAAGAAAAAACAATCCAAATTGCTGGTTCTATCACCGTTGATGAGCTAAGTAAAGCCCTCGGTCTTTCTGTTACTGAATTAATTGGCACACTCTTTAAAAATGGTATCGTAGCTACTATTAACCAAAGGTTAGATTATGAGACCGCACAAATTATTATTGAAGAGCTCGGCCTCAAAAACGTTAAACTTGAACGCAAGAACACTTCCATTAAGACTTCTGATTTTCACAGGGAATTATCCGATAAAGCAGTCACGCGCCCTCCAGTAGTAGCAGTAATGGGACATGTTGATCACGGTAAAACTACTCTTCTTGACACATTGCTTAATAAAAAGACTGTAGACGATGAAGCCGGGGGAATTACGCAGCACATCTCGGCCTATCAGTTAGAACATGATGGTCGTCTTATCACCTTCCTTGATACTCCTGGGCACGAAGCTTTCGCAGCCATTCGCCAACACGGCGCAATGCTTACCGATATTGTTGTAATCGTTGTCGCTGCTGATGACGGTGTTAAGCCCCAGACTATAGAAGCTATTAATTTCGCCAAAACAGCTAACGCAAAGATTATTGTTGCCATCAATAAAATAGACCGCGAAGGTGCCGATATTCCACGCACTATGGCGGACCTTTCTCAGAATGGTCTTCAGCCTGAAGAATGGGGTGGTGATATTACCATGGTACCTATTTCCGCTAAAATGAACCAAAACCTTGATCAACTTCTTGATATGATTCTTTTAACTGCCGATATAGAGGAATTAAAAGCCGATATTAATATCCCAGCAGAAGGTCTGGTAATTGAATCTCATATGGAAACAGGGAAAGGCTCAGTAGTTAATTTATTAGTTACCGGTGGCGAATTAAAAACCGGCGAATTTATCGTAGCTGGTTCTACTTACGGTAAAATTCGTACCATGCTAGACTGGCGTGGCAAACCTAAAGGCAAAGCTACTCCATCTACTCCTGTTACTATCACAGGGTTTAAGGAACTACCAAACTTCGGTGATCGCTTTACAGAAGTTAAAGATGAAAAAACAGCCCGCAAAATGGCACTCTTGAATGCTCAAGCTATCGCTAATGAATCTGCTGACGCCAATGTTACCAGCTCTGATCTCCTTCGTATGATGAATGTTGCAGACAACTCCAAGACCTTTAATGTAATTGTAAAAGGTGACGTTTTAGGTTCCGTTACTTCAGTAGTGGATAGTTTACGCCTAATTGACACTCATGGCGAGATTACTCTAAATATTGTTTCTACCGGTGTTGGCGATATCAATGAAAATGACGTTTATATGGCTGCTGGAGAAAATACTGTGGTTTATGGTTTCAATGTTTCAGTTCCTATTAACATCTCTAAGATGGCAGCACGTGACAATGTTCCTATCCGTACTTATAAGGTTATTTATGAATTGTTAGATGATGCAAAACACGAAATGGAAAATCTTCTTGACGCTGAAATTATCGAAGAAGATAAAGGCGAACTAAAGGTCCTCGGTGTTTTCCGTACTGAAAAGACCAGCATCATTGCTGGTGGCGAAGTGCTAACTGGCGACGTAAAACCTGGCTACTTGGCTAGAATTATCAGAGACAAGAAATATCTTGGTGAGGCAGAAGTTGTTACTACTCAGAAAGAAAAAACCGAAGTAAAAGAACTTATTGCTGGCGAAACAGGTGGCCTTGCTCTAAAAACCGAGCATAAAACCGAGTTACAAATTGGCGACCGTCTCAAATTCTTTACTCGCGAGACCAAAAAACGCACTTTGTAAATAACATTTTTGGCATCTTCCATTTCTTTATGATACAATAAGCACAAGGAGTAAATTATATGCAATTTGATGATAAATTTTTACAAGAAATGGGGCTTCAGGCAATGCCGGAAGACCAAAAGCAAAGGTTTTTAAATTTTGTTCAGGAAGAGCTTGAAGTTCGCATTGGCGAACGTATTTCCAAAGGACTTACAGAGGTTCAGCTTAATGAGTTTGATATGATTACCGACCCATCAGAAGCTGCCAAATGGCTAGAAAAAAATCGCCCTGATTATCGTGAAATTGTCAATCGTACCATAGAGGAAATGAAAGAAGAAATCCGTGCTAACCGCGCCAAAATAATTGGTGCTTAGCGAAGAGAATAACAATATGACTATACAACCAGTATTATCTCAAACTCCACAACAACCGAATCGGGCTCAAAATCAAATCGTCAGAAAGTCTAACAAAAAGAGAACAATCATGTGGAGTGGAATAATTTTGCTTTTATTTGTCGTACTTTTTGCGTTTATCACTCTTGGGATTCCTCAAATAATTGGGCAAATTAACCATTGTAACCCGTTTGCTGAAGGAGGCAACGATTGTGGGACCCTCGGCCTATGTATGATTGGCATAGCTGGACTGGTATTTTTTGGCATTCCAATCACTCTAACTGGCGTTATAATGATTTTATATAGCATTCTAAAATAAAGAATATAGAGCACTCCTTACTACGAATCACATTACGGCGTCTTAGTGTCCTCATCACAATAGTCTTATATATTATGTTGCCATGGCATTTATTTTTATAGGCCTAAGTATTTTTTCAAAAACTATTTCCGATATCCGTTTATAAAACTTTTAGCATCCATCGGCTTACGGCCTTCGGGCTGTAAAATATCTATTGCCACAGAAATACCATCAGCACAAGGAAATGATAAAACCGCCGTCTCACCCTGCTTTAATATATGTGCCCCTAAAATGATGCATTTTTTGCCAAAAAAGGTATATTTTGGTTTCGGATACCCCTGGTAAGCCACTATTTTGCGAAATGTAGTCTCGGCTGTATCTGTTTCAGGTGCTAATACTCCCATAAATTTGTCCATCTTCCCGCAAAAAGTTGCTAGAGATTCATCTTGCTCTACAGGTGTGGGCAAATCTGTTAAATTCTCACAAATCCATTCTGCTCCAGTTTCGGCCAGAGTCCGATATATTGTATCTTTTTCTAGAGGTAAATCAGAGATTGTTGTCTGATAATATATTGGGCCCGCATCCATTGCTTCCGCTAATTTCATTACAGATACCGAAAAATCATTATCTCCCGCCAAAATCGCTGATTCTATAGGCGATGCGCCCCTGTAAGCCGGCAATAGGGAAGGATGAATATTCAAAATTCCTTCAGGTTCAAATAATTTCAAAATATCAGACTTAATCAAAACTCCAAACGATGCCAATATCCCGTGCGCCTCTGGAAACTCTTTTTTTAACTGGCAGACTTTGTCTAAATCTTCTTTATTTCTTGCATGAAAAATCACTTCGCATTTTCGCCGAATAACTGTTAATGCGTACTCAGCTAATGGCCCATTCCCAAAAAAAATCACTTTTTCCATTATTGTCTATTCCTCACCCCAGAGTTTTTTGTTATCAGCAATCTGCGAATCATAGTCTACTGGCACTAAATCCCCCTTCTCATTCATCTCATAAAATGCGTCTTTTACCCCCTTAATATGGTCAATAAATAAAATTCCATTTAAGTGATCAATCTCGTGAAGCAACGTTCGTGCCAACTCATCTGTTGCTTTGATTCGTACCTCTGTACCATCCTCTAGTTTTGCTTTCACCCGTACTTTAGTGGCACGTGGCACCATTCCATAAATGGACGGAACAGATAAACAACCCTCATAATCAGTTTTTATTTTACCTTCCGCTCGTATCACCTCTGGGTTGATTAGGGCAGTGAAAGAGGCATTCTTCTTGTCTTCCATATCGTCACGAATAATGATAATTCGCTTTAAGACTCCCATCTGAGGTGCTGCCATCGCCGCCGAAAGCTCATAGGGGTGTTCTTTTTCCCAATCTAGCGATAATTTTCGCATATCAGCAATAATCCCACGAATTTCCTCATCTATTTTGTGGACTTTTTCCGACTTCTCCCTTAAACGCGCATCTGGCGTGGTAATTATTTTCATAAGCCTATTATATCATACTTTAGGGGTAAAAGAAAGTATCATACCAGTTAGCTTTAATAACGAAAAGGTTATATTAAGCAGTAATTAACTTATCAGAATCAAGTTCATAATCTTTTAATGACACACTTTGAATTGTTGAATCTTCGTAGGTATTGTAATAATAAGTTTGACTTGCCGTAGAATACCCACCGGTATAAATTGTTTTTTCAAATGACCCGTCCGCCATTGCCGCCGCTCCGTCAATCATTGCGACTCCGGCAAGAGTATGGAAAAGTCGTGACACATTGGACGCTTCATCTGATTGAACTGGATAGTGAGTGTTAAGATAGGCCACCCTTACAAAACGAGAGGGGGAATAGTAATCCCCAGGAATTCCTCGCATTAATGACCCAGAACCAAACGCTTTCAAAACAGATTTACCCCATTTTACCCCTTTCGGCATCAAAGAAAACAGATTCATATAGTTTCGCAAGTTCTCCTCGTGCCAATTATAACCAGGTTGGTTAGTTAAAACATCCACATTGTTTTCAAATATTCCCATTCCTGCTTCAGTATATTCCACTACGACCGAACGTTTTGCGTCGCCAATCAGCCAATGCAGTTCAGAAACCGGGTATTGCTCGTTAATTGGCCTAGCTACAATTGCAACATCATGTAGCGCTTTTTCAACCTCATCTACAGTTTTAAAATTCAAAGCCACCCACAGAGGAAATTCGTAAGCCGCTACATTAGTTTTATCGGCGACAGGCTCAGGGGCGTAAGCTGCATAACCAGGGAAGTTCAATCCTGCTATCGCAAGCCCACGCTCATTTGCGCAATCAAAATACAGAGGTACATTTTCGGCAATAATTGCCATCCCAATTACCGCTGAGCCACCCATCTCTCCAAGAAATGCTGAAGAATATTTATAACCTCGTGGAGTGATTATAACTTTTTCTCCATATCCGGTAGACCAGTCTAAATTACGTCCAAAATACATTTCTCCCGCATCGTTATTAAATCTCACCCCTGTACACATATAAATCCTCCTTTTTGTTTACAAAATTCTTATACTTATTATATCACATTTTAGACACAGCTTTCTTGTCAAATAGCCTCAAAAAACATATAATATTTTGCATGACAAATTGTCGCTTAACAGAGAAAAGAATGGCAAACAAACATTATTACAGAACCGAATGCGCTATCTTCCATGCTTTTTGTAAATGCCGCGACTGTCCTAGCGCAAAGAAAATTGCCAAGCAAGCCCAGGTTTCGCGCTCCACTTTACATCGTCATCATCGCTCCGTCAATCTCATCATTCGGGATTATGAGGAATACTTATTTAAAACGTTCAGCCATATTATTAAACACTATCTAAGGAAAAAACATCCTAAACTACGAGTAGTTTATCTTCGCACTCTTATCTTTATTTCCAATAATAGGATGCTATTCAAAGAGCTATTTAATGAAAACCACAAGGAAATAATCAAAAAAATGTTAAATCATATCAGTGCCATCGTTATAGATGAGTGGCGCTTAGGCAAAAACCCAGAGAAGATGTTTATAGTTTACGAAAACGAAGTGCTAGGCGCTATTGAGATATGGGCAAAACAAAACTTTTCCAACCAATATTTAGACCAGACTCTTGAAAACATCATCCATCTTACCAAGATGGCTCGCCACAATCTTCTACCCTTAAAGTAGCCCCGGCGGGTCTAAAGTAATCTTGAAGTTTTTATCTATTCCGGCGCAAGCTTTTATAAGGTCTTTTCTTGATTTACTCCTCACAATTATTTGCCAAGTATAACCTTTTGCCGTTCGCTCATGGAAAGCTGGTTGAGCAGGGGAAATTAACAGAGATTTATTTAAAGATAACTGGTTTATCAAATCTCGTATTTTTTTCAAAACTATCGCTTCTGTTTTTAGGGTAATTTCTAGCTTCATCACAAATTTAAAGGGGGGAAATCCCGCTCGTTGTCGTTTTTTTATCATATACTTATAAAACTCTAAATAATCTTCATTTGCTGCAAACTGTAGTACTGGATGTTCTGGCCGAAATGTCTGGATAAATACTTCAGCATTACCGAGGTGTCCTCTACCCACTCTTCCAATCACCTGAGTAAGTAGCTGGAAAGTTCGTTCCTCTGCCATATAATCAGGTAGCGATAGCCCCGCATCGGCTTGCACCACACCTACGGTAGCTAATTTAGGTAAATCTAGCCCCTTAGCAATCGTCTGCGTCCCCACGATTATATCCACTTCGCCACTCTTTACCTCTGTATAAACTGCATCTAGGCCTTCACCTTTTTTATTATCAGCGTCAAATCTCCTTATTTTGGCTTTCGGGAATAATTTACGCAATTCTGCCTCTAACAGTTTGGTGCCAAACCCCTTATGAATTAACCCGGGCGCACCACATTTTGGACAAACTACAGGCACTTTCATATGATAATCACAAGTATGACAGATCAATTCATAGCTGTCGGCGTGCAGAGTTAGTGGCAAATAGCAATTAGGGCACAATACTTCTTCGCCGCAGCTTTCACAGATGGTAAGTGGCGCTGACCCCCTCCGATTATGAAATATTAAAGTTTGTCGCCCTTGTTCTAAGTTTGTCGCAATCGCTGATAAAAGGGAATTAGCAAAATATTTGTTTCTCGTAAAATTATCTCTATCTTTGAAGTCTATAATCTCAATAGTTGGCCGAGTGGCATCTTTTTTTGCTTTTTGAGTTAGTGTAATTACTGAATTATGTTCTGAGGCTATCTTAAAATCTTCAACTTTAGGAGTTGCTGAACCAAGTACAAGAGGGCATCCAATCGTATTCGCCATAAAGCTCGCTACTCTTACAGCAGAATAACGGGGCGGGTTTTCTTGAAAATAAGTGTTTTCATGCTCTTCGTCTATAATAATTAATCCAATATTAGATAGGGGAGCAAACAATGCGGACCGAGGCCCCACGACAATTCTAGGCTGATCTGATCTTAATAGCATTTCAAAGATTAAATGTCTCTCTGCCTCAGTTTGTTGTGAATGCATCACTATAACTTGAGTTTTAAAGATATTGCGAAAAGCTTGCACCAATTGCCCAGTTAGAGCGATTTCAGGTACCAAAAGGATAGTAGACTTATGCTCTAGAAGGGCTTTAGAAGCCATTTTAAGGTATATGTTCGTTTTACCACTACCAGTAACGCCAAACAGCAGTTTCGTGGCTCCTACGGCCTTCTGGAGGCCTTCTAGCGCATTTTTTTGGGCAGTATTAAGCATGATTTCCCTGGAAATTAGCTCCAACTTACTTTTAGCTTTTTCACCGAACATTTGTTCGGTTTTTCTCCGTTTCTTTTCAACCCCACGGGGTAAAATCAGTGATACTGCCTGTCCTGAAGGCGCGAGGTAATAATCATGTATAAATTGCACAGTTTTAACCAAGTGGGCTGGTAGTTGTTCTGAATACAAAACTTTCAAAATAGTTTTTGTTTTAAAAACCGGTTGCGCAACTTTTTTAATAATAATTCCAGGAACCGTTCGTTGTCCAACAGACACAAGTACTATCTGCCCAGGCAAAAGGGAACCATCAAAATCATAAGTTAGTGCCTCCACCTTACCTTCCGGTATCACCTCATAAAACATATCATTATTATACCAAAATATTTGTTGTATTTTTTACATTCTTTGCTATAATAGAGAGAATTAAAGCGAGGTAATATGATAGAAATATTTGTGACTTCTCGGGTGCGCCGCAAAATAATGGTCGTTTTTGCCAAATATCCAGATTTTAAGACTCATGTTAGAGGTTTAGCTAAACTTATAAAAGAGGATCCAGGCAATATCCAGAGGGAATTAGAGCGCATGGCTAAAGGCGGTTTTCTAGTAGTTACCAAAAAGGGCAAAAACAAGTTTTACCAAACCAATAAACAATTCCCAATTTTAAAAGAACTTCAATCCATCGTAATTAAAAGTCAAAAGGGCAATAAACCATCCAAAACTATTGGCTAACGGGGGTATAAATTGAGTAAAATTTTTGAACGATTGCTAGCAAAACGTGGGTTTAATGAAGATTTTTTGCATCCTAAATATGAAAATGCCATTTCTCCATTTACCCTTGAAAGTATGGACAAAGCCGTTAGCCGTATTAACCTTGCTATAAAAAACCATGAAAAAATCCTTATTTATGGTGATTATGACACCGATGGTGTTACTGCTAGCACCGTCATGGAACAGGCTTTGCTTCTTGCAGGAGTGGAACCAGAGCAGATTACAATTATGCTTCCAGATCGTTTTGCTGATGGCTATGGCATGAGTCCAAAGCTCATTACGCGTGCCAAAAAACAACAGATTTCACTGGTTATTACCGTAGATTGCGGCTCTCGTAACCATGAAATAATTGATGAGCTAAATACTCTAAATATTAATACTATAGTTACGGACCATCACGAAACCGAGGCAGAATTGCCAGAAGCTTTGGCGATAATTAATCCCCATCGCAAGGATTCTCCTACCCCATCTCTCCAGAACCTTGCAGGTGTCGGAGTGGCTTTTAAAGTCGCTGAAGCACTAGTCCAAGAGGGGATGATTAAAAAAGGCCAAGAAAAATGGCTACTAGACTTAGTTTTACTTGGCACAGTTTGCGATAGTATGACTATGATTGGCGAAAATCGGCGTCTTTGTTACTACGGCATTAAAGTTTTAGCCAAAACTCGTCGTCCAGGTCTCAAAGAATTAATGACGAGAGCTGGAGTAAAAGATTTGAACGCCGAATCTATTGGTTTTCAAATTGGACCTCGCCTGAACGCTGCCGGTCGTCTTGATACTGCAAATATCTCTTTAAATCTGCTCCGCACTACTAGCCAAACAGAAGCTGCCTCACTCGCTGAACAGCTAGAACAATTGAACAAAAAACGTAAAACTGAACAAATAAATGCTACGAAAGAAATTGAAAAACGTGGTGTTAAGGACGGACCAGTTATCATTGAGACGGGCAAATGGCACGAAGGGATACTCGGTATCGTAGCTGGCCGCTTAGTTGAACAATATCAGAAACCCGCATTCGTTTTAACGGAGACCAGCGAGGGCATTCTAAAGGGCTCTGGTCGTAGCTTTGGAGATTTTAATCTCTCAGATGCCTTGGAACATGCTAGAGATGTAATTATTAATGGCGGTGGTCACGCAGCCGCAGCTGGCGTAAAACTAAAAAGCGAGAATCTCTATCACTTTCGTGAACAAATTAACGATTACTACCAAAGTTTACATCTTAAAAACCAGGCAGATTATTTAAAACAACATGCCGATCTAAACCTTACGGATTTTTCCGAACTAAATCTAAAACTATTACAAGAGCTAAAACAACTTGAGCCCTATGGACCAGGGAACGAAGAGCCAGTATTTTGTCTCCAGGATGTTCAAATAACCGGCGCTACTCGCATGGGCGCCGAACGTAACCATCTAAGGCTGGATCTTCGTGACAAAAATGGCAAATATCTAAAGGCCATCACTTTTTATGCTCCAGAAACATGGTTAAATTTAGACCCTGCGTATGACCATATTCAACCGTTTATTAAACTTATAAAAAATGATTTTAACGGCGTGGAATCCTGCGAAGCGCGGATTTGTGATATAATTATTTTATGAGAAAAGTCATTCTGAAATGCAAATTGGATAATCATAATGCATTTGAGCAAAAATTATCGGATATTGATCTAGATTTTTCACCTATCTTTTGGCAGCACGATCGTATTTATGTACCAAGAAACTACAAACCCCACGCAAACTTTCCACGGCTCATTATGCGCACAGAAATGCAATCCGTTGATAAACCAGCCAAATACTACTTTATTCTCAGGCGTCATATTGAAGATTCCGGGACAGATATCACCGAAGAGACTGCCGTTACTGATTACGAAAAACTTGTCAATATCATTCTACAGCTCGGTTTTAAACCTATTGCTGAAGTGTCTCGTCGTCGTCAAAGCCTCAAAATGGGAGAGGGAACATTCATTTATTTGGATAAAGTAGATAATCTTCAAGGTTATTATGCCAAAATTGAATCTGTTCTCTCTGATAAAGATTCTGTCATGGAAGCTAAACAAGATTTAGAAAAGACCTTTAAAACTCTTGGCGAATCCAATTTTATTGGACTACCCTATTACGAGATTAATTAAATCAGAATATGAAAACCTCGCACAAAACCAAAAACACTAAAACAAAAGCTTCCAAACTCACTCCTAAAAACATCGCCGTTATTGTTGTTTGCATTATAGTTCCTGCAATTATTGGCATTTGTAGCGGCGACTTAATCATTGGTGGCACACTTCTCGCCACCGGCCTACTTAGTAGCTATTGTGCTAGTCTCCAAAAAAGATATAACTATATTTTTGCTTTTGTAAATGCGCTCCTAATCGCATATGTGGGCTTTAAAAATAATCTTTTTGGCTCTTTTGCAATTAACGCTTTTATTTTTGCCCCCCTTGAAGCATTTGGCTTCTTCGCTTGGAGCCAGAATCTTGATAAAAAGAAAAAAGTTAAAATACGCAAGTTAACAACAAAAAATGCTATCCTTGTTGTTTGCATTTGTCTAGTTGGAAGTATTATTTTTGGTTATTTACTCACTAAAATTCCAACTCAGCAAATGGCTTTTCTAGATTCTACAATTAGTTGCATTGACATTTGTGCGCTAGTTATGATGAATTTAAGATTTAGGGAATCATGGTGGCTTTGGGTTATTAGTGGAGTTTTAGCAATTATTATGTGGTCAGTAGCTTTATTAGAGGGCGGAGATAATGCTTTAATGAGGTTAATTGCCGCTATCGGCTTTCTTATTATTAATGCTTACGGCGCTACTAAATGGCACCGAGAATTAAAATCTTAGCCTCTTGGCGGCTCGCCATCTGGCTCACCAAGTAGTTTTTTGGACTTAATTTCGTAGCGTCGTCCATTTACTGGAGAAACGTAATAGTCCTCGTTCAATAAATTTACAAACATCGTAAGATCTTTGTCATCCATGATAATAATTGACCCGTCATCATCGGTCATTAGGTCTAGTTGCATCTCATCGGCATAGTCTAGTAATTTATCCTGCGGCATTTCTTCGGCGATATCCATCGCTTGCACCTTTTTTAATATAGGCTTTTTATCCGCCAATAAACCATCAAGTGTCAGCCCCTCTGCAAACGATAATTTATACTTTTCAGCAAGTTCTTTTGCCTTTGCCTCTGCGATTACCTGAGACTTATAATCGTATTGGAACAAGTTTTCAAATTTTGCCTGATTAAATACGATAATATTACCATCTACAATTGCTACTTGATTATCATCTGGCATTTTAAGAGCAATCTCGGCAGAAAATGGCTCAAAGGATTCGCCGTTAATCTCCCAGGAAGTAGCTCCCTTTAAAGCCGCCGAAGCAGGCAAAATCTTAGCGATATAAAAAGTTTTCATCCCAGATTCGCCAGGATAAGTAAATTTTGCGATAATACCTTTTACCTTCTTAAAATCATACTCATTTTCCGAGAAGTAATCAATATCTTTGTATTCGTTTTCAATTAAATGAATTAAAGTTTCTGCTCGTCCAACTCGCGATAGGGAAGTACGGTAAATGACTTTTTCTTCGCCATCCGCTCGTTCGTATTCACGACACTCTAATCCCTTATCCGCCTCTGTAATGATATAGGAAATCGCCTCCTGCATAAACATAGCTTTAACAGCGCCGGTCAACTTGTCAGAATATTTTATCTTATAAGGTGTGTAATTCTTGTTAAATAAAAACAACTCAGCAGAAACATTATTCTTTACTTCGTCTATTTCATTTGCCCACAGAAACACATCGAAATCATTATTTTCCATAGTTATCTCCACTTATTTGTTTCATTATAACATAAAAAGGGAAGAGAACCGAGCAATTCCTTTTGAGACATTTTGCGACTGACGAGGAGCAAGTTAGCGAAGTCCCGCTCGCGACAACGGGCCGGGACGAGCGTGCCGAAAAAGAAGTTACTCAGCTCTCCTCTGTTTGTTCGGGTATTATAAAATAAACAGTAAAAAAATCAAGAGGGAACTGTTCGGGAAAATAACAGGGGTTTTATCCACACTTGTGGAAAACTTTATCTATAAAAAAGTCCAAAAAACCACTTGCATTTTTGTGAAAAATATAATAAACTGAAATCAGCGAAATCATAAACAAAAACGCTAAACAAAATCGTACCTTAAAATAGTTTGAGATCGGCCATCTAGGAGCTTCGCGCGCATTAAAATTCAAGCGAGATGCGTCAAAACAATCGTGCGTTCCTTCCCTAAAACACACCTCCCAATAAAACTCTATATGGTCTAAACACAATAAGTCTCTCAACGGCTGCGATATATGATTAGCTTCGCGCTGGTAAATCGTGGTGGACAACTTGTGTTAACAAAACAAAAATCAAAGCAGAAACAAACCCGCTGAAGTTTCTAGTTGAACGATCTCAAACGACGAAAACAGTGTATAATATATACATGGAGAAACTACATATCCCTGTTTTATTGTCAGAAGTTTTGGCAAGTCTGGACCCCAAACCGGGCGAGTCGTATTTAGACTTGACGGCTGGTTATGGAGGACATGCTAGCAAAATTTTGGCTGTGACACAGAATTATAAAAACTCTGTTTTAGTAGACCGTGATGAATATGCCACTAAGCATCTAAAAAGCATATTCCCCTCAGAAATAAATATAATGGATACGGATTTTTATAATGCAGTGCTGCAACTTTTTAAGTGTGGAAAAACTTATGACATAATACTGGCTGATTTTGGAGTTTCATCTCCGCAATTAGACATGGAAGAACGTGGCTTTTCATTCAAATATGATGCTGCGTTAGATATGCGGATGGATCAACGGCAAAACATTACGGCAGCAGACATTGTAAATAAATATAGTGAACGTGAACTAGCCGACATCTTTACCACCTACGGCGAAGAGCCAGTAGGCCGTAGCAAGATGCTCGCAAGAGAAATTGTACATCAGCGCCCAATTAATAGTACCAAGCAACTTGCCGATATCATTAAGTCTCATTCCAAATACAGTAAAACCCATCCAGCGACCAAAATATTCCAAGCTATTCGTATAAAAGTAAATGGCGAGTTAGAGCAGATTGAAAAGACTCTACCAATCTTGCCAAAACTACTAAATAAAAATGGTCGTCTAGGAATTATTACTTTCCATAGTCTTGAAGATCGTTTAGTTAAGGATTATTTCAAAGAAGCGTCCAGCCACGGTGAAGAATCAGAACTAACAATCCTTACCAAAAAACCAATTATTGCGGACTCACAAGAATTGCTTATCAACCCGCGAGCCAGAAGCGCTAAACTGCGAGTGGCTATCAAGCGGATTTGATAAAAATAAAAACATAAAAAGGAGGCAAATATGCCAAAACAAATCGTAGTTGCGAATAAATCTCGCAAGCAAACAGTTAAGGTAAATTTCCGCTAGTCTCCCCTTAAGCTCTCGGGCGCGGTTAAATTCGCCCCGAGAGCCTTCCGGGACTAGTGACATGGACCAGAGTGTGGTCCGCCAAGAGAGTTTCACTAAGAGTGTGTGAACATGTATGACCTTCCCGGGGAAACTATCAGCAGCACTTATAGCTCTGCTTCTGAAAAGCCCCCGGACTAAGACAAAAAACAAAAGTGAATAATAAAATAAAAACAAAAATAAGCGAGGATTAAATAAAAATGATTAGTCAAACCTATGTGACCAGACGAGAGCCGATGACTCAGAGTTTTGCCAGAAACCGTAATATCGTACGTCACACCAAGCGTAGCCTTGGTTCTATTTCCCAAATCGCTATTATTTGTATGCTAACATTAATATTTGGTCTAATCTACGTTGCAGAAGGTACTAAAGCTACTAGCTACGACTACGAAATATCTTCTGTTGAATCTGAAATAACTGAAATGAATGTCAAAAAAGATGATCTCGCAGTTGAAAAAGCGCGTCTAAACTCCGTTGCTACCGTCAAGAATAGTACCATCGCGGCTGCTATGGAGGATGCTACGGTGTCTGGATATGCCACGGAATAATTATAAAAAACAAAACAACAATGGGCCGACTAAACACAGGCTTAATATTTTAAAAAACCTAGCGTTAATTGCACTTGCTATTATTGTAGTGCGGCTATTTTTTATTCAAATTATTGAACATAATGCCTGGGTAGCAAAAGCCAATGAACAGCACACGCTTCTAGAGGCTATCACGGCAAAGCGCGGCGAAATATACATGATGGATCACGGCGAGCCAGTAGCAATTGTTTTAAATCAAACCGCTTATCAAATCGTAATTGACCCAACCGTTACACAAAAAGAAGATATTGAGAAGGTTGTCAACACTTATGCGAAAGAATACCAAACCGCAGATATTGATGAAATTTATAGTCAGGAAGGATTGCGCTATGCTATAGTAGCTAAAAATATTCCGCGTGCCATTGCAGAAAAAATAGCCGAATCAGAAACTCCGGCAGTATGGTTAAAAAAGACTAATCAACGCGTATATCCAGAGGGTGAATTTGCTTCAGGGTTACTTGGTTTTGTGAATAATGACGGAGTTGGGCAATACGGTGTAGAAGGCTCTTTAAATAAAGCCTTAGCGGGCGAAAATGGGCTGATTAAAACCACCTCTGATATTAATAATGTTGCTTTATCAATTGGTAAAGATAATGTTAAAATCCCAGCTAAAGACGGCCAAAATATTATCTTAAGTATTGACCGTAGCTTAGAAAAAGGAACCGAAGAATTAGCTAGTGAGGCAATTAATAATACGGCAGCCACTAATGCTTCGGTGCTCATTTTAAACCCTAACAACGGTAAAGTCTTGACCATGGCTAATCTCCCAAATTACAATCCTAATGAATATAGTAGTGTAACCGACGCCGCAATTTTTAATAATTACGTTACCGACGTTCCGTATGAGCCGGCATCTATTTGCAAAAACTTTGCTTTTTCGGCAGCTATCAATGAGGGGAAAATGACCCCAGATACTACATTTTTTAATCAACACTATGAAGTAGTAGATGATTGGAAAATTTGGAACGCAGAACAAAGAAGCAGTTTGTATGGCACGTTGACTATGCGAGATGCTCTGTATTGGTCACTAAATACCGGTTCAATTCACGCCCTCAAACTTCTTGGTGATGACCCGACTCATATCAATCAACAGGGTAGGGAAAAGCTATTTGATTACTATTATAATAAATTCCGTTTAGGCCATACTACTGGAGTAGAACTTAATGAAGCAGAAGGTTTCATCCCTGATCCAAATGAAGGGTGGGGCCGTGATTCTACATATGCTAACCTCACTTTTGGCCAAAACTTAAGTATTACCATGCTTCAAACTGCCACTGCATTTTCTGCAGTAGTTAATGGTGGCACTTGGCGCACTCCATCCATTTTAGAAGATAATCCAACGCAAGAAAGAGTGGAAGATAAAATCTTGTCTGATGAGACATCCGCCATGATGCGTGAGATGTTAATTCATAACCGAAGCTATAAAGTCCGCCAGGGTATTGACCGTGCTGGGTATGATATTGGTGGCAAATCTGGTACCGCCCAAGTCATTCGCAACGGCGCCTACGATGATTCTTTTGCCGAATTAGTCGGTTCTTATATTGGTTTTGTTGGTACCAGCGGGGAAATGCCCTCCTACGTTATTATGGTCAAGATGTGGGGCGAAGGCCAAAGTATTGGCTCTGGCGACGCTATGAGTCTTTTTGATAAAATATCTAATTATATGATAGATTATATGAAAATTAAGCCAGGTGGAGTATAATATGGTTATGACATTAAATGACGAAATACTACATGGATTTTTACTTGCTGTCGCTGCCTTTTTATTCTCAATGGCCTTGACACCGTTCTATACTCACTTTGCTTATAAATACAAATTCTGGAAGAAACAGAAACAAACTACCGTAGATGGTAAAGATTTACCTATCATGCGTAAACTACATGCTCATAAGTTTAATCATGCCTTCCCAACCATGGCCGGCTTAATTGGTGTAATATCTGTAACAGCAGTAACTTGGATTTTTAACCTTGATCGTGGGCAAACGTGGCTACCATTAGTCGGTTTTCTCGGCGGTGCTTTAGTTGGCGTGATTGATGATGTGATTAATATTTTTGGTACAGGGCGTGGCGCTGCTGGTCTTCGTGGTCCAGTTAAATTTCTTTTGATTACTGCCGTAGGCTTAATTCTAGGTTGGTTTTTCTCATTCAGGCTCGGCTGGACTGATATTTTGGTTCCATTTCTCGGTGACTTTAACGTCGGCGCTATATGGATGATGATTATTTTTGCGTTTGCGGTGGTTGCTACTAGTAATGCCGTGAATATTAGCGATGGTCTAGATGGCCTTTCTGGCGGACTCGCTATGATGGCTTATGCTGCTTATGGGGTAATCGCTCTTTTCCAGGGCAATATTCTATTGTTTGGTTTTTGTCTCACCGTAGTAGGTTGGCTTCTATCTTACATTTGGTTTAACGTTCCTCCCGCACGTTTTATGATGGGCGATACCGGCTCGTTTGCTCTTGGCGCAGGCTTAGGAGTTGTGGCGATGATGACAAACTCATTCCTTTTACTCCCTATCATAGGATTACCTTTCGTTATAGAGACCGGTTCATCACTAATACAATTAGCATCCAAAAAATTCTTCCATCGTAAAGTCTTTATTTCCGCTCCTCTACATCATCATCTAGAAGCCCTAGGTTGGGGAGAAGCTAAAATCGTTATGAGATTCTGGATTGTGGCTGGCGTTTGTGCGATTCTAGGTATCTTTATCGCTGCTACCGGAGGTGCGATTTGAACCGCAAACACAAATCAGATTTAGTAATTTTATTTGCTACATTAGCCCTGATGGCCCTAGGTTTAATTATTATTTATGCAATTGGACCAATGCGTGCCAACGTCCTTAACAATACATATGGCACCGATTATGACTCTAACTATTTTTTTCTTGGCCAACTTCGTTCTGTAGCTTTATCATTAATTGCGTTTTTTGCAGCCTTTAAATGGATACCGCATAAATATATCAAAAAATATGCTAAGCCACTCATGATTGTTTCACTCGTTTTATCAGGCCTTCTTTGGCTTTTGTCTCTTACTGGCTCGTCTTTAGCGAGATGCGAACTCGGCGAATGTCGTTGGTTTAATCTCGGAGGTTTAAGTTTCCAACCGGCCGAATTAATCAAACTTGCTCTCGTTATATATCTTGCAGATTTTCTTGCTCGCAAAAAAGAAAACGGAGAATTAGGTAAATGGAAAGAGTTTTGGCTTCCACTACTTATTGTATGTGGTTTATCGCTATTTCTCGTTGTTATTGCACAGGGCGATTTAGGCACCGGCGTGACTCTTATAGCAATTATTTTTGGTATGCTTCTAATTTCTGGTATCCCCGCCAAACAGTATCTCATTATGATAGCGTTAGTTTTAGCAGTGGCCGTTGGCGCAGTTGCCACCTCCTCTCATCGCATGCAGCGTGTAGATGCCTGGCTCACTACTTTGACTGGAGGGGAATCAACAGACTCTACTTACCACGTTGATAATGCAATGCTTGCTATTGGTACTGGTGGATTTTTTGGAGTAGGTATTGGAAATTCTGTTCAGGCCACAGGCTATCTGCCAGAATCAATTAACGACTCGGTGTTTGCTATTATGGGCGAAACATTTGGATTTGTAGGGCTGTTTCTTGTGCTGATAGTTTTTGGAGCCATTTTACTTCGCCTCCTTAAAGTTGCTGAACACACAAATGCCGCAGATGATCGTTTAATCATCACAGGTGTTTTTTCTTGGTTTTTGGCAGGTGTGGTAGTAAATATTATGGCGATGACAGGGATTGTTCCAGTTACCGGCATTACTCTCCCGCTTATCTCTTATGGCGGTACTAGCATGATTTTCATAGCATTCGCAATTGGCTTAAGTTTACAAATTTCGTGTTATACTAGTAGAGAGGGAATTAAAGATGAAAATATTAGTAGTCGGGGGCGGCTCCGGGGGTCACATTACACCAGCCGTCGCCGTAGTTCGTGAAATACTAGGTAAAAAACCTCGTACCGAGGTTGAATTTTGGACCGATTTTAAATACTATAAAAATGTCACTAAACTCACGACCGAAATCGGCGTTGAATGGGGCGAGGAAGTGCGTCACAAAAAAACTCCATACATTCGTGTTCGCCGAATACCCGCCGGTAAATTCCACCGCTACTCTAATTGGAAATTTAAAGATTATTTTACTCACATTGATGTCACTCTAAAAGATCTCATTTTTGGCAATATTTTGGGTTTTCTTGGTTTTATAGCTGGTATCATTACTACTTTTTTCCGTTTAATTCAAAAAAGAAATAGGCCTAATATCGTGTTTTTAAAAGGCGGTTTCGTTTGTTTACCAGTCGGGTTAATCTCCCGTCTTCTTAAGATTCCGTATATTATTCACGAATCTGACACCGTTGCCGGATTAGCAAATCGCATTTTAATGAAACATGCCAAGAAAGTTGCGTTCGGCATGCCAATTCCAGAAGAGACTAAGGAAAAACACCCTAACTATGTCTGGACCGGTATTCCAGTTGGCCCCGAATTCAAACCAGTTAGCCCCACCAAGCAACTTTCACTTAAAAAGGCTTTTTCATTTGGCCCCGAAAAACCCCTAGTTGTCATCACGGGAGGTTCCCAAGGCTCCGAAAACCTCAATGAGGCTACTCGTGCTATCTTGCCAGAATTACTTAAGTTTACTTCTGTCGGGCTTGTAGCCGGTCGTAAGCACTATGAAGATATGGTAGACTTAAAGCAGTATGAAAACTGGGATCACGCCAGTCTAGAATCTAATTTTCGCATGTGGGAATTTAACACCACGATGAATGAGCTAATGGGAGCTGCTGATGTCGTTGTTTCGCGAGCTGGCGCTACCACAATCGCCGAAATGGCCGCGCTGAAGAAAGCCACCGTACTTGTTCCTTTTGAACGTTTACCCGGTAGCCACCAAGTTAAAAACGCCGAAAGACTTCAGGAACTAGGCGCCGCATCGGTTGTCAGTGATATGAAAATGTGCGAGGATCCTACTTTATTATTAAACGAGATCCGCCACTTAGTAAAATCCCCACGTCTGCGTGCCGACATGGCTGATAAACTCTCAGAGGAGGCTCGCTCCGATGCCGCTCGTCGCCTTGCTAGCATAATTTTAGAGGAGGTCTAAAGTGGGAGAAGAGCCCAAGCTCGTGAGTCGCCGTGACCACAAAAAATCAACTTTCATGCTTGGTCGTACTATCGGCGCGAAAAGGGAACACCTTGAAACTCGTAACGAACGCGCTGCCGCACGCAAAAAAGACAAGCAAAAAAAAGCCACGCGCATTATTTTTTCTACCATTGGCCTGCTTTTGTTAATTGTAGTGTTAGTTCTGTTGATTCGCAATTTTGTCAGTGAAAAAAGGGAAGAACCAATCTCGGAAGTTAACACTATTACTTCATATGAACCATCTATCAATATTATTGACGAATCTGCCTCTGCCACTGGTGGCAAAATTACCAATCGCATGAAAGAATACATTGCGCAGCTGGAAATAAGCTTTCGCGAGCTACATTACACACCATCAAAAGCCGTTATTCCCGCAAGTAGTATCCGTGAAATAGATTTTTATCTTGAGGACCACAATGGTTACATAAAGACTATTACTGATCGTGGAGCTGGAGTTACGGCTGAAGATGCCGACCGCATGATTCGCTATCTGACAGAACAGGGTATAACAGATTACGAATACATTGACGTCCGTACAGAAGGACGTGCCTTTTGGCATTAAGAAAGGGAAACAAAGCAATTTAACAGAGGTCTACCCCTGTTAGTTTAATTCTGATAATACCCTGTTTCTGTTCGGTTTTTGTTCTATTTTTTTCTTAATAAAATAATAAAATCACAACAAAAATATTAAAAATAACAGGGGAGGGAACGAAAAAGGGAAATAAAAAAGGAAAAAGTCAAATCGGCAAAAAATTTAGCCAAAAAACCAGCAAAATCAGGGGTGGAGGCCGTAAAGTAAGACGAGTTAAGCTTAAACAACGCCTAAACTAGCTATAAAATCCGCAAATTTAAGCTGTGAATGCCGACTACGCTTCATCTAATGCATTCTTAAATATCTTTAAACTAGTAAATAACTTCATGTAGCGAAGGTTTTAATAAGCACCATTAGCCGATTTTACAAGGCTTAAACGAATAAATATACACGGAAAAAATAATAAACGATCCACATTGCCAAAACATATTTTAGGAGCAATTCCCGCCTACCTGCAGAATTATACCTGATGAAGACGATAACTTAACCGTCTTTAAACCATAACCGTAATGTCTTAAAATCTATATTGTGCGACATTAAAACTATATTAAGATCACGATTCGTAATTCATTTAAAATCCGGCGGTTTTGCCTCGCCCGCCGGATTTTTTTGTTTAATTCCCGTTTGTTTTTTATTTATCGTGCTTAATTGCTAAAAATCCGTCTACCGAATTATCAGCCTCTGCGAACTTATCAGTCCTTTTAACAGGGGTAGACAGGGGTAGAGAATTATGAGATGGGTTAATGCTAACTGTGGATTTTTCCTGATATTCTACCTCTGGACGAACAGGGGCGGGAACTGAGGCATTTTTTTTCCCTTTCTTCGTAAAGGAACGATTTTTGGAAGCTGATTTCCCTTTTTTGCGTTGGTTTTTCCCTTTTTTCGGCTCAATCATGCCCTTTTCCGTCGCGAGTTTTGCTAAATCCTTTAGTCCTAGTCTTTCTTTACCCTCAGCGGCATTTGGGCTCAGACCAGATTTACGTAAATCTGCCTGTGGCGTTGGTACATATTTTAAGTTCGGTTTTTGTTCGGTTAATCGCGAAGGGATATTTATTTCAGCACTATACCCAGTTTTCGTAGTATTATCATCGTGAATAACTTGGAAAACTGGCTTTTCATTAGAATCAATCACTAGCTTTGGCGCCTGACGGCCAGAATCCGACAGTTCACGCTTATATTTTTCGGATTGCTCAATCGTATCTCTTATTTCACGCTCAACTTCCATACGTGGTCTAGCGAAATACTCGCGTGAATGTGCCACAATGGCGTTAAAGTTATCTGCTGGAGTATCTGGTATAGAAAGGGTAGTAGCCGAAAAAGCTGGTACCTTTTCACCGTTAATAATCATAGAAATCACGAAATGACGGTTGTTAAGCTGGATGATATCTGACTCCTCAAAAGTCGGCTCAAATTGCTTAATTAAGATCGGTGCATCTTCAGCCGAAACCCTAAAGGAAATAGTCGTACCAACGTTACCAAATACTGCATCTCTCACCGAGTCGGTCATTTGAGCTACGTATTGGTTGGCCACAGTGAGATTAAGGCCATATTTACGTGCTTCAGAAAGAATCACTGCAAACGAATCAGTCGCAAAGTTTTGGAACTCATCTACGTATAAGTAAAATGGTCGGCGGTCTTTGACATCCGGTATATCAGAGCGCGACATCGCAGCAAGTTGTACCTTGGTTACTAGGAAAGCGCCTAAAATAGCCGCATTGTCTTCACCGATTAAGCCTTTACTGAGGTTTACGACGAGAATTTTACCCTCATCCATGATTTTACGAATATCAAATGATGATTTTGGCTGCCCGATGATATTACGGATAATTGGGTTAGCCGTAAATGCGCCAACCTTGTTTAATACCGGGGCAATAGATTCATTTACTTGTTTTTCATTCCACTGACCAAACTCGTGTTTCCAGAACTGTAATACTGTCACATCCTGACAATAATCCAAAGTTTCCTTACGAAAGTCTTTATCGGTTAACAATCGTGAAATGTCTAGTAGTGTCGTAGAAGGCCTATCTAAAAGCGCCAAAAGGGTATAACGCAAGATATGCTCTAGCCTTGGGCCCCAGGAATCGCCAAACATTCTTTTGAGCACGCCAATCACCTCAGAACAAATATTAGGTTTACGAGCCGGGTCAGTAATTTCAAGTGGGTTAAATGCTACAGGAAAAGCAGTATCTGCCGGATTAAAGTAAACTACGTCTTTAACACGTGATTCCGGGATAAAACGTAGATTATTAATAGCAAAATCGCCATGAGGATCAATAATACAATATCCCTGATTGTAAAACACATCAGACAGTGCCATTAGCTCTAATAAACCGCTTTTCCCTGCCCCTGTTTGACCGATGATATAAACATGACGCGACCGATCGCGACGCAGTAGGCCAAACTGATGATTAATCCCGCGGAAATTAGTTAAACCAAAGGCGGAAATATTCTCATCATTAGAAACTTCACCGGTTAACATCGGTAATTTTGCTGGTGGTTCAGCGGTTTTAGAGGATGCCCACACAATATTAGGGGTTTCTACAGAGGTATGTGGCAAGTGATAAACTGATGCCAGCTCTGAAATATTTAAAATAAAACCATGATTAGAAAATTGACGTATCTTATAGGCATCAAGGTCTGACTTATTAAAACTTCCGCCAATCTGTTTAAAGCCATTTAAGTTGGTTGAATTATATTGTTTAAAAGTCCCTACTAGAGCCTGCATATTTAATTTGGCGTCAGTTTCATTCTGTCCTAAATAAGCCAAACGTATTTTAACCTCATAACCTAGTTTGGTCGCCTTTTCCTCTGCTTTGGCAATACGTGTTTTGTCTCTTTCTGACAATTCTACTTTTACCTCAGAAGTAGTACCACCGGCAGGTGGGCGAAATAGCGCTAAAATCACCTCTGAAATCCAGGTCCAATCAATGCCACCGCCTTGGAATAATGACTTGGTGCCAGATTTTACTTTCTGAATCCATTTATCAGTAGTATTCTTATGCCAGTCATCTGGAATTGGACGAGTTAAAATCTGAATCCATAATTCTTCTGTGTTCTCCGGATTAAGTTTCGCCAAAGTCCCTGTAATACCGGCCAGCGGATCCACTTCAAAGTTTTCAAAGGTTTTAATTGGCAGAGCATCATTTTCAATTAATCCAAGCTCTGTCATGTAGTTTACTGGGTATTTCTCCCTGTCGTCTACGTAATCTTCATTCATCTTATATATTTGGACTGTAGGATATTGCGAATAAATCTGGCCTTCCACAAAACTCTGTAACACCTTTGGTACCCATACATAAAAACGGATTTGGCCACCGGTCGCCACAATTTCAAAAGAAAGATGCTCTTGCACTCCCCCAGAGTTTTTTAATTCTTGTTTATCGCGCAAAATACCATGAAGACTAGCAAATAATTGCTCTGCGGCCAGCTCTTTTTTGTCGTTGGTTTTTGGAATTTCTAGCATCAAAAGCACTGAATCTACATTTAGTACTTTCAACTTATTTAGCTTCTTATAATTTCTATAAGTCAAAAATGCCAAAATTCCCACAACCGGAATCCAGAATATCGGCATTAAAATAAAATGTATAATCGCATCCATAATAATATTCTATCACACTTTTGTTTAAATTTACGCAAGCGTGTAGGAGTTTTTATCTACTCGTTTAAAAAGCTTTTTGTTCTGCAAATTTAGTAAAATAGTAGTTTCCTTCACCTTGCGCATCTTTAAAACTTGCTTTACAATTTCCTCTCTCGTTAACGGTTTTTCAGCTTTTTCTAAGATTAAATGGATAATATCAGAAATAGTTCCCTTCGTATATCCCCAATCAGATAATGCATAAATACCACGACCAATTAATACAAAACGACTATCTTTGATTAATTCATTATGAATAGCTTGCACAGTTACATTTTTACGCTTAAAATCTGATTCGCGAATTTCTTTTGCAATCTCTGAAAAATGCATCGGCTCTTTATGACCTTCTAGAATAACAAAAATCTTATCCCTGATATTACGAGGATTAACAGATGGCCAGATAGCTAGTCCCCAGACATTGTTTAAGGTTGCAAGAAGTTTAGAAACTGAAGCGATTGCTTTAATATGATCTGGATGTTCATAATTTAATTTTTCATCCAACTCATCTATAGTCATAGGTTTCTTATTATCGCGAATTACTCTAACAATCTCATCAACACGAACTCTAATATCTAGACTATTTCCGTAGTCTGCGATACCAACTGAGTTATAATATTTATCATTTTCTTCAACGATAGTCAAATTCTTAGAAAAAGTCGCGATAAAACTAATACCTCTTCGTTCAGTAGCAGTTGCCTTACGCCCGTAAATTTTATTTGCTAGAGCTGAGACCTTTGCTACTCTGCCCATTTCAGTCAAATTCCGAATTAACAACTTCTCTGCCGCAGCGAGCTCAGGAATTTGCCCATCTTCGGCACTAATCTTAAGACGGATTAAGATAGCTTTTTCTAATTGTCTAACTCTTTCCCTCGTAATTGAGAGCATATCGCCAATTTGTTCCAATGTTTCTTTTTTTCCATTAAGTCCAAAACGACGAGAAATAATTTCCTTTTCGCGGTCTTGTTCAATTATTTTAAGGCTTCCATGTATTGCTTTTTTGATAGTTTCCGCGTTTTGCTCCATCGTTACCTTTCTTTCATCCACCCCTTTAATATTTAAGATTTAGTATTATAATAACATCATAAACGCAATATGTCAACTACGATTTTCATTCTTTCTCACTATTATTGTATCATATTTTTTACAATTTTGAAAAAAAATGTAAAAAAACTATACATAAGCAAGAAAATATTTCTATATTATTATTTTTTAGCTCTTTTCCCGCGCTTGCCACGAGTGCCGCGACGAGTCTTCTTTTTAGCGGCTTTAGGCTTATTATCTAGTAATTCCTTAGCTTGTTCCAAGGTAAGCTTTTTTGCATCCATTTCTTTCGGGATTTTTACATTATTACGACGTCCAGGTCCCTTTATGTATGGGCCATAGGCACCATTTATAATTTGTATTTCACCCCAATCAGCTATCATAGAATCAATTTTTTTCTGATACAAAGGCAAAGCTTCTTCCAAGGTTACAGTGTAAGGATCATAATCTTTCATTGGGATATTATATTTACCACCTTTTAGATATGGCCCAAATGGTCCGTTGGCCGCAATTATCTCTGTTCCATCTGGTGCTTTTCCAAGTGTTCTTGGTAATGCTGGTAAATCTAGTTGTCTCAAAGCTTGTTCTAATGTAACTGTTTTAACGGATTTTCGCTTTGGTAAAGGTGCAAATCGCGGCTTTTCCTCGCTATCTTTACTGCTGTTATCACCCAGTTGAATGAAGCTACCATTTTTACCCACTTTGGCATAAATTGGTTGACCAGTTTTAGGATGGTGACCGAGCAATTTTGCATTATTATATCGTTCAATTCCCTGTGCTTCCAAAACAGTATCGCGAAACGGTCCATAAAAATCTTTTAGCATCTTTACCCGTTCTAGCTTTGCATCGGCAACCAAATCTAGATCTTTTTCAATATTCGCAGTGAATTTATAGTCTACAATATTCTTAAAATGGTCGGTAAGAAAGCCAGCAACCAACTCGCCAATCGGCGTCGGGATTAGTTTATCTTTATTAGCTCCAAACTTCTCTTTGGTAATAGCTTTACTAATAGGCTTCGTTGGGGTGATTTTTAATTCGGTTATTTCCCTTTCTTCACCTTCAGATTCGCCTTTTACGACGTAATTTCGCGCCTGAATTGCCGTCATAATAGACGCATAGGTAGATGGACGCCCAATTCCCAATTCTTCCAACTTTTTTACCAGCGAACCTTCAGTATATCTTGCTGGTGGCTTAGCAAATGTTTGCTTCGCCAGTATTTCTAAGCAATCTAACGTGTCGCCTTTAGCGACTTTTGGTAGTTCCGTATCTTTGGATTTACCATAAACTTTCAAGAAGCCGTCAAATATCACCACTTCACCTTTTGCAACAAAATCATTACTAATTCTTATAGTAGTTTTGGCAATTTTTGCACTAGCCATCTGAGTAGCCACGGTGCGTGCCCAAATTAACTGATAAAGTTTTTTCTCGTAATTATTTCTTCCGGCAGTTGTTTTAAAGATGTCCGTAGGCCGAATTGCCTCATGTGCTTCTTGCGCTGAAGCGTCTTTGGTTTTGAAAGCACGAACTTTTAGATAATTTTTCCCAAAATTGCCTTCTATATATTTAGCGATAGTTCCCACTGCCTGTTTTGATAAATTCAGAGAATCGGTGCGGTGGTAAGTGATTAAACCGGCTTGATATAGCCCCTGGGCCGCGCTCATAGTAGTGCGTGCGGAATATCCTAATTTAGAGTTTGCTTCAATTTGTAAAGCCGCTGTAGTAAATGGCACAGGCCCTGGCTTTAAAGCCTCAGTATCTTCTACATTTAGCACCTCATATTTGGCTTTAGCAAGTTTTTCTAGCAAACTTTTAGCCGTATTTTCTTCTTGAGGTTGATCGCCATCATAATTTGCACCAAAATCTTTAGAATTTTTAGAAAACTTCCCGGTAACTTTGAAATTAAATTTACTTTCAAATTTTTCAATTTCTTTTTCTCGCTCTACCACTAGTCTTAAAGCAGGAGATTGGACGCGTCCCGCTGAGATCGCTCCAGGCACTTTTTTGCGGACGATATCAGATAAATCATATCCTACTAGCATATCCAAAGTTTGACGCGCTTGTTGCGACGAAACCATATCCATATCCACAGTGCGTGGATGCTTTATCGCCTCGTCTAACGCAGGTTTAGTGATTTCATGAAAAGTAATACGAGCGGTATTTTTTGGCAGGTTTAAGACTTCACATAAATGCCAAGAAATTGACTCTCCTTCGCGGTCTTCATCGGTTGCGAGCCAAATCTTGTCAGCTTTTTTAGCTTCTTTTTTTAATTCAGCAATAATCTTAGAATGTTCCGGATCTATTTCATAAGTCACATCAAAAGTAGACTTATCTACCTTTGTGTCTTTTCTAATGTGCCCTACCGAAGCCAAGACCTTAAAATCTGATCCCAGATACTTTTCAATAGTATGCGCTTTGGCTGGGCTCTCTACTATTACTAAATTTTTTGCCATATATTATATAATAACACACCGCGCAAGCATGAGCATCAAAAAACCCTCAGGTAAGGGTGGGCATCACCTGAGGGTATTTTGGCCCTCTAACACTTCTCTATTTTATACCGGGGAGACCCCGGAGCGTAACCCACCTCACACAAATTGGGGCCCGCCGGTTAGAGGGATTGCTAAGCCTTCGAAAGAGTCCTTTCAAAGTGGAGGTAATACTTAAAAACTTAAAACCATGAAGAAATTTTAAGCCCGAAAGGGTTTCAAAAGCTCGCAATTTCTGCTATACTAAAGATAGTATAGCTGAAATTATAATTTATTTAGGTGCGGTGTGGAGCCTTTTTTGAGGCTCCAACTGTCTTTATTATATCACACAGGAGTAATTATGTCAACACTTTTTACAGACTTTTTTACAAAAATCAACCAAATTGCACCTCTAGAGCACGATTTTACAGAGGTGTTAGACACTATTGCGCTTAAGCCTAAAATATTGTATTTTTATGGTAAATTGCCAGAAAATGTGTCAAAAAATAACAAAAATATTCGCCCTAAAACCGTCGCAATTGTCGGTTCACGCCATAATACTAAATACGGCGAGGAGATTGCATACCACTTAGCCTATTGTCTTGCTAAGCAAGACGTCATAGTGGTTTCTGGCCTCGCTTTTGGTATAGATACTATCGCGCATCAGGGCTGTTTAGACGCTGGAGGTGTAACTATAGCGGTACTAGGGACTGCTATTGATAGTATTTACCCTAAATCGCACGTGCCAGTTGCGCGCAAAATTGTCAGCCAAAATGGTGCCATAATCTCCGAATATGCTCCAGGTACTAAACCATTTCCTAAAACTAGTTTTTTAGAGCGTAATCGTCTGATTTCCGGGTTATCTGATATTGTAGTTGTGGTTGAAGCTGCCGAACAGTCTGGTTCTTTAAATACTGCTACCCATGCTATAAATCAGGGTAAAACCGTCTTTGCTGTTCCGGGTAATATTACCAATCCATACTCACAAGGGTGTAATAAGCTTATTAAACAAGGTGCAATTCCCTATACCGATCCAGACGATGTTTTAAGAGAATTATTCCCTGAAAAATACCTTAAGAAACGCAAAAATTTAAATCAACAGTCTCTGATAGGTGATACCGATACCGAAACTCTAATTTTGACAGCTCTTTCACGTGGCCTTCGTTCCGGCGAAGAAATCATGCAATATACTCACCTCCCACCAGAAATATTCAATCAAACCGTTACCATTCTAGAGATCAAAGGCAAGCTTCGCTCTCTCGGCATGAATAATTGGAGTTTAATTTAAAATAAAATCATTGGTTTTGTTTAAAACTTCTTCTAATATTTCTGGCAGTTTCTGCTTCTCTTTGTCAGTAAATTTAGATAGTACAAAATCAATGTCACCAAGTTTTGTACGTAATTCGTCATTCTCTGTTCCAATTCTAATGCGAGCATAATCAGATGAGCCTAACGCGGCATCAATAGATTTTAATCCATTATTCCCTCCCGCTGTTCCGGTGGCTCTAAATCTTACTAACCCATATTCCAAATCAAAATTATCACAAATCACCAAAATATCAGAGGCGGGGATTTTAAAATGTCTCATATAGTCCGCTACCACCCTGCCAGTATCATTGTAGAAATTTTGTGGTTTAATAAAAAGTACGTCATCTTTTAAGCCTCTAATTGCCCCTAAAAATGCTTTCTCTCTCCATTCTATTTTGTAGCGTTTAAAATAATAATCAAGCGCCAAAAAACCAACATTATGTCTTGTAAAATTATATCTTGCTCCTGGATTTCCTAGCCCAATTATCATTTTCATATCATTATTATAACATGGAAAAAGCCCTGTCATATGACAGGGCTTTTAACAAGGAGTTACACAATTTCGGAATCAGGGTTTGATTCCTTGAGTCTTTTGGCTTTTTGTCGCATTGCAATCATTTTTACTAACGGATGACGAATTACTTCATCTTCCGTAAAGCAAACTTGCGCCACCATTGGGCTATCCAACAATTGTCGCGAAGCATAGGCTAGACCACTACTGGAAGAATCAATATAAGGTGCATGAATCTGCTCAATATCACCAGTAATGATAATTTTACCATCCGTTCCCAAACGTTTTATAAGGGTGTCAGCCTGGGATGCGCTCTGGTCTTGGAATTCATCATAAATAGCAAGCTCATATGAGAAGTCACGACCTCTGGCATTTTCAATCGGAATATTAGAAAACCAATTTTCCCAGATTAAGTCTACGCGACTATTAAGGAGTGCTTTTATGGATTTTTGCTCTGGCATTTCCTCTTCAGGCGAATTGTTCTTTGACCTGCAATTACCGTTTTTAGACCGGCATTCAGGGCCATATGTTTTTACAATTTCCAGCCTTCTCTTAACTTTAGAGTCTTCATTTAATAAATAATTTCTCAAAGCATTTTTAAGAGGTTGTACTTCGGGGTCCATTTTCTCGTCTAAATCACCAGGTAGTGCCCCTAGCTTACTGTGAGAATCACACGGAACCACCGTTACGCCAATAAAGTCACCCTTTTTACATGCATTGTATCCATAGACCGCCGCCATATAAGTTTTACCAGAACCAGCCGGTCCGGTGCAGATTACCGCAGCAATTTCAGGATTCATCAACGACTCAGCATAGATAGCTTGCCCCGCATTGTAAACATGTACAGGAAAATTACGCACATATTTTAATTTCACAATTGCCTCTTCAAACGCATCATATCTTCCAATATGGCAGAAATAAGGATTATTGTTAGGGTCAAAATCGCGCGGATAATCTTCCTCATTTTCTAAGCTCATTACGATGAACTCATTTGCGATTAATTTAGGCTGTGAAGGCATATATTTATTCCATAAATCCAAACCAATCTGCTGAGTGTTATGGAATTCATCAAATAATTCCTTCGGTACTATAACATCGCGTCTGCCAGTATACGGCTCAGGGTATTTATAGCCATAACGTTCCGTCTTCAGGCCTCTTTTGGTCGCTCTAATTGCCAGTCCATTATCATTAGTGAGCAAAATCACATCACTAGGTTCAAAATTCTTTACCAATTCTCTGTCAGCAGTTCCGTCTATTGGTAAGCCTTTTTTAATAAAAGCTGCCGCAAGTGCTGCTAAAATAATTTGTCCATCCATATCCTCATCAGATGGATAAAAAGGTAAGCAATTTCTAAAATCCTTATGTACTGGCAAAATGGAAATTTTCTGTTTGCGCTCCGTGTTTAAAAGCGGTGCTTCAAGCTCATAGATTTCTCTAATGCTGTTACTCTGGTTTTCAACCATTTTACGGATTCTTCTAAGAATCACTCTCGCCGCTTTTCCTCGTTCGCTTTTTTCCTTTTTAAAGCCCGACAGTTCCCTTATGACGGCCGTTGGAATAACTAAATGTGCCTCGTTTAAATCAATCGTTGGCTCCTCTGGTTGCCTACTTGAACTTCCAGGGATTATATCCACGTAGTCAACTAAAATATTTGTATCAACTACATAAATTAATCCACTGCTGTGGGATTTTTTATCCTTCAGCATACAGTTCCCTCCTTTTTAATGTGCGTAAGGTCCCTAAGTTGCAAAAATGAGAGCTTTATGAAGATTGCTCCCACCTAATACTAGTTTATCACAAAAAGAAAATAAAACCTATACATTATATTATATCACAAAAATTATTATTTGTCAATTTTATCTCTGTTATCATTACGAAAAGAAAACATAATTGGGGTACCAATAAATGGGTATTTTTCCCGAACCTTGCGTTCTAAGAATCGTTTCCATGACCAATGCAAAAGTTCCATTTCCCGTCCATGTACTACAAACCATGGCGGGCATACGTCAGTTTGAACTATATACTTTGGTTTTGGACGGGTGTTTTTTAACCCGGCTGGTGGATGCGAAACAATTGCATCACCTAAAATTTTATTTAAATCAGAAGTTTTGATTTCAGTATGTCGGGCCTCATCTATTTGCAGGGCTAGTTCAAACAGTTGAGTGACGTTTTCGCCAGTTTCCGAAGAAGTCAAAACTACAGGCGCATAAGGTAAAAAGTCGTAATCTTTTTCCAGGGCATCTATTAAAAAGTCTGCAGCAGTGCGGTTGCCTATGTTTTCTTCGCCAAAGAAATTAGTTGGCTCGGCATTTTCCAATAAATCTGATTTGGTTACCACCATGATGATTCCCTTGCCAGCTTCTACGATTTGCCCAGCCAAAGATTGGTCCAGTTTACTATGTGGCTCGGTAGAATCCACTAAAAGACAACATATATCAGACTCTTCAATTGCAGCAAGAGTTCGTATGGCAGAAAACTTTTCAATTCCTACTTCACGCTTACCAGGTTTTCTGAGGCCAGCGGTATCCAAAATTTCCAAATCACGCCCTTTATATTTCACAAAAACGCGATTTACGTCTCTAGTCGTTCCTTGTCGTGAGCTTACAATTGCCTGTTGCTTTTTTCCAAGCGCATTAAAAAGCGATGATTTTCCCACATTTGGCCGCCCGATTAGTGCAATTTTTAGAGAAGAACCAGAACTTTTTTCCCGATCACGACCATTGTTTTTGTCGCTATGAACTTTTCTTAAAGAGTCATTTAAACTTTCCTTAAAACGATTAATCCCAGCACCAGTCGTGGCGGACACATAATAAATGTTTTCCGGGGCAACGCCAAGTGCCCTAAATTCTTCTACAGGCAACGACTCTTTTAGGTCACATTTATTTAATAGTAAAAAAACTGGTTTTCCTGATTTTAAAGCATCCTTAGCGATTCTTGCGTCACGATGGTTAAAATATCGCGATGAATCTAAAGTAACTAGAATAACATCAGCAGAATCTATCGCGTCAGAAATTTGCTCTTGGATAGAAGCTTCAAAATCGTCCGAAGGATCTTTTAAGCCAGCGGTGTCAACCAAAATAAAACGATTATCTATCGTTGCGACGACATTGTCGCGAGTAGTCCCCTCTTCACGTGCCACAATAGCAATATTTTTTCGCGCCATGCGATTTAAAATGCTAGATTTTCCTGCATTTGTTTGCCCGATTAGCGCTACGATAGGTAAGTTTTTCATAAGAATATTATAACATAAAAAATGCCCCCTGAAAAGATTGGTGACTCCTGCGGGAGTCGAACCCGCGATTTTCTGGATGAGAACCAGACGTCCTGGACCACTAGACGAAGGAGCCAGATACCAAGTGTGCACCCAAGGGGGGTTAGGTGCACACTTAAATTATAGCATAGCAGCAATTAAAAAGCAACACTGCCGTAATTAGGTACAGCCGATACAATGGTCTGCCCAGGCGCTAATTTGAATTCATTCCCTTCTGTATCTAAGAACTTAATT
Organism: Candidatus Saccharimonadota bacterium; assembly: GCA_017545485.1. Lineage (GTDB taxonomy): Bacteria > Patescibacteriota > Saccharimonadia > Saccharimonadales > Saccharimonadaceae > Nanosyncoccus. The sequence goes on along the minus strand of JAFWMY010000011.1, from coordinate 109,082 downwards.
TGATCTGCCACCGAATCTTTTCGCCAGGTCCCTTTCACCACATCGCCATTCTGGAATACGTAAACATCACCAGAGCCAATCGCAGTGATGTCTTCGTGGTAATTGTCGGCGGCTTTTCGCTCGTTTACTATCATTGCAATTACTACCGAAGGCGCCATTTGTGTAAGTTCACAAACATCTTCAGGATTTTTTTCTCCTAAATCTTCGTTAGGACAATTATACACTTCATGTGCTGCTCCTGATTCGTAGCCTCTCAAATATTTATTAGAATTTGCATCATAAGTGTAAGTCACATTAAAGTTTCCCCATCCACCAAACCTGAAAGATGCACTGCCAACCTTTGCGACTAATTCCGAAGTATTTTCGCTTGCGGGTTTAGTAATATCTAATATTTCTTTTACCAAATTGTTAATTCGTTTTTTGTTGGATTCTTCCGGTGTCATTCTGGCAAAACCTTTAATCTCGGAGCTATCATATCCCCTATCAGTGTTAAACTGTTTCAGCAATGAAGATGTGGTGAACAAATTATTCCATAATCTATTGCGATAAGTCCCCCTATACATGTAATTGTAATTTTCAGTCAAATCCCTATAACCCCCCGATCTCACTGCCGCCAAAGCGTCATCTGCCCCACCGGCATGTACAATTGTGCAATTAAATGGCGTGTCCCACTGCAAATAATACATTCTAAGTGAACGAATTGGTCCAATAACGGCAGAATTAGGATTTTGGTAAATCGCTGCAAATCTAGTGATTCCTGCTTCTGCGATTGCTTCAAAAATCACACCAGCCGTGTTTAGTCCGGCTTGAGGACGTGCCCCATCCGTCCCATTAGGAGTTTGTATGCAAAATGCGGGAGCGTTTACTAACGAAGCGTCAGCTAACGCCTCCCCGGTTAAATTACTATACACCGCATCAGTAGCTTCTTTGGAAGGAATTTTAGGAAAAGACACTTTTTCCGCCTCTTTTGGTGGGGTTAAAAAAACAAATAAAAAGGAAGCCACCCCACCGACCAAAGCGACTAATCCAATTATTAAAAACACCAACCATTTTTTATTAGAGTCGGTCTTTTTATCATTTTGTAGATTGCTATTATCCATTTCTTGCTCCACTTTACTCTATTATACATAAAAACATAAACTTTTTCCACATTTATTACGAAAAAACATAAAAATTATTTACACAAAATAAAAACATGTGTTATAATGAGATTATGCTTACAAAAACGAAGGTCATGGTAAGTTCGGTGAGCATCCTCGCACTATCATTGCTACTACCGAGCCAGTTGCAAACAAACAAAGCAAGCGCCGTAGAACAAAATACTCAGTTTCAGGTGAATGTAAAAGAGTCTTTGGTTGTTTCTATTACCACCCCAGCAGATTGGGCTACGGGTGATGTTGATCAGTTCCTTCGTAATAAAATAAATGTTACTGTAAACACTAATAATGCAGATGGTTTCACTGCATCTATGACTACTAAAACTACTTCAACAGATTTAGCGCATACCGCCGGTAAAGGCACTATCCCAACACTTGCTAGCTCTTCTACCAGAAGTGCTTTCCCAGCAAATCGTTGGGGGTATTCCTTAAATGATACTGACGCCGGCAGCGGTTCTAGTACTTATAATGCTTTAGTGAACGTAAATGCTACACCAATTACTTTAATTTCCCGAGCTGAAAGCCAGTCTACTAACAGCAGAGATGTTTATTTCGGCGCAAAAGCTGATACTTCCACTCCGTCTGGTACTTACGTTAGCACCGTGGTTATTAATGTTGTAACCGGTGTAATTGACGATAACACCAATCCAGTTGTTCCTGATAATCCCGCTCAACCAGACCCAACCAATAATAATGCCAACTACAACAGCAATACAGGTGGCACCGCGAATGGTTCTACTACATATACTTATCGTAGAACTAGCGGCTCCGGTTCAAGCGCAACTTCTACTACAACGACCGAAGTAAGCGATGGTGATAATCGCAATGCCTATATTGGTTACACTCCACCACAAGGTGTCGTTAATCGCCAAACCACCACCGAAAGCGTGACTGAAGGCTCATCTCTAGCTACTGGTCTTGCAATTACATCGGCCGTTGCGGCTACATCTGGTACATTGTTCTTCATCTTAGCTAAACGTAAAAAAGACGAAGACGACGACGAGGAAGAAGAGCAACTCTAAAATCTGCTCTTCCCTCTCTAAATATGGTATAATATCACTCATGGATATTGTTACTAGATTTGCACCAAGCCCCACCGGCTACATTCATATTGGTAACGTAAGATCGGCGATTTACCCGTATCTTTTAGCGCGCCAGAGTAATGGTAAAATGATTTTACGTATTGAAGACACTGATCGCGCTCGTTATGTTGAAGGTGCTACGGAATTAATTGAAGATACGCTAAAATGGCTAGGATTAGACTGGGATGAAGGTCCAATTGTAGGAGGTCCACATGCCCCGTATTTTCAAAGCGAAAGAAAAGAAATTTATCATGAGTGGGCAAGAAAGCTCATTAACTCAGGCCGTGCTTATGCAGATCCTACCCCGCCAGAACAAATTGAAGAGTATCGCAAAAAATGTAATGAAGAAAAAATACCATTCCTCTACCGTAATTTTCGCCCAGAAAACCCACCAGAATGGCAACCTGGCATTCCCCTTCGTTTTAAGGCTGAGCCTAAAGAATATAGTTGGCATGATGAAGTAATGGGTGATATGCATACTGGCCCAGAAGTGCTAGACGATATTATTTTAATCAAAAAAGACGGCTACCCAACCTATAATTTCGCTCACATTGTTGATGATGCTGAAATGGGAGTTACCCACGTCATGCGTGGCGTAGAATATTTATCTAGCACGCCTAATTATTTAGCCCTTTATGAAGCCTTAGGCCTTTCTCGTCCAAAATTAGTATCACTTCCGCACATTCTTGCTCCTCAAGGCAACAAAAAGCTCGGTAAACGCGACGGCGCTAAATCGGTCACAGAATATCGTGACGATGGAGTTTTACCAGAAGCAATGCTAAACTATTTAGCCTGTTTAGGCTGGAATGATGGCACTGAGCAAGAAATATATACCAAAGAAGAATTAATCAGTCATTTCTCACTAAACCGTATCCAAAATTCTGGAGCTCGCTATGATGAGACTAAATTACTATGGGTCAATGGCCAATGGTTAAGACGTATATTTGATGAACAAGGAGCTAGAGCTCTTTATGAACGGACAGATGGTTTCTGGCCAGAAACTGCAGCAAACTATGACGATGAATACAGAATCAAGGTCCTTTCAATTATTTACGATCGTCTAAAAACTCTTTCTGATCTAAGTAGCATGACCAGCTATTTCTTTTCAGAGCCCACGACCGATATAGATATGCTAGTCAATAATAAATTTGTTAAAAAACTCTCAGAATCAGAACTAGAAGATTTATTAAAAAAGACCATCGCAAAACTTACTTCACTACAAAATTGGGACGCCAACTCTTTGCAGGACGCTTTAAATGAGCTATTAACAGAAACAGGCAAAAAACCTGCTGAATTATTCAGCGTAATTCGTATCGCAATTAGTTTTGCCCCATTTAGCCCGGCTCTTAATCTCACCATGGAAGTACTTGGTCGCGAAAAAACACTTGCCAGACTAAATTCTACGGCTAGAACAATTTAGTTATTATAAAGAAGTAGCAATAGATTTAATTTGTTTTTTGGTCAAATTATTAGAACTTGCTTTTAGCTTATAAACAACACCACCATTAACCCAAGTGGCGTTACTCCCATCCATATAAATAGTCAATCCTTGTTCCTTGATAGTTGAGAAATTTTCTGAGTATTCGTCTTTGACGAAGTTATTTAAGAGTGCATTTGAATCCCAGGATGAGCGCTCTTCAATTATTACATAATTATTGTTGTCAGTTTTGCTCTTAAATGTTAGAGTAATTTTACCATTCTCAGACATAATATCTGACAAGGCATAGTCGCGTGGCACATAAGATGGGTACGATGCTTCAATACCGGTCTGCATAGCCGCAACCCGTAGCGAAATATCAGGCATATTCAAATTAACGAAGTATACAATTGCAAAAACTGCCACCGCAGCACAAGAAAGTGCAAGCATTACTCTACCAAAACCAAAATGCATCTTGATACCTTTCTTCCCCTTTTGCTGCGTCTCAGCAACCTGGCTATCAGATTGGGCTGCAGCGACAAGGGCTTTTTTAATCGCTTGGTCTTTTAGTTGTTTTGCAGTCATTGGTGAAACTAATCCCGAAGCATTAGTGGAAACATTCTTTCTTGCTCTCACGCGTGCGTTTGCACTAACTTGCATAGGATGAGGAGTAGCTTGAGCAATTGTTTGCTTTGCTCTGACTTTAATTCCCTCGTCTTCACTCATTAAAGGACTAAAATGTTTGACCCTGGAACTTCGCTTAACTGGTACAGAAATATCTGCGGTCTTAACAGGCTTTTTTACATAACGACGATTTAACGTCGTAGAAGTCATCACCTGGCGACGAGCAGATTTTGCCGTTTGGTTAGAATCAGTCTTTTGCATTTAATACCTCGCTTATCCTTATATCTATAATACTATTCTTTAAATAAAAGCGCAAGGGTTATTTTTAATAATTTTTATGTTATAATAATAGCACTATGGATCACGAAGCCATAAAGAGGCGGCAGAGCCTAAAAGTTATTATTTCTGAAGTAATAATGGTAATAGCTGTTATTGTTACCGTGATAGTTTTAGCGTTAATTGTCTCAGGGTATTGGTTGGGCTCCGGTTTTAAAGTTGAGCGCCAAGGGATGTTACAAATATCTTCTATACCGACTGGTGCTGATGTTATTATAGACGGCGAATCGTCCTGGCTCCAACGTACTAATACCTCCAAAGTCTTGCCAACTGGTGAACACGTAGTTACTCTAAAGAGAGAGGGATACGATTCTTGGACAAAGACAATCAATATTTCCGAAGGCTTATTATATCGCATACATTATCCAAGGCTATTTCTCTTGGAACGCACTACGACGCCTATTACGGACACCATCGGAACTACAAAAGTTTTTGTTTCGCCAAGTCACGACACTATGCTTTTGTACTCTGGCGATCCTGCCGTTTTGAACACTAGTGTTTATTCCGTTTTGCCAAAAGAACAAAATTCAGCCTTTACCACCGACCCTGTACCAAATTGGCTAAGCATTAACCTTGATGCTGATACGCCTGAAGTCAAACCAGTCACTTTAAGTATGTTATACGAGCATTTCAAGAAACCAGAACCAAGTAAGAAAGAAACCGTCAAAGATTTTAATCCAAACCTGAAGATTTCTGAATCAGAGAAGCTATTTTTCAGCAAGTTTTATGAAGACCGTTATTTGACTACTCTTAATAATGACGTAGTAACTGTTTATAAAAAAGAATACGATGAACCAGTTCTAAAAGTCACTTTGGAATTTGTTCCAGAAATTACTCACGCTGGGCACGACGGCGAATTCATGATTTTTTCCAACAAGTCTAGAATCGCTACCCTTGATATGGAGACTATGTCGGTTGGCTATTGGAATACCGACGCAGAAAGCTATGATTGGTTGGATAATGATATGATTTATTCCGTAAGTGCGGGCGAACTTTATGTTTATGATTATGATGGGCTAAATCGTCGTATTATAGCTCATGATGTTTCTTCGCGTTTCCCTGTCATTCTCACTCGTGACAAATGGTTGTATTATTTTAGTGATGACAATTTAATACGAGAACAAATTACCGAATAGTTTTAATTGCCGGTTAGGAAATTCCAAATTCCCTCAAAGAATGATGGTTCATTTGAAGGCAGTACTTCCGCCTCATCAGTGGTAGGTGTGATTTTATCAGCTTCCGAAGCGTTATCAAAACTTGGTGAAATCTGCTCTGCTGTTACGAGCAGACGATAGCGTGAAGTACCTAGTGGGGTGCAAGTTACAAGTGTCAGTATTGGTTTGTTTGTATCAACCACTAATGATGCAACGTTAGATGGCTCTACCACCTCTTTTTTGACGACACGATAAGTATATCGCACTGAATTATAATTAACGTAAATCAAGTCACCATCTTCTAGCCTTTCTAGCCCAGAGAAAATAAATTTATATGGGTTAGAACTATAAACATCACCGGCAGAATGCCCTGTAATTACTACGTTTCCGATTTCACCAGGATATGCACTGGCTCCAGCTATCCGATAGTGCGCCACGCCATTATTCATCGCGCTCATTACCTCAGACAACGATATCCCGAACCGAATTGGCACGTCAATGTTTAATTTAGGAATAATTAAACGAGGGTCCGCCGAAACCTCGCCGGTTATAGTGGGGTCAATGGCATCAATTTGTGACGCCGGGGCATTGCCTGGCGAAACATACGCCATAATCGGAGCGAAAATTAAGCGGTTGTATTGCAGAAATAGGATTAATAATACTACCGCGACACCAGCTAAAACAGGAATTAGTTTACGATGTCGCCTAGTTTTTTTAGCGCTTTCAGTAGCTTTTTTGCGAATTTTGTGTTTTAAGGAATTAGCAATATCTTCTGCGCTTTCGGAACTTTGAACCGCGCTATGATGGCCATCTGCTTTTAGAGATAAACCAGCTTTATCATCCGTTTTTTTGCTCGCTCTGGTGAGAGAACTTAAGATTTCTTCTTCCTCGGCTTTTTCTCTAGCGTCTTTCAAGCGTTCTTTTGCGATATAGTTTTGTGCTGCGCGCGAATAATAGTCGCTATAGTATTTTTGATAGTAATCCTGCCATGCGGAATGATATTTTTTCCAAGATTCAGAGTTGATTTTGGAAGTAACTGGCTCGTCTTTCAAGCGTCCACCCTTGTCGTCGGTCTTTAAAGCATTTTTCCGGGCCGTCGCAGCATAGGCCGCTAGCACTTTTTTTCTTGCTATTGCCGCTGCTGCCTGTTTTTGTAGGTCATACGAAGATTGCCCACCGTTTTCAGGATTCATGATTAGATTATAGCATATTATAACAGTTTATGATATAATAATGAACACTGGGCGAGTGGCGGAACTGGTAGACGCGCTAGACTCAAAATCTGGTGATCGCAAGATCGTAAGGGTTCGATTCCCTTCCCGCCCACCAACTAGACTCTCTGGGGTCTATTTTTATGAAATAAACTATTTTAAGGTCAAGATAAAGGAAGTTAGATTTTTTGTACTGTCGCACCTAATATCCCAGCCATTTTGTTCGCAGAGCGTTTTAGCAATTGCCAGGCCGAGCCCAGAACCATCTTTAGTCTTATCAGTCTGGTAGAAACGATCAAAAATCTTTTCCAAATCGTTTTGCGAAACAGTGGCTCCATCATTAGAAATTGTAATGCGGTTTTTGTCTAAGATTACTTTTATTTTTTTGTCGCCATATTTCGTTGCATTATCTAATAAGATATCAAGAACCTGTAAAACGTCTTGTTTTGGAAGATTTAAAACGCCTTCTTCTCCAGAATATTTAAAGTTAATCTTGCCGTTGAATTTTGCCTCAAACATTTTTATGCGTTTTTCAATCTCAGTTCTTAGATTAACCTTCTCCAAAACTTTTTTACTAGTACTTCCGGCGTCCATTCTGGCTAGTTGCAATAAATCAAGGACCAATTTATTGGCGTGAGTTACCTCATTTTCAATATTATGCTTCCATTTCTCATTGTCTTTATTTACGTCTAAAGCTTCCATGTTGGCTTGGATTATTGCAAGTGGTGTCTTAAGCTCGTGAGATGCATTTGCTATAAACATTTTTTGTTTCTCATAAGAATCTTTCACTGGTTCAACTATTTTTTGTGAAGCGAAATAAGTGATGATAAAAACGGCGACCTCTACGATAGCGCCAACTGCCAATAAGGTTATAAGAAGCCGTGCTCTGCCTTCTTCACGGTCTGTTTTAATATATAATTTTAACTCTTCATCATTGTAGTTACCCGTACTAGGCATAGAATAATTGACTTCTATTCGTGGCTTTGGTTCTGGGCGCATATTAGAAGAGAATAGCGTAATAAATACGCCAGCCAAAATCAAAACCGCGGTTGTAACGCTCATTGTGATGATAATAATTCTATTGCGCAGCTTTTTGAACATTTTTTTTACTCGTTAATTTATAACCTAGGCCACGAATAGTGACAATCCTAGCCTTACTATGAATTTTCTTCAATATTTTGCGAATCCGAGACATATAGGACTCCACATAATTATCTTCGCCAATTCCCTCTTCTCCCCAAATCTTTGCCAGCAGGTATTCTTTATTAACTAAAGTCTCAGGCGATTTCATAAGTTCAGTCACTATATCAATCTCTTTAGCAGTGAGTTGCTCACCGTTTAGAGTAGCATTAGTTTTATCTAACACTAGATCTCCGTAGGTTAAGTTCTGCATATCTATATGTTTCGGGCGACGCACTAAGGCTTTAATCCTAGCTACTAGCTCAGCACTCTTAAAAGGTTTAGCAAGATAATCGTCTGCACCGTGATCTAGGTGACTAATTTTGGTTTCAACTTCTGATAATGCCGATAGCATAATAACTGGTGTTTGAATATTTTTTTCGCGTATTCGCTTCAAAATATCCGTACCAGATAGTTTTGGTAACATAATATCAAGCACTACGCAATCATATATATTATTTATTGCATTCTCTAATCCAGTTTCGCCATCGCCAGCTAAATCAACTGTAATACCCTGCTTTTCCAAATTAAATTTTACAGCTTCAGCCAGGAAAGGTGCATCTTCTACATAAAGTATCCGCATAATATTCTCCTTGTTTAATTATAATATGATTATGCGTTTTTAACCTAAAATGAAGCTGAAAACACTTTAGCTATTTATCCCACGGGAATTCATGGCCGTAGTGCCCCCACATTGCGGTTTTTTCGTAAATTGGGCGCTTTAAGTCTAAATATTTAATAATACCATTAGGCGTCAAATCGTAGCCTTTTATTTCCTCTACGGCACCATCAATAATTACGGTTTTTTCCAAAGGTTCTGCATAACCAATCGCATAAGCAAGGCGCACCAAAACTTCATGTGCTTTTCGTTCGCGCAAATAATCTACTGCAATACGGCGAGCCATATATGCTGCGGAACGGTCCACCTTAGACGGGTCTTTGCCGGAATAGCAGCCACCACCAATTGCCACGCTTGGGCCATAGTTGTCAACAATTAATTTACGTCCAGTGAGCCCAGTATCTGCTTCAAATCCGCCTTGGTTCCAATCACCGGCCGGGTTAATATGTAACTCTAATTTGCCATTTAATTTCTCGGTGGAGATAAACTCGCGCACCAACTTTTCCAGTTCATCTTTTGGAACATTTTGAAAACTAGCTACGACCGAATCAATTGTGCCATCCGGCGCAATTGTTACTTGAGTTTTGCCATCATATGGGTGTTTATTATAAATAAATTGGTTGAGTCGTCGTGACAAAACTACTTCTCTAGGTAGCATTCCTGGTGTTTCATCACAGGCATAACCAATCATAATTCCCTGGTCTCCTGCACCACCGGTGTCAACTCCGGCTGCAATTTCTGGAGACTGTTTCACAATTTTAGTATGCACTTCCATATCGTCGCCCGCGATACGGTGCACGATTGCTGGAATATCTATCTCACCGGCTTTAGAAGTAATTTCACCAGTTACAAACACAACGCCATGCCCACCGCATGTCTCTGCAGCCACACGGGCATCCGGGTCTTCTTTTAAATATGCATCCAAAATCGCATCTGAAATTTGGTCGCACAATTTGTCTGGGTGTTTTGGAGAGACGCTCTCCGCCGTTCTATAGAACATATCTTTCCTTTCTGGTCGGAATTACCACCTTGGCTTTCACTAGGTTGGCAGGGGGTCACCGGGCCGTTCCCTCGCCCCTTCTTGATATTAATTGATAATGTTATGATTATATCATGTAGCGTGTTAAAATAAAACTATGAAAATAGCATTTTTCTCGGATTGTTATTTAGACTTAACGGGCGGTATTGTTAGTTCAATTAATGCTCAAAAAGCTGCGCTAGAACAAAATGGTCACACGGTTTATATTTTTAGTTCCAGCTATCCCAAATCTCATGAAGAGTTGCAGAAACTTGCAAAAACCAACATTTTTCCAGTTCCGTCTTGTCGTCTTTGCTTTCGTGGTTTCACGCCGGTTTCACGTCGTCCTCGCATTATTGAAAAGTGGCTGCTAAAAACTCATCCAGAAATCAAAGATTGCGACATTTTTTATGTTCATTATGAGTCTGGTTGCTCTATTGCTGGTTTACGTTTAGGAAAGCAGCTCAAAATTCCTACTGTTCAAGTCATGCACGGTCGTGAAGATATGGGTGAGGCTGGGATTATCCCTTTCGGATTGCGCACGATTGTGGCCTGTCTTTTAAATTGGTTCCATTCCTGGTATTTACCTCATCCAGTTAAAATCCACAAAGACGATTACCTCGCCAACACCATTGCTAAAGCCAAAATGTGGACTTTAATGGTCAATCACGCTAATTCTGCAGATTTAGTTTTAACCCCCTCTGAACATTTTCGCAAAAAACTTATTAAATATGGCGTCACTAAACCAAGCCAAGCCTTGCCAAATGGCTATCCAGATACTCATTTTCCTAATAATCCGCCAATTAAATCTCTTTCGCCAGATGAGACTTTAAGAATTATTTGGCATTCTCGCGTTTCCGGCGAAAAACGCATCATGGTATTTTTAAAAGCTCTTGCGAAAGTCCAAGGCAAATACCATTGCGACATTTATGGTAGTGGCCCAGATTTAAATAAGGCAAAAGTTTTTGCTAAAAATCATCGCCTAAGTGTTAAATTTCACGGTGAAACACCATTTACAAAAGTTAAAGAAGCCATCACCAACGCTCATTTAGATGTTTTAGTCTCATATAATTACGATACTTTTGGTATGACTCTAATTGAAGCCGAAGCATATGGCGTTCCTGTGTTGTTCTGCGATCCAGACATGCAAGAAATTGTGCCAAAGGGTAGTTTTATAATATCTAAAGACGAAACTGCAGAGAGCATTGCTAGTGCTATCAGTGATTTGTTAATACATCCAGAACAGCTTGAAAAAATGAGCAAGATCATGCTTACCCATCGCAATGAAATTTTGATATCGGAAAGAATTAAACAACTAGAGAAAATTTTTGATACAATTAAATCATGAGATACTTAGCGGATATTTTAACTTTATCAAGACTAATATTAGCAACTGTCCTATTCATACTAGCCTTAGCTGGTGGCTCTCCTGAAGCCGCTTTTATTATTTTTCTAGTCGCTGAATTAACTGACACATTTGATGGTACTTGTGCCCGCAAATGGCCTTTCCCGAAAAATAATACCCCAAAGTATCGCAAATATGCCGCAAAGTACGATATGTTTTCAGACGTGCTTTTAACCGCCGCCCAAGTGTTATTTTTGACAGTACGAGTAAATTGGATTGCCGGCTTGGTATTTATTATTTATTATTTAGTCTCTTCTGCAGGTGGCGATTTACTAGTTTATGGCAAAATCCTTGGGCACCCAGACGATTGCACTGAAACATCACTTACAAAACGCAACTTTCCTCTAGCTAAAAGAATCGTTCTCACCCGCCGATATATCTTTGCTATTTGCCTTGGTCTGATTAACGCTTTTATTCTATTTGCTACTAGTTGGCCAATCTGGGTAAAATGGGCATTATTTGCTTTTGGTTGTTTGATATTTGTTTTTGTATGGTTCTTTTTACGCCAACGTCGCCACAATATTTCTCGCGATGCCGTTGATATTGAAAAAAAGTTAGCTAAATCTGCTAAAGCACAACGTAAATAACTGTTGTAAAATTTACAATAATAAAGTTTTCGCTACCCTAGCACCGCCCCTACTGTCGCCCCCACGAAATTACTAGGATTATATAAATTCATCCCCACAATTTTTCCGACTATTTCCCCGTTCCAAAATTCCATCGCAGAATAACCAGTTTTCGTTAGTTCTACTGCCTTCACATTTCCACTGTGCGCCACTAACACCTGATCATTATGTAAAGTCACTATTCCAACTGGATAACTTAAGGTAAATTTATGTAATACTTCGGCTACCTGCACTAGTGAAGCAGACATCAAAAGCATTTTTGGATAGTACACCGCTCTTAATAGTTTAGTCAGTTGTGCGACCGATGCCATTATTACTACATTCTCGTTCATTAACCATTTGTCTGGAGAGTTTTCAGACAATAAATCTACGCTATCGCGCGTGACGATAGTCATCTTTTCGGAACTTTTAACCGCGCTTGCAATTGCTCGTCCAGTTACACTACTACGCGACAAATCACCAATTACCAGATTAAAATCACCAGCTTCAAAAGTATTTATTAATTCTTGACTCTCCGCAAACGAACCAGACTCAACAGAAGGCAAAAAGTAAAAATTGGGCATTGCTGGTAATTCCCCTTTTAAGCTATCTGGTAAAATTAAGCGCACTTCCTGCACAGGGTAAGCTTCTGCTAAAAACTCCGCTACTTTAACTTCAGTTCTAAAATGTCCCTTATTCCCTCCAATAATATTCACAATCCCCTGCTTTCTTTCAGGAATATTCCATTTTAAATCCTCATAAGGATTTTCATTTAATTTCTCAAAATAATCCATTCTAAAACTCCAATTTTATCGCTACCGGGCAATGGTCAGAGCCAACTACATTTTCATAAATCTCAGCCTCTTTTAGATGTGGTTTTAGACTATCTGACACGAAGAAATAATCAATTCGCCAACCGACATTGTTCTCTCGTGCATGGCCCCAATGTGACCACCAGGTATATCTTACCGAATCGGGATGTAGAGACCTGAAAGAATCCGTTAACCCCGCCGAAACGATGTTAGTAATTCCCTGTCTTTCTTCGTCCGTGAACCCAGCTGAATGATGATTGGTTTTTGGGCGTGCAATATCTATTTCCTCGTGCGCTGCGTTGAAATCGCCACACACTACCACCGGTTTGACCTTCTCTAGCTCCTTTAAGTATCGCAAAAACTCAGGATCCCATTTTTTTTCACGCAACCCCAATCTCTCTAATTCGTTTTTAGAATTAGGTGTGTAAACGTTCACTAAATAAAACTTGTCAAACTCCGCCGTTAAAACCCGGCCTTCGCTCAAGGGATCGCCGAACTCGTCGGCCATTGTTACTTCAGTTGGCAAATCATATTTTACCGATAAAGGTTTGATTTTAGTAAAAATCGCTGTCCCTGCGTAACCAGGTCGTTCCGCCGAATTCCAAATTTCCTCATATTCTGGTAAATCAATTTCCGCCTGTCCTTGTTTAGCTTTGGTCTCCTGTAGACACAAAATATCCGGCTGTTCTTCAGTAATAAATTTCTGCAATGCCCCCTTTCGCAGCACTGCTCTTAGACCATTTACATTCCATGAAAAAATCTTAAGCATATCGCCCTCTCTCAATATCACGCTTTTTAATTGTTTCGCGTTTGTCGTATTTTTTCTTACCTCTACCCATCGCAATTACTAATTTAATATGTCGCGAACCACCTAACAACCTCACCGGTACAATGGTTGACCCTGCTACTTTTTCTCGGTTTAGTGCCTCAATTTGCTTCTTCGTAGCGAGTAGTTTGATATTTTGCGCCGTATCTGCACCAAGTGTCAGTCCATACAGCCATAGCTCTCCGTTACGGATAGTCACATAAGAGCCTTTAAGCTGCACATGATGGTCGCGAATTAATCTTACTTCCGGCCCACTGAGAACCATCCCTACCGTAAGTTCATCGCCCAAAACATAATCGTACCTTGCTTTACGATTAACCGTAACTGAATCTGACACCTTTTTCTTTTTCATACCTCAATTATATCATACAGGTTTTAGCACACTTTAATCTTATCTTCCCCAACCAAATCTTGTAGCTTCCCCAGTAGTTCATCTGACGCATCCACCTTAAATGGCATTCTTAGGGGACGTTTAGATTCCCCGTCTTTTAAGACCAAAACCACCTCTTGCATACCTAGGTACAAATCCGCTAATTTGCGTATTTCTGATAACAATTTCGTATCTGATGCATTTTCAATCAGGATATATAATCTTTCCTTGCGGGGGTCTTTTGGTGGCTCTTTCAAAACTCGCGGCGTATCGTCGTTTTTCGGAGTTTCGCTCCACGCTTTAGCCTTCTCCTCACCTCTGTTGTATACTTTTTCCGCTGAGACTCTTCCAGGGTTTCTCCCCCCTCCAGGAGCGGTTTTTGGCGCACCAAGTAGAGTACCGGTTGGTTTATAGGAATCTAATACCTCATCAGAAACTAGCTCTATAGTTTCAGCTAGTAGCTTTACATCAGAAGTAACGTTGCCGAATTTATCTTTTGCGTTTACCTTACCAGTTACCCGCACTACATTGTCCATCTCCAGTTTACCGCCAAATTCTGCGAACACGCTCGGAAATACAATAAATTCCGCCTCATCAGTTTTGTTTTCTATTTTTACAAAGGCCATTTTGTCGCCTTTTTTAGTTAAAATTGAGCGAACCGCTGTAATAATCCCACCAATTGTCACGATTTTGTTATCATTTTCTTCGCATACATAGGCCATCGGATGGGTTTGTTCTTCAAAATATGTATCATATTTATCTAACGGATGAGCAGACAAGTATAGACCCATTAAATCTCGTTCCCACAGTAATAATTCTTTGTCAGGGTATTGTGTCGGGGCCGGTTTAATTTCAACTTCCGGTACCGCCCCCGCTTCGCCCATCATACCAAAGAGATCAGTTTGGCCTGAGCCCACATCTTTTTGTATTTTTGCCCCATAAGCCTGAATTGCTTCTAGATTAAATAGCAAATCTGATCGTGAGTCGCCAAATCTATCAAATGCCCCAGTTTTGATGGCTGCTTCCCAGGATTTTTTATTAAATTTCGTGGAATCTACTCTCTTTGCGAAATCACACACCGATTTGAATGGGCCGTTTTTGTCGCGCTCTGCGATAACAATATCTTCAACTAATGCTCGTCCCATATTTTTAATACCAGATAATCCAAACCTAATAGTATTTTCGCCACCTACAATCCCAAAATCGCCATATGATTGGTTAATATCCGGCCCCAGTACCTTTAGCCCCATTTTTTTACATTCACCGATTTCAATCGCTAACCTATCTGTCCATCGCATATCAGAGGTCATTAAAGCCGCCATAAAGGCATCCGGATAGTGCGCTTTAAGATATGCTGTCCAGTAAGCAATCAGGGCGTAACACGCTGCATGTGACTTATTAAAACAGTAATTTGCAAACTCTAGCAGCTGGTCCCAGAAAGTTTCCGCAATTTCCTTTGT
Organism: Candidatus Saccharimonadota bacterium; assembly: GCA_017545485.1. Lineage (GTDB taxonomy): Bacteria > Patescibacteriota > Saccharimonadia > Saccharimonadales > Saccharimonadaceae > Nanosyncoccus. The sequence continues at coordinate 93,807 of JAFWMY010000011.1, read as the reverse complement.
AGCTCCCCCGACCTTTATTGCCCCTTCAATAAATTCCGGTTTCACCTTTTTCATTAGGTCAATTTTTTTCTTACCTACCGCCTTACGCAAAGTATCTGCCTGCCCACCAGTAAAACCACACCAAGTTCGCGAAATCTGCATGAACTGCTCTTGATATATTAAAATCCCATATGTACTTTTCAGAGCCCCCTCTAATCCAGGGTGGAGGTAAGTAATTGGTTCCTCGCCGTGTTTACGTTTAATAAATGAATCAATAAATTGCATTGGCCCCGGGCGATACAAAGCCACCATAGCGATGATATCTTCAAAATGAGAAGCTTTTAAATCTTTCAAATACCGTTTCATACCAGCAGATTCTAGCTGGAATACCCCTGTTGTTTCCGCTCTTTGCAAAAGTGCATAAGTTTCTGGGTCATCAAGCGGTAAAGATGACAAGTCTATCTCAGTTTTGTAAACTTTTCGTATCATCCTTAGGGCGTTATTAATCACAGATAAGTTGGATAATCCCAAAAAGTCCATTTTTAATAAACCCAGTTCCTCTACCTGTCCCATTGGAAATTGTGCAGCGATTGGCCCCTTTGCCGATACCTCCAAAGGTAAGAATTTCACCAAATCATCTGGCGCGATAATGACGCCACAAGCGTGCACCCCATGATTGCGAATAGTTCCCTCCAGGCGTGAAGCAAAGTCAATTACTTCTCGTGAGGTTGGATTGGTCTCATATTCTTGTTTCAAATCTGGCACATCTTTAATCGCATCTTCAAGATGTACGTGGTGACCTTGTACTGGGTCAGGAACCATTTTCGCAAGTCTATCAGCTTCGGCGTAAGGAACTTCTAGTACTCTAGCAACATCTCGCACGGCGTTTTTGGCCATCATTTTACCAAATGTTGCAATGTTTGAAACTCTCGCTTCCCCATATTTCTGAGTACAATATTCAATCACCTCATCTCGTCTCGTATCTTGAATATCTGTATCAATATCTGGCATAGAAATACGATCTGGATTTAAGAATCTTTCAAAGAGCAGGTCATACTTTAATGGATCTAGCTCCGTAATACGTAAAGCATAAGCAAGGAGCGAGCCAGCCGCCGAACCACGTCCTGGCCCATACACAATTCTCTGTGATTTACCCCAGTTAATAAAGTCTTGCACTATCAAAAAGTACCCATTGTACTTCATTTTATCCACTATTGATAGCTCGTAATCAATTCTTGGCAAAATCTTATGCTCATCATCCCGTTCTTTATCGGTTCTCTCTAAAATCTTTCTACATTCCTCTACGCTTAGTTTGGTAGTTTCTTCTAATTTTTTCCCGCCATAGCGATAAACTAAACCCTGAAACACTAATTTATCTAAATATGATTTTTCATCTTCTCCTTTAGGCACAGGAAATTTCGGAATTAGAATTCGTCCAAGTTGCAAATCTACATTACACCTATCCGCAATTTTTTTTGTGTTTAAGACCGCTTCTGGACAAGTATCCTGCCAATGCGCAATAATTTCTTCTGCCGGTATTACATGCAAGTCATAATCTTTTAAGCTCATACGGTTAGTATCAGATAAGTATGCCGCTGTACCAATACAAAGTAGTACCTCGTGCGCATCTTGATCTTCGTGTTTCAAATAGTGTGCATCACAGGTCACTACCAAAGGCAAATTGAATTCCTTAGCGTGCTCCATCAGCCAATCATTAACTTTTTTCTGCTCAGACGAATGAGTAGAAGATTTTGGATGGCCATGATCTTGCATTTCTAGATAAAACCGGTCTTTAAAGACTTCGCTATACCACTTAATCAAACTGCGCGCACGTTCATCGTCTCCAGCTCTAATCGCCTCTGCGATTTCTGATCCCATACATCCAGATAAACATATTATTCCTTCGTTGTATTTTTCCAGTTCATCATGGTCAGTTCGTGGCTTATAATACTTACCATACTCTTCCGCATTAGACATAATTCGGCACAAATTCTCATAACCCTGGTTATTCATAGCAAGAAGTGTAATATGAAATCTCTGTTTGTCGTGCGCCGGGTCTTTGTCGGTCATTTTGCGCGCTGCAACATATGCCTCAAGCCCTAAAATTGGCTTAATCCCAGCACTATTACATTCTTTATATAACTCCACCAAGCCAGACATTGTGCCGTGATCCGTCACAGCAACTGCTTGCATCCCATCCTCTTTTATAAACTTCACTAGTTCAGGTATCTTCGTCAATCCATCCAACAACGAATAATGAGTATGGTTGTGCAAATGCACAAAATCGCTCGCAGTTAACTCCTTCATATAAAAATTATAGCACGAAAAACAGGCTCAAACGAGCCTGCTTTTATAATTACAACTATTTTTCGGACTTTTTATCCGCGCTTTTATGTGCGGTAGATTTCTTCTCAGCGGGTTTTTCTTCCTTGCATTTGCAGTCGTCGCCACATTTGCAAGCCTCTGCTTCCTCGCCTTCGGATTTCACTGAGATAAATTTCCCCGCAATTGCACCGGCAATTGCTCCAAGTGCAGCCCCTAAGAAAAACTTACCAGCTCCACCTTTACCTTTTTCTGTCATTTCTTTTCCTCCTTTTTCTCTTCTTCTTTCATTTTTTCCTTGAGTTTTGGATTGATATATTTGTTTACAAACATTTCTACAGTCCCACCGATTGATGTCATGCCTCTAACATTTGAAACGATTCCATTGGCGTTTTTAGCGATATCTTGGCCTTCTACTACAATTTTTCCTACTTCTTTGCTTAAACCAATTAGCTTGACCAACAAAACGATTCCTAAAATCAAAAACAGCATTAAAGTGATGCTTAATATTGCTACGATAATCCATTCAGCTACATCCATATTTTTTCTCCTTTTAACCTATTTTATCATAGATTAGTGTTCAGCAATAAGTTTTTTCACATCATCGGCGTAATCTGTCTCAGTCAAGACATATTGAAGATGAGCCAAGAAATAGTTTTTAGGGTCACCTGTGGTAATCCATTTCCCTTTACTTTTTGCTACAATTACATCGCCGTGCTCAGCTAGCTTTGTGATGGCGTCTACCGTCCATAATTCCCCGTCCAAACCAGTGTTGGATGGTACAAGGTAATCAAAAACTTCTGGAGTAAGCAGGTATCGTCCATATGAAGTAAGGTTGCTAGGGCTTAAATCCGGGGTTTTTGGTTTTTCTACGATATGACTCAAAGTCCCGTTTTCTTTTAAAGCAATCATACCGTATTTATTCCAAACTTCTTCCGGCATTTCTTGCGCCGCAATTACAGCCTTAGCCTCAGGATTATTATGATATGTATCAATCAGAGTTTTGACATCTCCTTCCCCCAGGATTAAATCATCAGAATAAAGCACCACAAACGCTTCATCGTCTTTTACGAAATCTTTAGCAGACACAATCGGTGAACCATTTCCATAAGGCAAATTTACATCTTGTTCAATTACGGTAATTTTTGGAAAACTTAAAACCCGCTCTACTGGTTCAAAGCGCTCCATTTTTCCCTGTTTTTCTAGCAAAGCTTTGACATTTTCGGATTTACTATGAAAATAATCTTCATAAATTTCTCGCGACATAGAATTTGGCGTTGCTACAATAATTATTTCGTCGATCCCTGCTTCGGCGCATTCTTCTACGCATAGTTGCATAACTGGTTTCGCCCCAATCGGAATCATCGCCTTTGGGATTGTCTTAGTGATAGGTAGATAGCGGCTTGCAAAACCCGCATCTGTTATTATTGCTTTCATATATTCTCCTTAATACGATTATAGCACAAAAATTCCATTTGTTTAGTGGTGCTAAAATAAATAGATTTGATATTATTTTTTCTTTTTACGGTTTTTAGCTGCTTGTTTTCTTGCAACTTTGTCCTCAATATTCTGTGAACGATTGTGTACACCGTAAATCAGGCTGGTTACACCTACAATTAACATAAATGCACCGAAGAAGCGAATAAAGGTGGTAATTTCAAATCCCCCAGCGTTTAAGATGACAACACCGATTACGCATCCACAAGCACCTGCCAAAATGCGGATAAAGCGATCGGTTGGGTCCACAGTGGAAAGAAAACCATGAAATACATCAATTACGCCAGAAACAATTGTGTAAATAGAGAGAATTAAGACAATATTTTCAAGAATACCATTAGCAAAGAACAGTAAAAATACCGCCGCAATTACATCAACAATCGCATCAATTACCGCGTTAATCCAACCATGTTTTTTATTAGAAGAATACAGGGCTCCTACAGCATCAATAATCCCCATTAAAAGTAGAAAAACGCTAATTAGAGCAACGGCATGTTCCATGTTGTTAAGGCCGCCAAATAATGCAAAACAACCAAAAATTGCCGCGAGACCTCCACGCACTAGAAATACTAGCCAGTGTTTATCTATAAATCTTCTATTAATTTTTGCCATAAAAATTCCTTTATTACTTATGCTTATTGTATCACTTATTGACAAATAACGCAAAGAATAGAATTGTTATTTTAATATACGTTTCGCTTCAAACAGCACCGTGGGCACAGCAGGCGGAGGCGTAAAATCTGAGGGTTTTAAAGGTAGACGAATTCGTGTTGCATAATCTCGTGTTATAGTCAGTCCTAGCTGCGAAGTGTAGTGTCGGTCGTTGTTAAGTAGTTTCAGTGCAAATTGTTTTTGCAAAATCAAATAAATCGCCTCAGGTGGATTCTTGGATTCAATTAGTTTGTGCAGAATTGCTGATGATAAATGGAAAGGTGGATTTGCGAATATTTTATAATCTCCTTCCGGCAAATCATAGTTCATGAAATCCTTTTCTACGATTTCTACATTTTCGCATCCTTGCCTAGCCAAATGGCCACGTAGCTTGGCCACCGCTTCTTTATCTGGTTCCACCGCAATTACATGTGCAACTCTCCGTGCTAAAGCCGAAGTAATCACTCCCGACCCTGCCCCAATTTCCACTACAGTGTCACGTTTTTTCAAATTAGAGTGGCCAATCAAAATCAAAGCCAACCTCGGGTTTCTCAAGAAATGTTGTGATAATAAATGATTTCTAGACGCCACAGCAAGTTCCTATACATGTCGGATTTTTTTACGGGCGGTTTCTACTATCTTCGTTTTTTGGTACGCAAGAGGCTTTAAAATCATGTCATGGGCTGGAGTATAGCGTAATTCTTCACAACCGAACGATCGTTTAAACTCTGAAACTCCATAAAACCGATGATTAACCTCATCTGGCTCCACGATTCCCCAGAGATTATACCGAATGCAACCACGTTTTCGCGCTTCTTTCATTGCTTCCATATGAAGCAAAGGTGCAGCTGAATATTTTGTTCCTAGTTCTGAAGACACACCGTAATGATAGCTAGCTTCTGGTCCATAAAAAATCATAAAGTTTTGTGCTAGAGTTTCTCCATCTTTTCGCGCCGTATAAATAATAACTTCATTGTTTTCCCGAAATGCTTCATATTGTTTACGCAAGAAATCCCCAGAAAAAGCCACATATTTCTGTCTTTCAGCATGCAATTTTTCCAACCGACAAAACTCAGTGATTGCCTCATCGTTAGTTTCGGCTGTAATCTCAATCTCATTTTTCATCGCCTTACGTAGTTTTCGCCTGAATCCTTGTGAAGCTCCTGCCAAAATTTCCTCTTCTGGCTTTGTTAAATCTAATATTCCTGCAAATTCCACCGATAAATACATCGGCGCTCGTTTTAACCCTAAATCATTCATTAGTTTTAATGACTTATCTGACAACTCTAGCTGCGGCCTCACTCTTACGAATACACACCCAGCTTTTTTCCCCTGATCCCGTATATCACTAAAGACTTCACTTACTAACTTTTTATCTTGCCAGTCCAATATTGGCCCACCAGCAATTGCCATATATTTACCACGTTTTGCAGTTTCAACCACTCCGGCATACGCCCCTACAATTTCGTCTTTATCGTAGGCTAACCTTCGTACCACCTTCTTCCCACGCTTAATATGGAACTCATAAAAATCCCACGATTGTAAGAAATTCGCCTCCGGATGCGACTTAACAAACTCATCCCAGACCTCACGAGAAGTAGCGTCTTTCATAAATGCCTCCTCTTCTTTCGTGCTTTTTCAACGACAAGATCTTTCAGATAACCCATTCGTGAAATTACCATGTCGTGTGCGGGCACATATTCAACTACAGAACCACCAAACCCAGTCTTAAAAGTAGTCACTCCAGCATAACGATGATTCGGCTGCCCTGGTGGTGCAATCCCCCATAAATTAAATCGTTTAAACCCGTCTTTCTTCAAATCTTGCATCGCCTGCCACAAAAGCGCATACGCTCCAGGCAATTTGCGGTTTAGTTCCGTTGAAGCCGCCTCGTAATAATCCCCCTCATACCCATCACGAATAATTAGACCGTAGGCAATTTTTTCTCCTTCTGCCGTTTCTGCTACATAAATTCTGGCATTTTCACCAAACGCTTCTCTTTCTGCCATTAAAGTCTTTGAATTAGGCGGTACAAACCCCTGTCTTTTTGCTGTTTCTGCTTGCACCCGATGAAATTCCTTAAATATTTCCTCAGAATTATCACAAATAACTTTAATACCTAATTTATCAGCTCTTCTCACTTCATATCGCGTCTGGCGTCGCATATTTGCCAATAATTGTTCTTCACTATTAGTTAAATCAATCATCACCGTATGCTCTGCTGCCAAATGCATCGGCGATTCGCTCAAGCCCAAACCTGCCAAAATTTTCATATTGCTACTCGTCATGTCAAGCTGCGGTCTTAGCCTCACAAAGACACACTTTTCTGCCTTTGCAATCTCCTTAATCCTAGCAAAGATTTTCTTTAAATCGTCCTTTTTATCCCAGTCTAAAAGTGGCCCACACGGAATCTCCATATATCGTCCGCGTTTGGCGTCTCTAATAATCATTAAAGCGTGGTTGTTTTCTCCGAAATCTTCTGTTAAAATTTTTTCTCCAAGCAGCTCATTCATCTTAGCATAACTAGGTGATTGCAAGAAATTTGCCTCAGTATGCTTCTTCAAAATCTTCCCCCAATCTTTGGCCGTAAAATCAGTTTTACTGTTCATGTCTATCTCCCTCCTCTAGATATTCCTTTATAATTTTACGCGCTGTGACCAAATCCTTTCTAGTATAATAATTTGGCAAATTCAAAATATGTTCTGAGACATAAACTGCATTAGGGCACTCATTTTCAGGAAAATGTACTTTTTTGTAATACCGCTCCGGCGAAACTGGTTTTTCATACCATAATCCGGCAAAGTAATACCCTTTCTTTTGCAACTTTTTCAAAACCTCTGCTCTGTCGCGAACAAAACAAAACTCTCTCAAAACTGGTTCGCCTGCTCGTCTCAAATCTCTTAGTTGTTGTAATGCTAGCTTCGCTTGGAACTTACTTAGCCTTCTATTCAAATCAAGTTTACTATCTGCCGATTTTTCTACCCAATGAATCTTTACTAGTGCTCGCATTAAGGCGCCACCAAGCCCCACGTAAGTTAGAGTACGACACAATGCACCAAACATTGGATAAAAACGTGCTCGTAAATGGTCTGATGGTCGTGGTCCTTGGATTTTCTTAGCATTATTAGACTCTTCACCCCTAAAAACTACTGCACCACCAGAAACTGTATCAATAGACTTATCTTTGCCAAATGATAGTGCACATGCCACTCCTACCGTTCCGGCTTCTCGCCCGTCGGCATATCGTACGCCCGCACAATGCGCCAAGTCTTCAATAATTAGCATTTCATGCTCTTTGGCAAACTTTTCTATGCGTTTCATATCCACCGGGTTTCCTAGAGTATTTTGCACAATAATGCCTTTAGCATCCCCATGTTTTTCTAATTTTTCGTAATCAAAGTTCAGATCTTCTTGCGAAATATCTACAAAAACTGGCTTTAGCTCAGCAGTCTTTACTGCCTCATATACGGCATAACATGTAAAACCATTTACGATTATTTTATCCCCTGGTGTAAAATACTTCTTTAGTGCTAAGGCAAGAGCCGAGCGTCCATTTTTGCAAAGCAGAGCTTCCCCGTGGTATTTTTGCGCCAAAAAACGATTTAAGGCATCCAAATCGCGTTGTCTTCCTATAGTAAACAAATGCTTAATCCACCCCCCATCTGCATATTCAGCCGCCATTCCTAAGAAATAATGTTTCACTTTTTTATCCTTTTCACTAGTGTGGTTAACGCACGGGCTAATCCTTCAGGGTCAGAAATATATGGGGCATGAGTCCAATTAGCGTAAAACTTTAACTCCGCCTGAGGTAGTTTTTCATACATCATCGTGGCTTGTCTAGGCGGCGTAGTAGTGTCTTTTTTGCCCCACAGGATGAAAGTTGGAGTTGTGACTTTACTAAAGTCTAAATCTTTATCAGATGCCAACATATTGGCAAGAGTTATTTTCATATTTTCTGGAGCGCGTGAATAATCTGTAGACCCGGTTATTTTATGAAAAGCCTTATCAATAATTGGAACCTTTTTTAGGGGCTTTCCAATTTTAGCTAATTTTTCTACAATTTTTTTCTTAGTGGTAGGCTCATATATCCCAGCCGCATCCAGCAACACCAAATATTTTAGTTTTTCAGGTTTCTTTGCGCACATATTGAGTAGTATTCTCCCACCATTGGAATGTCCCAAAGCAATCGCCCCATCAGGGATTTCTTTTTCGGCCCACTTCACATAATCAGCGATAGTATAAACCTTATCAGAAGGCTCTGTTAACCCAGGCACACGTAGCATTTTAACGCTAATATCATTGTCTCTTAGCATTGCTAGGGTGTTTTTCCATGGTTCTATTGTGTAAGTCCAACCATGAATAATATATAAATCAGCCATTAGCAACCTCCCTTCTTATTTATTAATGCACCTAAAAAAACCATTACGAATCCAGCCCCCAACTTTTACGTCGTGCCACAGCAGCCTTTTCCCGACGGCAGAGTTTTTTTGCGTCTTTCGGATTTGCCAACAATTTTTCAATAATCCACTCTAAATACTGGCTACCTTTAAAAATCAATGTTTCATTGCCTCTGATTCTCTTTTCAATATATTCCAAGGCTTTTTTCGGATCTGTCGTAGCTACCGCTGATACGCCTAATTCTTTAAGCTTCGGAGCAGTCCACTTTTTAGTGCGACGACCTACCAAAATAACCTTATCTGGATTAACATCGGCAATTAGTTTAGCTAGTTTAATATGTTCTTGCTCCTCCAGTGAGCCCTGATCAACGATATCTCCAATTACTAACCATTTTTTCTCGGCATGCATTCTTTTGGCCATGTCTAGCACCGAAGTCATTGATATCATATGAGCATTATAGCTGCTGTCTACGATATTTATTCCCTTTTTACCCTCAAAATAAGAACTTCTACCCGGCGCAATTTTGATGCCACTAAAATCTGGGTTAAACTTTAATTTAAGATATTTCATTAAATCTTGTATTACGAACAAATTAAAGGCAATGTCTTTAGGCTCTGGATGATCAAAATGAAAAGTTGTGTCCCCATAGGTAAAATCTGTTGAATCTGGATAAACCACATATTTCTTCAGTAAGTTTTTCTTGATAGGTACCACCTTAGCTTTTATCCCGTTTGTTGCTTCTACCATTAGTTTAGAATCTGCATCAATATACACTCGTTTTGTAGTGTTCGCTGGTAGATTTGCAAACTCTGCCACAATTGCCTCTCCGACATTCTCATAATTACCATTCTCTACCTCTTTTTCAAACTGTACTGCATGGGATAAACCAATAGACACCCAAATTGTCACCTCTGGCTTTAGCCATTCAGCTAGAAATTCTGCCTCATGTGGCCTTTCTCCATCTATTTCTACTACATAAAATTCTTGTTTTCGCTTGTAAAACAGCCCTCTAAATGGCGCCGCAATTAGCAGCCAAAACCACTTTAACTTAGACCCTCTTACCCCAGAAAGTCCCAACATATCAAAAGGAATTCCAAAAGCCGAATTCGCATCATGCGAGTAATGCGCTTTTTTGCCGATTTCATGCTCCAACATGGTCATCATGGTCGTTTTGCCGGCCGACCCAGTAATCGCAATTACCCGAGGATTCCACCTCTTAAAGGCACGATCAGCAAAATGACGAAAATATCTCGCCACATTGAAATAAAATCGCTTCTTAAATTTAGCAAAGCTCATAGGTTAATTATAGCATATTTTCAGATTTTTACACCTCTAACCTGTTAGTACTTTACAAATAATAAAAAGTATGATATAATTAAAGAAGTTCAGCCCTCACGAGGGGCTTTTTGCTAGTAGTACATTAAAAATTAGTTTTTAGGAGGATAAGACGATGAGCACATTAAGTCTTGAACACGTTTGGGTGGCAATAATTGCTGGCGGTCAAGGAACTAGGCTTTTCCCTATAAGCCATACCGATATCCCAAAGCAGTTTTGCCAATTAGACGAGAAGAACACATTTATTCAGGCAGTAATTGAGAATTTTGCAGGCGTTGGTATTAAACGCAATCACATGATAGTCATTACAACTAGCGACAATCAAACAAATCTCGCGAAAGAACAGACCCTTACCAGGGGTGTTTTATCGCAAAACATTTTGCAAATCCAACCTGACTTAGGATATGCTTTGGCCATGGTTAAAGCCACCGAATTTGCAAAAGAAATTGACCCTGAAGCTATAGTTATCAATACCCCTTCCGACCAGTATATTGGCGCAGGAGACGAATTCTCCGTCACTATTTACAATGCTATTTCGGAAGCAGAAAATGATAATTTTGTCATCGTAGGTGTCGTTATTAACGATTTAGTCACGGCAATGGGTTGTGGCCATGCTCTGTATGTGGAGGATAGTCAATCCAGTTGCTATCAGGTAGAAGGTTTTATTGAAAAACCGGCTAAAGAAGTTGCTAATCAGATAATGCGAGCAGGCAATTCTGCCTGCAACACTGGCATTAATATTTGGAAGGCAAAGACTTTCCTTGAGACTGTTGGCCCGTGCGAAAAAGGCATGGGAACAGATGAATTAATGGATTTATTACTTTCTCACCTCAAAATAGCCGTTGGCAATTTTGAATGGCGGGACTGTGGTACCCTAAAATCACTCTATGAAATTAGCAACAAAACCCCAAATCACAAAAATGCCAGCCTCGGTGCAGGCAAATTTGAAAGAGTAGATTGTCGCCGCAGCTTGCTCTATGCGGCTGAAGGCATGGAACTCAGAGTTACAGGGGCAGTAGATGATGCGGTCGTGTTTACTATCATCAATGAAAAACCAATTGTGGTAGTCGCAAAGCTTGACGAGAGTCAGCGCATTAAGGCCCTTGCCGAAGATTATTCACGACACAAAGATTTTCTGACAGATGACTTTTCATTCGGGGCCAGAAACAACATCGTACTCGGTTCTAATATTTCCGATGATTTAATTGTTGGATTTGTTGGAGTCAGAGATTACGCCGTTTATGTTCACAAAGAACCAGACGGCACCTTATCAGCAGCCGTTTCACAACAGCTCACTACTAAAAACAAGTAACAAAAATCCCCTCTTCTAGAGGGGATTTTTCCTTACATCTTGATTTCGGCATCTACACCAGCTGGAAGTGAAAGATTTTGCAGGCTTTCAATCGTCTTTGGCGTAGCATTGGAAATATCAATCAAGCGTTTATGCACTTTCATTTCAAATGCTTCCCCACCAGTTTTATAAACGTGTGGCGATTTTACTACTGTAAAAGTAGAACGTTTGGTTGGTAGAGGGATAGGACCAGAGATACTAGCACCGGTTCTAATCGCAGTGTCTACGATTTGTTTTGCGCTTTGATCAATCACGCGATGATCGTAGGCCTTTAGACGGATACGAATTTTAAGCCCCTCTTGTTTTTTAGCTTCTGCCATTTTATCCTTTCTCGTCTGATAACCTCCAAGACACGAGTTTTTCAGACTTGATAATTAATATTAATGTGGCACCATTATAACATACTTTTATCTAAAAAGCAAAGCATCTTGACATTTTTATAAAAAAGCGTTAGAATTATTTCAAATAGGTCAACACAAAAAAGGAAAAACAAAAATGAATACTAAAATTAAAAAAACACTGCTTGCTTCTCTAGCGTTGTTTGGAGTGGCAATGCCTTCCGCAAGCGTCTTTGCGGTAGATTATCAAATGGATTATACTGGCGGTACAGAACTACAAAACTCGGTTGAGCTCAACCCATCTTTAATTGATAGCTTATCTCCATTAATCCAAATTAACATGACTAGCCTTGAGACATCTAGTTCTAATCGCTGGCAAAATGGTTACATTCCTTCGGGAGAGTTTTGCTATCCGTACAGATATTTTAAAGTTTCTGACAGCGAAACGTCCAGCCAAACTAGAGAATTAAGTGCTACTTTTTACAATGATAAATATGCGACAGACATTCAATTTGCCAACATTACATTAAGTCATCCTGCGGGAGACAATAAGTATTATGCAATAGGGTTAACTGAATATGACGGTTACCTTGAGACAGGTTGGTTGGTTTATTCTGATAAGGATTGCTCTATTCCGGTAGACGATATCAAGGCCTTGACTTTAGCGGAAGAAGAAAAAATATTTATTGAAACCAAGCTTAGTGTTCGTTATCAAAATTCAACTAAGCCATTAATATCAAATGGTCTGTATTTTGGCCTGACAGATATAGACGCATCTCAATCCTATAAAATACTAAATACGGATAATATGTTAAATGCTGCGAACATGTTTACCAAATCCACCGAAGGCTTGCAACCAGACTCATCGGTTACACCACTTCGTAACATGTTTAACGCAGACGAGCATTACATTTATTCTCAATACGATATAGCCCAAAATCCTACTTCAATCAGCCTACCAAGCACCGCTAACATTTATGTAAAACTTTCTGAAGATACGCAACAAGAAGGTCTCAAAATGGTCTTCGGATTTGCAAACACAGCAGGTAGTGGTGTTGAATACTACGCCAAACAATTTAAAGTTTCTTATGAATCTGACGAGCATGGCGAAATTTTAGGTATTGAAAATGAATCTGTAATTGGTGGCGAAAACCCATCCGGTACCGAGCAAGTACCAGAAGAAGGTTATATTAATAAAAATTGGGTTGCCGATGTTGATGTTGAATTATCAGATGGAACTAAGATTAAAGCGGGCGACCCACTGACAGACGCTCAAATCCTAGATGTCGTAGTTGACCAAGATATCGTCTTTACAGCTCTCCATGTCACTGAAGAAACCCCAGCGCCAGCAGTCCCAGAAACAGGTATGTCTACTAAAATTACGGATGCAGCTACAATCGCCACGGTATCTGTTTTCGGAGTTTTATTCCTCGCTTTAATGGTCCGCGCATTACCTCGTATTACTAGGAAAAAGGTAAACTTTGAATAAAAGTTCAAAATCAAATATATTTCCGCCCTTCATGGAGGGCGGATTTTTTTAACATGCTATAATAGAAAAAAAGGAGGATTAACTGTGAAATACGGTGGTGCCCATCGGGTAAAAGATATCACTGGCATGGCCCAAATCAGCATCGACTTAAAGCCTAATCGTAGCGTGAGTGATGTTTTTATTAATCAAAAAATGGACCTTACGGAATTAGTGAAATATATTGAAAAAAAGAAAAAGAATGATGAGAGCGTGACATATTTTCACGCTTTTTTAACTGCAATTGGTAAAGTTGTTTATAACCGCCCAAAACTTAACTATTTTGTGGCTAACCGTCATATCTGGGAACACGACAAAATCGTCATATCCTTCGTTGCAAAAGTCAGTTTTGATGACCATTCCGAGGAAATGATGGTAATGATACCGATTGATAAAAATGATAATATTTACACCATTGGCGATAAAGTAAAAAAGAAAGTTGATAGTTTCCGCAAGAAACGCACTGAAAACCCCGATAAAAAAGGCGCTAATTCAGCAATTGATATTTTAGGCAAAATGCCGAATTTCGTACGGGTACCTCTAGTTGGTTTTTTGAAATGGACCGACAAAAAAGGCCTTCTCCCCGCATCCCTTGCTGAGGATAATCTCTACTATAGTTCTATGATTGTCTCAAATCTCGGTTCAATTGGCTGTGGTGCCATTTTTCATAATATCACCGATTTTGGTAATTCCTCTTCCCTTCTTACCATGGGAGAAATCAGAGACGAAGAAGTCATTTGCGATGGTAAAAAACAGATTCGCAAGCTTTGCGAATGGGGTATGAATTTTGATGAACGTATCGCTGATGGCTATTATTTTGCTAAATCCGCCGATTTATTGCAATATTTGCTTTCTCATCCTGAGGAATTGGAAAAATCCGCCAGCGAAAAAATTTCATTAGATGAAATTCGCTAACATAGAAAAATCCCGAGCCTTCGCCCGGGATCTTTAATTAAGAACAAAAGATATGTAGTATTTTTTCTTTACAATAACGTTTTAGATTAGCAATCGCTTTCTTTAGCAGCTCAACTTCCATCTCAGTATACCCGTCATTTCTTGGTCTTGGTATATCCCAATTATAAAATAGCCTATGTCCATAAAAAACATGGAATCTGAATATACTATATTGCATTGGCGGGAGGTAACGTTCAATCAGAGCCATTGTTTTCCGGATTTTCGTTTCATCCTCGGCGATATCGTGAGTTTCGTATTCTTCCTTCTCATAAATGATTTCAAAATAAGTAGTAAAACATTGAAGGTCGAGTAGGTAGAAAAGCGCATCTATACGAGGGTCTTCTTTCCAATTCGTTCTAATAAACCCCATTTCTTTAAAGACATCGTTGACAATAATTGCTAACTCCCTATCAAAGATGCCGCGATCATACCATGCCTCAATAGCCCCGATATCATCTTTCGTATAACGTCCATAATTCCAATAGTTTACCCACCTTGCGTCTTCTACAAATAACTCTGCATCGCTATTATTAATTAATGAAATTAAATCTTCAAACGATTCGTACTTTTCTCCCCCTTTTGCTTTCACTCTATCTAAGAATTCATGAATGCTAAATTCGCTTGCCAATCTACAATAATACTTATTACTATTTTCCATAGCACCCTCCTTATAAGTATTGTTCCTAATTTAAAGTTCAAAGCTTATAGTCTCGGTTTTATAATAAACTTCTATCCTTATTATACCATACTACATCATGCTTACGCAAAGATGTCAATATATGCACAAAAAATCTCCCCTGTTTCCAGAGGAGATTTTATTAAAGTAATCAAATTACTTGATAACTTTGGTGATCACACCAGAACCAACTGTCTTACCACCTTCACGGATAGCGAAACGGTCGTTGTCGTTCATAGCAACTGGTTGCAAGAGTTTAACCTTAAAGGTTACTTGGTCACCAGGCATGACGATCTCCTTGTCAGCTGGAAGCTCAACTTCACCAGTCACATCAGTGGTGCGGAAGTAGAACTGTGGCTTGTAACCCTTGGAGAATGGAGTGTGGCGTCCGCCTTCCTCTTTCTTCAAGATGTAAACCTGTGCCTCAAACTCAGTGTGAGGAGTGATAGTACCAGGCTTGGCAATCACCTGGCCACGCTCGATTTGATCGCGCTCGATACCACGAAGGAGCAACCCTGCGTTATCGCCAGCTTGACCCTGATCCAAGGTCTTATGGAAGGCCTCAATACCAGTCACAACAGACTTTTGAGTCTCACGAAGACCAACGATTTCGACTTCGTCATTTAGCTTAACGACACCTTGCTCAATACGGCCGGTAGCAACAGTACCACGACCCTTAATAGAGAAGACATCCTCAATTGGCATCAAGAATGGTTTATCAAGATCGTGCTCAGGAATGTCAAAGTATTCATCCATAGCTTTAACGAGTTCCATGATAGCGTCTTCGTTTTCCTTATCACCTTCTAGAGCCTTAGTAGCAGAACCCTTGATGATAGGAGCGTTGTCGCCATCAAAACCGTACTTGTTAAGAAGCTCACGGACATCCATTTCTACGAGCTCAACGAGTTCTGGATCAGCGAGATCCATCTTGTTTAGGAATACAATGATTTTTGGTACGTTCACCTGGTGGGCAAGAAGTACGTGCTCACGAGTTTGTGGCAATGGACCATCATTCGCAGCAACTACGAGGATAGCACCATCAACCTGTGCAGCACCAGTAATCATGTTTTTAATATAGTCAGCGTGACCAGGCATATCTACGTGTGCATAGTGACGCTTTTCAGACTCATACTCTTGGTGAGAAGTAGCGATGGTGATACCACGAGCTTTCTCTTCTGGAGCATTGTCAATTTGATCATAAGCAACTGGTTTATTAACGTCCGATGGAAGTCTCTTCGCAAGAACGCTCGTAATCGCAGCTGTTAAAGTGGTTTTACCATGGTCAACGTGACCCATGGTGCCGACGTTAATATGCGGCTTGGAACGGTCAAAATTTGCCATTCAATCTCCTTTTATTTTATTATGTTTGGAGCGCTAATAAAAACCAGCTCCAAATCTCTACTCTATTATTCTAGACTATTTTTTCATTTTTGTAAAGAGGTTATTTTAATTAAAAATGAAAAAAGCGGCCTACAAGTAGACCGCTTATATACCAAAGGAAAAGAAACTAATAAATTAGTACCTCCCCCCCTGGAAGCTTACTGGTTGCCGCTCTAGATACATTAATGTTTCTAGTTTGGCAATTTGTTCAAGTAACCAGATATAATAGTTATCTGATTTCTGTTTACGAGTTCTGAGCCCGTTGAATTTGACGTATTCTTCGTTCTCAAGAAGCTCAAGTGCAGTTCTGTATTTGACAGAACTATCTTTAAACTTCCAACTCTTAAATTGAGTCATCACAGCTTCCTTTAGTTGTTTGTTAAAGGTGTCCTTTAGATCTGCAATTTTGCCAATTGCATTCACTAAAGCGAACGGGTTGCTGCGATATTCGTCTGGAATCAACTCCAAGATTTCTTTTTTACGAAACCTGAAATGGCTTCTTGAGGTGCTTGACCCCAGGATAATAATTTCACCATCTCTGGAAGCCTTAGGACTTTCCGCATCGTGCGCTCTAAGCGTGACAGTTACCTCAAGGTGACCATCCTCTGTTTCTATTGGGGCTTGTACGCTCCAATCAACAGGGTCTATGTCTTTACCCCGAGTGGCCTTCTCCCCGACAAAGTCAGAGTTTCTCTTTTTTACTGCCATTTTCGTATCCCCCCTTTCTTAAAATTGTGAAACGGCAATTTTGCCTCTTTCAGGTGCTTTCTTGATACGAATGGTTACAGCCTGTTTGACGAGCTCGTTATAATGAGCCAGCAATGATTGTTTATCATACTTTGTGATAAACCAACCATTTATCGTCTCCTGGCGGATTCTTTGCCATTTGAAGCGGCTTTCACCGTTTTTTATCCATCTTGCGTCCGTTTCAGCCCATTCAGCAATCAACTTCAAATACTTTTCTTTCATAGTTTCTTCCTCCTTTTTAATGTGCGGATAGTATTAGCGGATTCCCACCTACCCGCATGAATATATCTGACTATATTATAGCACACATGCTTAATTTTGTCAATAGTAACACCATGAAACTGCCAAATATGGACCTGGAAAAAGCTAAAAATTAGGTATTGACTTTTTTAAAAAGTAGCGTATAATCAAAAGCGTATTAGTCATACAAATAAAAAAAGGAAACAAAAATGTTTAATTTACCCCGCAAGAAATATGCTATTAAAGCCTTTTCGTTAGTCTTTACTGTGATACTATTGGCTATCGGGGGTTTTTTGGCTCTTAAAAATATCAATACCGATGTTAACGCCACCGCAGATGGCGGTACAGTTTATGTTACTCCAGGTGCTCCAATAAGCTATGATGGTTGGATGACAAATCATTTTTATATTTCATCCGGTGGCACTGACTATGATGCATTTTGCGCCCAGCCATCGCTCGGTACTCCTAGCGGTCAGTATACAGCAGATTTAGTTAATAGTGATGAGAATAGATATAAACAATTAAAGCTTATGATTTATATCACTACTTACGATAATTCGTACACTAGGGCCGCCGAGAGAGAGATGTTTGATTATTGGGGTGCAACCGCAGAAGAAGAATATGCCTGGGCACATGCCATTATGGGGGCAATTTATGCTGGTGACTATACCGGTGTCTCCCCAACTAATGTGGATTACATCAATAGAATGATCGGTATTTTGCAAGGGTATATCAATAATGATGCCCCAGTTTGGGCGATTGCTAAGAACTTTACTTTATATCGCACTTTAGGCGGTGGCGCTGTTCAGGACATTGTCTGGATTGAAAACTCTTATCAATATGGCACTATTAATGTCCAAAAATGCGACAAAATCACTAATACTTGTAGCCCTCAGGGCAATGCTTCATTATCTGGTATAGAATTTAAAGTATATAATAACTCGGGCGCTAAGATTTATAACCCTAAAGCTGATAGATTATATAACAATGGCGATTTAGTCGCCACAGGTACCACCAACGCTAGTGGCAATATAACCTTTTCAAACCTCCTGGCAAACAATGTAAAATACAGAGTAGTAGAAACCGCAACGAATGCTAGCTACGAATTAACTGCTAGTGAGCAAAATGGAACTCTAAACGGAAGTAACAGTACAATTAACCTGTATTTTTACGATAATGTCGTCTCTGGCAATATTACCGTTCATAAAGCCGATGCCGAGACTAATTCTTGCACTACGGTTGGCGACTTGTCCTTTGACGGCACATCTTTCCAATTAATCAACAACTCTACTAATCCAGTTTATTATAATGGCGCAAGTCACGCTAAGAACGCCGTAATTGATACTAAAACACTTACAAGTGGTAGCTGTAGTGTAACGTTTGAAAAGCTTCCATATGGCTCATATATTGTTAAAGAGACCGCAACTGGCAGAGGGTACGTCCTTAATGACACTCCAATAACTATTAGCATTCCA
This sequence comes from Candidatus Saccharimonadota bacterium, assembly GCA_017545485.1. Lineage (GTDB taxonomy): Bacteria > Patescibacteriota > Saccharimonadia > Saccharimonadales > Saccharimonadaceae > Nanosyncoccus. The sequence goes on along the minus strand of JAFWMY010000011.1, from coordinate 74,939 downwards.
GCCAGTAGTTCTTCTAATGATGCAGAAACCACTATTAAAAACCAGGTTATCCGTGGAGATGTGAAATTCATTAAAATGGACGAAGTTAACGATAAACCGATGCACGATGTTCTCTTTAGTATTTCCGCCATAGATGAAAACAATCAAATGGGCGAAACCCATATAGTCGTTAGCGATCAAAACGGCGTTGTAGATACATCTTCTAGCTTTGCTTTACACTCTTTCAATACAAACGGATACGACCCACTCTACGACGAGCCAGAACCATTTTACTTCTCAGGCTTTGGTACTTGGTTTGGTTATGACCACGACGGCAATCCTCTCCCCGTTAAAGACGAGCTCGGTGCTCTTCCCTATGGCAAATACGTTATCCAAGAGTTAAGATGTAGTTCAAACATTTTCTGTACAGGCATCAAAGACCAAAAAATCACCATTGAGATTAACGAGCATAATGAAGTCATTGATCTCGGTGATTGGAACAATACTTGTACCAAGTTTACTCTAGAAACCGAAGCTACTGACGCTAAAGATGGCGATAAATTTATAGAGGTTGGCGGCGAAGCTACAATCAAAGATACGATTTCCTACTGTGTAAAAGCCGGCACAGAATTTACAATTAAAGGCGTGTTAATGGACAAAAATACAGGTGAAAAATTCCTAAATAATGGTCAGCCCGTTGAAAGTTCTATCACTATTAAGCCAGATGAAGAATGCGGCGAAACAGAAATGTTCTTCTCTTTTGACAGCACCAATTTGGGCGGCGCAGAACTGGTTGTTTACGAGACGCTTTACTATAAAGATGAATTAATCACCTCCCACGAAGATATAGATGATGTTGCTCAAACCGTTGAATTAGTTGAGCTTCATACCTATGCAACCAATAAAGACACCAACGATAAAATTCTTCCCCATGACCAAGACGTAATAATTAGAGATATTGTGAAATATTGCTTAAAGCCAGGCGCCGAGTATACTATAAAAGGTATCCTAATGAACAGAGAGACTGGCGAGAAACTGATTATAAATGACGAGACAGTTGAACAAGAGGTCACCTTTACCCCAGAAGAAGCCTGTGGTGAAATTGACATGTTTTATCCGTTAAATACCACTAACCTTCAAGGAGCCAAATTTGTAATATTTGAAAGTCTATATCGTGATGATGAGCTGATTGTCAGCCACGAAGATTTAAATAACGAAGATGAATCCGTAGAAGTATCTACTCCAGCTCCAGACACCGGTTTTATTACTAAATCTAGCGAAAACCAGTCTAGCACTTCTACTGGTGCTCCAATATTTGTCGTATCCGTCGTCGTGATATGTCTCGGAGGTTATTTCATTCGCAGAGCAACTTCTCGTCAATCAATCTTTAAAAAAGGCCGCTAATTAAAGCGGCCTTGAGAAAGGAGTGTGGTTGTAGTTGAAAACTCAACTACTATGTTTATAGCTTTTATGCTACATCTCCACCTGCGTCACAAGCGCTAAGCAGAAAATAGCAATAACAGCTACATTCTCTTATCTGTATAACAGATAAAGAACCTCTAAAGATGAGTTTACGGGCTGGCCAATTCTCATCTATTACGACTAGTTTTAATAAATAACACTTCGGGAGGATTTAGCCCTCAAACAGAGGTTCGTTATTTACGCCAACTAGCAGTACAGGCAAAGCCTGAGAGAACATAAGCCCTTAATACAATTGCCTTCATCTCCCCCGTATAAGAGAATTGTATTAAAACATTTTAGCCGATGGTAGTTCTTTCATTAGGCGAATGAAAGACAGGATAAAATGGCTCAGTCCGTCCAGATGGTCCGAACCAGCATGCAAACATTTATCTTTTCCCAACACCACTGTTAAAGTCCAATGATGCCCACACTGCTTTTATTATATCACGGATATGCATTTATGTCAATAGTAATAACAAAAAATAGGCATCTTTGTCCAGATGCCTATTTTCATTAACAAATTATTTTGCGTTTCGCTTCTCAATAATCTCTTGAGCTACGTTAGGTGGAACTTCTTCATAAGCATAAAGCTCCATAGAAGATGCAGCACGACCTTGGGTCATACCACGTAAATCGCCGGTATAACCAAAGAGGTTAGCTAGAGGACAAAATGCTTTAATCAACTTAGCACCACCATTTAAGTCTTCCATTTCATCAATACGACCACGACGAGAGTTTATATCGCCAATTACGTCGCCCATGAAATCTTCAGGAGTAGTGATTTCAAGCTTCATCACTGGCTCAAGTAGCACTGGATTGGCCTTTTTAATACCTTCACGAGTAGCCAAAGAACCTGCTAAGGTAAAGGCGAGCTCAGAAGAGTCTACATCGTGGTAAGAACCATCGTACAGAGTAGCTTTTACGTCTACAACTGGGTATCCGGCAATCACGCCACCTGCCAAAGTATCTTCCACACCCTTTTGTACTGGCTTGCGGTATTCTTGAGGAACCACGCCACCCTTAATCTGATCAATAAATTCAAAGCCCTTCCCTGGTTCGTTTGGTTCAAATTTAATCCAAACATCACCATACTGACCACGACCACCGGATTGTTTGATGTGCTTACCTTGTGCTTCAGCTGTACCACGAATAGTTTCACGATAAGCCACTTGTGGCGCACCAGTGTTAGCTTCCACGCCGTGTTCTCTCTTCAAACGGTCAATAATAATTTCTAGGTGTAACTCGCCCATACCGGAAATGATGGTTTGACCAGTTTCTTCATCTGTATGAACGCGGAAGGTTGGATCTTCTTCAGCCATCTTAGAGAGGCCAATACCCATTTTCTCTTGGTCAGCCTTTGTCTTTGGCTCTACAGCAATAGATACCGGTGGATCTGGGAAATCAATTGACTCTAGCAAAATCGGGTGTGCTGGACTACATAAAGTTGTACCAGTGGTACAGTTTTTAAGACCAACCACAGCGGCGATATCGCCAGCAGTAATTTCGTTAATATCCTTGCGATCATTTGCGTGCATACGCACCAAGCGTCCGATTCTTTCCTTGTCGCCAGTAGAAGCGTTCAAGACTGTGTCGCCGGATTTCAAGGTACCCGCATAAACACGGATAAAGATTAATTTGCCGACAAATGGATCTGTTGCAATCTTGAATGCAAGCGCAGTCAAAGGTTCCGAATTTTCAGCTTTTCTGACAATCTGGTCACCAGTTTTTGGATCGGTACCAACGGTTTGTCCTTGGTCACGATCAAGAGGAGATGGCAAGTAATCGGTCATAAGATCCAAAACTTTCTCTACAATTACGCCACGACCATCACCACCAGTTACCAAGAAGAAGTCGCCATCTAGTACACGTTTGCGAAGGGCCGCTTTTAATTCCTCTATTGTAATTGCATCTTCGCCTTCGTTAAAGTACTTATCCATAAGAGCTTCATCGGCTTGTACTGCTTCTTCAATCAACATTGATCGGGCATTTTTAGCCTTATCTACCATATCAGCTGGAATTTCACCCACAGTTAACTCGTGATCGGCATAATCTTTGTAGGTATAAGCCTTCATATCAACGAGGTCAACTACACCGCAAATATCTTTCTCAAAACCGATAGGTAGATGAATAGCAACGGCATTCTTAGAAAGGCGTTTATGAATAGAATCCAAAGATTTATAAAAATCACCACCGATTTGGTTAATTTTGTTTACGAAACAGATACGTGGAATACCGTATTTGGTTGCTTGGCGCCACACGGTTTCTGACTGAGCTTCTACACCCATCTTACCGTCAAACACTACCACAGCACCATCAAGCACACGCAAAGAGCGTTCTACCTCAGCGGTAAAGTCAATATGCCCTGGGGTATCAATAATATTAATCTGATGATTTTTCCAATAAACTGTCACGGCAGCAGAAGTAATCGTGATACCACGCTCTTTTTCCTGCTCCATCCAGTCAGTTTCAGCACCGCCGGTGCCACCTTTTACAAGGTCAATTTTATGTTTTAACCCGGTACGATACAAAATCGCCTCAGAGGTTGTGGTTTTGCCGGCGTCAATATGGGCAATAATACCAATGTTCCGCATATCAGCCAAGCTCTTAATTCCAGTAGCCATATACTCCTTTATAATTTATTATTTTTTGCTTATCTCAAAGCTCCACGCTCAAAAATAAGACATATTTTGCCATATTATATCACACTTTTGTATAAAATAGCAAAAAAATACCTCAAGCCATCTCCGGATTAAAAAAGGCCCCAAGTTACCTCGGGGCCCTTGAAAAGGAAGAAACTCCATGTTGCTTGTCATGTTGACAAGCAATACAGGACTTTATCATATTTAGCTACCGGCATAATGCCGACAGATTACCATATAATCTATGGGAACAAAATCTACTCCCCCCTATACCATTATTATAGCACACTATTATAAAATTGTCAAGAATACTACTATTATTTTAATTTCTTTCTCAAAATATCCTGTACCGCTGACGGGTTAGCTTTACCATGAGATTCTTTCATTACTTGCCCCACCAAGAATCCTAGCACTTTTTCTTGTCCCGCTTTAAAATCTTCTTGGGCTTTAGCGGTCTCTGGCTTAGCAAGTACAATATCAACGATTTTTTCTAGGGCTCCTAAATCATTTTCCTGGATTAATCCTAATTCTTTCGCAATGTTTTTCGCACCTCTCCCCTTCATTTGTGGATCAAATAGTCGCAAAAATACCTCTTTCGTTGCCGTAGAACTTAGTTCCTTCTTCTCATTCATCTCTGCTAGTTCGTTCAGGTCCTCGCTAGAAGGTAAATCATTTAGATACTCTGCTGATTTTTCTTCCGCAAGCAGCACAGACGCAAATAAATTGGATACTCCCTTGATGTATTTTTCGTTAATCTCTTTTAGCTTACTCATCAAACTAGGATAATCTAACAATATCTCCAAAATATCATCAGCCACCACTCCTTTAAATTTATCGCGATAATCCGCCGGCATCATCGGTAATTTTGCTGATTCTTCAGCAATAAATTCAGCAGACAAATTGATTGGCGGTAAATCAGGCTCTGGCATATAACGATAATCTTTGGCCTCCTCTTTAGATCTTTGCCCGGTCGTCTCGCCGGATGCGTCGTTCCAACCTCGCGTTTCTTGTACTACTTTTTCGCCTTTATCCAAAATTTTGCTCTGGCGCTTTATTTCAAACTCTACTGCACGCTCTACACTTCTAAATGAGTTTAGGTTTTTTACCTCTGCTCGTGTGCCTAATACATCAGAACCTTCTGGTGCAAGCGATATATTTACATCAAATCGCATGTTTCCATTGTATAAATCTCCGTAAGTCACCCCAGCAAAACACATTAACCGCCACAGCTCCTTGCAATAATCGTGGGCGTCCTTTGCTGAATGAATATCTGGTTGCGATACAATCTCAATCAGAGGGGTGTCTACGCGGTTTAAATCTACCAAAGAATAAGTGTCGTAATGTGTAAGCTTCCCCGCATCTCCTTCCAAATGTGCATGTTCAATTCGTACTCTAGTGCCAGAAGGCAACTCTACGTATCCTTCTCCAATAATCGGTTCGTAAAACTGTGTAATCTGATACCCCTTAGGTGAATCTGGATAAAAATAATGTTTCCGATCAAAACGCGAATGTGCATTTATTTCACAATTCATCGCTTTTCCAGCTAGAATTGCCAGTCTAATTGCTTCGCCATTTAGCCTCGGCAACATTCCCGGCAGCGCATAACAAACCGGTGACACGCAAGAATTCGGCTCTTTTCCTCTTGCATCATTGTCTACTTCTGAAAACAATTTCGTTTTGGTGCATAATTGCACATGGCATTCAATTCCGATAGTTGGTACGTATTTCATATTGCTCCTAAATCCTTTAATGCCTGCTTATACACGGCTACTGCATTTAATGCCTGTTTATAGCTGACTTCCAAATCTGACTCATGTGCGATTCCATTACGAAGTTTATGGGCTCGCCACACTGCATTTAAGTTTGAAAACTTATCACCAGTTTTTTTCAGTCTATCCCCCATTGTTCTACCTGGAATTCCCATTTCAATTAGAGCTTTGTCTAACAATTTGTCGCAATTAATAATACTAGTTACATAAGAAGCTGGGTTGTCTTGCTTTAGTTTATTTTCAATCTCCAAAAACTTCGCCTGATACTGTTCCTTGTTAAAATGGTAACCACGCTTCCCAGTAAGAAGTATAGCGATAAAAATCAAAACCGCTACGATTAGAATCGCAATTATAAAAGTTACAGCCCCACCATCCATTAGATTAACTCCTTACTAAATTCAATTAAATTATGGTCACTTCTCCTTGGCCCAACAATCTGCAAACCAATCGGTAAACCGGCTTTCGTTTTACCCGCAGGGATAGCTAACCCTGGCACACCAGCGAGGTTAAGAGAAACACTCATTACATCTTCTAAATACATCGCCACTGGATCGTTTACTTTTTCACCGAGTTTAAACGCCGGGTTTGGCGATACTGGTGTCAAAATATAATCACACTCTAAAAAGGCTTTTTCGTATTCTTTTACAATTAACGTTCTTGCCTTTGCGGCCTTTAAGAAATATGCATCATAAAATCCAGATGACAACACGAAGTTTCCAATCATAATACGGCGTTTGTTCTCTGGCATAAATCCTTCAGAACGGGTATTAAAGTATAATGAATCTAAATCGTCAGAGTTTGCCGAACGAAAACCATACCGCACTCCATCATATCGTGATAAATTGCTCGCAACTTCTGCCGGCACGATAATATAATAAGCCGCCAAAGCATATTTTAAAGCTGGCATTTCAAGTTCTACAATTTCATGCCCTTTTGATTTTAGCAGTTCACATTTAGTTTTTAATGCATCGCGGATCTCTTTATCTACAGAATCGTTATCAAAATCTTTAATGATTCCTATACGAGCTGACTTCAAATCCATATCAGAGTGTTTTTCGCCGTAATAATCTGGCAATGTAGTCATGTCTTTTGGATCTTGACCTGAAGCAACTTCCATTAATAAATTCATATCGTCAGGGGTTTTAGCGAAGAAACCAATACAGTCCGTAGAAGAGGCCATTGCCACCACGCCGTAACGTGAAATACATCCATAGGTTGGTTTAATACCGTATACACCATTAAACGAAGCAGGTTGCCGAATTGACCCACCGGTATCAGTACCGGTTGCAAATTCAACAATATCTAGGGCTACAGCAACGGCTGAGCCACCGGATGAACCACCGGCTACTCTTTCGCGGTCGTGAGCATTTAAGGTAGGGCCAAAATATGAGTTTTCCGTAGATGAACCATGAGCAAAAGCATCCATATTAGTTCGTCCAATCATAATTGCACCTTCCGCTTCCAGCTTTGCTACTGAAGTTGCTGTGATTGGCGACGTAAAACCTTCCAAAATATGCGCCGAAGCTGTTGTCTCCCCCTCTGGACTAAGAAAATTATCTTTTAGGGCATACGGCACTCCAGCTAATCTCCCAACTTTTTCACCACGTGCAATCTTAGCGTCTATCTCACGAGCTTTCTTAATTGCATTTTCTTCGTTCAGGAATGTGAAAATATTATAATCCGCAAAATGTTTAGCTTTGTCTAAAGCATCTCGCACTAACTTTTCAGCGGTCACACTTTTATTTGCAATTTTCATAATACTTTCGGTACCTTTATTTGGTTATCTTTTTCGTTTTTAGTAAGTGCTAATAGTTGCTCACGTGTAGCATCCTGCTCCAACACTGTATCATCTCTCCAGATATTTTCCATCTCAAAAACCTGATAAGTTGGCTCAACATCTGAAGTGTCTAACTTGTCTAGCTGTGAAATATATTTAATAATGTCTCTCAAATCTCCACCTAACGACTCTACCTCTGTATCAGAAAGCCGAATTTCCGACAAATCAGCCAAATGTAAAATATCCTCGCGTTTTATTTCCATATCCTTAATTATAACACCTATTTAACGTTCTTAAACAACTTTTTCTTTATGTATTCAAAAATCGGTTTGGATTCCTTTAGGTTCAAGAAATAGCTTGCAATCATATAGGCTATTATGGATACAATAGAAATCAGGAAAAACTTCGGTATTGTGATAACTAGCGAATTATCAGTTGCCATTAGTGGCACAAACTTAGTCATTGAAAAAGTTACGCATCCAGTTACCGCTGTCGCAATAAGCATTCTGATAAATGCTCTCCAAAAAGCCTTATCTAGTAGCTCGCCACGTGACCGTTTTTGCAAAATAAATAATAATATCGCAATCTCAAAAACCGCACCAATCGATTGCGCTATACCAAGCCCATCCACGCCCCATCCAAGCACAGTAAACAATATCATTAAACCAATTGTTGAACCAATCGCAATGATTGAGACTAAAAATGGAGTTTTGGTATCTTGATAAGCATAAAATCCACGTGACGCAATATGAAACACAGACTTTGCGAAAATAGCAACACACAAAGTTCCTAAAATAGTTGCAATAGTTCCGTTACTATCATTATTACCGATATTAGAAATAAAACTTGTTACATAGCCACGACCGAAGAATGCAATTACCGAAATTGGCAAAGCAATCCAAATAATCATCCTGAGCGCTTGTCTAAATGTGTCATTAAATTTTCTTCTATCGCCATTTCCTAGCTCTTCGGTCAGTTTCGGGAAAAAAGCCGTGGAAATTGCAACACCCACCAAACTCACTGGCACAGTATGAAGTGTGGTTGCTTGGTCAAACGAACGTACCGCTCCGGCTCCCATTCGTGAAGACAAATTAGTGGAAACTAAGGCATTCACATAATCAATTCCCTGGTCTAACGAGCGAGGTGGCAGTAGTTTCAAAATAGTTCTGAACCCTTGGTTCCGCCAATAAATTTTAAAGTCGTAATCAAATCCCAAACCAAATAATCCAATCAAAGAAACTATTAATTGCATAATAGCGCCCAAAATCACGCCAAGTGCTACACCCATAATTCCGCCTTCAAATATCTGCACACCAAACAAATTAATTCCGCCAGTAAAACAAGTAATTCCGATAATAATACCTATATTATATATAGCAGGCGCAAAAGCATAAAAGATAAAACGTCCCACCGCTTGTTGCATAGAAGTTAGAACCGTCGCAATTGAAAACAAAAATGGGTTAATTGCAATTACTCTAGTCATATTAATAGCTAGTACCATCCCGGATTCATCAAGACCAGGCGATACTACATAACGAATTAGCGGATCTGCAAAAATCATAATTAAAACCGAAGCCACTAGGGTCAAAAGTGCCAACAAATTAATTAGGCTTGAAGACATTTCCCAAGCTGATTTTTTGTTACCGGTCGCAAGTCTTTGGTTAAATACCGGGATAAATGAAACTGCTAAAGCCCCTGAAGTTAAAATAAAAAACATAAAATCCGGAATAGTAAAAGCTGCTGTATAAGCATCAATCCCGGTCGGGTAAGTGCCAAGATAGTATGAATTTAGCAACCTATCACGAAATAGCCCAAGTAAAGCTGAAATTAAAGTAGAAGAAGCAAGTACAATCGCTGCCGATTTTACCGACAATCTAATATTCGCGAGCGCGACCACCGATTTAAACTTAAACTTCCGCATAATATAATAATATCACATTATAAATTATTATGTTTTTTTTGTGATTTAGTGTATAATCATATATATGACTAAAAAGAAATCGGAGGTGATTTTGCCGAAGAAATCCAAAAAGGTTAAATCATCCAAAAAAACTGCGAAGAATAATATGAATCTTTACTCAAGCTTAACTTATAAGCACCGAGCAAAGAAAGAAGCTAATGCCCGTCGTCGTGCGGAAGAATTAGCGAAACTGCCAAAAGAGCCAGTTAAGCGCTTTTTTGCCAGACTTCACCCTAAACGAGTGTTTAAATGGTGGTTTTCTTGGCGTGGCCAAAAAGCCATTTTAAAGTTTATCGCCGCATGTGTTTTAATAGGAATTATCTTTATCGGCGGCTTATTCCTTTATTACAAGAAAGACCTTGAAGAAATTCGTTTAGACGAAATGTCTATTTCTGAAACCGTTAACACATATCTTGACCGTAACGGCGAATTGCTTTGGAAAGATACCGGTAATGAAGACTATCGTTTAGTAGTTAGTGGCGAAGATATTTCCGAATATATGTATCAAGCTACTGTTGCTATTGAGGATAAAAATTTCTACAACCACCATGGCGTAGATTTTATTGCACTTGGTCGCGCAGTATTATATACAGTTACTGGTCAAGATGTTCAGGGTGGCTCCACTCTTACGCAACAGCTAATTAAACAAGTCTATTTCTCAGACGAAGCAGCTTCTGCTAACCGTGGTGGTTTGCAACGTAAAATTAAAGAGCTGATCCTGGCGATTGAGCTAGAAAAAATGTATTCCAAAGACGAAATTCTTACTATGTACTTAAACCAATCGCCATATGGTGGCCGTCGTAATGGCGTAGAGTCAGCCGCTCAAACTTATTTTGGCAAGTCCGCTAAGGAACTTACATTGCCAGAAGCATCGCTTCTTGCTGCAATCCCAAATAACCCGGCAGTCTTGAATCCTTACAATGTTTATGGCAACGAAATGCTAATAGAACGCCAGCATAAAGTATTAGACGACATGGTCATTAAGGGTTATATCACTACAGAAGAAGCTAATGCAGCAAAGGAAGTTGCAATTTTAGACACGATTCAGCCAGAAGCCAACCAATATGCCGGCATGCTAGCTCCCCACTTTGTACTAGAAGTTAAGAAACAGCTAGAAGAAAAATACGGCATCTCTACTATGCGTGCAGGTGGTTGGACTATTAAGACCACACTTGATTTGCGCGCGCAAAAAATCGCTGAGGACGCCATTGCTGTTGGCTCCGAACAGCTCTATCGTAACCGTACAGATAATTTAGCAATGGTGTCTGTAGATGTAGAAACATCACAAGTCATTGCGATGGTTGGTTCCAGAGATTTCTTTAATCCAACTTATGGCGAGCTAAATGTTACTACCGATTCTATCATTGAACCAGGTTCTTCAATCAAGCCTATCCTAGATTACGCTCCACTCTTCATGGAACGAGAAGGTATTAATTATGGTCCAGGTTCTGTCCTTAAGGATGAGAATATTAATAAAATATACTGTGCAGGTTTTTCGGGCAGTTGTTCGCTCACTAACGCAACAAATACCTTTTATGGCAATGTTACCATTCGTTTCTCTCTAGGACACTCATTAAATATTGCAGCCGTTAAAGCACTATATATAAATGGTATAGATAATTCTTTGGAAGTAGCACATGCTTTAGGCGACAAAACATATTGTGATGGTCGTGAAGGATATGGTCTCTCCATCGCTATTGGTTCAGGCTGTGGCGTAAAAATGGTAGAACATGCTAACGCATATGCTTCCCTTGCTCGCGGTGGCTCATACAAAGACCTCGCCTACGTTCTAGAAGTTAAAAATTCTTCTGGTGAAGTAATTGAGTCTTGGACTGATTCTGAGGCGACTCGCGTAGTAGACGACCAAGTTGCATACATGATTTCAAACATTTTAAGCGATCGTTCTGCGCGTTGGGCTAACAGTACAATAGGTTTCAATATTCCAGGAGTTTGGACTGCTACAAAGACTGGTACTACCACTACTGCTAGGTCTACCGAAGTGAAAGACTCTCTCATTGAAAGTTATTCTACTGCAGTTTCTACCTTTGTTTGGAACGGTAATCACGACGGCTCCGGTTTCGCAGTTGGCTCAGGTGACCCAGTACGTTATGTTGTAGGCCACTTCATGGAGCGAGTCCATCACGAAGTATATGGTCCTGACGGTAAATGGCAATCAGGCGATCAGCCTGCTAAGCCAGCCGGCATTAAGACTTTAACAGTCAATGGCAAGACAGATATTTGGCCAAGCTGGTTCAATGCCTCCAAAAACTCTGGCATTGCTAAAGAAACCCTCACTTTTAACCGCTATAATCATTTATTAGCAGCAGATTGTACTCCTGCAGACTATAAGATTGAAGTAGAAGTTACTAAAGTAACCGATCCTATGACTGGCAATGCTGTTTATAGCGTACCAGAGCCATATGATCGTGAAACTGCCGATACGTGTTCATATACACCACCACAACTAGCGATTTCAACTAGTGGTGACAAAATAATTGCTACCATAAAGAAAGGGAGTTATGATATTGCTGGCTATACCTTGCAAGTTACAGTTCAAGGTAATACGACGGACTATAATAATATCTCAGTTGGTTCAGATGGTATAGTATATGGCTATACATTAAAAGGCACAGAGTCAAATATCAAGTTAATAATTTCCGACTCGGCTGGCTATGTTGCTTCTAGCGATATCACTTTAACACCAAAACCCAAAGTAGACGATAATTCTTAAAGCGCCCCTAACGTTTACGTCCAGCAATTTTAGCAAAAATCATCTTTCCAGAAGATGTTTCGTGAAATCTCATAAACTCTACGGTTATTTCCTGTCCAATTTTTCCAGAAGCTTTGTCAACTACCACCATAGTGCCGTCAGCTAAATGCCCTACGCCTTGACCTCGCCCAGAACCTTTTTCAGTAATACGCAAATTAATTCTCTCACCCGGCAAAAACTCTGTCCTAACCGCCAAGGCAAGATCATTTACATTTAATGCCATCGTTTTTTCTGCTTCAGCGACTTTTATTAAATTGTAATCAATTGTAAGGATTGCACCTTTGTTCTCTTTTGCATACTTTAATAATTGTTCGTCAACCTTTTTAATATCATCCCCATCATCAACTATTTCAGTATTTACTTCCAACACTCTCTCCAGTTCAGCCACGTTATCTAAGCCCGCCCGAGCCCTATTTCGTTTTTCGTTATCCTTGCCATCTGCTAGCAGCTGTAGTTCCCTTAATACACTTTTTAATATTATTAAATCTCCATCAATGAACCCAGTTCGTGCTATATTCAAAATTCTACCATCTATTAATGCAGAAGTATCTACGTAGATTTTTCTTACGCCACTTCGCAAGGGCGCATGTTTCTTAAAAATAAGGAATGTTGTTTCCAACAAAATAATTAAAACTATGATTAAAATAAATATATCCATGCACCAATTATATTAAATCTGTGCCATCTTGTATAGCGTGGAAGTGATTTTGTTCCAAGAACATCTCGTATTTAGAAACCAAATCTTTCCTTTCAAAGATTTCTGCCACGTCGCTTGCGATATCATAGCGAGAAGCCATATTACGACGTAACATTTCGTGTGGTGCAGTGGTAGAACCTTCTTCATTGAACCCATGCACCCGCAATCTTCCACGCTCAGTATAGTTTTCCAGAATGTTTTCTAACGTTTCAGGATAGCCATGAAAGTTAGCGATAATAGGTCTTCTTGTTGTAAATAATTCATCAAATTTTTCTTTACTTAATTTATTATTAGTGGTTCCAATTGCTCTATAAGATAAAGAATTGATATAAACAAATCTGATTCTAAGTTCAGGTAAATCTTGTTTTAATATTTTTATTGCTTCTAGCATTTCGTGTCCTACTATATCTCCGCAAGCCGTAAACACAATATCTGGATCATTATCAGAAGCAAATTGGTAGATACTCGCCCCGCCATTTACGAATTCATAATTAGCGTGATGCGAGTCAATATAGCGAGGGCGATCATTTTTGTCAAATGTTGTAAGATTTACAACATTTTCTGCATCCATCATGAACCTAAATGATTCTTCTGCTGCTACATCGTCAATTGGGAAGATGCAGTTAGCCAGGTTGGACGGGACAGATAGCAAAAACGATATTAAAGCCGGTGATTGGTGCGTAAACCCATTATGATCTTGTCTCCAGCAAGTAGATGTAGACAATAGATTAATAGCAGGCATTGGTTTGCGCCAATGTACGCCTTTTAATTGTTTGATAAACTTCATTTGCTGTAGCAACTGTGCAGCGATAATTGGATAAAATGCTTCATAACTTCCCATCATGGCCGGCTCCCCGTTCATCAAATGACCGGTCATCACTGAGAATAAAACATTTTCCGATAGCATTTCTACAATTCGTCCATTTTCAGATTCAGGCAAATCCCATGGCTCTTGTTTTAAGCATCCCCAAGCTCGTTTTTCAGCTTCATATATTTGATCAAATTTATTAGAAGTGGTTTCGTCTGGCGAAAAGAAATAAAAATGTGGGTTATTTTTAAATTCGGCAGTTAAAAGTTCACCAATTTTCTTTGCAGGCGAATATGATTCTTGGCCGGGGTTTTCCACTCTATCTATCATGCAAAACCTCCTTTATGAGTGAACTTGGATTATAGCTCTTTAGCCATTTTTCAAGTTGTTGCAATTCGTCGTCATCGGTCTTTGGGCTCTTTAATGGTATCTGGTGTGACAAATGGAAACGATTAGGCCCACCAAAACCTTTATCAGTTTTCATAATGTAAAATGGCTTTTCTACATTTATGTCCAACGTATTTTGAAATTCTTCTGTGTCATCTCCAACAATTGTGACCGGAGTAAAACCAAAACCACGTATCATTTCGTTAACTTCTCGCTCAGATTTTCGCGCATAAAGCGATGGTGCGGATATCTTATAACCATTTAAGTGCAAAATAGGTATTACTGCCCCATTGGCCGAACCATCTAATAAACTATTTAGATTTAAGGAATCTAGCGCAGTAGCAGTTTCTAACTCGCCGTCACCTATTAGCACTGCGACAGTTTTTTCAGGGTGGCCCAGGCACATTCCGTACCCATTAGCAAGAGCGTATCCTAATTCACCACCTTCCGTAATAACACCTGGTGTAATTGGGCTAGCATGGCTTGGAAAACCATCTGGCCACGAAAACTCATGACAAATATAATTTAACCCTGCTTCATCCACGGTCGCTCGCCGATCTACTTTTACTAGTTCCCCATCTAACCATAAATTTGCTTGTAAAGCAGGAAAGCCGTGCCCTGGTCCGAGTATAAAACTATAGTTTTCATCATTGTCAAAATGTGCTTTTAAATTAGCGTACGCCACATTAATTCCGTGGCAAGTGCCCCAGTGCCCTAAAAGCCTCGGTTTAATATCGTCATGGGTTAATTCACGTTTTAATAAATAATTATCTTGTAAAAATAATTGCGCTACACATAAATAATCGCAAAATTTAATGCGATTTCTGATTTTTTCAATCTCAGCAATGCCCACCGCACTCATGCTATTAGTATAGCATAAACGCAAATGTTTTTAAATCTTATTTCTTTCCGTCTATAAAATCTTTAATTCTAGCAATTTCATCACGCAGGGCTGCTGCCTTTTCAAATTCAAGATTTGCGGCCGCAAGTTGCATCTCAGAAGTAAGCTGCTTAATTAATCCAGGCAATTCATCTTTCGGAATACGCTTAATATCATATTTATTTTCCTTTTCTTTTTCGGGGATAATAGCACGAAGCCCCATAGAGATTTCTTTTTGCACTGAATGTGGCGTGATGCCGTGTTTTTCATTGTACTCCTTCTGAATTTCGCGCCGCCGATTGGTTTCACTAATCGCTTTTTCCATACTTTCGGTAATATAATTTGCATACATAATAACTTTGCCCTCTTCATGTCGTGCAGCACGTCCAATCGTCTGAATTAACGCTGATTCCGAGCGCAAAAATCCTTCCTTATCTGCATCCAATATTGCTACCAAGGAAACTTCAGGCAAGTCCAATCCTTCACGCAATAAGTTTATCCCTACTAGCACGTCATATACTCCCTCACGCAAATCACGTAGAATATCTCCACGCTCTAATGTGTCAATATCTGAATGAATATATGCCGTTTTGACGCCACGCTCTTTTAGGTGGTCAGTGAGGTCTTCTGCCATACGTTTAGTTAAGGTCGTAATTAATGTTCTTTGTCCTTTTGCAATTCTTTGGTCTATTTCTTCCATTAAATTATCAATCTGTCCATCTGAACCTCTTACTTCAACTTCAGGATCAAGTAGCCCAGTTGGACGAATCACTTGCTCGGCTGGACTAGGCGAAACTTCTAGTTCATATTCGCCAGGAGTTGCTGATACATAAATAGCTTGATTAATATGTTTCTGAAACTCGCCATAAGTTAAAGGACGATTGTCCAGTGCCGACGGCAAACGAAACCCGTAATCTACCAAAGCTACTTTTCTTGCATGGTCACCATTATACATGCCACGAACTTGTGGCAAAGTCATATGTGACTCATCAACAATTAGCAAAAAGTCCTTCGGGAAGAAGTCAAGTAACGTTGCAGGTGGCTCTCCAGGTTTGCGCCCATCTAGATGTCTTGAATAATTTTCAATTCCCTTTACAAACCCCGTTTCTTTTAACATTTCTAAATCATATTTAGTTCGCTGTGAAAGTCTCTGTGCTTCTAAATATTTCTGGTGTTTTTCAAAATATTTTAATCTATCCTCATACTCTGCCCGAATTGTCACTAAAGCTCTTTCTAACTGGTCCATCGGTGTTGCGTAATGAGTGTTTGGGAAAATATGTAAGCTTTCTGGTTTTTCTCGCGTTTCAAAGGTCAATGGATCTACGATTTTAATTTCTTCCAAAGTATCAAATCCAAATTCAAAGCGGTAAGCGTACTCTCCATTAGCTGGGAACAAATCAACCGTATCCCCCATCACTCGGAAGTTGCCTCTTTCAAACGCCAAATCATTGCGATGATACTGAATATTAACTAGCTTTCTAATAAAATCTAATTGCGACAAGTTTCCGTTCTTTTTCACCTCAAATGACATCTCTAAGTAGTTTTCCGGTGAACCAATACCATAAATACATGACACTGACGCCACTACAATTACATCGCGATGAGTCAGTAGTGCTTCAGTTGCACCATGACGTAGGCGGTCAATCTCATCATTAATGGCTGAATCTTTTTCAATATAGGTATCCGTAGAAGCAATATAGGCTTCTGGTTGATAGTAGTCAAAATATGACACGAAATAGTGGACTTCATTTTCCGGAAAAAATTCACGAAATTCAGAATAGAGTTGTGCCGCTAGAGTTTTATTATGTGCCAAAATTAAAGTCGGACGCTGTGTCTTCTCAATGATATTGGCCATAGTAAAAGTCTTGCCAGAACCAGTCACGCCTAGCAATGTCTGTTCATGAACACCTTTATTAACGCCCTCCACAAGTTGTTTGATTGCAGAAGGCTGATCGCCGGTCGGCTGATATTTTGACACCAGTTTAAATTTAGCCATATCTATTATTATAACATGCTAAATTATTATATAATATAGCTATGAAGTACACTGTAACTGTTAAACCAGGTTCGTCTCAAGAGAAGATTATTTTAAACGGAAAACATGAAATTACTGTTTATTTACGTGCCAAAGCTCATGATGGCGAAGCCAATACTGCTCTCATCAAGCTCCTAGCGAAACATTTTGATATCCCAAAAACTTCCATACATATTATTCATGGTCAAAAATCTCGTATTAAAATAATAGATTTCTAGTCTTCTTTACTCTTCATTGTCGGGAAAGGCACCGCCTCGCGGCCCGGTACACCTTCTAAGAGCCAGAAATTACGCTCACTATTTCCCCATCCGCAAGCCGGTGGCATGCCATATTCTAGCATCTCCACGAAATCCATATCTAGCATCTGAGCTTCCTCATCGCCTGCGTCTCGTGCCGCTTGTTGCTCTTGGAATCTTTCCAATTGGTCTAGTGGATCATTTAATTCTGAGAAACCATTCCCCATTTCGGTCCCTGCGATTACTGGGTGGAATCTTTCCGTTACCAAAGGATTTTCAGTAGATTTCTTCGCAAGTGGCGACAATGATAAGGGTTCCTCAATCACCCAATATGGTCCAGCTGAAGTTTTACGAATTAGTTTCCAGACATGATCAATCAAGTGCGGAGTAGTCATATCAAAGTTAGACTCTACCCCAGCATCTTTTAATATTTTAATTAGTTGTTCTCTATCTGGGTTAAATACATCAACATTATATTTTTCTTTTAGTAAATCAGCGTATTTATATCGTGGCCATTCACAATCTAAATCAATCTCAAATCCACCTACATTAAATTTCAAAGTTCCCCAAGTCTCTTTACAGACATACTTTATCATCTCTTCATAAAACTTCATGCCATCTTCATAGTTTTCATATGCCGCATAGGCTTCAAATGCAATATGCTCCGGCAAATGTTCATCATCAACGCCTTCATTGCGAAATCTTGGTCCAATATCATATACCTTTTCAAAACCACCGCCGAGTAGTCGCTTTAGGGGCAACTCATGTGAAATACGAAGATAAAAATCTTCGTCTAATGCGTTCATATGCGTCACAAATGGCTGAGCATCCGCGCCACCAGTTGTGTGTTCTAGTACTGGAATATTAATCTCAATATACCCATGTGAATTCATAAAATCACGCGTTGCTTGCCAGAATCGTGAACGACGTACCAATCTCTCGCGCACCTCAGGGTTTACATTCATATCTACATAACGTCGGCGATAGCGCTCCTCTTTGTTAGTAAATTTCTCAGGCAAAGGACGCAAGGATTTAGTCAGTAGTTTTACATAATCAGAAAACACTGAAATTTCGCCAGTTTGTGACTTGTCCACTTTACCGGTAACTTCTATGAAATCTCCTGTGTCTAGCAAGCGAATATCGCTGACACCAATCATGTCTTTCGGACCATCTTCTTTGGATGCACGCATAAAGATTTGTACTTCGCCAGTATAATCGCGTAGTTTCAAAAAAACTAATTTCCCAAATGAACGAATTGCAACGATACGTCCCACTACGCAGACTTCCTGTCCCTGCTTCTCGTCAAAATGGTTAATTACGTCTTGTATTTTGCAATTGCGTTCTGATTCAGAAGGATACGGCTCAATACCCCGTTCCCTTAGTTCATCAAGTTTTTTTAGTCTTTCTTTGCGATAATCTTCAAGTAACATAATATATATATTATACCATGTTACTGAATTTCAACAATCTTAACCTTTTTTCCATTAAAATCAAATGATTCACCTGCTTTATGACCAAGCAATGCTTTGCCAATAGGCGATTCATTGGAAATTTTACCATCTAACGGGTTAGCCTCAGTTGGGCCAACGACGGTATAAGTCAATTTACGCCCACCTAAATCTATAGCCACAGTCGCTCCAAGATCAACTTTGGTTCTTTTCCCGCCACGGATGATTTTTGCATTCTTCAAAATATCTTGTATTTCTAAGATTCTACTTTCTGCAATTTTTTGTTCGTTGCGTGCTGAGCTATACTCCTCATTTTCTGATAAATCACCAAAAGCTCGCGCCGTTGCAATTCTTTCAGAAATCGCTGGACGCCCATCAATTAACTCTTGCAATTCTTGCTCAAGCTCTTTTTTCCCCTCGGCCGTGAGGCTGATAGTTTTCTTTATCATAAATACTCCAAATTACAAACAAAATAAAAATTATAAAACCAAAGTCTAGTTTATATGAAAACTACTTAAGTGTCAACCCTATTTTATTAAAACTTTTCAAACAGTTCGCCTAAACCAACTCGCCATGTTTCGCCAGTTTTTCTATCAGTAATTTCTGCCGAGTTTTCAGATAAAGTTTTATCAGAAATTACTATTCTAAGTGGTAGCCCCATTAGTTCACTATCGGCAAATTTTTCACCCGGTCTTTTATCGCGATCATCATATAATACTATATCTTCGCGACCACTGTAAAACTTCTCCGCCTCGGCTATACCTTTTTCGCCAATCCCCACTAAATAATATTTATATGGAGCAATAACTTCTGGCCAAACCAGGCCTTTATCATCAGAAAACTTTTCTGCAATAACACCCATCAGACGCGAAACGCCAATCCCGTAGCAACCCATATAAACTGTCTTCACTTCGTTATTCTCGTCATTATAATTTAAGCCCAAAGGTTCCGAATATTTAAACTTGAGTTTAAAGATATTCCCTACTTCTGCAGCGGTGGCTTCTTCAAAACTCTCTCCAGTTGCACCTAGATCTGCCAAAACTTCGTCATTATAAACTTCTTTGTTTAATACGATTGATTTATCGGTATTATAATAAACCGTATCTTCACCTACTGGTAAGAAGGTTTGGAACTCATGTGAGTATTTAGAGAATATCCCACCGCTCGCAAAAGTCTCATATGTGCAATCGCCTATTCCGAGCCTTGCAAAAATTTGGTGGTATGCTTCTTCAACTTTTGCATAAAAATCATTTAAATCTTCTTCTGAAGTATGGAAACTATATAAATCCTTCATCAAGAACTCGCGACCACGCAAAATCCCAGATTTTGCTCTTAGTTCGTTGCGGAATTTCGTCTGAAATTGGTAAATATAAAGCGGTAAATCTTTATAACTAGTAATGTAGCTCTTCATCATCTCTGTAACTGGTTCCTCGTGAGTAGGTGCTAACCCCATTATTCCACCAGAGGATAGTTCAGTCTTAAACCAAATATCTACTTCCTGGTCGGCGAATCGCCCAGTTTTCTCCCAAGGTTCTGGATTTTGTAAAGTAGACATTAAAATTTCTTCACAACCAATTTTATTTAATTCTTCACGAATTATGTTTTTAATATTTTCAATTACACGAAGTCCTAGCGGTAAATAATCGTATACTCCGGCCATTTCTTTATGAATATAGCCCGCCCTAGAAAGCAATGCACCATTTTTGGCGGTCTCATCCTTTGGTGCCTCCCTTAATGTTTTAACAAAAGTATTAGTTAGTCTCATAGCATAATTATATCACATCACCTTATGCCAAGCACATAAAGTAGATAAAATGCCAAGCCGTTTTTAATCATATGAAGTAGAATCCCAGCGTAAATAGTTCCTGTTATTTCGCGCATCACACAGAGTACTAGTGACATTGCAAATACATTAACACCGACATTCCATTGTAGGTGAATAATGCCAAACAATAGCGATGTCAAAAAACATGATACGATTATGGAAACTATATTAGAATATTTTTCCAAAAGTTTACCTCTTAGCTTATCATATAGCCAACCCCGGAATATGATTTCCTCGGCGATTGGCGCCACTACAACAAGCACTGTAAAAGCAATAAATCTATCAATTCCTGTGAGATAATAGTTAAAACCTACATCTTGGGCTTCAGCCACATTAAACCAAGGAAAGATAGTAAATAAAGTAGTAAATAGCCAGGCTAGAAGCAGATAGGCTATAAACCCTGCTGGGGCTAATCCAACGTCGGTCCAAGTTGGCCAATCTCTCAGACCTAAACTCTCACGGAATGACTCTTTTTTATCATTTTTTAAAGCTTGTTTCTCTTTGTTATTTTTTTGCTTTGACTTCAAGATTGGAGGTATGGCTATGATTAAAACCATAGCAAACAAGTATGACAGCGCAGAATAAACAGCCATTGAAACTGGCTGTGAAAAATTATCTGAACCGAGTATCCATATCATCAGATAGCCAATTATAAGTTGTGACGCAATAATAGAAACCCCCACCCAAACTAGCAGGCCAATAACGGTTAAAACAATTCTCCACCAAACTGGATTAGATTTTTTTGGCATTATTGCACAATCCTTACGATATCTAAAATTGTCACAATAAATATTAAGGCTAAAAGTACTATCATTGCGCGCGAGACGATGCGTTCTTCAGTTTCTTTTGTTAATTTTTTCTTACGTAATTTAAATATTGTGATAAGTAACCATCTTCCTCCATCTAATGCTGGGACCGGCAATACGTTCATACATGCCAAAGAGACCGATATCAACGCTGCCAAAAATGCTAAATTAGTCGGTCCAGCGGAAGTGAAAGCCGGAAATAGCACTCCAATTATTCCCACCGGTCCAGATACTGAATCTCTTACTTCATTTAAGGCTTCTTGTCCTTCTTCTCTCACTTCGGAATTTGGGCTAAACAATCTTGCGGTTCCAGAAACTAAATTGCCAATCATTATGCCGATTCCTTTAAATGTTTCACCCGTCAATTGAGCCGTTAATCCTACGCCAACTATTGGTGCAGACCAAGTAGAATATGATAACGCTTGCGAAGATGCCATAGTCACACCTAATAAGTATTCAGCATCGGCTGGATTTAAGGTTACTGGAAATTCAAACACCTGTTTCCCTTCTGCAGTTTCTAAACACGGGCATGGTTCCTGAACACAATCAGGCTGATTTACACACATCTCGCCAATACGAGAAACTTTGTAAAGTACTTCTCCTCCAGCGTGTTTTTCATTGTAATCTGTTATTTCGCTTGCATAGGTAAATTCGTTCCCATCTACGGCGATGATATAATCATCAGCTTTTAACCCTGCCCTTTCAGCCGGAGAATCCTCTGCCACGGATTTAATTTGAACCGGTGTGGCGTCTCTTCTAGTATCATCTGGAATCGTAAACTGTCCATCTAGAAATTCAGGCATTCCAGTCCACGCTAAAATTGTAAAAATGATGATAGCAATTAGCCAGTTCATTGCCACACCTGCAAATAATATTCTAGTTTTTGCCCAGTACTTTGCCTTGCCAAAAGTCCCCACTCTATTATCGGCTGCAGACTCACCGTCCATCTGGCAAAAACCACCGATCGGTAACCAGTTTAAGCTGAATATCATGCCTTTCTGTGCTAGTTTACTGTCTTTTTCGTCAGAATAAACTACTTTGGCGACTTTTTCTTTTTGCCACTCGCTTCTTGGTAATCTTTTCCACTTACCAGTTTTCGGATCCTTTTTCCACGCTATTGCTCTCGGCGGGAACCCAATCCCAAATTCCAAAACGTTCACACCATTATGGCGAGCTGCCAAAAAATGTCCGAATTCATGTACTGTTACAAGAATCATTAAAACAATTAAACCGACTACGACACCTAAAAATATATCCATAAACTTATTATATCATTATTTTCCGAATCTACGGTTACGGTTTTCGTATTCCTTTATTATTGCTGTGATATCGTCGGCTGTCATTTCTGGGAAATATTTTTTTATGAACATAAATTCGGCATATGACGCTCTCCATAACATAAATCCAGAAATACGTTCTTCACCAGAAGTTCTAACTACCATATCAATATCAGGTACTTCTGGATGGTACAAGTGTTTGCGAATAGTTTCTGGCGTAATGTCTTTTTCGTTCTCTGCTGCAATTTTTGCCGCATCGGCGATTTCCTGCTCTCCTCCATAATTAAAACAAAAACCAACCGTAATGCCATCACATTTTTCCGTTAGCTTCTCAGCTTGTTCAATTGTGGTAAGTAGCTTAGGCGGGATTTTGTTCTTGGAGCCCAAGATAATCATCTTGCCATTTTTCTCTTTCATTTTTTTGGCATATTTCAAGATGCGAGTCTCAGCTAGCTTTAATATATAAGAGACCTCTGTTTTGCTCCTGCCCCAGTTTTCAGTGCTAAAAACATAAAAAGTAATGTATTTAATACCAGCTTCTCTAGCTCCATCTACTAAAGCCTGAATAGCATCAAGGCCTTTTTTATGGCCTTCTATGGAAGGCAAACCATGTTCTTTAGCCCAACGTCGGTTTCCGTCTGCAATAATACCAAGATGTATTAAACTCATAATTTCATTATTTCTTCAGATTTAGCTTTGAATTCTGATTCAACTTTATCGTTAAACTCTTTAGTGAGTTCATCAATTTCTTTTTCTGCACGCTTTTTTACATCCTCGCCCATTTCAGTAGCAATTTTAACAGCCTTACGGGCGTCTTCGCGTACATTTCTAATTGCAACTTTTGCTTCTTCAACCTTCGCCGAGGCAGTTTTTACAATTTCCTTACGTCTTTCCTCGGTAAGGGCAGGAATTGGTACACGAATTACTCTTCCGTCATCTGAAGGGTTAAGACCCAAAGATTGGTCGCCTCTGATAGCTGCCGCAATTGCCTGAATATTTGTCGGGTCAAATGGCGTGACTACTAACAAAGTCGCATCAGCAGCAGTGATATTGGCGACTTGGTTTAATGGCATAAATTGACCGTATACTTCAACTTTTACCCCTGCAATCATATCAGGATGCGCACGTCCTGTACGCACTTTTTTCATTTCACCCTTAAATCGTTCAATAATTCCTTCCATCTTTTTACGATCTTCTTTTACGTCAAACATAAATACTCCTTTATTATATTTTGATTATAACATACAAAAACCGGCCCCGTAGGGCCAGTCTTGCAAGATTATTCTTTAACGGTTTCTTCAATCTTATCGTTAGCTTTAGCCTTTTTCTCTGCTTCTTTAGCAGCTTTTTTGGCTTTGTTCTCTAAGGCGGCTTTTAGCTTTGCTGCTTTTGCGGCACGCGCCTTAAAGCGGTCCACACGACCTTCGGTATCAATAATCTTCTCTTCGCCTGTAAAGAATGGATGTGAGGCTGAAGAAATCTGCACCTTTACCAAAGGATATTCGTTGCCATCTTTCCATTTTATAGTTTCTTCGCTTTTTGCAGTTGATTTCGTCAAAAACGAAAAACCAGCCGATTCATCAGAGAACACGACAAACCGATAATCTTTAGGATGTAATTCTTTTTTACTCATAACTGCTCCCTATTATATCAGATAAAAATAAAAATGTAAAGAAGTAGGCGGGCCTCAGGCCCGCCTGCCGTTAAAGGATAGTGTCTATATCGGTTATTATCTCGTCGATAAAACCATGTTCCAAAGCATCTTTCGGTAACATATATAATTCAACCCTGGAGAGTGCATCGTAATCGCATTCTTTCATGGTGCTATGCTGGAGGACATGCTTTTTAACCACTTCTGAATCGTAGCGTTTGCTAAATTCAATTTGGTCTTGCACTTTGCTAGTAGAACCCCACGCAACAGACAGTCCATCGTGCATCAGAAATGTCATATTTGGTAATGAGAACCTTTTATGTCCCGCAATACCAATCAAGAACGACATTGAAGCCCAAAGTCCAATGTTTACTGTATAAATTGGAGTTTTACTTAGCGACATAAATGACACTAAAGAGAATCCTTCCTGCACATCTCCGCCAGGTGAATTGATAAAAAGCAGGATTGGCTTGCGCTCTTTAGGCTTAATGCCTTTATCATCACGATTATAATTCATGATTCGCTCTTTTAGCTCTGCAATTGACCCATCACCATTTGCTTCAATTTCGCTGTCAAGAAATAATCTCCGGTCTTCATAGTCCTTGAAGTATTGGTATTCTATTAAACTACAGTTTACATGTAAGTTCTTATCAGGAATATCAAGAAACATTTCTTCCACCTCCTTTTAACGTACAACACTATCCTTGCCAGTTATTTTATCGCATTGTCTTGCATTCCTCAAGCATATGTGCTATAATAATAGCATATATTAATTAACGAAACAGTTTTTGGGAGGTTTCCTGGGCGACGCGTGCGCTCAAATTAGCCCAAAGACAAAGAGAAAGGAAATCATATATGACAGTCAATGTTGATATGAAAGCACTTTTGGAGGCTGGCGCACATTTTGGTCACAAGACTAGTCGCTGGCACCCTAAAATGGCGCCATATATCCACAGCAAACGTGGTGATGCCCATATTATTAATTTAGAGAAGACAGTAGAAGGCTTAGAAACTGCTCTTCCAAAAATTACCGACATCGTAAAGAACGGTAAAAAGATTTTATTCGTGGGCACCAAAAAACAAATGAAGAAAATCGTTCAAGAAGCAGCCGAAGCAACCGAAATGCCTTACGTGACAGTTCGTTGGGTAGGCGGTACTCTTACTAATGTAGAGACGGTTAATCGCCAAATCAAAAAACTCAAAGACTTGGAACGTCGCATGGCTTCCGGTGAACTTGAAAATCGTTATTCTAAACTTGAAGTTCAACGTTTCCAGGAAGAAATTGACCTCTTGAATGAGCGTTATGGTGGTATCAAAGATATGACCGAACAACCAGCTGCAATTATTGTCACCGACGCTTTGGAAGATAAGAATGCAGTAAAAGAGGCAAATACTTTGCATATTCCAGTTTTTGCAATTACTGATTCAAATGTTGACCCAACACCTATAGATTATGTTATTCCAGCAAACGATGATTCAATTAAAGCAGTTAAATTAATCCTTGACTACTTCGCCGAAGCAATTAAGGAAGGTAAAAAATAATAGGAGGCACAAAATGGCAAAAACAGAAGTAACCATTGAACAAATCAAAAAACTCAAAGAACTATCAGGCGCAGGCCTTACTGATGCTAAAAAAGCATTAGTAGAAGCCGGTGGTGATTTTGACAAAGCTCTAGAAGCTATGCGCAAAAAAGGTCTCACCAAGGCCGAAAAACGCGGTGACCGCGAAACCCGTGAAGGTTTAGTAGAAGCTTATATCCACGATGGTCGTCTTGGTGCTATCGTAGAGGTTAACTGTGAAACTTCTTTCGTTGCAAAAACAGATGAATTTAAAACTTTAGCTCATCAAATTGCTATGCAAATTGCTTCAATGAACCCTCTTTACGTTTCTGAAGAAGACATTCCAGAAGAAGCTCGTAAAGCCAAAATTAAAGAACTTGAAGCTAACTTCAAAGGTCCAGAAAACATGAAGGACAAAATCCTTGAAGGTCAAATGAAAAAAGCTTTTGCAGACAAAGTATTAATGAACCAACCGTATATCTTAGATGATACTAAGACCGTGGAGCAGTTCATTAAAGAAGCTATTGCTAAGACTGGTGAGAATATCACTATTCGTCAATTCAAACGCATAGAGCTTGGTGTGACTGAATAAAACAAACGACCAAAACTCGGACGCCCTCGCAGTTTTAAGCGTCCGAGTTTTTTGTGCAGAGTATTTTTATTTATCTTCTATTCTTATTCTTCTTTCCAATTATAAATGCGCCAGTAATTCCCGCTACAAAGAACATTATTAAACCAGTTATGAGAAAATCCGACTGTGATACCCCAATGTTCTTAAACAATCCACCAGTATCAGGCGCGTTAGTATCAGGCACTGGCATATCCTCTTCAATCTTTTT
The DNA here is from genome assembly GCA_017545485.1 of Candidatus Saccharimonadota bacterium. GTDB lineage: Bacteria > Patescibacteriota > Saccharimonadia > Saccharimonadales > Saccharimonadaceae > Nanosyncoccus. The sequence continues at coordinate 48,135 of JAFWMY010000011.1, read as the reverse complement.
ACTTAACTCTCTGTTAAATAGTGGTTCACCATCCCTATCATAAGCCACTATCTTAATTGTGTACATACCAGGTTTCAAATCATACTTATCAAAAGGAATTTCTACGCTATCCTGAGGTGCTAAAACTGTAATAGGTGATAATTCAGTTACAAGATTTCCATCTGGATCATAAACGTTAAGCTCAATTCTCGCAACGTTACCTTCTCCCGCTTCGGTTCCGTCATCCGGTTTGTAGTCTAAATCAACGTAAGTCTTCCCTTTTTCTTCGTCTTCTTTTAATCTAGCTGCAAACGCTTCATACGAGAATTCTTTAATATCAATATCTTTTATCCCATCGCTGCCTTCCCCAGTCACCGTCAATACGTAATCGCCATACCCATAATCCGGATTACTAAAATCAATATTCAAAGGAAGAGGATTTGGCATTCCACTCACTGGTCCATCTGCTAAAACAAAATCTTGCGTATAACCGCCTTTATTCGTGTATCTCAAAACTACTTTAATTGTCTCTACGTTTGAATAATCAACTTCAAAACTCTTTGACGGATCCGTGATTACCTCCCCAGGATCAATACCGTCAATGTTTACATCCGGTGTGTCCGACCTTACTACTACTATTACTGTGTCCGTTACAGAGGACACGGCTGATACTCCCGGATTAGGCAAAGTCAACGCAACCGACGTCATTGCAACAACGACGCCTAATCCGAAAAAGCCAAAGATCTTTTTTTGTGTCTTTTTCATACTCTACACTCTTGTTTATATTTAATATTTGTTTTGATTTGTAAAGATAGCCACTCGCACTGGCTGCCGGCGCTAGACTGATAGCCTAGAACGGCGCTCTTTACGCTTCTTACCCCTCATTATACACCAAACAATCACAATTGTCAATACGATTATGATTAAAATAATTACCGGAATGACATTTATTACTATAATTTTTTCGGTCGTCTCTGTTTTGTCTGCAGCCTCAACCGTCCAAGTTACTTTAAATATACCAAAACCAGGAGTTTCTTTCCATTCATCAGAGACTATTAGCTCAGTTTCTGGTATAACTGATACTCTACCTCCAGTTTCGGTCTCATAATGGCCACCACCAAGAATTCCGTCTACTACCAGTTTACCAACGGCTGTAAAGTCAACGTTACCGGTATTCTTGACTTTTGCATAAGCGTTAATATTGTTCCTATTCTTCTCGCCATCCGTAATAGATTGCTCTATCGTGAGACCAGAAACTTCTGCCGAAATAATCGTCTCACCCTCGGTGGAGCGACCATACACTACCATACCAGGGCTTGCTTCAGTCTTGATACCATTGGCCGAGGCGACGCCATTCATGGTTCTAGCGAAAATCACCGCATATTGACCGCCAGCTGGAATACTGCCTGGAGTGCTAATTCTAAATTCAATGTCTTTTTTGCTGTTTGGGGCTAAAGTTAAATGAATGTTTTTATCATAGCTACCATCTTCACCTTTAAAGGTAATCCAGCGCGATAGTTGAGTGAAACTGTTTTGGTTATTAAAACCTAGCTGGTAAGAATCACTTTCTTCAGAATAAATGTAAGAATATGGTGCTGCGAAAACTTCAATTTCTAAGTCTCTACTGCCCTCATTATTAACGGTAAAAGTATTGTCGTAGACAGACCCGGATGCAATCTGTAAAATTTTACTCACAGGAGTTAAGCTAATATTAGTTGCATTTACGTCAGAGTTTTCACTGGTCTCTTCACTAGTTTCTTCGTCTGCAAATGTTCTTTCAGGCGCAAAAAAAGCCGGACAAAACACCAGCGCTAAAGCAATTAATAATCCTGTAACTATTTTTTTATTCATTTACCTCCTTTTTACCACCAATACCTAAATATATTGCGCGTCAATAATAACACTCTTTTATATTTATTCTATTATAGCACATTGTCCTTCCAAAAACTAGAATTATGCAACAATATCAATTGCTTCTTCGTAAGATTTTACCTTTAATTTTCGTGGTTTGGAACCAGTGCCTTTTGTGATAATGTCATTATCTTCCAGCCATGCGCACAGTTTTGATACGTATCCATAGCCTTTTTTAAGTTTTACCTGCATATAAGTAATAGAATAGGAGCCATGTTCAATGGCGAGCTTAATAGCTTTTTGTACATCAGGCATATTTATATTAAATGTATCTGGCCAATACGGCTTATCGTAGCTATATGCCACCCAACTCTTAAACCAGCGCTCTTGAAACTCGGTAAGTGCCCGAATTTGCTCTGCGGTATAAGCTTTTGGTGCTACTACGATTTTTTCTTCGTTGTCGTTTTCGCGATAAATCACGGCAATCAGCCGGCCTTCATATTCCGTGACAGGCTCAAAAACACCAAGTAGATATGCGTCAAGTTCTTCACCGTCTCCGCCAATAACACCCGGAACGAACCCGTAATTCACTGGATAAATAAAACCATGTTTTGGATGTTTGCTCCCCATTGGACGGTCAATTTTTATTTTAATTAACTCACCAAGGTGTTCCTCTGGCTTCATGCTGGCTCCTTAAAATAGTTATTATCCTCAAAACGAGTTTTTAGGATCGGGCACTTGGGCATTTTTAGGAGATCATCAGCTATTTTGACAAGTTCATCCGCAAGATAAACTTCATCTCGCCATTCTTTCGGAATATTTTTATAGCCATAGTATGCTCCCGCCAATTGTCCATAGCAGGCAGCGTTCGTATCAGTATCGCCACCGAGCCGTATCACAGCCATCATGCCATCTTTAAAAGTATCAAAATGCATTAATCCCCAAAGAGAAATTGCAAAAGCGTCAACAATATAGCCACCGAGATTACGAAATTGTCTGTCGCTTGGTTTTAAAGCACGTCCAACAAGTTCATCAGTATTATTAATCCAAAACTTGTCATATTCTTCACCTTTGAACCAACGCGAACAATACGCGGCAATGTTTTGTTTGGAAAGACCATGTAAAGCGCAATAAAGCATTGTAGCAAAAAGCGCAGTTGTCGTTTCGGCAGCGATGGAATTGTGTGTTTCTCTACAAGAAAGCACAGCCATATCAATCGTCGGTGCAATATCCTCCTGCGCGACAAACTCGCCTTCGTCGTCTTCTGGCTCTAAAACTAAATTCCCTTTTTCAAAACCATCTTTTAGGGTTGGATATTTTTTTCTCGGAAAAGTATTTGCAATAATAATAGGTGCCAAACGCATAATTGCCCCATTACCCGCAGAATCAGTTTTTGGTGCATCTTCCCATACTACTGGGTAGTTAGTAAATTCCTCAATTGCACGCAAAGTTTGTCTACCAACATCTGAAGCTGGTTTTCCGTCATATGTGCGATATCCTTCTTCGCTCCAAGCTTTAAATCTTCGCATGATGTCATAAGAATCATAACCCTTGTTTACGATAAGGCTATCAGCGATACAAAGCGCCATTTCCGTATCATCAGTCCAAACGCCTTCCGGTGCACGGTAGTTCTGGTGAAAATGCTCTATCTTATCGCCCATTTCTTTTATATAGACATCAGCTGCACCTGGCAAAAACTCAACCGGAGCACCCAAAGCATCACCAACTGCCAGCCCAACGAGCATCCCGCGTGCTTTGTCTTGGTATTTAATAGTTTCTTTCATAGCTCCTCCCCGCCAAGTTTTCAACTAGTAGTGGTTTAATTATCAATTTCAAAATCTAAAGATAAATGGTGCGCCTGACTAGACTCGAACTAGCACAGCCGTAAATGTGGCCACTACCACCTCAAGGTAGCGTGTCTACCAATTCCACCACAGGCGCGTACAATTATTATAACACAAAATCGCTTATTAAGGGGTTTTATTTTTAGTAGTTTTGTTTACTGCCCAATCCTCTACATCAGAAAATCTATCTAATGCGGTCACCAAACGAAGGTCATTACTAAATGTCCTCACGTTGCGATTATAATAATATGCTAAATTCGGCTGGTATATTCCAATCGCCGGCACATTAGAAACCCAATATTCCAAAAACCTCTCATATTTTTTGATTCGCAAAGATTCATCAAGCGTTTCGCGACCACCTAACAACAAGTCATCTACTAATACATTGCGATAATTTGACAAATTTAGGCCTGAATTAGACGCTTGAGAAGAATGATAATATGGCAAAGGATCAGGATCTGCTCCTAACTCTACCTCGTAAACTAAAATATCATAACTTCGTTTGGAAAGAATATTAGATATAAATTCCTGGTTCTCTTCGTAAACTGAAACATGAGTATCATACCCAAGAGATTTGAGGACTTCAGAAATTGCTTCTGTTACTTTTGGTAAAAAGCTATCATTTACAGTTGCTATTTCAAGCGTTACCGGACTCTCGCCAATCGCCCCACTGATTACGGCTTTGGCAGCTTCGTAATCATAACCTGGTAATGCAGCATAATTTGTGAGTTTAATTTGAGAGTTAAGCAATGGATAATCTATCGCTTCAGCCTCTGGAGCGTTCTCTCTAATTTCAGCCATGTTTATCCCCTGCCTAATTGCTGCTCGCACATTTGCATCCTTCATGCGTTCACTAGTAGTATTAAAGAATAAAAATGCGCCAGAATTTAAACTAGAGTTTTTCAGATATATTTGTCTTGCGGTTATTGCTTCGGCGTCAGCTCCAGACAATTCCGCCGTGGCAGTCACAACGCCGTTATTTAGAGCGTTAATGACTGCTTCTTTAGAAGAAAACACCCTTACAGCAAAACTATCTAACAATACTCTTCCGCCAAAATAGTTTTCATTCTTAGACAGATAGTACGTTCTCTCGTCAGTTAAAGAATTTCCTTGCATAGCGTTAAAACTAAATGGGCCAGAAGTGATCGGAGCATTAGAAAAACTATGTTCAATCATAGTTTTTGGATCGCTATCCCCTAAAATATGCTTTGGCACGATTGGAATTATTAAAGCTGAAATAAAATCGGCATAAGCGGTAGGCAGAGTGAAGATTATTTCACCGTTCTCGCCTTCGGTTACTTTGACGTTCGCCAAATTTGCATCGTAGGAAGTCTTTACTGCTGGACTCTTAATAATGCTTAAAGTAAAAAGCAAATCCTCCTTCGTTAGTGGCTCCCCATCGGACCATTTTAAATTATCTCTCAAAGTCACTTTCCATACTTTTCCATCTTCACTAGCTGAAATTGTACTGGCTAAATCTGGCCTAGGATGCCCGGAATAATCAATGGTGGCAATCGTAGCGAACATCAGACGACTCAAAACTTTTTCGCTATTCGTCGTAGCAAAAAGTGGGTTCATGGAGTTTACTTCGCCAATAGTTGCCTCGGTGTAAGTACCTTTTTCGGTCCAGGTGTCTTCAGCGTATGAATCACCGAACCAAAAAGCCTGCGTCATCGCGAGTAAAATCAATGCTACGACCAGCAAACCCCACTCTAAAATTAACAGTTTGATATTAGCAATATGCGAAAAACGCTGGAACAGATTTTCCTTAATATGCTCCTTACTATCTTCCCCAGCTTGCAAAGAAGCTTTAGAAACCTTCTTAAATAATTTTTGCCCACGCTTTTTGATAGTTTTTTTCATATTATGCCGGAATTAATAATAGCCCCAAAATTGATAAAACGAAAATTACTGCAAATACAATTGTAGCGATAAATAGGGATTTTTCTAGACCACGACGAGTAGTGTACAATTCCCCTGAACTACCGAAGCCTGCTCCAAGTGAAGCGCCTCTTTGCTGCAACAAAACCAATATTATAGTAAGAATTGCCGAGATGAATGTAACAACTTCTAAGAAATTTCCGAATTGCATAAATAACTCCTTATGAAACTATTTTAACATGGATTTTCTTTTAAGTAAAGAATGATAAGTGATTGCAAAACGGTGCGCTTCCTCGTCAATACGTGCAATCAAACGCGCGATGTGGGAGGAACCTGGTAATTCCAAATATTCCAACTTCGGGTCGCGTCGCTCGCGCCCATCGCCATGGGGCTCGCGCGCTAAACCTCGCGCTGCCGCGCTCCGGAATACCCTCAGTTTGGAATAATTTGGAATTACCAGTTTAATTTTCGCATTGCGCGTATGGTCACCAGACTTATCGCGTCCAATTACTGGTATATTGTATGGTTTAATAAGCGGCAAAATAGCATTGACCTGCGTTATCCCACCATCAAGAATAATTAAATCCGGATAGTCCCACTCTTTATGTTTCAATCTTCGTGAAATTACTTCTGTCATGCTTTTCAGGTCGTCATTTCGCGACGTCCTAATTTTAAATTTGCGATACTCACTGCGTGCTGCGGTACCATTAATAAATACCACCATACTTCCAACCGTGTTTTCGCCGGATTGGTGCGATATGTCATAACCCTCAATTCGTCGTGGTGGCTCTTTTAATCCTATTAGTTCTTGCAATTGTTTTAAAGCTTGATCAGAAGAAATATCCAAAAATTCTTTGTCAGAAAACACGATTTTTTTCTTTAGCTCTTTTAGCCCGAATAATTGGTCGCGTGCTTCTGCCGCTAATTCATAATTCCCCTTTGCGGCTTCGTCTCGCATAGTCTTCTCCAAATCTTTCAATAACTTTTCCCTATCACCTTCTATATAACGTATTAGTTTTCGCAAATTTCGTTTATAATCTTTTGGTTCGCATCGTCCAATTTCAATTCCAGGTGTTAACCCTAAATCTGTGTCTAAAGTTTTGCGTCCAGTATAAGGTTTGACATAGTATGGAAAAACTCGCCTTAAGATGCGGACAGCATTTTCAGCGGAAGATTTACCATAAAATGGCCCGATATAAGTAGCTTTATCGTCTACTGGATTTCGCGTGAATGAAATATACGGCACTTCCTCGTTCATAGTAATTCTTACGTAAGAAACAGTTTTGTCATCACGAAGGAGAATATTCCATTTCGGCATGTATCTTTTTATCATCTCCGACTCTAAAAACAACGCGTCCATTTCCGTGTCTACGACAATCCAGTCAGTATCAGCAATTTCATGTACTAATGCCTCAGTTTTCGGATCCTTACGTGTTTTTTGAAAATATTGTCTCACGCGGTTTTTAAGTACGGCCGCTTTGCCCACGTAAATTATTTCACCAGATTCGTTTTTATGAAAATAAACTCCCGGTGCGGCCGGGAGTTTACTGAGTTTTTGTTTCAGGGCCTCATTCATACCCTAATTATATCACACTTACGTTAAAATGTCAAATTTGCCCTAATCGTCTACTTCAATTACGCTTGGCTGAGTATTTGGCATTTCAAATAATCCAGACATAATTTGTTGAATCACTTCCGAGAAATCGGTGTATTCAACTGGTTCAGAGGCATTGACATTCTGAGGATAGCTAAAACCTAAATCAATCGTTGCACTTGCCATTCCGTCGCTAATATCCGTCTCTAAATATAATCTTGTAAAATCATAATTGCCATTTACCTCGGCATAAACCTTTGGCATTTCTGCTAATAACTCCGCTACGTCTTCTTCATTTAAGCTCACATTGTTTTCTGCCCCCATGCAGGAATATAAATTGCTCGTTATTTCAGAGTTATTAATTGAGTTAACATAGTTTGTAAAATTCTTGCTATCTATTTCTATTAAATAAACAGGACCGTTTTTGGCAGGAACTTTAACATTCTCGGTTGACGATGCAACAAATGGATATTTGTTGTATAACTCAGCAGCGGAATTACTATTTTTATTCAAATCACTGACCATATCAGTAATACAGCTAATAGCACTTTCTCCGCTCGTGAAACTTTTGCTTGCTTCGCTTATTTCATCTACAGAAATCTTTAGCCAAACTCCATCCACTACTTCAAAGACATCAATAATGCCGGAGGTTGGATCTTCTACAGTTGTCTCTGTAGTGGTTTCCACAGTTTCCTCTACGACACAATCAGTTTCTTCCCCGTCACAATCAACTACTTCATTAACTTCGTTGTTCATTAATAAATTCAATAATTTTGAATCTTCAAGTGCGGCTGTTGCACCTTCAACTTTAAAGTATAAATCGCCATTTGCCGCATACACTTCGTCAAAATTGACAGAATAATCTTTATCGTCATAGGTAGTGAAAGTCAACACGGCGGACGAAGTATTAATTAACGAACCAACAATAATATCAGAATCTAAGGCAACGTTTACTCGCTTAATTGGCGTTCCTTCTTGGTTCACAAGTATATTGATACTGCCATCAATAGCGACATTTCCTGGTGCTTGACCATTCATGAGCTTTTGCATAGCTGTAGCGACTGCATCACCTTTGTTTAAATTAGGTAATAGCATCACGGCGGCCACAATGCCACCAATTAGTACTACGGCTGCTATAATTATCCCAACAATTAAGCCAGTTTTTTTCTTTGGCTCGCCAGACGTAGTTCCAGTTTCTTCCACCTTTTCCATAGGTCTGCCATCCGGATCAAGCGACTCTACTTGTGTCGTTTGCACAGGTGATGGTGCCGGAGCTGTTGCTGGTGTAGTTGCCGCTGTAGGCGTTGGTGTTGCTACTGGCGACGGTGTAGGTGTGGGATTAGCTGTAGGCATAGTCCCGCCTGAGTTTAAGGGATTTGGTGTCTCCCCCGAGTTTTCGTTCATAAAATAACTCCTTAATTTATTAACCTTAATAACATTTTAGCATAAGTTTTATAAAAATGTTATATAATTTAGCTATGGATAGTTTTATTATAACGAATATTAAGGCAAGACAAGTCTTAGATTCTCGTGGTAATCCCACTGTAGAAGCAGAAGTTTATTTAGATAATGGCGCTTTTGGGCGTGCAATTGTACCGTCTGGTGCATCTACCGGTTCAGGCGAAGCTTTGGAACTTCGTGATGGCGACAAAACTCGCTACAATGGTAAAGGCGTATTAAAGGCCGTTTGGAATGTTAATTCTAAAATTCGTGATATTTTATGTGACAATACATCTAATCCTGAAATTGTTGACCAAATGATGTGTGAGCTAGACGGCACAGAAAACAAGACTAACCTTGGCGCCAATGCAATTTTGGCCGTTTCTCTCGCCAATGCTAAAGCCAATGCTAAGGCTATGAAAATGCCATTTTATCGCTACATTGCTGAACTTGCAGGCACTACAGACGAAATGTCTATACCAATGCCAATGATGAACGTGATGAATGGTGGCGAACACGCATCTTGGGCTACTGATTTTCAAGAGTATATGATTGTGCCACGTGGCGCAGGCAGTATTGCCGAAGCCGTACGTTATGGCGCAGAAGTTTTTCATGCCCTAAAAGACGTTCTAAAAGAGCGTGATTATCCTACTACAGTTGGCGATGAAGGTGGTTATGCGCCTAGGGTTCGTGAAGGCGATAATGAACCGCTAGAATGCATTAAGCTCGCCACTGAACGCGTTGGGCTTAAATTAGATACCGACATCGCAATAGCTATGGACATTGCCGCAAGTGAGTTTTACGACAAAGACCACTACGTTCTTAAAACTAACGGCGATTGGAAAACCGCCGATGATCTCATTAATTGGTACGAATGGATTGCCGATAACTATCCAGTTGTTTCCATAGAAGATGGTCTCGCCGAGAACGATTGGGATAATTGGAAAACTCTAACAGACCGTCTTGGCGACCGCATTCAATTAGTTGGCGATGATTTATTTGTAACAAATACTAAGCTCTTAGAAAAAGGGATTACGTCCGGTGTAGCTAATGCAATTTTAATTAAACCAAACCAAATTGGCACCTTATCTGAAACCATTAATGCGGTTTTGATGGCCAAAAAAGCTGGTTATCGCACCGTAATGTCCCATCGCTCCGGTGAAACCGAAGACGTAACAATTGCTCATCTAGCTGTTGGCCTCGGTACTGGCCAGATTAAAACTGGTTCCCTTTCTCGCAGCGAACGCATTGCTAAGTATAATGAGCTCATTCGCATTGCAGATACGAATTCTCGCCTCGGGCTTAACGACCCATTCTAAACTTATTTAAGACCAAAAGCAATTACGCATTTAAAACACGAGTTTAAAACTTGGCTAGTTTTTACCCACTACCGCACTAGCTTCACGAAAACCATCATAAAAGTTTTCAGAAACCTTTGGATGCCCAATTTTGTTGGCAGCTTCTACGACCTTGTTAATATCATCGGTAATATGGAAAATATCTATATCCCCGGCTGAAATCATTTTTAGAGAAATCATTTTTCCAATTGTTTTGTCAAAACCTTTCCAAAAATCTTCACCGATTAGAAATACTGGCATTTTTGGCATTTTCTTTTCTTGCATTAAACATAACACTTCTGAAATTTCATCCATTGTGCCAAAACCCCCTGGAAAAAACACAAATACTTTGGCTGACATCGCTAGGGATACTTTACGCGCAAAGAAATATTCAAAAGTCAGACAATCGGTTAAGTATGGATTTGGATGTTGTTCGTGTGCCAAGGTTATATTTAGTCCAATCGTGCGTCCACCAATCTCGTAAGCTCCGTGTGAGGCAGCTTCCATGATACCAGGGCCACCACCAGTAATTACAGCATGGCCATTCTCTGCTAACATTCGCCCAAGATCATAAGCCATCTTACAATATTTATTATCTTGAGGAAGCCTTGCTGAACCAAAAATCGTTACACCCTGCGGGAAAGTTCGCACAATTTGTAAACCACGCCCCAAATCTTTCGCATAGGCATTAGCTCGCTCTAAATCAGCGATTGATAATTTTTTCAGTAATTCTTCTTCAAGTTTACTCATAGGTCATTCCTTTCATAATTTTTGGATTGGCATCGGATGCAAAGGCTCATCGCCACATAATAATCCCCTGTTAGCTCCTAGGCGTGATACGACCGCAGTAGAATTTGCCGAAGCAAATATGAGAGAGTTTCTGAACGAATGACCAGCCGCAAAATGCGCTAAGAATCCAGAGCCAAACGCATCACCTGCGCCAGTCGCATCTTTTATACGCGTATCCTCATAAATCCCGAACCGATACACTTCGCTGCCGTTACCAGCAATTCCACCCATCGGACCATCAGTAATAATCACCGTATTCACATAGTTATTTAAATGGTAAAGTAGCTCAGTTAGCATTACTCCAGGTACTATTCTGGCCGCCTCGGACTTATTTACATTCAAAACATCAACATATTTTAGTAAATCAATTAATTCATGGCTCGCGTCTAATTCTCTGACACCAGGATTAAACATAGTTTTGATACCAAGTTTTTTTGCATAAACGAAGAATTTCTTAAGTGTTTCCATATCGCCACGCAGAGTTGTTACATATAACCAATCAGGCGAAATTGTGTCCAAATCAGAAGGACTATAGTTTCCAAACTGTTCTGATGCTCCCCGGCAAGTCAAAATAGTTCGCTCACCGCTGCCAGAATCAAGCAACACAATAGAAGTTCCAGTGGTTTTTCTTTCCAAAAAATTCACATAACTTGTATCTACGCCTTCGCGGTCTAAAGCTTTTAAAATAGCCATGCCGGCCGGATCATGTGCGATATTGCCAAAGAAAATTGCTTCGTGTCCATGTCTTGCAAACGAAATTGCCGAGTTGACACCCCCACCTCCCACTTCGTAAGAAATCCTATCAATATCTACTTTAGAACCTACTAACACTTTGCCAAAAATAGCATTTTCGCCAATTGTAGTTGGTTTAAGATCGTCATGGTCCACTAGGTAAATATCTTGTAAGGCAGAACCAAGTGAAACAATTCTTGCCATCAGAGCACCACTCCATTTTTATCAATTTCTGCAACCAATTCTTGGAAGGCTTGTGCTGGGTCTGGCGCTTGCGCAATTGCTGAGCCTACATTAATTACGTCTACATCCGCATGCGCAATTGCACGTACGTTTGTCATATTAGCTCCGCCATCCCAACCAATTTCAAGCTCTGGCTTCATGTTTCTAATTAATGGAATCTTCTCCATTTGCATTAAATCGGCTTGCGAGCCTTGTATGCCAAGTTGCCCAGCAAATATCAGCACATGATCGGCAGCTTCAATATATTGTTGTACACTACCTGGAAAAGTAGTAGGGAGTAGCGCCACGCCAACCTTGATTCCGGCGTCTTTTAAGATTTGAAAACTAGGTAGTAAGTCTTCACTCGCTTCTGCATGCAAAATACAAAGTGACGGGTTTAGCTTTAGAATTGTGTCTAGATGTTCTGAAGGGTTTGTCGCCATCAAATGCAAATCTGCTTCCCAGTTTTTTGGCCACCAAACATTAGTAATATCTAAGGTCTGGGTTGGAGCAAACACTCCATCGGTTACATCAATTTGCACGCGCCTTGTGAACACGTTTATTCTTTCCGCCTGTGCCCGATAATCCTGCTTATTATCTGTCATGATTGTCGGAACGATTGAAACGGTTCTAATCATAATCTTCCCTTTCGTCTAAACGATTAATTCGCCTTACTCGGCGCTCGTAATTTATAAAATTTGTTTCCAAAAACGTAGTTGCTATTTCTTGAATTTTTGCATCATCCATAAAATGAGCGGACAAGCAAAGTATATTTGCATCATCATGTTCTCGTGCTAGTTTGGCTGATTCTGCGTTTTCACAGTGTGCGGCGCGCACTCCCTTAAAACGATTAGCTTGCATCGTAACACCATGCGCCGAATCGCAAATCAGAATGCCAACTGAACCATAATCTTCACGTACGTCCATAGCAACCTTAACTGCTGGGTCATTGAAATCATCACCCTCATTATATGCATAGGCCCCATCATCAGTCACGTCGTGGCCTAAACTCAGCAAATAATCCTTTAAATGATTTTTGCTTTCGTACCCACGATAATCTGCGCCTATGTATATTTTCATTAAATTCCCTTCCCGAAATCTGTTGCCAGTTCTACGAGGCGATTAGAATAACCCCACTCGTTATCATACCAAGCAACAACTTTAATCATGTTGCCATCCACAACGTCAATTAAAGGCAAATCTACGATGCAAGAATGCGGATCACCAATAAAATCAGAAGAAACTAATTCCTCCTCGGTTATGCCAATGATGCCTTCATAATAAGGCTCTTTGGCAGCTTTTTTAAACACAGAAATCAATTCTTCCTTAGTAGTATTGCGTTTAATTAACGCAGTAATATCAGATAAAGACACCACCGGTGTAGGGACACGTACCGACAAACCATTGAATTTATCTTTTAGAGTAGGTATCGTCAGCGCTGCAGCCTTAGATGCGCCCGTGGTAGTTGGTACGATATTTTCTGCTGCTGAACGTGCCTCGCGCAAATCTTTTGCTGGGGCATCCAAAATTCTTTGTGAGCCGGTATAGGAATGCACGGTTGTCATCATGGCCTTTTCTATACCAAATTCATCTTCCAAAACCTTCATGATTGGTGCGATACAGTTGGTAGTGCAAGAAGCGTTAGACAAAATAATGTCGTCATTCGTCACAGCGTCTTCATTAACACCTAATACTATAGTTTTTGCTCCCTCGCCTTTTGCTGGGGCAGAAATCACCACTCTTTTTGCTCCGGCCGTAATATGAGCCTTAGCGTCTTCTGGTTTTGTAAAGAAACCAGTACATTCAATTACGACATCTACACCTAGTTTTTTCCAAGGCAGATTCACTGGCTCTTTCTCGGCAAAAACAGGAATTTCACGCGTGTTAACGATGATAGATTTATCAGTAGCCGAAACTTTCTTGTCATAAGCACCATAAGAAGAATCGTGTTTCAAAAGATGTGCCAAAGTCCTTGCATCAGTAATATCATTAATTGCGACAACAGACACATCACGCCTTTCCAATAATATCTTTAGCGCATTACGGCCGATTCTACCAAAACCGTTAATCGCGACTTTTACCATTTTTACCTCCTAAAAAATCTACTTACGCTAATTATAGCATAAGTAGATTAAAAATTGTAGACCAATTTTAGCGAGCAAAATGCGCAAATGCTCTGTTTGCTTCTGCCATTCTGTGGCAGTCTTCTTTCTTCTTGAAGGCTGCACCAGTTTCGTTGTAAGCGTCTACGATTTCTGCTTCCAAACGCTTAGCATATGGCATGCCACCACGTGCACGGGCAGATTGTACTAGCCATGAAAAGGCAAAGTGTAATTGTCTGTGTCCCGAAATTGGGAATGGAATTTGATAGTTAGCACCACCAACACGGCGAGATTTAACTTCAAAATCTGGCGATACATTTGCAATTGCTTTTTCCAATACTTCTACTGGATTTTCTGATTTTAATTTCTTAGCAGCGCCTTCAATCGCAGAGTAAACTGCACGTTCTGCAACTTGCTTTTTACCATTCAACATGGATTTGTTAATAAGTCTTTGCACCATGATAGATTGATATTTACGATCAGGACTGACTTTCCTTTGTAAGGATTTGGTAACTTTACGTGGCATAATTACTTATCCTCCTTCTTCGCACCATACTTGGAGCGACCTTGTTTGCGACCCTGCACGCCTTGCAAATCTAAAGTGCCACGTACAATATGATAACGTACACCAGGAAGATCTGGCACACGACCACCACGGACTAATACTACGGCATGTTCCTGCAAGTTGTGACCTTCACCACCAATATAAGCCCAAACTTCTTGGCCATTAGTAAGACGCACACGAGCGACTTTACGCATAGCGGAGTTTGGTTTCTTTGGAGTTTTGGTAGTCACCTTAATACAAACACCACGCTTTAGTGGCGCAGCTCTCTCATACTTCTTGGTCTTTAAGGTATTTACAATAGAACCAAGAGCAGGAGATTTGGATTTTTTTGCAGCCTTTTTACGAGGCTTGCGAATCAACTGATTAATAGTTGGCATTAAAATATCCTCTTATTACTTTAATATATGGTGCTTATCTGTTTACAGCAATAGCAGACAAGCCGAAACTCTTGCGGTAATTATATCACACTTATCCAAAAAAGTCTAGAAATACGACAAATAACAATATGTGTGATTTTTGTTCAGCTATACGATATATATAGCGTAAAGCACTTAATATGACACACCATATCTAGCGCATCAACCTCACTATATATTATATATGTGTTCCTAGGGCTCTTGGAACGACACAAACTAAGAACCAACCATACAACGCATAGGTAACCCAGCGTACTTGTAGACGTTGCTCGTACCAGGGTAGACGCGGGTTCTGACGAAGTACAAGCGGTAGGTAGAGGAGTCGTTATTTGACACCGTAGACGACCAATAGTAGCCGCCGCTACCGCGACCGCTAATATTACCCCCATTGATAAGGCCGGGATAAACAAAGTTATTTGGATAGGTTCTTAAGGCAGTGCTTACTGGGGCAGCTTCCTCGGCCTCATCATAATACGGAGCATTTTCACTACTATAATTAGCTGGATCAGTACCGTTATTTATACCATCTACAATAAGTGACCAGAAGTCATTATTAGATTCATTGTTTTTATCACCTCCTCTTGGCAATCTCCAACCAGCTGGGCAAAGTGAAGTAGTTGTGATGGATTGATTATTAGTATTGTAGTATGTAGTATCTGCAATAGCAGCAGACCAGGTGTAGTAATTGCCATAAGAGTATAGAGCTGCATTTTTAGTAGTAGGATTCGATGCTCTCGCAGAAGTATTGGCATTACTGTAACGCGGCACACGATTACCAGGATAATTTGTTGTGCCAATATCCACACTAGCAGTGCCACTTTGTGTACCGCTATAGTAGAGGCTATTTGCGGTAGTAGAATTGGCAAAATTTGCAGTTTCGGCAGTGGCTAAACCAGAAAAATTACCATAAGTAGCAGATGTGCCATAGCCTTGTGCTAGTGAGCCATCGGAATTACCATTGGCAGTGCTTTCTAGACGCAGATTTTCAATCATCCAGCATTTACCGTCTGCCAGTTTAGCTACGGCATAAGTATTGTTATCTCTTTGGTCTGTTAGAGCAGTGACTGCACCGCTAGCTAGACCAGAACATCCGCTCCAGTTCTGGATACTACCAGCAGACTTCACCCATATAGCATAAAGGCTTAAGCCGTTAGAAGCAGTACCAGTAGGAACAGTAATGGTTTCATTAGGACCGTATTTATTACCACTATAATCATATGTGTCAGACCAACCAGCAAAACCATAGCCAGGACGAGAGAAATTAGAGGCAAGTAAAACCAATTCAGTCCCATCAGCAGTAGCCGTTTGCTGCCCCATAGTGCCCTCTGCACCATAAAGAGCATTGACATTATAACAGACCTTACCAGCCACACAATCAACTGGCCCTAGCTCCGGTTCCGGATTCGCCACAGCATAAAAGTTAATAGTATTAGTATAGGTCCCAGCAACTTGTGAATTACTAGCTTTAGCACCTATCTTAAACTGCACAGTATTTAGTTCACCTTGAGTTCCTGTAGTACTAATTAATGTCACTCCACCTTTACCACGTTCATCTGCATTAGTATTATTATCAAGTGGCAGGCCATTATAGCCAGCTACAGCACTACCTACATTACCACTTACCCATGTACCGCTACCACCATTACAGTTAGCTGCAGTATTAGCACAGTATGAATATCCCCATGTATTATCACTAAAGTTAGCTAGAGCTGCTTTAGTAGATGATAGATTAGTAAATGTATAATTATTATCTGAATTATTCACAAGTGCAGTAGTACCATTCTTCACTCCTACTGTAGCACTAAGTTGAAATCCAGCAGAAGCATTAGTATTAGCTCCTACTGTAATAATATTACTATCAGAAGCAGTACCAGGAGCTAAATTATTAATATAGATATTTGCAGAAGATAACTGCACACTAATTACAGAATTAAAGGTAAAACTGACATCTACGTCTGATGAGTAGGTGAGGGCGGAGGCGGAAGAAACCATAAAACCAGCACTAGCTATAGCTAAAGCGCCAACAAACACACTCCGACCAATTATTACACCAGAAAGCCTTCTACTCATAACATCATTATAGCATAACTATTATAAAACAATCAAAAAAGCACTATATATTATATATAGTGCTTTTAAGTACGATAATTATTTATTAGCGTCGGCTAAGAAATTAATCGTTGCTTCAATAATCATCCGGTTTTTAATGTCCATTTTGACATTTGGGTTTTTCAGATTTTTCAAAGCTTCTGGTGATTTCTTATATACATCGCGAAGCTCTGCAATTTTGGCATTAACTAAATCATCGGAAACGGTAATTTTTTGTTCAACTGCCAAAGTTTGCAAAGCTAATGATGCTTTAACTCTATCAGTTGCGATTTTGCGAGCTTCTTTTTCCCAATTCTCCATTGTCTCATTATTGGCTTTTAGAAAATCTTCAAAACTCATTCCCCGACTCTGTGCGTTCCTAGTCATATCATCGCGAATAGCACGCATTTGATCGTCAATTAGAATTTCAGGAGCAGGAACTTTGGATTTTGCGACAAAAGCCTTAATTAACTCATCTTTATACTTTTCTTCTTCACGATGAGAATTTTGTGCTTCTAAATTCTTCTCTATGTCTTTTTTAAGTTCATCCAGGTTTTTAAATGGACCACATTTCTTGGCTAATTCATCGTCTATGGCTGGCTTTTTAACCTCATTAACCTGCTTTACCAAAACTTCAAATACGGTTTTAGCTCCAGCCAAATCTGCTACACCATAATCTTTAGGAAATGTTAGTTTAAGGTCAAATTTATCGCCGGGTTCGTGCCCTACAATTCCATCTTCAAATCCCGGAATAAATGTTGCCGAACCTAAAACCAATTTGTAATCTTTTGCTGTGCCACCATTAAAGGCTTTGCCGTCTTTTTTGCCTACGAAATCAATGATAACTTCATCTCCAAGTGCAGCAGCCTTTTTTACTGCCTTTTTCTCGGCGAACGAAGTCGCGATATTGTCTAATACGCCATCAACGTCTTTCTTAGCAATCTTAACTGCCGGCTTCTTTACGCCAAGGTTTTTGTAATCGCCAATCTTTACTTCAGGAATTATATCTGCTGTAGCAGTATATTCTGCCATTTCGCCAGGAACGTATTTTGTAACGTTTACACTAGGTAGTACCAATGGTGATTTTTCTTCTTTTTGGAAAGCTTCAATTACAGTAGCTCGCACAGCGAGGTCAATCGTTTCGGCATTTAAATCATTCTCTGGAATAAATTTCTTGGCAACTTCCGTCGGGACTTTGCCTTTACGGAATCCTTCAACTTTTATTTCCTTAGCCAATTTTTCCAAAGCCTTTTTTTCGGCCTTTTTTAGGTCATCCGCATCAAGCGTTACAGTTATTTCTGCACGCGAATCAGATATCTTTTTATACTTTGTTTTCATAAAAACTCCTATTTGATTACATTATAACATAATTCTCGGGGAATTCGTAGTGCGAAGGTGTGTCAAAGTAAATTTAGAACTGGCCTGGAGTTTTATGTCTGCCCCTAGGATATTGTTTTGGTCAAAGATTTTTTTAACCTCATCATATAATGCTTTTTGTGGTTCTGGTATTTCGGAATTTGTTACCACGGCCTTAACTCTTCCTTCTGGTGTGCCTCCAGTCAATTTGCCCTCCTGACGGTCAATAATATATGCCCCAGCTCGCAAGAACGTCGCCATCTTTCTGTTATATCCTTCCTCTTCCAAATTAAACTTCGGCCGTAAACTATAAACCGAAGAAGAATATGAGCCATATAAAGCCAAATCTAATTCTAATTTTTCACCTAAAATTTTTAGGTCTTTTAAGAAATTTTCTAAGTTTTCTGGTGGCAGATAAAAATCAGTTAAAACCGGCACTCTTTCCCCGCCCCGCATATTATTTAGATAATTAGCGAGTGTGTTTTCAAACTCGTTTAGAATTAGCTTATTCTCGGGACTTTCATAAATAAATTTTGCATTACGCGGGAACTTGTCACGCATAGCAGTGAGTTTTTTCATATAATAGTTTTGTCTTTCATCAAAAGCCAAATAAACTACAAAACCATCTTCAAGTTTACGAATAACACCATCCAAGTTTTTGCCAGAATCACGCGCTTCTTGTACGATTTTTAAATCATATAAATTAAGTTCACGAGGTCTTAAGACGCTTACTGCGTCCATGAATTCAATTGCTTGTTCTAAGGTTTTAAAAGTAGCCACCGTGCGTGCGGGTTTTTTAGAAATTGGTATTGCACGTAAAATCACTTCAGAAATAATTCCTAAGGTTCCCTGCGCGCCAAAGAATAATGGCTTTAAATCCCACGATTCTTTCTGCAAAACGTTCGTAATATTGCAGTAGCCAATATTATTATGCTCGTCTTTGCTAATGCTGCTAATTAATCGTTTTTGTTTATCAATTAGTTTTGTAATTTTACGATAAATGTCACCTTCTAGAGATTTTTCGGCAGTTTTCTTTGCGGCAGCATACTTACGATAACGCATAGTTTGGAGAACTTCACCGTTTGCGAGCACTGCTTCAATACGTTCAACATATTTGCTAATTCCTCCATACTTGCCCATATAATCATCAACTGGCGCATTGGAAATTAGCCCACCGATTGTTTCGTTTTCATGACCGCCTATCGGCACAGTTAAACCCGACACAGATAGTGCTGTATTTAATTCTTTTAGAGTCATTCCGGCTTGGACTCTCACTAGTCGCTCGCGCGGGTCAATTTCTAGCATTTTATTGAGTTTTTCAGTAGAAATAATTAATCCTGTACCAAGATCTGCTCCGCCTTCATCAAGACCAGAACCACGTACATTCACAGTCACTGGTATTTCTTTGGCGGCAATTTGGTTAAAAAACCTCATTAGTTTACGAATGTCTTCAGTTGATTCTGGAAACGCCACAAACTTCGGCTTAATTTCCAAGACAGAACGGTCCGTTGCATATGTTTCCAAAATTTCTGGCGTATCAAAAACATTTCCGACAATCAACTGATTAAGATACTTCGTAATTTTGCCCATATTGCTTACGATTATACCATAAATAATCTATTTTTTGGCTTCTTTTTGCTCTGGCTCTTTGATTTCTTTCTCGGCTTTTGGTTTTTCAAATAATAAATCAGCTTCTAAGGTTTTGCCACTTGGCCCGAATATCACAGGAATAAAGCCAACATATTTGTAACCCTTTTTTTCTGTGTATTCTTCAATAATTTCCCGATGCTCTTTAATCTCGGCATTAATTAATTTGTTATTGGCATATTTGACTCGTACGAACTCCATAAACCTCCTTTTTTTCATTATAGCATATAATATTTAAGTAAATTTGGAGGGTTATATTTCTACGAGCTCATATTTTCGCTCACCTAATCCAAGTGATTCGGCGTAAGGCAAAATCTCTCGTCCGAGTCGTGAATCAATTCGCTCTTTTAGCTTTTCCGCACCTGGGTCCTTACTTGTCCATACCATATCAATAAATGCCTGGTCGTTTGCTACTGGGTCTAGCGATGTCACGATACCAAGGTCTTCCATCACCGGGTCATCCTGGTCTTTATCGCAATCGCAAGACGTAGATATAGCATTCATTACAGTGATATATATAATAGGCTTGTTTTGCTCCTTTAGATAATCTGCTACAGCTGTCGCCGCTTCCGCCATTGACTCTATAAAATCAATTTGTTCGTGCTTGGAAATCCAACATAGCTTCGGACTTTTTGTCTTGCCGCAAGAATGAATATAAGCCTTACCATCGCGGGAGGCGAAACCGATTGATTGGTTCTTTAAATTAGCTCCAAACCCGCCCATCATATGCCCTTTACCATGCGCCAGATTAATAAATGCATCATAATTATCAAAATGTGAGCCGAGCAAGTCGTATTTCAAGTGTTTACCATTATGAACAGGAATTTTAATCTCACCTTCTGCATCCATAATATCAACTTCCGCAAATGATGTGAAACCATGTTCTTCGGCTACTTTTAAATGGTCTTTTGCGTTGTTGCGCTCGCCTGGGTATGCAGTATTGCATTCTACGATTGTGCCATTTAATGATTTAACAAATGGCCCAATTAAATCCGCCTTCAAATAGCCTTTAGCGCCTTTTTCGCCAGTAGAAACTTTTATCCCAATTTTACCTTTAAGCTTCACGCCTAGGGCTTGGTAGATTTTTTGTAAACTTTCCGGTGTGATTTCTTTTGTAAAATATACTTTTGCCATTTGTCTCCTTTCTGTTAATTAAAGCAGATTTTTAATATCCTCTTCCATTTCTTCGGGTTTATCAGTCGGCCCGAAACGGTATTCAACTTTTCCATTGCGCGATACGACGAATTTAGTAAAATTCCATTTAATAAAACCTTCTTCGTGTGATACGCCGGGAATCTTAGAAATTGCTTTCCTTTTCTTAATTATAACATGCATATATTAATATATAGGAGGTTTAGCGTGATATAATGAGGCTATGGATGATTACGATGATTACGATGACGAAGAATATGGTCTTGAAAAAGAAGATGATGAACTATATGACGACGACTATGATTCATCTGACGAGGACGAGTTAGACGATGATTACGATAATTACGATGATGACTTAGATGACGAGAGTCTTGACGCTGATGACGACGGTTATCACGACGCTTCTTATTATGAAGCGCTCGGTATAGACGATGGCCGATTTGACAGAGAGCACCATATGCTTCCCCATTCCGGGTTTGGTTCATCCGTTAATTTAGATGAGCTTAGCGATGATCAACGTGAGGCTTATGAGCTCGGTTATGGTATCGGTGCCGAAGACTACGACCTAAGCGACGACGAATAATTTTTATATCATTATTTTTATTGCATTACTTATCTTATTAGAACTACACCCATGTTTAGCTTATGTTTAACTTGTACAAAAATCATAATCATTATGTTATCTTCGCCGTCGCAAGAAAGACTAATTCCCGAGTGTCTTAATTTTCTTGAAATCTACTTTTTCTACTGCCGCGCGCAGAGCTTTCTCCGACCCATAATGCGTTCTTCTTTCTGGCGCATCTGACAACATATGTTGTGCATACGGGAAGCTAACAGCCCGTTCCAAAACTCCGCCAAGCTTACCAGTTCCACAAAGCACTTCCGCTTTTCTCACCTTGCTAATTGGGATTTCTAAAGCCTGTTTCATTTCTTCCGGAAAGAATGTTAAGGAGAACAAATCCGCATCTTCTTCTCCCGCCAGCCGACCATAGGCAATTGAGGTATTCCCTTCAATCCACAACCGACTATCCAGTTTTCGCATCTTTGCGTCCTCAAGATTCATTTCGCAGCGCGCATATTTCTTCCGAGTTTCATCCATCATATCGCAGACAAAATCCCCTTCGCACGTTGTCGTCATCACAGCCCTTGAGGCATCCGGCGACTTTAACCCATGCTTCGCATCATACGATATCGTATCGCTAATGTAATCGCAAATAATCCACGAGAGCAGTCCCGTGTCTGCATTCTCCGCTACAAGATAAAACTCCGTTCTCGCACCCCAAAACACGCTCGAATGCACCCGAAACATCGTCACGATACCATAGTATTTCGGCGCATCTCCTTCAAACACAGCCGCCTTCGCCGGCACGAACCCCTCCGGCAGAAATTTCTGCATTTTCCCCGGCTCCGTGATTTCATAAAACATAAACGAACAATACGGTTCCACCACAAACGGCATCTTATCCGCCTTCTTCGTTGCCGACGACACGGTTTTGCGTTGCATCCACACCGGCAACCGTCGCAGTTTCGTTTGCATATAAGTTACTTTCCCAACTTCCATTGGGTCCACCAATCTTTCCACCCCTTTTGCGTATTCTAGAATATTCATAAGCTAATTATAGCACAGCATCAACGGGCTAATACTTGCCAGAACCACAAAATAATGCTATAATATATATGACCACACTATGTTTTAAACACATAGCAACTAATCTTAAATAAAGGAGGCATATGCAAACAATTAATCCAATTATTCCGGCCTCGTACGATTATCTTTTCGATATAGTGGCCGAAAAACTCTTCGCGGAATATCTCGTGAGATATATTCTCTTTGACGAGAAACCTATCGCCACGCCAGCGCTCTGGCAAGATGCTGTAATCTATATCAGATTTAGACAGCGCGATGTCTGGTCTCTGAACGAGGAACAAATCAAAAATGCCAAATATGCGATTCTGATTTATGAGGTTATCTATACTACCGAACATCTCAAGAAACCTGATATTCTGAAAATCCTCAATCAATTTTTCGCTCAAACCCCTGAAAAACACAAAGGCATTTTCGAATTATTCGAGCAAAAATTCCACGCCTCACTTGACTCCTTCATCTTCACTCAAGAAAAACTCATCGTCACCAAAGAAATGGCGGATAATCTCAGTCAACTTTTCGCATATCCGTGCTGGCTTGATTTCACCGACGAAGCCAACCAGCTCATTTTTGACAAAATTTTACAAGACAAGCTTTCCGACGAACAAATCGATTATTTTCTCGGCGCCAGTGATGACATAGCACACTACGATCAGTGGTTCAAAGTTGCGAAACATATTTTAAAAACCACTCACGGTTCTCACGTTTTCTGGACCGCCGGCGATATCCTTTCTATTATCTGGAAAGCCGCGCCACAAGACGCGAAATCTCAAAAATGGTTCCGCGACGAAGTTTTTGATATCTTCTGGCCTCGCGTCAATAGTATCTGGCCACTATTAAATGAGGATAAAATTGATTTCGATTACGACGAAGACTCTAGAATCTTAAAAGACTCTATCGGTTGGCTTCAAGTTTTAGACGATTTGAATGAGCGCCTACCGGAGCTTAGCACCGACTACGCAACCTTCAAACACGACACCGACCCAGACGAATTTGCCCATCACGAAAGCATACTATTAGAAAAACTTGATTCTAACGACAAAAACCTGGAAGAGCTACTCAATCTATTCTTCATCCTGACCAACTATGTCTACGACGATGATTCTGCTTCAAAGCTCCAAACTATCGCCGAAGAAAAGCTAATTCCTTTCGCCGAAAGCTCCCCAGACGCTCCAGCCAATGCCGTCAAGCTAGTTCGCCGCGCCATTAAACATGCCAAGACCTACGTCGCGAATTTAGCACGCGAGCGCGAGAATATTGTTAAAAACCTTATTAACCGCAATTCTTAAGAACTAAACACTAACTTATCATCACACGATAACTATATTTTAATTACACCCGAAGCTTTTCTATATCTCGGCCAATTTTGTAAACGACTAGGAATCATCGTCCGGATTTTGTAATCTAAAAGCACCTCCTCTTTAATTCTTCTTGCTACGCGTAAGGCCAAAGTCGCATTTTTACGTGGCTTTCTACCATATTCTAGAATATTAAATCCCGAAAATGTATTGCTCTTCACTCCATTTGAAAATCTAAACGAGTACTCATCTCCATCCAACACATCATTTGGTTCCAAATCTTTTGGAATATCAAAAATCTCCGGACTATCATTAATAATCTTTATAATTCTTTTTAAATCTTTTTCCGAAATCGTATGGCGGTATTTCTTTCCATAAAAACTAGTCACGACATTGTCTTTGACATCGTCGGTAATTCCTATCGCAAACCTTTCATTATTTTTACCGATATGCTCACACACCGATGACACTTTGTACTCAAAAATAATCATACCTTTATAATATCACTTTGAAAAACTCTTCAAAAACTCTAATGCTTTTTTTGCCATTTCCGGATCCCGTGGATCCATTTTAAAGAATCCATCTAGAACATAATTTCGTTCCAGCACAATCCGTTCCGCCCCAAACAAATTATCGTCAAACCACACAAAATCCGAGTCCATATCAATCGCATCAGTTTTCAGCGCTCCCCAATCAGTCGGCAAAATCTTCTGGCAAAGTTCTTCTACAAATTCATCTGGGAACTCATCCTTTAGCGCATAATAAACATGATTCTCTCCACCACGGCAATGCGTAGTAAGCCAATAAACCGCCCCCGGATAATTGTCTACACAAAATCTTAGAAGCGCCATTACGTCTTCTTTTGGCGAAGCCACGCCCCTAATCACGCCATCGATGTCGAAATAAATCTTATCTATTTTCTGCATGATATTTATATATTACCACGAGGCACCGCAGAATTACAAAACCACTTGCATTTTCCGAACCGTTATTCTACAATTATCTTAATAGCAAGTGCTAGAAACTTGCTAGGTCTACGGGAGACCTTACTGTTCAAGATCGGCTTGAACAGTAATTTTTTTAGCTTTAGGTTTACGAACCAGTTTGAAATAGAATTCAATCTCTAGCATCGCGACTCCTTTCGTTTTTGTTTTCACAAAATACTACGGAAATCTACAACCCAACTATCTAGCATCATCGCGGCAGATTCCCGTTGAGAGATTCGACCCTAACGGCCCACCATCCAGAACCTGCGAATCGCAAAACTAATCTGCTCCCAAGACCTGCCACCAAAATTAACACGGCACAAACAAAAATTCAACCCCATGTTGGTCGATTACTTAACACAAGAATAATAACTATTCAGCTAGCACCCTCTTCGCCATCTCATACTTTACCTGCCGCGCCTCATTCAACCCACTCGCCCGCTTCGGGTCGGTGTTGTTCGCGAGATCCGCCAGCTTCACCTGCTTTGCCAAAGGATTCTCCTTTACTCGCCGAAGATACGATTCGTATTCCTCATCCTCCGGCTTCGTCAAAAGCTGCACCGCCTCCACAATGTGTTTCGGAATTCCCTTTTCCAGCAAATACTCCGCCGTCACATCCGTATCCTCAATCGTATCATGTAGAACCGCAATGGTTTTGAGCTCCAACGAATTAAGAAGCCCCGCCACCGCCAGCGGATGCAAAATATACGCCACCCCATTTTTATCCACCTGCCCCTTATGCGCCCTCACGGCTATTTCCAATGCTGTTTCGAAAACCGAGTTCATACAATCCTTTCATATTAATAAAGTCAGTACATAATATCAATCATATTGTTTACCATTCTAGACTCTCTGGGATAGAGAGTATGTTTTATAGGCATATGGTAGACATCGCCAAAAAACTAAAGGTCGAATGACTTCCACTGCCCCGTCTTCCCATCCCCAAATTCATAATCCGAATTGCTGTTCAAATAAAACTGCTCATTTACTACATTGATAATCCCGCCAAATAAATTCAAATCCTCATGCTCCTTAATATATTTTTGTAACGCGTTTGCTTTTTGTGCGGCTTTCTCATCTACGGCCGTCCACCCACTTTTTGTATCAAAAATCCCAATTCTTCCATCAACAAATTTAATAATATAATCTGGATAAAACGCCTTCCCATAACTCTTTGCATCATCACCGAGCTCTAAATACTTCACGGCAAAATACTTATCCATTTTTTCACCATTCTTATACCACCACTCAACTTTTTCACTTTCTTCAATCAATTTTTCAAATTTTATTTCCGTTTCTGGTGCATTGTCGAAACGATAATACGGCACCATCATGTTCTTTTGTGCCCGCGTTACGGTATAATGCTCATTAAATTCATCAATCTGTGGAATACTAAAATCAAATATTTTCTCTTGTTTTTGCCTTCGCACACGCATCTCTTCGGCATTCACGCTGTCATATTTATCAACTGCTCGATCAAAAATATTCTTAAAAATTCTTTGATTATTTTCTGAGCACGTAATTATTCTTTGCGCTAATTCCCAATCTATTCCCGCTTTCCTAAACCAAGGCTTAAGTGTTCCTTTGATTTTAGTTTCAGAACGAGCGAAGCTTTTAAACTTTCCACAGAAACCACGCAAAACGTCTCGAAAGATTCGCTCAATGCTAACTTGATTCGCTACAAGGTTAATTGTCTTAATCTCGTTTTGTTCAAAAACGTCGTCAACATTTTCAATCACTACATCCGCAATTACCGGCGTAGTTAACTCGTCTGGATAAACTTCGAGTCTTTCATCGAGTTTTTCATACCTATTTTTTTCAGAATCCGGCTCATTGACTTGAAAAGCCAAATCCAGCTCTCCCTCCAAGACTTGTTTAAAGTTCGCTTTTAAATCACCGTAATCAATACGATGTAAATAAATTGAATCTGGCAAAACAATATTTTTGAACAAAGGATTCAAAAACGATTTTTGACCTTTTATTAAATTCTTTGCATCTTTATCATTTTGATCAATCCTTACTGTTTTACCACTATTTGTATAAACAAAAGCGCTATCTAGTTGTTCAACGCCATAGTGTTTCGCTTCCGGCATCCTAAGAATTCTTCCAACGGTTTGAATTTGAAAAGCTTCACTCTTGATGTCGCGAAGCATTACAAGTACTTGCGCTCTTGGGCAATCCCAACCAAGTGCAATTGCTTGTTTAAATATCAGCACTTCAGTTAGATTGCTATTTTCGGTAATACCTTCAAGATTTTCCTTTTCATCAGAAAGCCAAACAGCCAAATTCTTATTATAATATTCATAACCATGGTCCGACAAAATCTCTTCCGCAATTCCTTTCACTTTTGCATCCAATTCGCTCAGCTCCTCCTTGTTTTCAGACGGTAGCTGTACCAACATCAATGGTCTAATTTTTACGCCATTTTCCTCATAAAGCTTTTCAAGTTCATCACGTTTTTTCAACCCTGCTATAATCGCAGTTTCAATTGCGTCACGGTTCAGTTCCTCTGCAATACTTTCCAAATCATAATTAATTAATACTTGTTTTTTGATCAGACCACTATCAATCACGTCATCCGTTGATACTTCAATCCGTCTATAAATATCAGTAGAAAGTCCCTGTGCTTCAAGTTTTGGCGTAGCCGAAGCCTCAATCGTGAGTACTGGACGAACCACTTCATGAATAAACAGCTGAGAATTCGGGCCCAAAAACGTCTGATGACTTTCATCGGCAATCAGTATAACCTTAAATCCAGCCTCGCGTGTCTCGTCTAATACATCCTGTATGTTTCGTCCATCTTCGCCTTTCCGGACTAACCGATTAGTAAAATCTCCTTTCTTAATGTCCTTCTCTGGTACGTCATTTTTTGCAATCTTAAACAGCTTTTCCCAGTTAGCGAATAAAATTGTATTTTCAGCAAGTTCACCAGACTCGAGTAATTCAATATCCATTAATTTATATTCTGTATCTGCAAGCAGTTTCTGTAATTTATGTAAACTCTGAGTGTGAAGCTTATTTGGTGCCGACCAAACGAATACATATCGATCTTCAAGATCGCGTTCTTTTAGCTCTCTCAAAATTTCAGCCAGCATAATCGTTTTGCCAGAACCAGTGCAAGACTTTAATACAAATCGCGCCGGCTCCAAATCACCTTTTGCTTCACGAATTTTTGCCTCTGCAAGTAATTCGTAAATATTATTTACGGCCTTGTTTATGGTATTTAATTGAAACTCTTTAAGCTGCATGGCTAATTCTCCTTCTTTCTAAATATCCTTTTGTAAACCTCAAGCACCGACTCCGGAATCGAGCAAGCCGTCCATTCTAGCTTAGTATCTTCCGGAATTTCTTCTTCATTTGCATGGCGATTGTAGCTAAAGTTATAGCAATGCACTGGCAGTTTTTCGGTATTTAATTCTTCCACTTTTTCCCAAGTCTCCGCAATCGCAAATTGATCAAATATAATCGGTACGAAAACCTTATCATTTTTATAAAACCGATATTCCGAAGAATTAGCCACATGCTCAAATGCATTCTCTCGAATCCGAATCATATCACAGCATTCCGTAATCAATGCCTCACGCGTATCGTCAGTTGTTTTACCCTTCTCCACAAAATCAGTTTTAAAGTAGCGCAAATTCGCCGGCAACCCATCCGAATATTTTGAACCATCTGGCCGAATTCCAGTAATTACGGTTTTAATACGCGGATAAGTTACCTTCTCGGCAATCCCTTCTTCCCCCGCATCAGCCTTTCCATTTGCCTCATTATTCGTCACGAGTATAAACTGCCGATGTCCGCCATCTTCTTTATTCAGTTCCATCACCGCCTGCCCCGTTGTCCCCGATCCAGCAAAGAAATCCAAAATCACCAAATCATTATTATTAATTAATAATAGAATATCTTTAATTAATTGTATTGGTTTAGGAAAATCGAAATCAACTTTAGGCAAAACATTACTCAAATCTTGGGTGCCCATAGAATATGATGGTTTATACATTAAGCTCTTCGGAGTCCCACTAGCATATACTTGCAATAATTCATTCGCGTCTGGCCTAGTTTTTTGTTTTACACCATTATCATAAACGACATCTTCATTTATTTTTTTACAAAATGTCTCATATCCACTAGTCCACCTCAACTTTTCGCCAGATGAACTTTTTGGCAGAATAAAAGTATAGTCGGAATATTCAACCCTTAACTCCTCGACATAATCATCATTAAAGCTTTTGCTCCTCTTATCATAAATCCTTTTGTATTGTTCTTCTTTTATGGCATATAATTTATTATCTCTCATGAGAATTGGATAATACATATTTGGTCTATCTTCTCTAAACTTGGATTGTCCAGTTTTTGTAAAAGTAATTAAATTATACAAACCATACTCATCTTCATTCTTATATTTATTTTCAATCTTATCCGCAAAAATATTCTCAACTTTCCTAAAAATAGCCCCATCATCCTTACTCTTTTTTACTTTGCAATAGACAATCAGCCTAGAACCTACTGATGTAATATAACTATCATTAGTTTTCCCTTTTAAATTATCCAGTACAAACGAATTGGAAACAAAATTGTTTTCACCAAATATTGAATCACAAAGCATCTTTAGCTGCGATTGTTCGTTATCATCAATCGAAATAAAAATCACGCCGTCATCAGCCAGCAAATTCTTCGCCAGTTTCATGCGCTTTTCCATAAAACTCAGCCATTTTGAATGCCGAAAAGTATCTTCCTTATCCACATAACAATCGTTATAAATAAAATCTTTATTCCCAGTATTATATGGCGGATCAATATAAATTACATCAATCTTGCCCGTATGTGTATAGTTCAATATCGACAACGCATGGTAATTGTCGCCCTCAATAATGATGTTCGTCGGCTCACTATTTATCTCTCCAATTGCCTTCTCTTCTACCTCTTTTAGTACTGGCAACTTGTCCTCACATTCTTTCACCACCTTTTCCGGCTTGTCTTCCCACACCAATCCGAATCTTTTTTGCCTCTTCAGCTTTTTGATTTCGTCAATCAACTCCTCTCTAGAATATTCCTCAAAATTTCTAGACATAAACCTCCTCCATTACCTTTATAATTCATACACTTTTCCTTTAAATCATTATATCACAGTATTGTCGTGCTTATAATTTAGGCTCTATAACGAAATCCGAAAAAACATACATATTTTACATCAGTAATATTCTGTCTCTCATTTTTTTAAACTCTCAATTCTTTATTATATTTTCTTCGCTCATTATTTTCTAATCTTAAGCGACTGATTATGAACTTTAAGAAGTTTTTTAACAGATACATCTCTTTGATTACTATCTCCCTTAATTTTAAGCTCAATCCACTTGTTTCTCCTCCCCACAAACTCCACTTCCCCCTCCAAAAACTCCAAATACCCCTCCACCGTCTGCGGAATCGGATTATCCGAAAAATCCTTCCACCCATTCCAAAACTTCACGGCAGAATAATCCTCACTCACCAAATCCTGCAACAAGAAAAACTCCACATACCCCCTAAAATCCCCAAACAAATCAAAAAACGCGCCATCCGAGCAAAGCACCTTGTGTAGCGGGCTAGAAACACCCGCATAATACCGCCGAATGCATTCCAGCGTCAAATCAAACCTATCGCAAATCAAAGGATTCACCCCACGCGCCTGGTTAATACTCCTCGCATGCTTCGGAAAAATAATCTCCCCACCAATCGTATAAGTCTTACGCAAGAAATCCTCCACAAATCCCCGATAATCATCCATCGATTCGGCCACCTGCTCCAGCAAAGCCCTCTGCCTCTTATACCGAAAACTCGTAATAATTGAATCGCTCCCAAACCGAAACCCATTCCACGACAAACTCCCATTCTCGCCGAGCGCCAGCTCCATCTTTTCCCCATTCGGCAGTTCCTTGCTCCATAGCTCCTGATTATACCGCTGCAAAACCGCACTCGCCGAATCCGGATCAGAACCCCCTCCCCCTAATCCGTCATTGTTCTCCCAAAACCTATCCCAATACTCCGGCGAATCGGAAGTAAAATCAAACCCTATATCAATCATTTTTCTTTATTCTCAATTCTCCTAGTACCTCACCCCGTTCGTTTCTTCATACTCACGAAATACTTCTAGACACATCTCTCTATCTTTCTCTTCCAAAAACCCTTCTGGTAGCCTAGCTCTCCCGCCCATCATTTCGTCAAACCTTTCATCTCTAAATCCAATTCTCTCATTATCAATCAAAGAGCACCCATAATACACTTTCCCAATATTTGCCCACATAATCGCCGCAAGGCACATCGGGCAAGGTTCGCTCGTCGTATAAATTTCGCAACCCGTCAGGTCGTAAGTTCCAAGCTTCTCTTCCGCTTTTCTGATTGCGTCAATCTCGCCATGGCAAGTCGAATCATTACTAGTAAGCACCCTATTGTGTCCCGACGTAACTACCTCGCCGTCTTTCACTACTACTGCCCCAAAAGGCCCGCCGTCATGGTTAGCGATTCCTTCCCTTGCCTCTTTCGCCGCCATTTCCATGAATTCTTTTTTATACATTCACCTCCTTCCAGAACCCTCTCACCGTCACCCTAATCCTTCTTCCATCTCTTCAGCGTCGGGAACACCTTTGTACAATACTCCTTCATCTGCTCATTTGTCATCCCCGCCTGCTCACCAAACTGCGAGCATTTCTCAATATATTCCTCCATCGTACACTTATCCAAAAACTCACCCTTATCATAACACCACTTACAATAATCCTTATTAATACTCCCATCCGCATTCGTGCCCAACATATCATCCGACGTTAGTGGCATCGCACAACTTTGACAAATAGCTTGTTCCATAAAAATCCTTTCTTTATTTATTACCATTATATCATCACAGAAATATTATATTCATCACCCATTCCCACCTCGCGTCTAGCCAGAATTAATCTATGTTATAATTATTCCAAAGGAGCATCAATAACAATGAAACAAATCAAACCAATCATTTGGGGCATCGCTATTATCGCCCTAGGTATTATCTTTGGCGGCAACGCCCTCGGGCTTTTTAGCCTCGATATCTTTTTTGACGGCTGGTGGACCCTCTTTATTATCATTCCTAGTATTGTTAGTTTCATCACTGACAAAGATAAAATTATGAGTCTCGGCTTCATCGCTGTCGGCGTCATTCTGCTACTCGCAGCTCAAGATGTTTTTTCTTACGACGTCGCTTGGAAGGTTATCCTCGCCGTCTTCCTCGTCGCTGCTGGTCTCTCAATTATTGTGAGAAATCTCTTCCATCGCAAAAATGACCAAGAAGTTGTGAAAAAAGTTGCCGAAGCCGAAAAATCCGGAAAATCCATGGACTCTCAGTTTGCTGTTTTCTCCGGTACCGATCGTGTCTACAAAGATGAAACTTTTAGTGGCTCCAATATTAGTGCTATCTTCGGTGGTGTTAGTCTCGATCTTCGCAACGCCAAGTTTACTGGAGACACCGTCATTAAAGCTTTCGCCCTCTTCGGCGGCATTGATATTATCGTCCCATCTGACATCAAAATCAAACTAAAATCCGGCTTCATTTTCGGTGGCTTCTCTGATGACCGCAAAGATCCTTCCGACAAGGGTAAATACACCATCTATATTGATGCAGCCGGCGGATTCGGTGGCATCACTATTACCGATAAAGTTAAGAAATAATTACACTACTAAAACAATACAATTACTCTACGACACGTCGTATCTTCTACGGTGCATTAATTTAGATTATATCAAATCTACTTCACCACGCATCTCACTGCGAACGCATCCCACTTATTCCATGAGCCATCCGGTGTCACCCAGTTAGATAGCGCCACACCCAACCGATACGCTTTTATCCTACCATTCGGCGTCGCGCTCCAGTACCTACCATAGGTACCTCGCCCACCACTAGTATTATAATTATAATCACCGGAATAGATGAAGTTATTCGGAAATGCCAGTAAGTTATTATTCTTTTCCATGTTATTCGCTCCGCCCACCGCATTTGTCAAGCTCACGTATTCTCCACTTCCACCACCAGTCGGTAGGCGCCATCCTACTGGACAAATATCTCCAGCCACATTACCGCTCGACATTGCGTAATCACCATTCCCTGCCGTTGCCGTGTACCAACCATACATTATGCCATAACTATACCAAGAACTGCTTGTCCCATTATCGGAAGGTGAAGGCGTCAAACTATTACTTCTATTAATATCGTTTGCATTAAACAACACCTGATCAATGCAGTTCGCGTCATCGTCATTACAGAGCGTATTAGAATCATGTGACAAAGGTGCCTCGCCAATAAATGCTGCAGTTGGGCTATTTGTATTAGTAGCACTAAACGCCACCGCCGAAGGATCCAGTCTCAAATTCTCCGTCATCCAACAATGTCCATCCGCCAGTTTTGACACCGCATACACATCACCATCACGCTCGTCTCTAAGTGCCAAGTATTCACCTGTACTCATAACAGCACAACGAGTACTACTGAATGTCTGCATCGTATCAGTTGTATCTGCCGGCAACCACACCGCATAAAGTGTAATTTGGTTATTAGCATCTGCCTCGTTAACAAATGCATTATCTAGTTTCACTGCTTGATTTGGCCCATATACCGTCACAGACTCATGGTTTAATAGTTTAGTACCAGCATTCGCATCTGTACTCCAGCCTGCGAATCCGTACCCAATTTTAGAATAATTTGAAGCTATCAAGTTAAAGCTATTTGGTACATCCTCTTGCGTTACGTTCGCCATTGAACCAGCATCTGCCCCATTACCAGCATATACTACGCGGTAGACCGGTTGCCACATTGCATAAAGCGTTAATGTGTCGCCATCCACAAGTTGCGATTGTGTCGCTGCTGTATCAAGTGCGCCTCCTTCTGAAACTGCTACACCTGAACCGTTCGCCCTAGTATTCCAACCAGTGAATTTATAATTCGCCCTTGTAAATTGATTACTGGAAGCAACTGCATTCGCAAAATTCACATTTGTTTGATCGGCCATCGTACCGGTTCCGCCATTTCCTTCATAATGGACGTTTCCTGTTATATCTATAACATCTTTGGCCACACAACGTACCGTCTGACCGCGTAGCTTTGACGTGTTATTTGCAGTCATATTTACGCCCGCCGCCCTGATCCATAAATTATACGCTGTATTTGCAGCACTATTATTAGCAGAATTCATTCCGGTCGAATTCCCCCTATTATAGCCAGCCGAATCCCTATATTCACCGCTATACATAAAATTCAGTGGATAAGCTCGCCATCGTTCCGAAGCAACAGAGCCTACTGGCTCTTCATTTTGAGATATGCCAGTTCCCCCATACCTTACATCAAGATTCCCCAAATCATTAGACTTAGTGTAAGCTGTGGGCATTCTCCACCCCATCGGGCAAATATCACCATTTACTTGTGCCCCTCTCGTAGTTAAACTATACCCACCATTCCCCGCCGTCGCCGTGTAGTAATTATAATATACGCCATAAGAATACCATGAGCTACTAGAGTTATTTGCACTATAGGACGGAGTTAATTCACGATTAATATTATTGGTGTTATAAAGTACTCTATCTACACAACCAGCATTGTTGCCAGAGCAAAAAGTATTTGAAGAAGCCGGATGCGCATTTGCAGCCGTCATAAACTCAGTTTTCGGCTTATTAGTATTTTGAGCAGTAATCGTCACATCCGGATCCGACAAATCAAGCCTCAGATTCTCCATCATCCAGCATTTACCATCTTCATATTTCGCTATTGCATAAGTATTGCCATCCCTCGTATCCGTGAGCGCCGTCACGTCCCCCTCATTCATCGCTTCGCAACCTCTCCAGCCTTGCAAATCTCCTGCCGATGGTATCCATTTAGCATAAAGTTGCAATCCTTCTTCTGATAAATCCCCCACCGTAATTGTCTGGCTCGGTCCATAATTTGTTCCCATTCCATCCATTGCCGTGTTCCATCCTGCAAACCCATACCCGGTCTTTGAGAAATTACTTGGAGTCAGCATTACACTGCTACCTGATGCCACAAGAGTTTGATCTTCCATCTCGCCAGTTCCATCGTCATCGTTGCCATAGTAGCAAATACTCTCTTCTGCGCAGGGCTCTAAATTCGCTACTGCCTCTATTACGAAAGTGTTTGTATAAGTACCAGCTACAGCGTCCATTGGTACTTTTATCCCAAAAGTAAGGTCATGTGTATTTGTACCGTCAGTAGTAGTTTTGAATAAAGTTGTTGCATTTATGCCAGGTTCTGGAACCGGAAGATAGTTTTCTCCTCCGTCTATGCTATATCCATATCCGTCGCCGATTTCACTAACCGGAATACTATCGGCTCCGCTCGGCACAGTAAAAGTTGGAACAGTATGACTATTATCTACAACGTTAGTTAGCGCGCTACTTTGCCCAGTAGTTCGCATTCTAATTGTATATCCAGCAACATTTGTTGTAGAGGCAGTGATTGTTTGCGTATCTTCACCGAACTGTCCCTGAAATAGATTCATCTCTGCAGATTCATCAGAAATAGCAATGCTTATTTCATCTTCTGCAAAAACTAATCCACTAGTCAAACCAGCCAGTGCTACGGAAATACAAACTCCCAAAAATAAAACTTTACCTCTCCACACTCGCATACTATTATTATAGCACAAGCGCCATACCATTCAAGAGATAAAAACGGAAAAAACCGGATATTATATTTAACAAATTATACGATTGTATCAGGGTTGAAAATATTATTATTCATATTATTTTCTTCAGCTAATTTTAAAAACTCTTCCACCGTCGCGAGTTCTAGGTAGCCTGACTTTTCTGTACGATAATGCATCGGGATTATATGTTTTGGCTCTGCAGCTTTGCAGATTTTTATTGCCATTTCTGCATCAATTGTATAATACCCTCCTACAGGTATTAGTAAATAGTCTGCGCCAGAAATAGCTTTTAATTGTTCCTCATTCGGAAAATGCCCCAAATCTCCTAAATGTACTAGTTTTTCTCCAGTTGTAGAAGTAATAACGAAAATAGTATTAGGCCCACGCAGAGCTCCTCCGGCATCATCATGAAAACTTGGCACTTCTTTAATATCAAACTCACATTCGCCGGGCACAATTTCTACACATTCTCTGCCACTATGATCGGCGTGTTCATGCGTACAAATTACCTTCGTCGCTTTCACACGCAAAGGTGGAAGCCCTGGCACAGAGCCGTCTTTATATGGGTCAATCACCAGCTCATCGTCTAGTCTAAAACATGCATGTCCTAAGTATTCAATTTTCACTAGCTTCCTCCGCTTTTTATTAATACTATTATAACAATTATTTATCCACTAATTCAAATCGCCATTTTTGTTTTACGTCAGGATATTTTTTAGTATCAACAGGACTAAGAAACATCTTTAGGGGCCTTGCATACAGCAACCCCTCTCCATATAATGCACGATAAATTACTAAATTTTCGTCCGTTTCTGAATTTATTGCCACGTCTTCCACAATATATAAATATCCCTTGAAATGTCTGTACACGCCATGTATAACTAATTCTCTTTTCATGTTATTTCCTCATTTTCTTTAATACTTCTTTTACTTCCGGTTCCACCCGGTATGAATCACAAATCTTAGAAATGGTTTTATTATATGTCCATTTTGGCAAATGTGATATTTTTAAATATGCCAAAGTTTCTTCTGGGTATTTTATAAAACACTCAGCAACAAGCCACGCAATTGCCATTTTAATATAATATTCCTTGCGGTCTTTTAGTTTTTCCACGCGATCAAAAATTACTGCAAGATAATCATAATCTACGTAGTAGCATTTTAATAATACCAACCCAACTCTGACCGCAAATTCCGCTCCACTTTCTAAAAGGGGGTCAATTCTTTGCTCAAGTACTTCGTCGCGGTGTCCTCTAACTAGCTTCTTCAGCCCCGAACAAAACACGTCACATGTGCACCAATTATCAATATAACTAATCTGCGAATCAAATATTACCGCCTTAGCACCCAGTACATCATCATAAGACAGTCGCGAAATTAGCATTCCGCGTGCCAGCACTTCTTCAATTGCCACAGGCTCTTCTGCCAAAAAATCATTAATTTTATCATTTGGCACCATAGCTACAATTTCGCGGATTTTTGGAATTCTAACTCCAACGAATGGTCTTTCACTCGGGATTCCCTTCATGCTGAACTCGCGGTATTCATCATCCGCATTCCGCGCCAACGCAGTCTTTAATTCGTTATATTTTTGGATTGTGGACATATATATATTGTACCTAATATCTTAATCTTCCGATTATTTATTATCACTAATCATTCTTTTTTTGAATACAATAATTGAGAATAATATAACTGCTATAAAATAGATTAAAAATACTATTATATGGATAAGTGTTAAATTACTAAAATCATTATGTAATGTACCTTGAATTATATTTAAACAAGCTTCAAATGGCAATGCTTTGCATATTACTTCAAAAACTCCACCAATTACTTCTTTAGGAAAATACATACCACTCGTAAAGCATACCAATTGGACAACGATACTTCCTAAACCACCAGTTCCTTTTTCACTAACTAAACTACCTATTAATATTCCAAGTGATATAAAGAATATAGAAATAATCATAGATACTAATATAGTCGGTATTATACTTATACTAAATTCTAATCCCATCATAATAGCAGTTAAAAAGAATAAAATATTCTGAATTAATACTATTGGCAGCAATGATAGTATATATCCCAATATATAATCACTTGATTTCATTGGAGAAGTTCCAAGTCTAATTAAAAATGAAGATGTTCTATCCTTTGCAATCAATGTAGCAGTAAACAATGTGATAAATGAAAACCCAAATAATATAATGGAAGGAGTAAAATTTTCTAATTTATAATTCTCTGCCGGAATATCAAATTGTTGAAAGATAAATAATAAGAATAATGGTAAAACGATTTCAAATATTAAACTTAAAGGATCTCTAATTAATTCCTTAAAATTTCTTTTAGCAAAATTAATCATTCTCATTATAGCTCACCTCCAGTTGCGATCGATACAAAAGCGTCTTCAAAATTTTTAGCTTTAGTTTTTTTGATTAATTCTTTAGCGGTTCCAACTTCAACAATACTGCCATTTGCCATTATACCAATTCTGTCTGATAAACTTTCTGCTTCCTCCATATAATGGGTTGTCAAAATAATTGTTATTCTACCTTTTAATGAATTAATAACTTTCCATAGCTCTTTTCTTGCTATCACATCTAACCCCAGTGTTGGCTCGTCTAAAAATAATATCTTTGGATTATTTATTAAACTTATTGCTATAGATACTCTTCTTTGCCAACCACCTGATAAAGTTTTTGCTCTTTTGTTTAACACATCTTCAAGCTTAAACTCCTTAACAAGTTCATTAATCTTTTTTTCTTTATCTTTTATTTGATAAACTCCAGCCATAAATTCTAAATTTTCTTTTACTGTTAAATTTGGTGCAATAGCGGTTTCTTGTGGTGATACATTTAAAATTTCTTTTATTTTAAATACTTCTTTTTTCATGTTCATATTTTCTATTATTATCTCACCAGAAGTTGGGAGAATCAGACCGGACAACATTTTAATCGTAGTCGTTTTGCCAGCACCATTTACTCCTAAAAGTGCAAATAATTCACCATGCTTAATTTTTAAATCTATTTCATTCACAGCTACTTTATCTTTAAATTTTTTTGTTAACTTCTTTGTTTCAATTGCAATCATTATTAATTATCTCCTTTTGGAAATACTTTATCAGACAAATCTTCAATTGCATCTGCTTTTAACAAAGCAATTCCTTTTTCTTTATCACAAAGTACTATAATAGAATCGCCTGATTTAATATCAAACATATCTCTTGCCTCTTTTGGAATAACTATCTGCCCTTTTTCTCCAACTTTAGCAATACCTATAAATTTATCTTTCATACATGCTTCCTTAAGGTATAACCAGTTATACTTTTCATACTTAATTATATGCCTGTTTTATGCAAAAGTAAAGCATCGCAAGATTACAATATTATGTTCTTTAATGTTATAATAACCTCATGAAAAAATCACGCGAGAATACCGTAGTTAAAATCAGCCTTCTTAGCATAGTAGCAAACTTGGTTTTAGTGGGGTTTAAGGCTTTTGTTGGGTTTCTCTCAAATTCCATTGCCATTATCTCTGACGCAATTAACAACTTAAGCGATGCTTTGTCTAGTATTATCACCATTATTGGTACCAAACTTGCTGGCAAGGCACCAGACAAAAAGCACCCTTACGGTTATGGTAGATTAGAATACATGACTTCCTTAACAGTCTCAGCGATTGTTTTATATGCCGGTATCACTGCTCTTGTAGAATCTGTTAAAAAAATCATTCAACCAGAAACTCCAGACTACAGCACTATCACACTCATAATTCTTATCGCTGGTATAGTCGTCAAATTTGCCCTTGGGTTATACGTCAAAAAGACTGGAAAGAGAATCCATTCAGATTCTCTTGTCGCTAGCGGCACAGATGCATTTAATGACGCAATTCTCTCAATCTCCGTCTTAGCTTCGGCCGTTATTTATTTATTGTCAGGAATTAGCCTTGAGGCTTACGTCGGCGTTCTCGTTTCCCTTTTCATCATTAAAACTGGCATAGACTTAATCAGAAAATCTGTAAATAATATTGTAGGTGTAAGGGTAGAAAGTTCGCTCTCCCGCAAAATCAAAAAAGAAGTAGCTAAAGAGGAAAATGTTCAGGGGGCCTTTGATTTAGTTTTATATGACTACGGCCCAGATAAATATTTAGGCTCCATCCATATAGAAGTTCCAGACACCCTAACCGTGTCTGAAGTTGATAAAATCTCTCGTCGCATTACCAAGAATATTCTCCAGAAATATGGCGTCATTCTCCACACTATCGGCGTTTATTCCGTTAACACCAAAGATAAAGCGATTACGAAAATCCAAAACGACATTAAAGATATTATTTTCTCCCACCAAGGCGTGCTTGAAATGCACGGTTTTTATTATGACGAAGAAGATAAAACCATCAGCTGTGATATTATTATTGATTTTGCAGTTGAAGACAGAGATTCTTTGTGTAAACATATTTACGAAGAAATACAAGAAAAGTACAAAGACTATAAAGTTCATATTACATTAGATATAGATGCTAACGACTAACTCTTTATTTATCGCTATCCTTAGCATTTTTTACCATTAATTCATCTAAACTTTTTCCCGGATTCAAGACGTCTAAATCTATATATTTTTCTCCGCCTTTATAGCCTTCCAATTCGCCACGATCCTTGTATTGCCAAATTAGCCAATCTCCACCAAACTCCAAATATACCGGAAAATATACATTGCGCGCCCACACTGGGTAATCTTTGAAATCGTCCTTTAAATATTTATCATATATATCTTTTTGTGCGTAAATTATTGGTTTAGCTTTGTATTCATCTTCCATCACTGCCATGAATATTTTTAATTGGCGTACAACTTTATCTTTTTCAGGCGGGTTCTCTTTAAACTCGCCATACATTTCTACGTCTACTGCCGGGATTAAATGGCCATTCAAAGACCCTACTGTAGAGACATAATTTTCTGCCTGCGTTTCCCCACTGCTCTCATACGAGAAAAAATGGTATGCTCCAGCCGCCATGTTGGTGTCCTTTATGTTCTTCCAGTTCGTAGCAAACTTTTCGTCAACATGGTTACTACCTTCAGTCGCTTTCATATAGACAAATCTGATGCCTTGATTTGCCAAGCTTTTCATATCAACGTCAGCTTGGTAGCTAGAAATGTCTACTCCGCGCAGCCCTTCGCCAAGAAACCACTCGTTTATAAAAAGTTTCTTTTCCTTAACCCACGTATAGCCAAGAAACCCAATCCCCACCACAATCGCAACGACAAAAAGATTTATCAGAATAGTCTTAAATCTAATGAATCCCAATTTATTCATAACCCTATTATATCAAAAACACCTTAAATATAATAATAGAAATAATCTTATGATATAATAGCACCATGATTAAATATGACCCAGAACGAAAAACAGTTTTTAGTCCAAGCGACCTAAAGCTAGAATCTAAACCAACCAAATGTGTGCTAATTTTTGATGATGAGATTTGGGAAGATTATGTTTTACCAAATAAAGACATAGAAACATTCCCTGTCACTAATGCTTTTGGCAGAGTTTTTGATACTTATCGTTATGTTGAAACAAATGGCGAAAAAATTCTTTTAGTTTATCCAACCATGGGCTCCGCTGGATGCGTCTGCGATACCGAGCTCATCATTGCTAGTGGTATTAACAAGATCGTTGCTTTTGGCACTTGCGGCCGCCTCAGTTCAGACATCGCGCAAAACACTATTATTCTCCCGACCTCCGCCTATCGCGAGGAAGGTACTAGCTATCACTATCTTCCAGATGAAGATGAAATTGGTATAGATGAAGATGCATTAAACATTGCCGAACAAGTCTTCAAAGAGCATAAATTTGAATACGAAAAAGGTAAAATTTGGACTACTGATGCTGTTTATCGCGAGACTGAAGGCAAGGTTAAGTTGATGCAAGAACGTGGTTGCATAGGGGTAGACATGGAATTGTCTGCTCTACTCGCGCTTGCAAAGTATCGAAATATCAAATTTACTGAGTTTCTAATCGGCGAAGACCCGGTCGTGAATAGCGAGAAAGCACCTCTCCCCCGTCGCAATGAGGAAATAATTGACGTTGCACTAGAAATCCTAAACAAAATCTAAAAGGAAAAAGAGCCGCTAATAAAGCGACTCTTTTTGGATAGAGATAAGTTACTGCTTACTTGACGTAAGCGCCGCCACAACAAGCCTTTCCATTCATTATAATTGCTTTAGTGATAGATTGGCCGTTGTTCAAACGTTCTTCTCTCGTGTTTTTCTGGTTAACCAGGTCCTCACGGTTGACGTTTTTCTTAATAGCTTTCATACACTCACCTCCTTTTGCTATTGATTTTCAAGAGTGGCCTTTTTGGCCTTCTCAATAATATACGGCTCGTAGCTGTACTTCACATCTGAGCAGACTTTATGTCCGAGGTAGCGAGCTTTACGGCACCCACCTTTGCAGATAGGAAGTAATTTACAATCAAGACATTCCTGATCACCAAAAGGATTAGTATTGACGAATTTGGCATATCTTGTGAGGTTACCTTGGGTGCGGAACCCTTCGTAGACATTCCCAATTACTTCAGACTTGTCCATGCTATGCGTGCACATAAAAAGGTCTCCATCGTAATTGATTTGAAAAGCATGATCAAAGTCGCACTCACAGAAATTACAACTTGGTCCTTCGTCAAAAGAATTTGGTGTGAATCCTTTTGCCTGTGCTAGTTCATATAACGGAGCTAGATTATCATAAGGTCGTGTGCCTTTCTTTCCAGCTGAGAACTCAACGCCTGGGCTGCGTCCTTCTACATGGGAATAAACCCACCTAAGAAGTAACACGCAGTTTTCTCTCACTACGTCTGGAATCTCATCCAAAAGCTGAGGTATGGTTGGATAATTCTCATCTGTTAGGTTAACTCTAAGTATACTCGCTGTGTCTGAATGAACGCGCGTGCAAAAGTCAGCCAGATTTGACAAAATTGTGTCAAAAGTTCCACCATGATTTGCTTTCAAGAAACGGTATTTATTATGGGTCTCTCGTTCGCCATCAATAGTGACCTGCAGATTTGCAATATGCAGCCGCTCGCACTTTGAGACAAAGTCAGCATCAGCCAGTACTCCATTCGTAACAACGCAGGCGGCGTATTCAAAATGGTACTTCTCAGCTAGCTTCAATATCCCGTCAGTAAGATATTCAATCATTTGCTTAGAAAGTAGCGGTTCCCCGCCGAACCAACTCATCCAGAAATATTTAATATCTTTGACCTGAGGT
This sequence comes from Candidatus Saccharimonadota bacterium, assembly GCA_017545485.1. Classification (GTDB taxonomy): domain Bacteria; phylum Patescibacteriota; class Saccharimonadia; order Saccharimonadales; family Saccharimonadaceae; genus Nanosyncoccus. The sequence continues at coordinate 5,291 of JAFWMY010000011.1, read as the reverse complement.
TCAAGCCACTTCAAATATGCGTCCGCTGTCTCCTTGGTCATAAATTGACCGTTCTTGTTTTCAAAACAATACGGGCAATCGCAATTACACGCTAGATTTAGAATCACAGTATGACGTAGAATACCAGATGAATACAGGCTTCGAAACCATTCCAATCTGTAATACTCCAGCTCATCAAAGTCATCATCTACGATGAAATTAAGCTCTGCAAGAGTTTGGAAACGCTCATCACCTTCGTCTACATTTTTAAGGTCAACAGCCCCCATCCATTCTCTATCATCAGCCGTCATTAAAATGATGTTCTTTGTTAAGCTGTTGAAGAGAATATAACCACCATCTGGGTTCTCGACCAAAAAATTGTAGTATGAGAATTTAGCCATTGCTTATCCCTCCTTGCTATTAATGTACTTGGGCAAAATAAAATTCTCCCACGGAGAATCGTTGTGAATACGAAACTATCATTGTTATACTACAAAATAGTATGCGTGTCAATAAAAAATGCGCCTAAGCGCGAATACCCTGAGTTTTTTGCTATAATGGTGCATTTATATAACACCGCTAGAAACTATTATACCACAAAACTCGAATAAGTGGGGGACTTTCGCGAGTTTCCCCCCGCCAAACTCGCGAAAGTCCCCAGCATCATGATCAGGGCCCCTGCGGGCTTCCCCCGCCAAGCCCGCAGGGCCCTGAAAGGCGCGAAAGCCATCACTTTCTGGCGGGGCGCCCCCGCCCGCCCCGCCAGAAAGGACGAAGCGGAAGCACAAAAATCATAGCGCAACTAATAAACAGTGGAATACTTGTCAATACCTTTTTCGGATTATTTTGCTTATGTTTTCCACAACCACCTCCCCTGTTAGCCATAACTACTTTGACAGATGTATTGACTTATTATATAATAATATGATATAATTAAATCACTGACATACCATGTGTATGATTAGTCAATGGAGACGTCCCCTGGGCGTTTCTTTATTGCCTAATTTAAGAGTTTCCTGCGAATATCTTCGAGTTTTTTTACCACGTAGTTTTCCGTTATGGTATAAGCAGTTATAATCATTTGCCCACGATTCTTACCATGATTAATACGTGAGAGAATAATAAGAAACTTTTTTTCTTCTAGCCAAAGATATGTGTTATCAGTTAATCCGTTATTTTTAGTGTATCTTTTCGCGGTCAAAATGACTACGGCGGGGTCATCTGCATGTTCTATCACCGCTTTTACCCATGGTAATCTGACCGCTCGATCATAGTCAATTATTCTTTGATTGCCATTTTTCCTAGTAATAAGATGCGTAAAACCATAAGGATATCCACCTGGTGTTTTATTATCTATTGCCTTTTGGTATATTATTCTCTCACCGTTATAATAAACTTTAGATTTAATAAAGTCGCTTTCAAAAACTTTATAAAGTTTTTTATAGTCTTCTTCTAGACTACCAGATGCCAATTGGAGTTCATCAGGAAGCCAATCCATTTTTAAAAGTCACTTTCGGTTGCCATATTAAAATATTGATTTTTTCACTTGCGCTCGGAGAATTACATGTTGGACAAACCCCAGATATTTCTTCTAATAGTTTAACTAGTTCTTTTTTTGCTTCGGATACTTGTTGGCTTGAATTACTATTAGCATAAGCAAATAATCCATTTAGAAAATCAGCAATCTGTAGTAATGTTACATCATCCGAGCGTAAAGGCTGAAACTCAAAATCGTTACCGGCTAATCGGCTAGTCTTTTTTAGATAATCAACCGTACCACTCGCTCTATGGTTTGACCAAGTATCTTTGTAATCAAAGAAAAGTCTATATTTTGCGACTCTGTGCGATGCTATATTTCGCATTACCAAATATTGCATACGGTAATAAAAATCATCGTCCGTTAAGTTATAAAGTTTATTATTTATTAATTTTTTGTCAATTATTACGCCACGGTAATTGATATTTGGTTCATTCAGAAAGGAAATCAAAACATCCTTATAATACTCTATTTTTGCTGGACTTACTTTTGTCCATTTTAATTCTTGGTTTGTAGGAATACCATGCCGTATTTTTATCATCTGAATTCTCTTGTTGAAAGATATACAATTATCTTTTGGCCCCCAAATACCACCTAGTACCATTGGGCCATCATTTACTTTTAGATGCCTAGTTTCATCAAGATAAACTCTTATTTCTGATTTTTCCATATATTTATTATATCATAAAAATTATCTGTTATCTCTGTTGAATCGCACAATACAAAAGGCGGTGTTTTATGTTATAATTAAAGAGTCCAAATCTTTAATAATATACAACAGAAGCACAGAGATAGTCTTGTTGCTGACGATACTCCGAATTAATCGGGCACCGCAGCACACGGAGTATCTCTGTTGTAAAAGATTTGGACATCCGCTGCGATGTCCGATTTTTGTTGTGGTGCCCAGCGCGATGTTCAATGTCGTTTCTGTTGTAGGAAAGCAACAGAGATGCCACGCGTTTCAAAAATGCACAAAGCAAAAAACGAAAAGAATAATGAATTCTATACTATGTTTAGCGATATAGAACGAGAAATGAATGCTTATCTTGACTATAATCCTGATGTATTTAAAGATAAAACTATCTTATTGCCTTGCGATGATCCAGAATGGAGCAATTTCACTAAATATTTTGCTCAAAACTTTGAGAGATTTGGCTTGAAAAAGTTGATTAGTACGAGTTATGCTGCCGATAGTAAACCAAATGATATCCCTTATCAATTAACTCTTTTTGAAGTGAATAGCCCAAAATATGACAAAAAGAAAACACGCTCACATGGCAAGATTTTTATCCTTGAACGAGATATAAACAAAGATAAAAAAATCAATATCAATGATTTGGAATGGAATTATCTAAAAGGTGACGGCGATTTTAGAAGCCTTGAAATAAAAAAATTGCGCGACGAGGCGGATATTATAATTACAAATCCACCATTTTCATTATTTAAGGAGTTTTTTGCATGGATTATGGAAAGTAAAAAACAGTTCGCTTTTATTATTAATAAGGCGAGCATTTCTAATAAAGACGTCTTCCCATTTTTTATGAATCAGCTCGTATGGTCTGGAAAAGAAGATTGGAAAGGTGGAATGTGGTTTGAAACATTCAGCGAATCTGATGATTATGATAAAACAATAGATGGAAAAAAGTATAAAAATGTTGCTGCAATATGGATAACAAACATTGATCATGGGCGACGTCATAAACCAATCCCACTTATGACGATGGAAGAAAATATTAGATATAGTAAATATAGTGAAATCAGGGGAAAGGAGTACCAAAAATACGATAATTACGATGCGATAGAGGTTCCATATACGTCTGCAATCCCGAGAGACTACACTGGCTTAATGGGGGTGCCTATTACTTTTCTAGAAAAGTTTTGTCCAGAACAATTTGAAATAATTGGTGCCACGCAAAGAGGTTGTCACAAGAATGTTCCAGAATTAAAAACATACGAAGAATATAAAGAGATAAATTATAAAACCGGTAAACCTACTGGTTCCTCTGGCAGTAAAACGAACGGAAATGGTAATTTGCCAGGCATAAAGGAGAAAAACAATTATTTTTTGAACGAAAAAACTGGTGAAATAGTTCATTCAACTTTTTCAAGAATATTTATAAAAGCAAAGGAGCAACCATGAAAACAACTCTTAAAACCGACATCACCATTAAAGACATCTGCGATGGATTTGTTTATAACGAACTCGAAGGTAGAGGCCTTTATGGCTTGTCCGGCAAACTCACGATTCAGCCCGAATATCAGCGCAACTACATTTATGCCGACGGCAAGCGTGATGTGGCAGTAATCGAATCGATTTTAAGTGGTTATCCGCTCGGTTTGATTTATTTCAACCAAGCCGGTAAAGACAAATACGAAGTTCTAGACGGTCAGCAACGCATTACGAGTTTTGGGCGATTTGTGACAAACAAATTTGCGGTCAAAGACCAAAATGGGATGGAACAGTATTTTTCTGGGTTGGATGAAGAAATCCAAAAGAAGATTTTGGAGTATCCGCTGACGATTTATATTTGCGAAGGCGAAGAAAAAGAAATCAAGAGTTGGTTCAAGACTATCAACATCGTGGGGATTCCACTTAATGAACAGGAACTTTTGAATGCGATTTATTCTGGTCCGTTTGTAACGGCTGCGAAGGAGGAGTTTAGTAATTCTCAGAATGCAAATATTCAAAAATGGGGCGCGTATATTGCTGGTTCGGTGAATCGCCAGGATTACTTGAAAGCGGCGCTAGATTGGGTATCGGGCGGAAACATTGATAATTATATGAGCAACCATCGCAAAGATGCAGATATTAGCGAACTGAAAAAGCATTTTACTTCTGTGATTGATTGGGTTTCATCGGTGTTTATTGACCTTACGAGCGACATGTGTGGGCTGGAATGGGGGCGACTTTATGATAATTATCATAAAACCGCCTATAATCCTAGCAAGGTTTCGGAAAAGGTACATGAACTTTACGACGATCCATTTATTAAGAATCACAAAGGCATATTTGAATATATTCTTGGCGGCGAGAAAGATACGAAGTTACTTGATGTGCGGATTTTTGACGAAGCGGTGAAACGCCGAGTTTATAACAAGCAAACTGCGGAAGCGAAAGCAAAAGGTATTTCAAACTGTCCGCTTTGCGCTGTGGGTCATGAAGCGAATAAAGACAAGATTTATGCACTAAATGAGATGGACGCTGACCATGTCTCCGCCTGGAGTAAAGGCGGAGCCACGACAGAGGAAAACTGCCAGATGTTGTGCAAGACGCATAACAGGGCGAAGGGTAATAAATAATTACTATCTATTTCCTATTGTGATTCCAATAAACAATACCGCCAACGAAACTCGCGAGCGTCATCATGCCACCAATCGTAATTAGTAGAATATCATTTAGCTCCGCATTAACAGTAGCAGTGAAGTTGATTTTGTCATAAAGGAACATGGTGTGATCTCTCTGGCTGGTCGCCTCTTCGGTTCCGTTTTCTACGCATGGGTAAGTATCTTGAATCACTGTTCCATTATTCTTTTTATACAATTCTTCATCATAGCAAAGAGCTGGAGCGTCTGAAATACCAACTAAACTTTTCCTAAATGTGTCTAGCTTGTTTACGCCACATAATGTGATTGCACCGAACGCTATCGCCATTAAAATAAATAAACATGTGTTTATCATAACTCTTGCTGATGTTTTGTTGTTTTTTGTTGCCATATTGTCCTTTCAGTTTTTATTTTATCTACTCTTACTTAAATTATATATATATATATATAT
>JAFWMY010000010.1 GCA_017545485.1 Candidatus Saccharimonadota bacterium | reverse complement strand
CTATTGGATTCGATCGAGCTGTTTTAAATACTGACCTTACAAATCTGACTTATAACTTATTGAGGTACGAACAAGTTAAACGTTTAAATCTCAAAACATGGAGGTAATCTGTCTAAAATAAGAATAAACAGTCAAGTGGCTTCTGTAACATAAAGAAAAACACAGTAGACTATGCTTAGTTTTCTGTGTTTTTTTCTAATTTCATTTAGAGGTGAATTAATTGGTAGTTATTAGAGGTGCCCTAAAAAAAGACGCCCAAAATCAGGATAAGCCCGATGCCAATCACGAGTTTCACGTGTTCTTTTAACTGTGCGATTATTGTTTGCCAATTCATATTTTCACCTCACTTATATATACGCAAAAAATCCCCGTTTGTCACAGGGATTTTGCTTATTTTTTAAGATTTTGAATAAATTGCTTAAAGATTTTTTCATCGGAATAACTTAAAACATTCTTGGCGTAAATATGTTCGCCGAATTTGGCCACGAACACAAGCGCAACCAGCTGCAAGGCCAGCGCGATATAAGCTTGTGTCAACGTCGACATTTCCATGGCCAAACGGCCCGGCATCAAGGTTGGCGAAACAAAAGGCAGATAACTCAAGATTTTGATCACGATATTATTGGGTACATTGGCCCCAAAAATACTGGCCATATAGCCAACCAAAGAAAGATAAGAAATCGGCGCGATGGCTTGCTGAACCTGACTTTGGTCATTAACCAAACTAGCGATAATCGCTGTCAAGAAGAGGTAAGCCATGAGTCCCACGATCAACATCAAGACCGCATAGACCAAGAAACTCATATCGACGCCACCGACCATGCCCTTGACGCTTTCGACCATGTCGTTGCCTTTTAGGGCAATGGCTGCAGCCACCCCTAAGATGACATAAAAAACGATATGGGTCAGAACCAATAAACCAATCCCTAGGATTTTACCAAAATATTGGACTTTGGTGCTGGTTGCTGCTAGCAAGGTCTCCATAATCCGATTGGATTTTTCATTGGCAATCTCTTGCGCTAACATATTAGAATAAATCATCAACAACATGAAGATAACGATGGCCACACCAACAGAAACGAGAGAATTGGCCGCATTTTTAGCCTCACCCCCACTAGATTCCCCTTTTTTGCTCAGGGTTTTCATGGTCAGATCAGCAGGCGTTTGCAGACTGATCAATTCCTCAGGACTTAATTTAAGATGCGTGGCTTTTTCTGCTAGTTCAATCTGCGACAAGGCGGTTTTAACCGTCGTCTCATTGAATTTTGTCGTGCTATCCGTCGACGCCACTAAGGTATATTTGCCATCTTCTTTGACGAGATAGCCATCTATTTTCTCATCCAGTATCTTTTGCTTAGCCGTTTTAACATCTGCCACGGCTGAGATTTTAGCGTCTAAGACTTTATCGGTTTTAAGGGTTTGAACCAGAGCTGCATTGTCAACAACAGCCAATCGCGCCGGTGAATCATCACTCGTCTTAGCAATTACGAAACCAATGATTAACCCAACCAATGGCAATAAGAGTGGCGTCAACACCGTCAACCAGAAACTCGGTGTCTTAATTTTTGTCCGGTAAACTTGACCCGCGACTAATTTCATTTGTTTAAACATTTTCAGCGACCTCCTTACGGAAAATTTCATCGAGCGTTGGTGGCGCTTGAACAAAAGCTTGGACATAGCCAGATTGACTCACGCGTGTGAAAATCTCATGACCAACAGCTGCATCATTGACATGAATCATCCGGCCAGCACCTTGTTTCTCAATCGTCTCAACACCTGAAATGGCTGACAAATCCGCATCTGGCACATCACTTTCAACATAGATTTGGGTGCGGCCAAAACTATCCCGAATCCCATAAATGTCGCCTTGCAAGACAACTTTACCTTTTTTGAGCATGGTTAACTGATCACTGAGCAACTCTACCCCACTCATATTATGACTGGAGAAAATAATCGCTGCACCATTTGCCTTGAGCGTTTTGATTTCCGACATCAGGAGACTGGTATTGACTGGGTCAAGGCCTGTAAAAGGTTCATCCAAAATCAGAAAATCAGGGCGGTGAATCAAGGTCGCGATGAACTGTACTTTTTGGGCGTTCCCTTTGGAAAGGGTCTGCACCTTGTCTGTAATTTTTCCGACAACTTCTAACTTGTCCATCCAGCGCACGAGCTCATCTCTTGCCTCAGCCCGTTTCATGCCATGGAGTTCAGCAAAATACAAGATTTGTTCTTCAATCGTCAATTTTTGATAAAGGCCACGCTCTTCAGGTAGAAAGCCTATTTTTTGCTTAATCTCCTGAGTAATGGGCGCGCCCTGCCACGTAATCTGACCGCTATCCGGTTTAATAAAGTCCAAAATCATCCGAAAAGTTGTCGTCTTCCCAGCACCATTTTGACCAATCAGCCCCATAATCTCGCCCGGTTTGACGGTCATGTCTAGCTGATCAACAGCGATTTTATCACCAAATTGTTTGGTGAGGTTTTCTAGTTTTAACACATCTACTCTCCTCTTAACTCTAGTTGCTTAGCAACGCCAACACAAGGTCATCCCCCTACTGATCATTTGAATACTTATAATAACAATTCAATTTTATCACAATTTTCTGAAGATACCAGACTTTAACTGAATTATGCTGCTATTTTCTGATGCGATAAGGTACAGGAATATTAAACAATATCAACAAACCTTTTACTAATTTTGTAATGTAAGAAACACTTTCAAACATAGTGACACTAATAGTTATTAAAAGTATTTCCTGTAGTCCAATTTGAACACTTGATATCATCCAATGAGTATAGTCAATTCTTGTAGTGCCTAGAAAAATATTCAATATAGATAAACTTATCGCATAAGATACCGCAGCTTGAAATTGTAATTGAAAATTCTTTTGTTCATTTTCTTGAACTATAGTAAACAAAATACATAAAATCGCAAGTCCCAATAAATTAAAATACGCATCAAGTTGATTAAGTGTAATAATTATTGGCATAATAAATACCGCTATAAGATATAAAATATCCACTATTTTAGGTAAGTTTCTTTGTGTATTATTATCCCTACCACAGACTGCACAATGTTCTAGTAAATCAATCTTTACTGTATCAATACTGTTAGTTACACCATCTAAAAATTCATACATTTCTGGATAAGCTGTCATTTGATTTTGCAATATATTCAAAATATCAAGACCCAGTTTTCCAGATACAAGTTCTGTCAAACTTGGCTGAGTTGCACCTGTTCCGCATAATCTGGATATCTTCATATCTTTCTGGTAACAATGATAACATGGTGTTTTTTCAGGTATATAATTTGGTCCTACCACGCCCATTGTACCTATAAAACCTCCTTGGACCATACTAACTTTATTTTCAAAAGCTACTTTCCCTACCCACTCTGTCATCTCTTCTGGTGTATCGATTGCTTTTACAACTAAATCAAAATCAGATTTTATCACTTCTCTAACATCTTTAATATGATGAAGTTTTTTGTGTATTATTTCTATCGTCACTTCTGGAAAAATTGCTTCAAGATGTTCTTTTAGTACTTCAACCTTATTTCTATCAATATCTATATAGCGGTAAAGTAATTGTCTATTAAGATTACTTAACTCAATCTGGTCAAAATCAAGAATTGTCAGATTACTAATTCCCATTGCAGATAATTGCCAAGCTAGATGCGTCCCGATAGCACCCGCTCCTAATATCAAGATTTTCTTTTCTTTTAATTTTTGATAGGTTAATGCTGTCGTTGTAAGAGAAAAATATCCGATATTCCTTGAAAATTCTGAAGATAATTCTAGCGGTGAATCTAGCAAAACGTGTGAACTAAACAAGTCAACCATCTCAGTTTGAGAAAATACTTCTTCAAGCTCGCACATACCAATTGGATTTTGTTTCTGAAAACAATTAATAAAATGGCTATAGATCTTCTTATCTAAAATCTTTTCAAACTTAAGACCGTTCTTTATGACAAAACTTTTTTCCGTCTCCAATACCATGATAAATGGATTAGGATAATATACTTGCACGTCTTCTCCTTCGTATTATCATAACTATAATTAAAATAATGATAAAGCAAGGTAAAATATAGTTTATGATAAAATGATAACTATTTACAAAATTGGAAAATTGCCTAGTTATGATAAAATTCATCGTATTAATGATAAATATAGGTAAGTAGAGCATATCAATCACACCAATTGTTAAATTTGTTAAATCAAACACTTGGTTATTAGACCGGAATAATTCGAATACATATGACAACGATTTTTCTCGTAAATTATGTTCATCCAATAACTCGCATAATATATAATAGCCATCTAGTTTGATTAAAAATGTCAAATTTAAAAAAATCATCCCTATATTAATGGTATTCCATAAAAATATTGCATAGTTACCAAACCCAAATTGATACTCTAATAGCAATCCAATACCTAGAAATATCATCTGACTACTAATTCCAGCAAACCAAATTTGTAAACGTTTGTATTTATCTTTAATATGTTTAATACCTGTAATATCTACATAAAATACAGGATTAAAATGATTAAGCCCAATGCCCATTTCAAATACACTTCCTCCTGAATTTATCATCAAAATAGCATGACTACTTTCATGTAAGATGCCGATTATAAATATTTCAAATAAATACAGAATAATCGTATCCCATCGAAAATAATTAGCTGACATTGTATGGGTAACAATTTCTTCTAGATGTCCCCTTAAAATATATAATGTGATACCTAGAATAAAAATACCAGATAGTATTATGTGTGATAATATTTGACTTACTCTACCTTTTTTCAAAAAATGAAAATTTTTAGTTATAGGTAACAGTATTTTCAAAACATCAAATCTATTTTTAGTTTGTTCACTCTGCTCCAATAAGTTTTTACTTGACAGTAAAAGTAAGTAGCGTTCAAATTGACTTGCCGTGAAAAAATTATCAAATAATTGATATAGCTCTCCAATTTTCTTACTGCCATCAAGATTTTGAATAATCTGATACTCTATTTTGCCAATTGTAAATGTCTGTTTAGTCCTAGTATTTCGAACGATAAACCCAGAATCATTTTCTCGAAATATTAAATCATGATTATGTTTTGGTTGCCAATCGTCTGTAAACATCTTCTTCCTCGCTATGTAAAAACATCTATCAGTTGATAGATGCTATACGTTTAAGTTTTATGTTTTTCTAGCCAAAAATAAAGAAAATATAAAATAGAAACCACTAACAAAATAATACTGATTGTATTGAATATATCGTATTTTTTTTTCATAAAATGACTAGAAATAATCATGACAGCCATGATTAATGAAAATATTTTTTTTCCATTCATAGCTATATCACTCAGCAAATACCTAAAGCACCAAGTACGAAGGCACCAAACATTATCCCATTAGCAATATCTTGAGCTGTTCCATAAACAACGATTTCTTCATTTTCAATAAATTCAAATTCCATTATCTAATTTCTCCTCATCACTTAATCACACAACAATACACCAACTACAATCGTTGCAGCAGCAGCACCAAAAAAAGCACCATCACCATATGCAATCGTTTCAGTTTCTTCTACTAAATTAAACTCCATATTTCCTCTCCTCACATAAATTACTGACTGTCGACTTGTCAGTATAAAGTTATAAAGAAACATCTACTCAACTGTCACAAACACTATTCATCACCGGATTATAAATTCTCGATAGGCGTTTTAAACCGCTTGAATCAGTAAAAGAAAATATTTTCTATCAACCTTACAGTAATAATTTTATCACACCAGAATCTTAAAATGCCTAGTTTGCATATTTGCACCACCTTAGACATAACTGGTGCATATTTACACCATTGTGAATTTCAAACGTTTTAGATGCTAGAATGAATGTATTAAAGAAAAGGAGGAGAAACAGTATGTTTAATTTTCTATGCTCACTTTTATTGTTTGGTATTCACTAAAATAAAACCAAAATCACTCGCAATATTTCTTAATAAATAGGGTCATTCGCTTAGCCATGCCCGTTGCACCAAACCTATTTAAAATTTGAAGATCATCCTGAATTTCTGCTAGAAGTTCAGGACTTTTTTCTTGCCTATACAAGGAAAATTTTTCAAAAATGTGTAGAATAATCTTCTCTGACATATCCCACTCCGTCAACAAATCATTGATGCCTTGTTTCAACTTTTCAGCATATCTATAACTCCCATGGCAAATCAAATGTACGTATAAGTTTACCAATGTCTTTTTAGCAAGAGTAGCATTGCTATCTATAATTTTAGAAAATTCATCACTCTTCAGAATATCTTGACCAATATCATAAACCTCAGCATCATCTATCGCCTCTAAACAATGCGCAAAAACACTCATCTCATATATCGTCCATTGTTTAACATTATTAAAATGTTTTTCAATAAACTTACGTTCTGATTTAATTATTAGCATCTCATCTGATAAATCAAAAATCGCACATTTAACCAAAATATTAAAAATTTTATCTTCATTTCTTATAGCTCGTGTCTTCAGTAATGTCTTCAAACCGTCTACATCTTCATTAATAGCATAAGCACTCATTTTTTTGTTGAAAATCTGCAACCTATTTGGTAGATACTCGCCATGCCAGACAAAAAATTCCGTTGGTGTTAAATCCAAACCATTTATCGCCATCAAGAGCTTATCTGCTCGTAATACCGTTTCACCATTTTCAAAACGTGAAATCAATGAATGATCACAATATGTCGATTCAGCATCCCGCTGTGAATAACCTAGTTTTTCTCGTGTTTCTTTGTAAAATGCACCTAATTCAAGTTCGATTGTCATTAAATTCTCTCCACTAATCATTCGCAAAGTTAGACAATCAGGAGCTAAGCAAGAGGAAGTAAGCGCTTTTGTAATACTTGCTACTTGCTATTTGCTATTTGCTATTTGCTATT
>JAFWMY010000009.1 GCA_017545485.1 Candidatus Saccharimonadota bacterium | reverse complement strand
AATACGACATGACTCGTATTAGGTTTCCCCATTCGGCAATCCCCGGATCATTTCTCGCTGTCAGATCCCCGAGGCTTATCGCAGACTTCTACGGCCTTCATCGGTATTGATTGTCAAGGCATCCACTATCAGTGCCCTTAGTTACCTTTTTATGCATTGACTTAACTAGCAAACGAAGTTCAAATTCATTTGCTTGTTCCGTCTTTAAAATCTTTATCGTTTCCAAATTGTTAATAGGAGAGTTCTTAAGAATATTTTGAAGTCACACAAGCGGCCTCAAAAGATTTCCTCGCTTTCCATTTCTTTTTGTAGAGGTCGAAAATGTCGACTTGCTTAAACTTCCCCCATTATATCGCACCTTAGCCCCCTTGTCAACACCTTTTTTAGACTTTTTTTAAAAAACTGTCATCAAAATACCGCCCCATCCGGAGCGGTATTATTTAATTAATCGTTGCGTTTACTTTTTTTCTTATATTTCATAAACACCCAGATGATTAATCCTATAATAACAAATAGGATTATAAATAGAAGCCACAAAGGACATACTATAACTGTTTTTTCTACTACAGATGTTTCACCAAAAACTTTAATAGTTTGCTTCACTCTAAAAACACCTATCGATGGCGTAGTTACCGTTTTTGAATGATATCTCTCGGTCCCAGGCATAACTAGATTCGTATCTGGTTTTTCTTCGTTGGTGTACAACTCTTCATCACCAAATAGTGGCCATACTTGAAGAATATAGTCAGCATCGGTATGTACATTACCGTCATTCTTTACTACCGAAGTCGCGCTTAATTGATTACTAAGTATAAATGATGGAATATTATTCTCTATTATCGAACCCTTAGCTTCCGTGTCACCAGTTACTTCTGCAAAGATATTCGAAGCAAATCTAACTTTACTTTCAATTGATACCCCTTTTCCGCCAGTATTGTCTAGTCCTGTATCATTTTGTACAATAATCGTCGCGTATTGACCACCAGCCGGAGCATTCTCTGGCACGTGAATTGTGAATGGAATCGTATCCGTCCCGCCTATCTCTACTTCACCTTGCTCCTTTTTAAGTTCAATCCACTCCATAATCTGGTTATAACCAGTAACCGTATCTACGTCTACATCATTATAATCTACATTGCCATCTTCATCTGTACCAAGACTAAATGCCCCCACCGTCACGGAATACTTAAGCCCATTCTTGGCCGTGCTAGAACTAGATACCGTCACAGAACCGTTAAAATCTTCACCTGGAGTTAAAACTATTCTTTGGCTGGGTGGCGAAATCGTCATTACTGTGTCCATCCCATCCATATCTGCAAAGGTATTACTCATCCCCACAAAAGGAAACAGTAATACACTAAGCACTGCAACTATTTTACTAATTCTTTTTATCATCATACCTCCTTTAGTTTTATTACCACCGCTTAATCATTAATTATACACGAAAAACCTTTGTTTTCGTAAATCTTTTTGGTTTCATTTGGAGAATTCTTTGCAACAGTGTCGATGATACCCTCTCCAATATAAAATACCTTTCCAATTACCGGATTCATCTTACTGTAATCATCTAAATATAGCCTAATTAATGCTCTATTACCAGTAAATTGAAATACGGGAGCTAGAATCTCATGATTTACTCCATGATCGCCAAAATAGAGATTATATCTAGTATGCAAATGCCCACTATCTTTTTTAGCTGCTTCTTCACCATCATATTCACCATCATATTCATATGACATCTTAGAAATCCTATTATCCAAATAGACCAACTTAACTTTATGTTCTAAGCTTTTTGCCGTATCACTGTAGAAAAAAGTCGTATCACTATTATTGTCCTTTGAAGTACAGACCAGCGCTGATGTATTACCACTCTCATAGTTCTCGATGATACGGGTTTCTTTTCTAAAAGTTAAAAGAAAAATTACAATCGCTATAATTATAATTATAGTAACAATAATCACCGTATCAATAGTGTGTTTTCTCTTTTTTTCTTTGTCTGATTCTTTCATTTTTCACCTCTCTTAACAATATACCTAGTATATCATAATGGTAAAAAAAATACAGCCCCATTTGGAGCTGTATTTATTATAAGCTTAAATTAAGCACCTGGAGCAACTGTGTAAGTTACTTTACCAGTGTAAGTATCAGCTTGCTGAGTTGCGCTTACCCATACCTGATAACCAGTGCTAATAGCACCCTCAGATACAGCAGTACTACCAGTAGCAACCTTAGTAGCAGTTGCAGGAATTGCCGACCAAGATTGATAACCAGCTACCGTACCAGTACCAGCTACCTTGAACATCCAGTTGGATGTTGCGCCAGACTCTGCAGTACCAGTTACGATTGGTGTACCACTATTAGAAGCTGCCATTGAAGTTACTGGAGTTCCAGTACTAGAACCAACAGCTTTCACATTCCAACCAGAAGCATCGTTACAAGTAACTTTAAGAGTACCACCCTGAGAACCATCAGCATCCCAAGTGTAAAGATGGCTGTTTACTGCAGCGGTCTCTTCCATCGTTTTACCAGTACCAGACACAGGGCTACCTTGAGTCTGACCAACCGAGCAAGAGCTACTGATGGTGAGAATAACGGTATCCGTTACATCAGCGAAAGCACCAAGAGCCGGCATCGCGGCAAGGGCTACAGCTGCTGCACCAGTTGCGATTAATGATTTTTTCATAGATTTTCTCCTTCCGCACAAATTGCGAAAATTAAATGTTATTTATGTTAAATATGACCTT
>JAFWMY010000008.1 GCA_017545485.1 Candidatus Saccharimonadota bacterium | reverse complement strand
TTTCTCCTTCCGCACAAATTGCGAAAATTAAATGTTATTTATGTTAAATATGACCTTTAACAATTTCCATTTTACATAAGCATCATGGTTTTGTCAAGCATTTTTTAAGTACTAGAACTATTCAGTTTTCCACAACCAAAAGTACTAGAACTATTCAGTTTTCCACAACCAAAAAAATACAGCCCCGTGTGGGGCTGTATTTGTTATAGGCTTAAATTAAGCACCAGGAGCAACCGTGTAAGTCACTTTACCAGTGTAAGTACCAGCTTCCTGAGTAGCGCTTACCCATACCTGATAACCAGTGTTAATCTGCCCTTCAGAAATAGCACCACCACCAGTAGCAACCTTAGTAGCGGTTGCAGGAACTGCTGACCAGTTTGCATAACCTTCATTAGCAGTAACACCAGCACCTGCTACTTTAAACATCCAGTTAGATGTTGCACCAGAAGTAGCGGTACCAGTTACGATTGGCGTACCAGTACCAGAAGTTGCCATTGAGGTTACAGGACTTCCGTTACTAGAACCAACTGCTTTTACGTTCCAACCAGAAGCATCGTTACAAGTAACTTTAAGGGTACCACCCTGAGAACCATCAGCATCCCAAGTATATAGCTGGTTGTTCACAGCATTCTCTTCTTTGACTTCCACGCCACCACCTTGCACTGGGCTACCTTGAGTTTGGCCAACCGAACAAGAACCGTTAATCGTGAGAATCACGGTATCAGTTACATCGGCGAAAACGCCAAGAGCTGGCATAGCTGCAAAAGCAACAGCTGTTAATCCAGTTGCAATTAATGATTTTTTCATTTTGTTTTCTCCTTCCACACTTTGTGGTTTTTATTTTTTTGTTTTTATGTTAGGTGTATAACCTTTAACATTTCCGATTATACATAAGCACCATAGTTTTGTCAATACCTTTCTCACAATTTTTTATATTTTCAAATAAAAGTTTTCCACAACTTATAGCATTTACCCCTTAAAATTTTTCCACAACTTACAAATATTGTGAAATCCATTTTCTAAATTCATTATAGTCATTATAATAATCAGAGTCATTATCGTTATCCGCCCTCAGATAATTTACTATTCTACCTCTTGAGACAATCGCCACAGACGGATAATATTTTACATGGTCATGTAGAGAAGTATTTTTTGCTTCAGAAAACAATATTATATATGGTTTAATCCCTACTTCTTTTGCGTAATCCTTTATATATCCTTTTAGTTTTTCAGCCGTCACACATCCACTCTGATCAACAAATACTACAAACGATTTTTTACTATTGACCAACTCTTCGTATTGTTCTCCGGACAAATCTAATAATTCACCATCACATTCTTCTTTACAATAGTATTCTGGCTCAAGCTCAACCTTCATATCGCTAAACCATCCGCTCACCGCGCCCACAAACAACACCGACCCCATCAAGACTACTACTAGTCCCACCACTAAAATTAAAACACTTCTCTGTTTCTTCTTTTCGGCACTCACCCTATTTCTCCGTTAAGCCATCAAAGTCTATTTCATGCACTGGCACTTTGTAAAAATCATACACTACTTCCCCGTTGTCACGAATTCGTTTCACTTCTATCATATTTTCTCCCCCATAAAACCAGAAACCACCTACATCATAAATTTTATCACCATCCCATCCAAGCGCTACTAACATGTTTTTCATCATCCCAGAATAACCACCCCCTCCGCACATCAAAAAGATTATTTTATCTTTGGGGAACAAACCTTCCAAAATATCCAACGATTCTTCATAATTCGCCGTATAGGACCCATCTGAGTGTTGATGGAATAAAGTTCTCCCAGTATAAGTACTGCCCACTTCTTCTGGTAAACCACTCACATTTACGATATACGGAAATGGCACTATCTCAAACCCATTAACAAATCCGGATAAATATGAATCGCCCCCAATCGCCTCGTAATTTCCAGGGTCTTCTAGCATACGCAAATCCCGATACACGGCATCACTGCGCCCTAAATATTGGTCAATTGTCTCTTCATTAACATTCTTATCTATTCCTAGTTCGCCTCTTTGCCCTTCCGAAAGTTCTGGTTTTGGCAAACCCTTTAAAGTATTTGGAAATGCAAATCTGCCCAATAAAAACGCACCAATAATCAGAACCACTGCGACAATACTAGTCCACCAAACATATTTTTTCATAATTATCTCCACTTATTTATATATATTATACACCAATCGCCGGTTCATTTGGACAATTTGTCAAAATTCGCTGAATTGCCTCTTTTTCGGCTTTAGTTATCCACAACCCATATTTATATTTTACTGATACTTGTCTTGCTACATACTGACACCGAAACTTCTTATTCTTCGGTAGCCACGTAGCTGCATCGCCATCAGATTTTTGTTTATTTGCTTCCCCATCCACTGCTAACAAATTTAGCGGATCCGTCGCAATCTTATATCTTTGCTCCACTGATAGTCCTTGTGCACCTTTTTGCCACGCATCAGACAAAGCTACTACATGATCAATCTGTATTTCTGCTATCTGTGCCCGCTCCGTTAACACTTTATGCTCTCCGGTATACGGTTCATCATATTCTCCCGCCACCACATTGCACCCATCTAGTACTGCCGAATCTCCCAACTCTCGCTTCAATATTCTCTGTCTCAAAGAACAACCATCCACATCTGGCCAACCATCATAAAACTGCTCCCGAGAGTATCCAGTTTTTGGAGCCCGTCCTTTTACCTCAAGTTTTTCCAACAAATGGGTCGCCAATAAATCTCCTCCTTCACTTTGCAAACCATTTTCCGCTCCCGTATTTTCCGCAAGTGTAAAAAATGACTCATAGCTCGCTGGATTTACTATCAGCCACGCAATAACACCAATCAGCGCAAAAACAACTACTGCAAGCCTTCTCGCTTTCAGTTTCACTCAATCTCCGCCGGTTTTACAGATGAATTAATCTTTTGGTTTAGTTTATCACTATAAACTATATCAGCATTATACTTTTCAACTAGCTCATTATACTTATTAATTAGCCCGTCAATTTCATTATATATATATTCAAGCGATTCTTGCTCTCTCAATAAAGCAGCTCTTCTTGTATTAAATGCCCATTGGCTATTAAAGCATCCCGCCGTCTCAGCACACTCATTAAACTCCTTTATCTCTGCATTCAACGCATCTACTCCTCCAGTATATTCAGTAGTCTTAGTATCAATTTGCGCTTGAATAGTTTCCATCTCAACTGTAAGAGCATTCATCTCAGCCTTTAAATTATTAAATACGCCTATATAACTATTGTAGTAATCTACAATTTTATCCTGGTCCTTAAAAATCTCGCCAAAGTGTTTTTCTAAAACATCTGGTAATTTTTTAATTTCCGTGCCTGCACGCACATACAATTCTTCTTGTTTTTCGTTATTGTCATAATAAGATATTTCTTCTTCCAATACATCGCGATTGTTTTCTAGAACTTCATTTAGTGCTTTAGTATATTGCTTTTGCTCACCATTACCCATTCTCGCCCAAACCGCATGCAAAAGCTCATGTGCAGCCGTCAATTCCTTTATCCCTTTTAACTCTTCCGAATCAATGTCATACACAAACACATTACCTTCAGTATAACAGCCCAGAATTGCCGTCTCGTCACCATTCTTCCTACAAGCCGCATTAAACTCTGCTCTTCCACTCAAAACCGGCTGTGACGCATTAAAAATAAAACTTCCCTTCCCAGTTAAAGCTAAATTTTCTCTAATATCCAACATCTCTTCAGAGGGTTTATAAATCATTCCCCTAAATAAATCAGCTAAATAATCACGGTTTACTACAAAAACCACCAATAGCACCGCTATTACTGCCACCACACCCCATTTAATAAAGTTTTTCTTTTTCACTCTCTTAGTTTATCACACCTACGGTATTAATTCAAAAACTATTTTTGCAATATGTCCAAATCATAAATTCACTAACTACAACTACATTAATTCAATTTGCGATCTTTTTTCATGCAAGCATAAATTGCTACCTCAGCGCTAATTATGATTAAAACAAATGCTATCATCACTCTTATATCATTCATGAATAATAACGGAATAACAACAACCGCCCTGGCTATGGCCTCAATTATTTGATAGATCAAATTATAGTGCGTCAAATCCATGTTATTTCTGTTTTCAAAATAAATCTTGTTCACTGACTGCTCCTGCATTTTTTTAATCAGCCCTTCCGCAAAACATAATATCAAAATAAAATATCCTAAAGGCAGCAATTTAGTCAAACTGACCAAAATAAAGAGTACTGAACTGATTACAAAGTAGTTTCTTTTCTTTATTATTTTCCCATATATCAAAATAAATATTATTATTGCAAGACAACTAATAGCATTTACCGTCCCTGCCATCATGTACGTATCCCCAATATAAATAGCAATAAAAATTGGAAAAATAAACGCCAACAAATTATTAATTTCGTACAACGAAAAGGCTAAATAATTTCTCTTATCATATTTCTTGAAATTCTTTATCAGCTCAATTTTAGTTTTATTTGTTTTCTTTTTTATTTTTAACAATGGAATCACACTTATAAACAATAAAACAGAAGAAAGAATAGTCAAAACTAACGCATTGAATCCATCCAATAAGAAACTCCCAAGAAAGCCTGCTGAAATTGACGCGAGTTCCGAAACCACCATCATAATGCTAAACGGCCCAGATGAATTTTGTTGTGGCATCACCTCAGTTACATAATACCTCCTAGCCACCCAATATCCTCTTCGGTAAAATGAATATAATAAAGCTATTAGCACTATATACGCACTATTGCGCATCACGTTATTCAAAACAAATTGCAGCACAACAAATGATATAACTCCTAAGCACATCACAACTAAATATCCATACTTTTCACCAAGCCTCACAAAACCATATGAGATAAACAAAGCAAACATATTCTCTAATAAATAAAACAACAATACAGAACTAATCGGAAAGCCATTTTTAAATAAAAATAATGAAATAAAAACTTCAATTAAAGCTCTAGCAAACGTTGAAATAAACAAAAACATATTGAATTTTGCTCTGTCGCGCATATTTAAATTATACTATAAGAAACAAATTATTATTATGCTTATACGTTCGCGCACTCAATAATTAATCCTTGATCACCAAACCGCCATCCTATTCTAAACAAATCTTTTTAGCTTTACTATACCATCGTTAATTACACATTTAGCGATTACCGAACGATACAAAGAACTTTATCCGGATAAGATTTCTGACTTCAACGATTTCCAAAAAAGCCCAATTGCTCCAGACCTAAATGACGATTTTTTAGAAATTCATATAAATAAGATAGAGAATGAGCTAAATTATCAATTTAAACGCTCTAGAAATATAAACGCCTGCTTTTGATAAATAAACAGAAAAATATAGTTGAAATTTCACGATAAGTATAAAATAATAAAGCCATCGAAAGTCCGTCAGGCAACGCTGGATTGCGTAGGTTCGGGGCTTTCTTTTTTACTAGCCAATATTAGCTTTTCTCTCTTTTGCTATTTTAGCACCTTCTTTTTCACATCTCATGACTATTTTCTGTATGTTGCATGCACATCGCGCCATCCTTTCTTCATATCCACCTACAAAACCGTTATCCAATTCTGCTAATTTTGTTAAGTATTTCTTATTAATACCTAGTAATTGCTCTCCAGCATTTTCGTCGTTTTTGTCAAAACGTGCATCGACCAATCTCATGGAATTTCTATCTATAATCATATTCACCAGCGAAGCGGTACCCTCATCAATTTTCGCGGATTTTGAAAACTCGTGAATACCAAAACTTCCCGCATTTCCCATTGGCCACATAGCAATACATGTTTTAATGAATGCTTTCGTCTTGCCATCCTCAATTGATTTACCATATTCCTCATCGAAATAATCCAATGCCCCAGAAACCTGTCCTAGACCAGTATAGCCTTTTTCTAAATCATCTGTTCCATAATTTATTTTATATCTACCACCATCCAAGTTCCTTATACTATTAAGAATATCCTCATTTTGTCCATCTAGAGTGTTATTTGTAAATTCACTAGTTTTACCATTCTCTCCAAATATTTCACTATACGAGAATAGCTCCGGCGCATTCCTTAGTACCTGCCGTAATTCCTCTTTCTTTGAATTATTTTCTTCACCAGCAAAAGAAACATTAGACATATCCCAAGTCTGTTGCTGGCTACTGCCTATAGTTTCATGATTGTTCATATCTTATATGATACACTAAAATATGTTATAATCAACCTATAATAACAGATACCACAGGTTGGTTTTGAATTTAAAGATCGGAATCTTGAATTTCTAAACCAACCTGTTTCTTTTATCCCGTTTTCAGTTAAAATCTACCTACCAAAACCAAAATGGAAGAACATAGCAATAAAAAGAAAAAGATAGGACTCACCTATTCCGAGGCAAGTCCTATCTTAATAATCTAATTATATCAAAACTATTTCTTAAATTCAACTATTTTCTTGGTTTTCGTCACAATTTTCAACCACCTAACACCTTTAGATTTATAAAATTGCTTTTCTAATTCTTGTAAACACTTTGTTTGATGAATTTTAATTCTATCTAAATCAATTATTATATTTGGCGATTGCCTTACTGCTTTTTGCAAGGTATTCTCTAAAAGCCAACGACCTTTTCCCTTTGGGCTTTTCATTTCCCATTTCAGCCCGTCCATAATTATATCAGGAGTACGAACTCCTTTCTTATCGCTTTTTGGAATTAATTCTACATCGCTCCCCATTTCGGTAAATAACAGGATCGTCTTATATTCGTGTTTCTCTAAAATAACACCATTTGGGATAATTTTACCTTTTTTCATGCGAAGCATTATATCTAATTCACTCTATTTTTTCAACCCCCACCCGCAATATGATATAATAAAAACATCGAAAGTCCGACAGGCAGTGATGGATATGCACAGGTTCGGGGCTTTCTTTTTTTATGTTATAATTTTCACATGGAACGAGATATTACTAGAGAAAGAATTATAGAATACTTGAAAGATTTTGCACTTCCGAAAGACTATGTTTTTGCTATGTGGCTAGAAGGTGCAGATGGATTGAACCAAGTCGACGAATATTCCGACATTGATTTTTGGTTTGACATCGAAAAATCTCATCAAGAATCTTTTCTGAATGAATGTATAGAAGAGCTTTCGAAACTTAGCAAAATCGATTCCAGAGTCGACGACATTAGAACCGAAATCGCTCAAAGTAATATTCACCTAGAAAACACTTCGGAATATCTAACTTTAGATATTTGCGTCCAGTCCCACGAAATTCGCGGAGCAGATGGTTCAACTTTTTACGAAAATGATATTGCTGAGCGACCATTAGTTCTATTCGATAAAAACAATATTATAGTTTATAAAAACCATCGCGATTTAGATATAAATAAAATAAATAGTATTTTTATCGCCAGCAAAAACCGCATTTTACAAGAAAGTCGCGTCAAAAAATATATTAATCGCAAACAGTATCTCGAAGCCTATTCAAAATATGTCGACAATGTTGCTAATCCCCTAGTCACCATCGCCAGACTTATTTATACGCCTAATCATATAGATTATTATTTATGTCATATTTCTAATCACTTACCAAAAGAAGTAGCAGCTGAGCTAGAGAAACTATATCAGATCAAAACCCTAGAAGACATCACAAATAATTTAAACTACGCCAAAGAACTATTATCCACTTACGAACAGCAATTCCAAGCAAAATATGGTATAATAACAGATATAAAATAAACAGGTTGGTTATGAATTTAAAAATCGGAATCGTCGGTTTGCCTAACGTCGGCAAATCTACATTATTTAACGCACTCACCAACGCTGGCGCACTTGCTGCCAACTATCCTTTTGCTACCATTGAGCCAAATGTTGGCATTGTTCCAGTACCAGACGAACGATTAGACGTACTTGCTAAAATGTATGACACCAACAAAATCATCCCAGCCACCGTTGAGTTTGTTGATATTGCCGGCTTAGTACAAGGTGCATCCAAAGGCGAAGGTCTCGGCAACAAATTCCTTGCCCACATCCGCGAATGCCAAGCCATCTGCCACGTAGTCCGCGCCTTCAAAAACGATGATATAGTAAGAGCCGACAACAAACCCGAAGACGACATCATCAAGCAAGCGAAAGATGATATCGATATCATCAACTTAGAACTACAATTAGCCGACGAAGAAACCCGCGCTAAAGTCGAATCCAAGCGCAAAAAATCACCAGAAGATGAAAACATTCCCTACCTCACTGACAAACCAGTCATCTACATGTTCAATGTCGACGAACAAGGCCTTACTGACACTGAACTTCAATCCAATTTGAAAGAGCTCGTAAAACCTGCCGCAGCAATCTTTGTCAACGCCAAACTTGAAGAAGAAATGTCTGGTATGAACCGTAACGAACGCAAGGAATTTCTAGAAAGCTACGGAGTTAAAGATGACGCATTAGGCGAGCTCATCAAAGCAGCCTACGAAACGCTCGGTCTTCAATCCTTCCTCACTGCCGGCAAAAAAGAGTGCCGTGCCTGGACTATCAAAAAAGGCGCCACTGCACCCGAAGCCGCTGGCACTATCCACACTGATTTCCAGCGAGGTTTCATCGCGGCTCAAATCTGTAACTATAATGACCTTAAAGAACTCGGCTCCGAACAAGCAGTAAAAGCCGCCGGCAAACTCCGCACTGAAGGCAAAACCTACGTCATGCAAGACGGAGACGTCGTAGAATTTAAGTTTAATGTTTGAAAACAAAAATACTAATTAGAGGGAGCGAGGCTTGGCCTAGCGACCCGGAGCGCTCCCGAAAATCAGTATTTTTGTTTTCAGATAAAAAGTATTGAATTTTTATCAAATGTATGTTAAAATAACAGATAATTGTCTAATAACAAAGGTAAAATATGAGTTTTTCTATTCTAAAGCAAATTGGCGATGCGCAAAAAAAGAAAGCCGTCGTAGATGTTCGGTCCGGTGACACCGTTAGAGTCACTCAGAAAATCAAGGAAGGTAACAAATTCCGTCTTCAGACTTTTGAAGGAGTCGTAATCCGTACCGACCGCAAAGATTCTCACACCGCACGTATCGTAGTCCGCAAGGTAACCTCAGGTGTCGGAGTTGAGAAATCCTATTTAATCCATTCTCCTCTCGTAGAGAAAATCGTTATTACAAAACGTTCTAAAGTTCGTCGCAATAACCTTACATACCTACGTGAACGCTCTGGTAAATCTGCTCGTCTCACAGGTAAAGATTTTGACCGTAACGCCGTAAATGATGTTACTGTGCCAGAAGAACCTGCCGAAGAACCACAAACAGACGCTCCTGAAGTTGAAGTAGTAGAAACTCCAGAAGAACCTAAAGCAGCCAAAGAAGAAAAAGCCGAGGAACCTAAAGCAGAAAAACCTGAAGAGGCTAAAGAAGCTTAATGCCGATTCTTGGAATTGATGAAGTTGGACGTGGACCCCTTGCGGGTCCACTTGTCGTTGGCGCAGTTATTCTTCCAGAAGAAGAACAAGCATGGTTTACCGAGCTAAACGATTCCAAAAAACTCACTGCTAAAAAACGCGAAAAACTCAGTACCTTAATACTAGAAAATTCCGCCGCCGGCCTTGGCTGGGTACCTGCCGACGAATTAGATAAAATCGGCATTTCTAAAGCTTTACAACTAGCCACACATCGCGCCGTGAAGTCAGTTCAACGACTTCACGTACCTTTTTCACAGATAATAATTGATGGAAAAATCAATTTTCTCAAAAACACTCCATTAGAAAAATACACTTCCACACTCATCAAAGCCGACTCTCAAATCAAAGAAGTTTCTGCTGCCTCCATTATTGCTAAAGTTGCTCGCGACAACTACATGATAAACCTCGCAAACAAGTTTCCAAATTACGGTTTTGAAAAACACGTCGGTTATGGCACAAAAGCTCACCTAAATGCTATTTACAAATACGGTCTGACCGAAGAGCACCGCAAATCCTATGAACCCTGCAAATCACTGTCCAGTTTTATCTCGCAAAAATCCGTGGCCAAGAAAAACACTACCAAAACTGGCCAACAAGCTGAACAAGCCGTCACCGCCTATTTAAAACAACTAGGTCATACGATTGTCGCAAATAATCACAAAACTTATTATTATGAAATTGATATCATTTCAACTAAAAATAATTATATTTATTTCACAGAAGTTAAGTACCGTAAATCACCAGTCCGCGGTGACGGCTTAAACGCTATTACGCATAGCAAACTACACCAAATGCAATTTGCCGCTGAGTCATATCTCAAATATCAAAACTCAAAATTAAAAAACTACGATCCTTTACTTGCTGTCGCCTCAGTCTCTGGCGAAAACTACGAAAAAATAACTTGGTTCCCCCTTACTTAAATATAAATACTAACCCTTCAAAGCCAGTCTCACTCGTTCTTCTACTGGTAAAGTCTTGTCTACTTTTTCTAACGCCGCGGTTGCTTCTTTAAGCGGAAAACCAAGAGCAATTAAAGCATCTAGTGCCTCATCTGGCTCATCAGATTTTCCGCCACCAAATTTCACTTCTGCTGCACCGTATTTGCTCGGTATGCCTACCTTATCTTGCAAATCTACAATTACTCTTTCTGCTGACTTTTTTCCTACTCCTGCTGCCTTTGAAATAAACGCTACGTCGCCATTTGCTATTGCATTTCTAACTTCTTCTGCGTCTGCTAGTGACATTATCGCAATTCCCGCCTTCGGACCCACACCTTGCACTGATATTAAAAGTTCAAATAGTTTCTTTGCCACTAAAGACGAAAAGCCATACAATTCCTCTGCATTTTCTCTCACCTGATGATATGTATAAAACTTTCTCTCCTCATTCAAAACACAGTCTTCATAATCTGGTACTGGCACCAGCATTTCATATCCAACACCACGAACATCTAGTATGACTCCATTTGTTCCAAATTTTTCTTCCACTACACCTCTAATATGAGCTATCATCATCCTCCTTTCTGTTATTTGCAAACTTATACTTTTCCTTATTACCCAAATGATACAAGAAACTACAAGTTATAGCAACCGCCAATGCATCTGCCGCATCATCTGGCTTTGGTTTTGTCTCAAGCCCCAAATGCACTCTTACCATTTCTTCAATCTGTGCCTTTTTTGCGGCACCATATCCAGTTAATGACATTTTTATCTGATTTGGCGTATATTCATAAACCGGTATATTTTTTTGCTCTGCAACTAATAGTACAATACCCCTTGCCTCTGCTACTACAATTCCAGTTGTAATGTTTTTAGAGAAAAACAGCTTTTCTACTGCTACTATTTCTGGCTTGCATTCGTCAAAAACCTGGACAAGGGAATCATACAATTCTTTTAAACGTGAAGGGATTGGCGCATCCACCGTAGTGCGAACTACACCGTAGTCAAGCGCTTTCGCTCCTGCTCGCGAATTAGTTTCAATTAATCCAAAACCACAAATTCCAATCCCAGGATCAATTCCCAAAATTTTCATTTTACATACCTTATTAATGTTTCACGTAAATCTTTCGCTGGCACTACAAATTTATCTTTAATTGTCGCCGGAGCAATCGCATGAGCAAAACCCAGCTTTTTTGCTTCCGCAATTCTCTGGTCTGCTCTAAACGCTGAACGTATTTCTCCACCTAATCCTACTTCGCCAAATACAACATATTTCTCATCAAGTTTGCGCCCCGCTACCGCCGAAGCAATCGCCATACAGACGGCAAGATCAGCAGCCGAATCAGATAGTCTCATCCCGCCTACTACATTCACAAAAATATCTTTGTCTGATAAGCGTAGTTTAGTCCTTCGCTCTAATACTGCAATCAACAAGTTTAACCGATTTAAATCAAACCCCGAAGCAGTGCGTTTCGGATAACCATAATTAGATTTAGTAGCCAAAGCTTGAATCTCTACTAAAATCGGCCGATTCCCTTCCAAAGTTGCTAATATCACTGAGCCGTCAGTATTTGTTCTTTCCGCCAAAAGCGCCGCAGATGGATTAGCTACTTCGCGTAAACCAGTGTCCACCATCTCAAATATCGCTACTTCATTAGTTGAGCCAAATCTATTTTTTACCGCTCTTACTGTTTTGAACCCACCATATCTATCACCCTCAAAATTTAATACCACATCAACTAAATGTTCCAAAACTTTCGGACCAGCCAACGTACCATCCTTTGTCACATGTCCTACTATTACTACTGCCGTATCAGTCGCTTTCGCTGCTCTAATAATCAAATTGCCACAATTCGTTACTTGTGAAACAGTACCCGGTGCCGAAGAGATTTCATCCATCGCAAGAGTCTGAATAGAATCCACAATTACTAAATCAAACTCGCCAGTTTCAATTGTTTTTGCGATATCATTAGCTGAGCACGAGGCCGCAAACGACAACTTGTCAGATTCCGCACCGAGTCTTAGTGCCCTTAGTTTTACTTGTCCCGCACTTTCCTCGCCAGACACATAAAGTACATTGTGTTTCTTTGCTACTTCAGCGCAGATTTGCATCAAAATAGTAGATTTGCCCATCCCGGGCTGTCCAGCCAACAGACACACGGAGCCCATCAATATTCCACCACCAAGCACTCTATTAAAATCAGAAAAACCCGTAAGAAGCCTCGCTTTAGCGTCTGAGGGAGTAATAGAAGAAATTTTTGCATAATTTAACTTTTTCCCAGACACGGCACCCTTAGCAATCGCCGTTTTTCCAGCTGCTTCAACCGATTCAGCCACTTGTTCCATTAACGAGTTCCAAGCACCACAATTACTGCATTGCCCAACCCACTTCGCATAAACAGCCCCGCATTGCTGGCAAACAAACTGACTCCTCTGTTTCATATAATCTATTATAACAGAAATAATTTAAAATCTCGGCGACAACTCATGAGAATAAGTATCGGTAAGTTTGCCAGACTCAGACACATCTGCTTCATTAGACCCCCAAAGATAAAGCGTAGTATCATAATTTATTATTTCTGCTGGAATAATAGAATTAGAGCCTTTAGCCGCACCATAGGTCCTATTTGCATTCATCTCATGAGTAATAATAGTGCCATTAACCAATAATTGATTAGAGCGCTCACGAGAATCCTCATTTAAATTGTTATCGCTGCAAGTATTTACATTATTATTTGCAATTAATACGGCATCTACTCGCGACACAGCACATTTTATTAAGATATTGTCTGCATAAATAATCAACTTAGGAATATCGCTTAAAGTCGCATACCCATCTTCATAACGAATATTTTTATCTATAGTGACATAATGCCTTGATAAGCCATTCACCGCATCTATAACCACAGTTTTACCTTTCTTTATAATCAATTCTTCTCCGCTATTATCAAACGCATCCTGATCTTCTTCTCTAGCGACAAGACCACTTAGTTCATTAACGCTATAATACTTTATTTTTTTCTTTTCTTCTTCACTAATATTTATAAATCTCGCAATGAGCGAACTCTTATTATTCTCGGCAGTGCCCGAACCTGAAGCACCAAGACCAGGCGTCTTATCTTTACACATTAAACTAGTTCCACTAGTCGTATTCGCAAATGTTAATACGCTCCTAACACAGAAGTTTAGAGACGTTTCTAAGCTACCACCCGGATTAAGACCATCAGGATTAAACGAATTATATGAAGGGCTTAATACACCACCACTATTACTAACATATCCCATACTTGCTCCACTGCCAAAACCGGTGTTTTCCTTTAACGAGACTAAACTAAGTTCGGTCCAGCTACCAAAAACATAATAACTATTCGTGCTATTAATACCATAATCATTAATACCATAAACATGTTTCTTAGCAGCATACGGTACATTTAATTTGCCTGCAGAATAAACGCTACCACCCCAAACTTGAAGGGAAGGCTTCTTATAGATCTTGAAGCACTTGGAATCCGAAACATTCCACTTGCCATCCCCACTTGCATTAATATTAGTGTCAGCGCCGCTCGTAGAAGGGTAGTTAGCTGCAGCTACACAGACTTCTGTTCCTGCATCAAGGTCTGGCACATAAAACTTCCCTACCTTTTTCCCCTCCTCAAAACCATCAAGATTCCCGTCACTATTAAAAGTAAACGTACTCCCCGGTCCCGGCACATCTTTTGACTGGCAAATTGAACTTCCACCATATCTACTGCAAAGATCCGAATCAAGATTTCCAAAATTACTATCACCATTCTTCGTCGTCCCAGCACCCGGCACATATAAAACAAGTTTTATTCTCGCTTGATTCACTTTAGTAGCATATTTTTCATCACTACTATTCGTAGTATATTGGTTTCCTTTAGGATTTACTTTAATATAAATGTCAGTCGTCCCTTCTTCGCCAGAGCTAAACCTATCCGGTATATCCACATTAATACTAGTAGTGTAATTATATGGTACTAAGGCTTTTGCAATATTGCCAACATCCCCATTCGTAATTACATTCCCTACATTAATACCATTACTATCCTTAAAAGTTATTTGAGTAGGAGTAGTCTTATTTTCATCAACAAAATTATTAAGTTTTGCTGTTTCAGTCAATTCTCGCCCCACATCCTTACGATCGACAATATAATGATTATTATCTCCGTTTGGATCCTTTTCAGTCCTACGCACAACGCTTCCTAAGGCATAGCTCCCTCCTAATAATGGCGGTAGGTTTTTAAACACAGAGCCTTCAAAGTTATCTCTTTTAACACCAAAAGCATTATTCCAATCCGCCAGATTTCCGTTATTACTATTAAAGAACTCCCACATTTGGGCTAAATTATTATTAGAAGAAACTGTACCACCATTTATCTGCAATCCCTGGGGTCGCAAATAATAAGTATATTGTAGATTTGGATTATAAACTGCACGATAGTCCAAACCGTCTTCAGGTTTTGCATAAACTAAACGCTGATATTTATCATATTTGCTAACATTAGCATTTCGTACTTTTATATTTAAATAAGAAGCATCGCCAGAAGGTTTATCTGGATCTTCTGGTATATCCGATTCAGGATCTGGCGGTTGTCCATCGCCCTCCGCAGACACACAAAGCTCCGAAGGCACATATTTTTCTCCACTAATTGTTGCAGGCTCATTATTTGGCAAAAAGTATAATGACTCACAAACAACCATTCCAGGATATAACGTCAATTCTTCACTTCTATATACTTCTGCTTCCGCTCCACTAAAGGGCCCTTTTCCTAAAGGACTAACTTTATCTCTTTCTTCAATGCGCCTATCAGAACTAGAATCAGTTAAATTAGAAGTCCTAGTAATATAATATTTACTAGTGCCAACCCCCTCATTATTCTGTCTTCTCATTCTATGATCAAACGTAATTTTACAGCCACTAACAGGTGAACAATTTGGTATTGCTACTCTAGAATATTTTTCACCATTATTCCAATCCGTAGTGCCAGTTATACTTCCACTTACGCTAGTTTTCCCTTCAAATTTTGTTGGTTCAGCCTTAGCACAGACCGTTTCTATAGACGTCGCATCATTGCTTTTACCGCCATATGGCCTAAAAGTAATCGAATAGCAAGTAGTTTGCCCAGGATCTAAATGTTCCGTAAAAGCAACCCAACATTCACCATTACTACAATTAGGCGAACCAGTAGAATTTGTTTTTGGATTTATAGTCTTTCCATTATAATCTGACAAAGGACTACCATTTTTTCTTATAGTATAAACAGTGCTACCATCGCCGGCAGTAGTCTTTAGTCTTAACACAAATCGTGCCGAACAACCTTCATCCGGACAACCTTTTATAGAAAATGTTCCCATGTCCTTTGAATCAGACTGCCAACCAGTGGATGTTTTATCTGTAGCGGCCGCATCCGCATAACTCGTCCCTTTAGCTACATCCGCACGTCCTTGAAAACTATTTCTTTGATAAACCGCAAAAGCCTTTTTATCCACATTCATCGTATGAGAATAAAAGTCAATTTCGCTATGATCAGCAGTTTCACTTCTACTATCCCAATCCGTCGCTTTGTTATCGTAATATTTCCAGTGATAAGTCCAAGTGTAGCCAGCTGGGGTAGTAAATTTTTTTCTAGAAACAACCACTTTCTGCCCATTAGACCCCGACGCGCTATCAATCCTGTTGCCATTATTCAATAAATTGCCACTTTGATCAATCGCATAAGCCGATAGAGTATGTTTCTCTGGGTCATATGCACAAAACATTGATATCGTACTAAATCTAGCTACGCCGCCACTACTATTTACATAATATTTTTTATTGCCGTCATAAGTTGATTTCTCGCCTCCAAGACTTTCAAAAATGCTCTTCACCGTATCCCAACTATATGTCTTTCGCCCACCGGCATTATCAGTCACTATCCGATTGGTAACATAACCAGCCCCTTGTTGCGATACAGCTCCAACATGGTGATAATATAATGTTATTGCACCATTCCATTCCTTATGGTGTGTCTCTAGCCCCTGACGAAAATATCCGCCATATCTTGCACATCCACTAATTGAGCCTCCATTCACCTCATTGGTAGGTCCATAAACAGTAGCCGTATCAGTTGAATAATTATACGAAACCGAATCCCACCAATTAGACCCGGGAGAAGTCGTATAGTTATACGGGTACCATCGCCAAGTAGAACCAAAGCAAGTATCCCACCAATCATAACAACCACCACCCAGTGTTCCGCCATTTGAGATAATAACATCTGCTGCCATAGCTCTATCATTACCACTAAACAAAGACATAGCTATCAAGAGGATAAAACCAACTAAAGAAGCTAACTTTCTTACGTTTTTCTTCATTTAACCTCTCCCATTTTTCATTATTTCTTCAGTCATATTGTCTATTGCAAGCTCCTTATACTTTAACCCCCGCTCTTCGTTCCCCAGTCCATAATACACATCACTCATATTTGTAAAATAATAATATTTATCTTCTTGTGACAATAGCTCTTCATCAACAAATGATGAATAGTCAAAAGCTATTTCGTATTTCCCGTAAGAAGCACAATAATTAACCCTAGCAGCAGCAATATCATTTTTTAAACTTCTAGCTTCAGCGTTATTATATTGTTTGTTCAAATAGTCTAAACCAGCCAAAAATGCAGTCTCATTATTGTCTTCACTATCATTCTCATCATAGTTTTCTAAATATAAATCATATGATTTTTTAGAAATATTCTCAGTACAAGCTTCTTCGTTATAATTATTTTTCTTATCATCACAGTTTTCAACTGATGAAACCGAATCGCCATTAAAAAACGGCATTGGCTTTCTTACTAAGACAATCCCAATTATCAAGCCAATAATTATTACAAACAAAATAACTAATATAATAATTAAAGATCTATTCTGAGAAAAACCCTCCTCGTGCTCATCAACAACCATAACCATATTATATCATAAGTTTTTAAGAATGAGCTACCATTTTCTAGTATCTTGGTGATAACTCGTGAGTATAAGTTTCCATAAGTCTACCAGAATTACTTACATCCGCCTTATTAGAACTCCAAAGATAAAGTGTAGCATCATAATTCACTATTTCTGCAGGGATAATAGAGTTAGAGCCACTAGCCGCCCCGTAAGTTCTATTAGCTTCCAAAATATCTGTAATAATTGAACCGTTAATAATTAACTGTCGCGAATTAGCCGACGAATTAGTATCTTCGGAATTGGCACATGTATTAACGCTACCTTCCGCAATTAATACTGCGTCAATTCTATTTACATTACAATTTATATCTATATCATCTGCATATATTATTAGTTTTGGTATTTGTCTAAGTGTAGAATAATTATCCTCATAATAAATATCGCCACCAACAGTAATTTTACCAGCTTTAATCACTCTTGTTGTGCCCTTAGGAATCACAGTCCCACCTATAGTATAATCATCATACTCTTCGTAAACAATATGTCTTTGTTCTCGTTCTTCGGGAGTCGCATTTACGAATCTCGCAATGAGCGAACTCTTATTATTCTCGGCAGTACCCGAACCTGAAGCACCAAGACCAGGCGTCTTATCTTTACACATTAAACTAGTTCCACTAGTCGTATTCGCAAATGTTAATACGCTCCTAACACAGAAGTTTAGAGACGTTTCTAAACTACCACCCGGATTAAGACCATCAGAATTAAACGAATTATATGAAGGGCTTAATGCACCGCCACTATTACTAACATATCCCATACTTGCTCCACTGCCAAAACCGGTGTTTTCCTTTAACGAGACTAAACTAAGTTCGGTCCAGCTACCAAAAACATAATAACCAATATTTTTATTGATATTGTAACCATCCCCAAAACCATCAACATGCAACTTTGCTGCAAACGGAACATTTAAAACATCAGCAGAATACACATTGCCGCCCCAAACCTGGAGAGAAGGTTTCTTCGCTACAATCAACTCAATCCAATCAGAATAAGCCCAAGACGTCGCATCACTCACATCGTAATATTCTGCATTAATATTATCATCCGGACCGCTATCCTTTGGATAAACTGCTGACCTAATCCAAACTCTACTCCCAGCCGGCACATCAGGAATAACAATATTTATTGTCTCAGAGACACTAGACCCCTCTCTATTATATTTGCTGTCATTCAAATTCTCCGTCTTAAATGTACTTTCTTGGCAATCTGCCCAATTATTATAACAAAGTTCAATTTTTCGTTTTGAGTTTCGCACTATGGTTGCATATTCATCCTCAAGTAACCCGTTATATTTTTTATCCACTACGACATCATAATCTACATTTTCGTTTTCGCCGGCGAAAACTATCGCGCTAGCCGTGGGCTTCGTTATATTTGTAGAATTCTTATAATTATACGGTGCTATCGCTTTTGCAATATCATCCACTGCATCAGTTGCTATATTGCCCACAAGAGTATCGCCATCATTTACGAAGAAAATTTTACTTGGAGTTGTTTTAGTATCATTATTTGCATTAATCTTTGCGGTTTCATTTAAACTTTTTCCTGCATCATTTTTTGTTAAACTATACGAATTAAACTCCTCTCGTCCTGTTGTATCACCTATAGTATATGGAAAATTCTTTTTATATTCTGTTAATAGCCCACTACTTTCTACCGAAAAGGCATTTTTCCAATCCTGCATCGTCCCATTATTGTCGTTAAACAACCTCTCCATAGTCAAACCATTATTATTTGCAATTTTATTGCCACCATCAATTTTAATTGCTTCCGGAACGAGATTAAACGCAAATTGCAATCTTGGATGGTATGTCGCTTTGTATGTTAAATCATCTCCAGGCTTTGCATAAACCACATCAGCATAATTATTATATTTATTAACGCTATCGTTTTTCACTTTTATATCTAATAAAACTTCGTCCCCTGGTTGAGCATCCCCTTTAGCGCCAGCACACACTTTTAAAGTCGCTTTATCTTTTAGACCTGGCGCAGAGTCAAACGTCATTATTTCACAAACTTTCTGCCCCGGATATAAAGTCAATGTTTCAGTATTTTCTACAACCGCTTTACCATTTCCATTTGGAAAAGTTTCCGTCCCCCCTTTCAGTGGATCCTTTGATTCAACGCCTAGTTGACGGCTCTCATCCCAATAATTAGATTCTCGTTTAATAGTATAGGCAGAATTCCCAACGCCAGACTGTCTTCTCAAAGAATGTTCAAAGGTAACATTACATCCATCTACAGGGGAACAATTTTCTATCCAATATGTATCTGCTATTTTATCAACTCTCTGCCAACCAGTGCTATTCGTAACAACATCAGATTTTCCTTCAACTATATTTTTTTCATATATTGCGTAAACCGTATAGTTGGCAGTCATTTTTCGCACGAAACTATCGCTAGTGACACAAGACGCATCACCGTTAGTTGGCTGGTTATTATTACCGCAAAACAACACATTCCCATTAGGCAACACTGCTCTCCCATTCCATCCAGCCGTATTAGGAGCATCTTGTTTATATCCAAGATAATTATATCCAGAAGCAGTGTTTCGTTTAATTGTTCCAAAACTATTAATTTTGACCTTCACGGTTTTATCCGCAAGATTTGCGACGCTCGCCAATGAATTGCCGTTTACATCTACACTTTTTAATGTAAGAGTAGCTTCTTCAGCTCCAGGATCAAAACAAAAATACCCCACATTTTCCCAAGTAGTACCATGCGTAAAATTTGTCCCGTGATTCTTATCATACTCCACCATTTTTTGATACTTTTCTTTAACATAATTAGCCGTTTCGTAGTGGTCCGCTCTTAAATAACTACCAGTAGTGTTTAAATAACCACCGTATGCTCCCAATGCCACCCCTCCATCACGCCATCTAGCTTGTGTTCCATTTTTATTAGATTGAGTAGAAACTTGAGTACCAGCTGAATTACTACCATTATGAACTTCAAATCCATAATTATAAATAGTCTGCCCTTTCTTACAATAATGCAAATAGACTGCACCACCAGTTTCTGTAGTGTAGTGAAATGTCACAGTATTACTACTAGGTAAATCGTTCGTTACTATATATGCCTGCCAAGAATAACCAAAACATTCATCCCACCAATCTTCATAAGAAGAATAATTGCAGCCGCCACCGACAGGAGATGTCCCCTGGTTCGCACCACCAGAAGCAGCAAAAACCATCCCAGACGGCAAGAAAAAACCCACCGCAATTGCCACAATGATTAGCCCCATCAGTTTCTTCATTTAAAACTCCTCATGATCACTATAATTATTCTTTTCTACTAGTGCATTAATCTTAGAATTATATAATTCAACGTTTTCCGAATCATCAAGTAAAAGATAATAATCACGATAAGCAATGTATAGTTTCATCAACTGTCTGTCAGAAAGTTCTGCTTGATTAGCAAGATTTAGTTGTTCCAGGCTTTCTTCCATATAGTTATACTGCGTAAGAAAAACCGAAAAAGCAATACGCAAGCTAAGAAGTTTGTCCTCATCATTAATACTTTCAGCTAAAGCCTTTTCATAAACTTTCGCACCCTCATCAACATCCCCGGTTTCTTCCGCTTCCCAATCAATACCTTTAATATAGTCTTTTAGTTCGGCGCGCGCATAAGGTTCCGCATCTCCATTTACTCCACCGTTTCTATTCAATGCATTAATTATTACCAAAGCTCCAAGTATAACAACTATCGCAACAACCACGAATAAAAGAATCGTCAAAAAAGTATTCGACTTTTTTTCCTTACCAGCTGCATCAGAAACATCAGCATTAATAGTCATGCTTATATTTTAGCATAAACAATAAAAATTAGCCATTATTGTCAAGTGATAATTAGTCAATAATCTCGTCAATAATCCCGTACTTTTTCGCTTCTTCTGCGCTCATCCAA
Organism: Candidatus Saccharimonadota bacterium; assembly: GCA_017545485.1. Lineage (GTDB taxonomy): Bacteria > Patescibacteriota > Saccharimonadia > Saccharimonadales > Saccharimonadaceae > Nanosyncoccus. The sequence goes on along the minus strand of JAFWMY010000008.1, from coordinate 144,425 downwards.
TTATCGCGGTCCATATCCTTTTCAACTTGCTTCAAATCCTTGCCAGTATTCTTCGCAAATATCTCTGCCAAACGTTTTTTCAAGAATACCCCTTCGCGAAGCATAATTTCCTGGTCGGTTATTTTACCTTCCGTACCAGACGAAGGCTGATGAATCATAATCCTTGCATTTGGCAAACAATATCTTTTACCCTTTGCGCCCGAAGACAAGAGCATCGCTCCCATGCTAGCTTGCAAACCAATTCCGATTGTTTCAACATCTGGCTCTATATAATTCATTGTGTCAATAATCGCAAGACCATCATATACGGAACCACCAGGCGAATTAATATATAGTTTAATTGGTTTTTTACTATCTTCATGAGCTAAATATAATAACTGTGCAATTACCAAATTAGCTGTATGCGGATTCACGTCCTCGCCGAGGAATACAATCCGATCGTTCAGCAAGCGCGAATAAATATCATATGCTCTTTCCCCCTTATTCGTTTCCTCTACTACTGTAGGTACTAAATAATTCTTTGCCATAATTACTCCTTTACTAGTTTAAGTTTCTTGTTTACATACTTTAGCGTTGGTATATCACCTTTCTTTAAAGTTTCTGCAATAATCTCTTCAGACAGCAACGACTCAACCTCATCTTCAATTTTGCGCCTGAGTGGCCTTGCTCCATTCTTTGGATCATAACCTTCACGGATTAAGTATTCTTTGGCTTTTTCATCAACTTTTAACCCAATTCCTTTTGTTGCTAATCGTTTCTTCAAATCATTAATCAAATTATCAAATATTTTTTCAACATCTTTTTTAGTTAAAGCATGAAACACTAAAATATTATCCAAACGATTAATAAGCTCTGGCCGCATTACTTTCTTTAATGCTTTCATTGCATATGATTTGTTTTCCTCATATTCCTCTGCTAAGGCTTTTTTATCTTTTGCAGTTTTTGCCGTAAAACCAAGTTCTGATTCTCTATACATATCTGCCGACCCAAGATTGGACGTTAAGACTACAATCGTATTATTAAATTTGATCTTATTTCCTTGTCCATCTGTCAAAACACCATCTTCCAAAATCTGCAGTAACAAATTAAATACATCCGGATGCGCTTTTTCAATTTCATCAAATAAAACCACAGAATATGGTTTACGACGCACTGCTTCTGTTAATTTACCGCCATCATCATAACCAACATAACCAGCTGGAGCACCCACTAATCGTGACACATTGTGTTTTTCGCCGAATTCACTCATGTCAATTTTAACCAATGCATTTTCACCCCCAAACACTTCTCTCGCAATCACTCGCGCAAGCTCCGTTTTTCCTACACCAGTCGGGCCCATAAACAGGAAAGAACCAATCGGACGACGCGAGTCCGTAATTCCTGATCGCCCTCTCCTAATTGCCTTTGCCACCGCCGCAATTGCTTCGTCCTGACCTATTACTGACTTCTTGAGTTCATCCTCCAATCCTAAAAGCATCTTCATTTCCGATCCATGCACTTTAGATACTGGAATCCCTGTTTTCAAAGATACTGCTGTTGCCAAATTTTCTTCTGTTAGCTTAGGATTAATATTTTTCTTAACACCGGATTTTTCTAGTTTTTTAATCTCTTTTTCAAGTCTAGCAAGTTCTGTCTTATACTCTGCGGCTTTTTCATAATTCTCTTTTTCAGCCGCTTCAGTAATCTTGTTTTCAAGTTGTGATTTTTCAATCTTCATCTTCTTATACTTACCGCCGCCCTTTTTATCCGCTGCCACTTTACAAATTGCCGATGCCTCATCAATAATATCAATCACCTTATCGGGCATGAATCTATCATTTATATATCTTTGCCCCATTACAATTGCAGTTTCAAGCAATTCGTCCGGGATAATTACACCATGATGTTTTTCATAGTGACTTTTAATTCCTTTTAGAATTCGTAAAGTCACGGCCGCCGAAGGTTCTTCCACGATAACAGTCTGGAATCTACGACTAAGTGCTTTATCTTTTTCAATTGTTTTCCGGTATTCATCTAAAGTCGTCGCACCAATAAGATTTATCGTATTGCGCGCCAACGCCGGCTTCAGAATATTAGCTGCATCCATCGACCCCTCACCAGAACCAGCACCACATAATAAATGAATCTCATCAATAAACAGTAAAATCGTATCATCACCCGTCGCTTCATCAATCACGCCCTTAATTCTTTCTTCAAATTCACCACGAAACTTTGTCCCAGCCACAAGGGAAGAAAGATCCACCTGATAAATATGTTTACCAATTAAACTTCCTGGCACCTCGTTATTAGCAATTCGCGTAGCCAGACCTTCCACTATCGCCGTTTTTCCTACACCAGCCTCACCAATCAAAATCGGATTAGATTTCGTGCGTCGTGACAATACAGTCACTACTCTTTCAATCTCGCTTTCCCTACCAATTACAGTATCAAGATGGCCTTGCTTTGCTTCTTCTGTTAAATCTTTCCCGTATCGTGACAAAAACTTCAGCTGTTTTTTATTCATATACTTAGCTTTTTCAGCCTTTAATCTCTCATCCTTCGTTTGTTCTTCTACTAGTTTTTCAATTTCATTCAAAATTCTTTCATTATCAACCTTTAATCCAGTTAAAATTAAAGCTGCTCGCGAATTCGGCTGCGACAAAAGTGCATGTAAAATATGCTCTGTCCCAATTACCATTAATCCTTGTTCTTTTGTGAAATTTCGTGCCATCCTTAAGGTCAAAATTACCGCCTCGGATAGTGACATCATCGCCATTTCTGAACCAGGCACCTCTACTGCAACTTTATTTAAGGCTTTTTCTACCTCCTCAACTGTTGCGCCTTCCTCACGCAACAGCTTTGCTCCAGTAGAATTATCCATAGACAAAATACCCAAAAGCAGATGCTCTGTACTCATATAACCATTGTTGTATCTTTTTGCGTAATAATCAGACTTCTGCAAAGCAAATCTTGCATTTTCTGACAAACTATTCATTATTTCGTTAAATTCTTCATGCATAATACCTCTATTATACAGAATTAGCACTCTCATGTCAAGAGTGCTAATTAATCTGTTCTAGTAACGAATTTATTCAGTAGTTTTAACAAATTCTAATGAATGCTCATTGTAATCATAAATAACTTTTGCTTCCCCATCTGCTGTTTTTACAATACAAGTTAATTGCGCCGAAGCTTCAGCAGTTCCTGGCTCACAAGAAACAATCTCTTCAACTAAATGCTCATCTAACTGCATATATATATCACCATTAGCATTCTTAATTGTGAATTTGTTTTCTATAACTACCGCTTCAGCTTCACCTTGATTTGGCGGTAAAATTTCAGTTACATCACTACTTGCTGCCTTATATTGCTCAATTTCAGCTTGCAATTCAATGATTTGACTATCTAAATCACTTTTTTGCTTTTTAAGTGCTTCAATTTGTGTATTTAATTGTTCCCTTTGTTGATTTCCATCCATCATTGTCCATACACCAAATCCAATTCCACCTATAGCCAAAATTAATAAAATCACCATACCTAGAATCATTGCAGTATTTTTCTTCGGCTTATCCTGAAAAACTACATTATTGTTTTGATTCTCTGGCGCATTTGCGACAGGTCTCACAGTTTGTCCCATTGCCGGTGTTGCTCCCGCAGCAGGACTCACGACTTGTTCCACAGCCTGACTCAAATTCTGTTTTGAATCCATAAAAACCCTTTCTTATTACTTATGCTTAACATTATAACATAACTTATGCTATAATAAAATCATTCAAAAGTGAGGTAATATGTTAAAAATTAAAGGTCAAAAACGGGACCCGCTCGTTCCGCCCATCAGCATTTCAGCATTATTCAATTTATCAAGTTTCAGACATTGGGATGACATCGTCATCAACCAAAAAGAACTAGACTTTACTCGTCGCGAACTCAAACAAGACGCCAAAATCCTAGCCAAAGCTTTCCTGCAACTCGGTATCAAAAAGCACGATATTATTACTGTCGCTACCGGCCGCTCTATGTACGAAAATGTTCTCATTTTTCTCGCTGCCAATCGTCTCGGCATCATAGTTTCATTCCTAGACGAAAAAACCGCTCGCGACACCCTTATTCATTATTTGGAAGAATTTAATTCTAAACTCCTCATCACATATAAATATAGCGACAAACGCATCCATGATCTCAAACACGATGTAAAATCATTACAATATGTTATCAATCTTGACGGGCGCACTGTAGATGAAGCTGGCCCTGACGACGAGCAAACCGAAGATATAGAATTTCATGCTCTAGATGGTTTTTGGCTTGGCAAAACTAACATCGCAGTTGTTGCCGACAAATATCGCGAACGCGTGCCAAAAAACACTTTTAAACCTCACAATGAAGCCTTAATCTCTTTCACTTCTGGCTCCACTTCCGGTCCTAAGCCCATGGTTTTCACCAATCAAAACCTTATTGCTTCCGCTATTTATTCTAAAGTCGCATCCGAAGTTAAGATGTGGGACAAAAACCTTCATACTTGGATGGATTATGTCAAGTTTGATTGCCCATATGGCTTCGTGGTTTCTACCCTCGCTCCAATTTGTGGTGGTGGTGAAGTAATCCTTACTCCAGACATCAATGACGACAATTTAGACTATTATATCGGCAAAAATCCAAACACTATTTTCGGCATTCCACCACTTCTTGAAGCTATGCCATCCATCAAGAAATCCACCGACATTAGTAATCTTAAAATGTTTGCCTCAGGCGGCGAACGTCTTGAAAAATCTGCCTCCCTTGCCGCACTAGACTTCTTTAAATCTCGTGGACTTACTGATATCAAAATTAGTAATGGCTACGGCGTTGGGGAAGCATTAGGGCTGATTTCTACCGCAGTGGGCGGTTCCGCTTATAACCCAGATTCCGTAGGTATCGTTCCGGCCGGCGTTCACGTCATGGTTTTACATCCCGAAACAAATGAAGAATTAGATTTTGGCAAAACCGGCATTCTTTATGTAACCGGCAAACATGTCCTCAATCGCTATTATAATCGTCCCGAGTTAGACGACGAAAAAATCATCACGATTAAAGGTAAAAAATTTATCAAAACCGGCGATCTCGCATATGTCACCCCAACTGGCTATGTCACCCTTGTTGGACGCGCTACTTTCTTCATTAATAACCTCCCTGCCAAAGTTTATTACGAAGTCGTTCGTACCGCAGTCAGCAAATCAGATTTAATTGACAAATGCTACGTCGTCAAGGGCCCCGACAAAAAACTCAAACTCGCCCCATACGCTTTCGTCGTTACCAAAGATAAAGTTCCACATAACGAAGAGACACGTAAACAAATCCGTGCCACCGCTAGTGAACCATTTAATCTAGGTCGTCGTCGCATCTCCCTTAAATCTTATGAACTCCCTACTAAAATTATCTTCTTAGATGAACTCCCCCTCACTCGTGCCAACAAAACCGACTTTAGAAAACTCGAAAAAATGGCCAAAGAACTCTAATCTTAATACATATTCCATCATTAAAAACCTTTATCTAAAGTTCTATATGCTATAATTACCTTATTATGATTACAAAAGCTATTATTCCGGTAGCAGGTTGGGGCACCAGACGTCTACCGATTACCAAAATCATCGAAAAATCAATGTTGCCAGTCGGCAATCGCCCTCTTGTTGACTACTCAGTCCAAGACCTCATTAAGGCCGGCGTCAAAGATATTTATATGGTCATATCAAATACCGAACCTTGCCAAGTCCAAGAGTTTTATAAAGACAATCTCGCTCTTAATCAATACCTTACCGATCGCGGCAAAGTAGACCGACTTAAATTAGCTAAAACTTTACCAGATGATGTTACTATTCATTACACCATTCAAGACCCTGCCGATAAATACGGCACTGCCGTACCAATTGCGCTCGTCATGAAAGAATATCACCTAAACGAACCTGTACTAGTTTTCATGGGCGATGATTTTATTTGGAACCCGAACGGGGAATCTGCCGCCGAAGCTCTAATTAAATCCGTCAAAGACGAAAACGACTCCGCTATTCTCGGCGTAGAAATTGACAAATCCAAAGTAGAGAAATACGGCGTTCTTTCAGAAAAAGATGGCAAACTCGTAGGCGTCGTAGAAAAACCAACTCCAGAAGAAGCTCCTTCTAATCTAATCAATGTATCTAAATACATTCTATCTCCAGAGCTTCTCAATATAATTACCGAATATGTAGATGCACACGATTTTGGCCCGTTAGATCAAGAATATATGATAACAGACCCAATTGATGAATACATCAAAAACGGTGGCACCATGCGTATTGCTACCACTAAAGGCGAATTCCTAGATGGTGGCTCCGTAGAAGGTTGGCTCCACGCTAATAACGTCGTTTGCGGTTAATTTAATTTAATTAACGACTTATTCCAGTTTTGCGGATATTCATTAAATCCGCACAGTGTTGCTACTGTGGCAGCAATATTTGAAAGCCCAGGCATCTGTAAATCATTCAAACCATATCTTGCACGATTTTCCGTATCATCGCAAATAATACATGGTACTTTATTTGTAGTGTGTGCAGTCTTTGGCTGCCCATCAGTATCTAACAGCTCCTCAGCATTTCCATGATCTGCCACTATAATCATGCAGCCTCCCAGTTTTGCCACTTCACTATAAATCCGTGCCAACGACAAATCAATCGCCTCCATCGCCGTAATGGTCGCCTCTATATTGGCAGTGTGTCCTACCATATCACCACCAGGGAAATTTAATCTCACAAATTTATAATCAGGCAACTTTTCTAAAACTGCATCCGTAATCTCAGCAGTTCGCATCCATGGTCTCGTCTCAAACGGTTCCGTATAAGAATCAATTTCCACAAAATCCTCGCCTTGCGATTTTTCATAGCTATTTCCATTAAAATAATAGGTAATATGCCCAAATTTCACTGTTTCAGAAACAGCCAATTGCGACACACCTCTTTCTGCCAAAAATCGACTCAGCGTCTCTTCAATATGAATCGGTTCCACCAAACGATGTTCAGGCACATGTGTATCAGTGTTATATTCTGTCATCCCCACAAAATACACATCATCTGGAGTATATGAACCCCGATCAAAATAGGGAAAATCCCAATAGGTAAATGCTTGCGCTATTTCAATTGCCCGATCAGCTCTAAAATCAAAATAAATTAGTGCGTCGCCTTTTTTTACTAACCCAATCGGTTTATCATCTTCACCCACAATTACAAACGGTGGCAAGTTTTGGTCCTGTATATCTGGATTAGTTTTTCTTAAAGCCGCCACAGCCTCCTCAGCATTTTTAAAGAAATAATCAGCCTCCCCATTTATCATCATATTAAAACCTCTTGCCACTACATTCCAATCATTCTCATATCTATCTGCTACACACACCATCCTCCCCCCACCCGAAGCAATCCGAATATCTGCATCAGGGAAACGATGAACAAAGTTTTCTATCTGCTGAATATATTTCGGCTCAGATTGAGGTGGTACATCACGCCCATCAAAAATCGCGTGAATTCTCATCCGTCGCACTCCATCAGAGTAAGCTTTTTCAATCATTTGTTCTAAATGCGAAATATGACTGTGTACCCCGCCATCAGAGAAAATACCTGCAAAATGTAATGTTGCAGGTCCTATACTCTCATTATACCACGAATTACTATTTTTGTCAAGTTCTACCCTGTTTTCGCTTAAAATTCTTGTAATTGCCCCCCTCCAAGCATCAGATTCAAATACAGCTCCAGTAGCAAAAGCTTCTTCAATATGCGCAATTCCCTGTTTAAAAATCTTCCCCGCCCCCATCGTATTATGCCCTACTTCCGAGTTGCCCATTTGCCCAGGTAAAAGTCCCACTGCCTCCCCTGAAGCATCTAGTGCAACATGCAAATACTTACGCGCCGCTTCACCAAGAAACGTTGTCCGCGCTTTACTCACCGCATTTCCCGGTCCATCCGCCGCAAGACCCACCCCATCTAAAATCGCAAGCACCACAGGCCCATCAAACTGTAGTTTATCCATAAACTTTATTATAGCACAAAAAATAGCCCCGAAGGGCTATTTCTTGTAGACTGTCTACAACGAGAACAGACAAAGTACGATAATGTTCACTACCGCGATACAAGCTACCACGCGAATTCCCCACTTGAACCAAGTTGAATAATCAACTTTAGCAAGTGCAAGACCACCCATGATAGCGCCACAGGTTGGCGTAATCAAATTGACTAAACCATTTGCAGCTACGATTGTCATCGCCGCTACGTTTGTACTGTAACCAAGATTTGCCGCCACCGGCGCAATAATTGGTGTAGACAAAGTAGCAAGGCCAGATGAGGAAGGCACCAATACCGATAGTATCACATGTAAAATGTAGTTTAGTGGTACGAACAACATCTCTGGCAAAGTAGCTAGGAAGTGTGAAGCGTTGAAAATGATAAAGTTATCAATTGCAGTTTCACCCATAAGCACCGAAGCACCACGTGCAACCGCAATTACTAAGATAACACCGATCATATCATCAGCACCATCCACAAATGCATCCACAAATCCATGCTCACCTTGGCGGTTGATAATAGCAATGATAATTGCACAAATCAAGAACCAAAGAGCTGCTTCATAGAACCACCAGTTCCCAAGCGATGCGCCAGTTAACCATCCTGTCCACGAATCAAAGAAAGTAATTCCAAATTCACCCCATGGGATAAATCCAACAATCATCACAAGGAAAGTTATACCAAACACAATCAATGTAGCAATCTGTTTTCCAGATAGTTTTGCTTCATCATCATGCGACTTCAAATATTTACTATAAGTTTTCTCCGCCAAAGCTTGTTCACGCAAACTAAGGAACGTAGAGCCTTTATCACGTTGGACTTTCTTTGCATATTTAATCACGAAGAACGCCGCAATCGCTAATGTAGTGAGCCACAATACTACAGCAATCAGAATCACTGTACCTTGATTAAACTCAATTCCTGCATCCTTCATCGCTGAAAGTGCCACACCAGTAGCAAATGGGTTAATTGTGGACCCAAGCACACCAGCACCAGCACCTAGCAAAATCGTAGCAACACCTACCAACGGATCTAACCCCGCCGCAAACATTGTCGCCGCAATAAGTACGTAAAACCCAACGCTTTCTTCCAAGAAACCGTAAGTTGTACCGAGTATAGAGAAGATAAACATTAGTAAGAGAATCAACAAATATTCCTTACCATGTAGTTTTTGTACTAGCAATTTAATACCAGTTTCTAGGGCTTTTGTCCTAGCTACTACTGCTAACAAGCCACCGAGCATCATAATAAAGATGCTAACATCAATCGCATCGGCAAACCCTAAAATCGGTGACATTAAAATTTGCCAAACTTGAGCACCTTCTACACCAGAGCCGTCTACAATAGCACAGCCATCTTCGCCGTAAACTTCTTCACAAGCTTCCAAAGTGTCAAATGTTTCTACTTCAGCCGCTTCACCGTCAGTTACTACTTCTTCATTTAAAGTAGACTCATTCTCAGCAGCTTCAGTTTTCTCTGATATTAGCATCGCTTCATCACTACTACGATTTGACATTCCATCGTCAGCCACTGGAGCCTCTGTTAACATTCGTTCTGGCACATTTTCGCCAGTCACTTCGTCGCCCACAGCAGGTTCAAACGATTCACCAGCGGGCAATGTCAAAGCCCCGCCTTCAGCCGGAACTTCAGCTGGCGCTTCACTTTCCCATTCACCAGGACCAATTTCCTCTGACATCTCTGGTTCTTCAGGTGGAACCATTGCATATTTTGCTTTTGGCAAGACATGAGACAAAATGCCAAGCAAAATAATCAAAATCATAATAATCGAATACGCCGAAAGCATCGCACGTGCTCGTTTTTTACTTCGATTTTTCTTCCTAAACATTTTAAATCCTTTTTACTTTAATATTTTCCCCCATCAAATCAATTCGTCGCACCTCTTTCCAATTAATTGTTCTAACTTCCCTAAAACTAATTGTCTTTCTTTCTTTCACGTCTATTGTTCTACGTGATTTTATGTTTATTTTCATTTTTCTCCTTTATTTTGTACCCCCTTCAGATTTACTCTCAACTTATAAATCTATTCTGCCTCCTCTCTGACGAGCGCCATCGTCATACAATGCGAGCCACCTCGGCCTCTCGATAATTCTGAACTTGGAATTTCTATTACCTTAATTCCGTGTCGCTTCAATGCCTGATTTGTCACAAAATTTCTATCGTATGCTAAAACAACACCTGGGCGAATACAAAGCAAATTCACGCCATCGCTCCATTGCTCACGCTCAGCATCAATTCTACGACCATTGCCACATTTAATTAACTCAACTTTATTCAAATGCAAATATTTCTCCAAAACTTTCGTCAAGCTTTGATGGATTTCCACAATTTCAATCTCACCACCGCGTCCGGCAGTAATCTCATAAATCGTTGAAATATCCATAATTGCATCTTGCACGGCAAACTTATCCACATCAACTTGCGTCATCACAGTATCAAGATGCATAAAGCTTCTTTCGTCTGGAATATCAATCGCCAACACATATTTGAATGCATTGTTCTTATCTTTAAACAAGTTTCTTGCAAAATCCGCAATTGCATCCGGTTCTGTCCTTTGCGAAATACCAATTGCCACTACTTCCGGAGACAGAACTTGAATATCGCCACCTTCAATACAATATGGTTCGGTTCTATCATAATAAAGCTTCACATCATCATAAAATGGATGGTATTTAAACACATATTCAGCAAATATTGATTCCCTCGTCCTCGTCACCGACCACATCTTATGCAAAGTCGCACCATGGCCTATAGTCGCCATTGGATCACGCTGGAACAAAATATTTGGAATTGGATCAATAATCATCCGCCCAGTATCGCGCGTGGCATAAAAACCAGACACCTTCCCGAGTTTTTTAAGCTCAGAAATATCCACACCCGCAATACATTTTTTTACCATATCACGTGTATTTTTAAATGAATTCAAATAATCAAAACAGTGTTTTGCTACCTTTGGCGATGTTACGCCAGCTTCAGTAATAAATTGTTCCAAAAACTTTCTTCTTACTGTCCTACCACCAGCCTCTATTGCCTCTGCGACAAGGTCAGTAATATAAACAACTTCAATTCCCTCCGCTCTCAAAGCGTTTGCATAAGCATCATGCTCTTCCTGCGCTTGTTTCAAATACGGGATATCATCAAATAACAATCTTTCCAAAGTGTTTGGTGTTAAATTCAAAAACTCATCACCAGGGCGATGCATCAAGACTTTCTTTAGCGGTGCAATCTCGCTAAAATTTACTATACTTTTTTTCATTTTTTACTTTTCCTTTCGTTTAAAGTTAAAAACATTACCGCTTTAATTGTATGCATCCTATTTTCTGCTTGCTCAAACACCAACGATTTTTCCGAATTAAACACTTCGTCTGTCACTTCCATCTCAGAAATACCAAACTTTTCATTTACATCTCGCGCAATTGACGTATTTAAATCATGGAATGAAGGCAAACAATGTAAGAAAATTGCCGTCTCTTTAGCCTTTGACATCATTTCTGCATTTACCTGATACGGTTTCAAAAGCTCAATTCTCTCGCCCCATTTTTCCTGTGGTTCGCCCAGCGATAACCATACATCAGTATAAATTACATCAGCCCTACCATTTAATTCAGCGATGTCTGAAGTAATAGTAATAGTAGCACCATTTTTCTCTGCAATTGGTTGGCATTTATTAATAATATCGTCAGACGGTCGCAAATGATTTGGCCCGCAAGCAATGAAATTCACACCCATTTTAGCGCTCATCGCCATTAAAGAGTTAGCTACGTTATTTCTAGTATCGCCCACGAAGGCTAAAGTTAATCCTTTCAAATAACCAAAATGCTCTTCAATTGTCATAAAATCGCCCAGTGCCTGCGTTGGATGACATTCATCGGTCAGACCATTCCATACCGGTACGTCCGAATACTTCGCCAGATCATCTACAATAGCTTGGTCAAATCCACGGTATTCAATCCCGTCATAAAGACGCGATAAAACTCTCGCCGTATCCGCAATTGACTCCTTATGCCCCATTTGCGAACCAGATGGGTCTAGAAATGTTACACCCATTCCAAGGTCATACCCAGCTACTTCAAACGAACACCTCGTCCTTGTAGAAGTTTTTTCAAACAAAATCGCAATATTTTTGTTTGGAAACACTTTATGGGATTTGCCTTCTTTTTTTATTTTTTTAAAATATTCTGCGGTGTTTAGCATATAGTTGAGTTCATCCTCACTAAAATCTAGAATCCGCAAGAAATCTTTTCCATAGAAATCCATATATGATGCCCTTATTTTATAAATTCATTATATATTATTTTTAAGTTAAGCGCAAGCAATTTATGATACAATAATAATATGAAAAAACGTTTAGTCTTAGCGCTTGGTGGCAATGCTTTGCAAAAGAATGGTGAAGTCACTGCCGAAGCCCAAAAGAAAGTTGCAAACATCGTCGGCTCTGTCGTTGCAAATCTTGCCGACAAATATGAAATTGTTGTCGCACATGGCAACGGTCCTCAAGTTGGAAATATTCTAATTCATGAAGAGCAAGGTTCTACTGATAAAGCTCCTGCTATGCCTCTAGAAACTGCCGTCGCAATGAGTCAAGGTCAAATTGGTTATTGGTTAACCCAGGCTATCCACAATGCTTTTGCCAAGAAAAACATGCATCGTAAAGTCGCAACTATTATTTCACAAGTTGTAGTTGATGTTAATGACCCCGCTTTTGATAATCCGACCAAACCCATTGGCCAATTTTACAACGAAAAACAAGCCAAAGCTCTCGCTAAAGTCAATCACTGGACCGTCAAGGAAGACGCCGGTCGTGGTTGGCGCCGAGTCGTAGCCAGCCCAAAGCCTATCGACATCGTAGAAAAACGCACAATCCGCGAGCTTATCAAAGACGGTGTCATTGTTATCGCAGCGGGTGGTGGTGGCATTCCAGTCTATCGCACTAAAGTTTTAAAACGCCTTAAGGGAATTGACGCCGTAATTGATAAAGATTTTGCTGCTGAACGCCTCGCCGAAGAAGTTAAAGCCAATATCTTTGTCTCAGTCACTGCTGTTCCAAACGCTTATATTAATTTTGGCCAACCAAACGCCCAAGCTATCCACAAAATCACCACCAAAGAACTCAAAAAATACACCGATGCAGGCTATTTCAAAGCCGGCTCTATGCTTCCAAAAATTGAAGCTACCATTAAATTCGCAAACAAACCAGGTAATATCGGCATTATCACCGATATAGACCATCTAGCCGAAGCTCTCACTGGTAAAGCCGGCACTATTATCACGAAATAATCTACAATAATTCTTGTAATTTAGCTTTGTAAGCTTCCACACCAGGCTGATCAAACGGATTTACACCCATCATTTTTGCTGACAACGCACAAGCTAGTTCAAAAAAGTATATTAATTCCCCAAATCCTCTTTCATCGTAAGATGGCACTCCAATGTTTAGCACCGGAATTCCTCCTTCTGCATGTGCAACTCTTACAGCCGTTACTACTTTTGCGTTCATTTCATCCGTCGGGTAATCAATAATAGTTTCAAACAAATTTCGTCGCCCATCTTGTATAAATTGTCCCAAAGAATGTAAATCTGTTGAATATATCACTGAGTCAGGTAATATTCCTCGTTTATTTTTCCCCTCCGATTCGCCAAACAACTGCTTCAGCCATTCGTTAAAATACATCGTCGCCGGCTCAAAGCTAGCAAATATTTCTGTGTCATAATGTTTACTATCTAGTGTATATCTCATCGTAGCGTATTTTGTTGCTGGTTCCACCGCTGTCTCTACCGCATCCGAAGCCCCTTCTAATAGTTTGTCTATATCTACCCCGGCCACTGCCATCGGCAATAATCCTACCGCACTAAGTACAGAATATCGCCCTCCGATATTATCCGGCACAGTAAACATCTTGTAGCCACATGCCACTGCTTCATCATGTAAAGCACCTTTTTTTGCATCAGTTGTCGCATAAATCCGCGAATATGCCTCCGTCTCACCGTATTTTTCTATTAGTTTTTTCTTAAACTCGCCAAATGCTACCGCCGGCTCCAACGTTGTGCCAGATTTAGATATCACATTTACCGAAAAATCATGATCCCCTACTTTTTTAAGCGCCCAATCTAACTCCCGACGCGATAAAGAATTTCCAGCATAAATAATCTTCGTATCAGACTTAGGCCTTAACGCTTCGTTTATCGCCCGGTGACCTAAATACGACCCGCCAATCCCAATACAAACTAAATATTCAGACGAATCTTGAATTTCCTTCGCCGCTTCCTTAATCCGCACAAACTCACCCATATCGGTATTTTTCGGCAAACTATACCACCCACCTAATGGGTCATGTGCTATCTCTTTTAAAAGCTTGTCTACCTTTTCCTTATCAACCTCAGGGTTAAAATTAACACTTATCATTTTACCTCCAAATCTTTAACTACATTATATCATTAAATCTTATGCAGCGACCACACTTGATTATTATTAAAAATAGTGATATAAAAAGATTATTGTACCTTAAAAGGAGGTGATAGCATGTATATCATAGCCGTGAAACTGTCCCTAAATGATAGTTTCAAAATGCGAAAACTGCTAAATGCAAATGGGTTTATTATCTATTTGTTAAACAGTATTAGTGGACAACTAAATCTAGTCCAAGAAAGCTATGATATTGAAGGCAGCGAAATGTTATTATATGACACTAACAATTCGTTAAGTTATTATTGTTTATACAATGAAACTTGCCTTCCCGCGCAAAAAGTATTTAAAAGATTAGAAGAGGACGCCTCTGTTTTAGAATATAATATCGTAAAAAGATAACTCCAAGACGCATCGGTATCTCTCAAATCTACTACTGCTCACATTCCATATTTCATTCTATCTCCTCTTCTGTCTATCCCCCGAGTTAATCTCGGGGGATTTTCATGATATAATATGGTTTATGCCCGCGTGGCGGAACTGGTAGACGCGCTAGCTTCAGGTGCTAGTGTCTTCACAGATGTGCTGGTTCAAATCCAGTCGCGGGCACCAGATCTAGATTTTTTTTACCGCTTCCTTCACCCTCTCACCGTCTTTTTCTATCAACTCTACTCTCGCCCGAATTTCATTTTCACCAATTTCAACCGCCCGCGCCACTACCAAATCCTCTCGCATCGTTCCAAAGAAGTCTACAAATTTTTTTAACTCTTCCCTCGTTCTAGCTAATCTCCCAATTATCGTTGGATAATCATTTAGTGATTTTTCTCCACCCATCTTCTTAACTAATTCCCAATTATCACAAACCCACTCAAACGCCTGCATTCGTGTTTTTGGATTGCGATATAAATATACAAATAAATACAGCTGGTCTTGTGGTTTCACCATTTTATAATCGCCCATTAAAGCCAGCAGTTTCTCAGCTTGTTTTTCATCCCGCACCGAACATGCCGCAAATAAATAATCAAATTTTACATCCGGATCTGCAATCTCTTTATATTTCACTAAAAATTCATCTACTATTTCTGGTTCCAGATACGCCTTTGCACACAGAATATCTCCCCTAATTTCTTTGTCCATCTTCATATAATCATCATCATACATTTTATCTAACAATTTTAGCCTACCTTCATCTTCTGCATAATAATCTAGCGCCAACAAATTAGCTCGCAAACGAATCATATCCTCATCATCGTCGTCTCGCGTCACTAAGCCTATCTCATCCAACTTATCATTTATTAAATTAAAGGTATATTCCTTTAGTAATTTTTCATCTTCTGATTCATCATCAAAGTATATTTTTAAGTTCCCCACTAGCCCGGCAACTTTATTCCATACTGCAGGCGCAGATTCATTTTTAAATTTCATCGCAAGTGGCGCCAAACAATCCGCACTTACAAGTCCCGACTTCGTAATCAAATCCCGATCAATCAAAAGACGCAATTTTTCTTCTAGCCCCAACCTATCAAAATTATTTAATCTGTCTTCAAATTCTTCCTCAGATAAATTCAATATATAATGCCCACTCATGTCTTCTGTAATTTTCGGCAAAGGCCAATCAGACTCTGTCATTTCACCACCGTCCAACAAAAAACGCTTTTGAGAAAACTCACGAAAATCATCGCCCTCATTTGTAATCACCGGGTAACCCGGTCTGTCGGTAAACGCATGCATTAGTTTTCTAGGTTCAAATGATGCATAAGGCTTCAAACTTTCCCATAAATCATCCCCCACCGTATTCTTATACTTAAACTCATTAAAATAATCTACTAAACCTTTACAAAAACTATCCCATCCCATTAACCGTATCAACATTAACATAAGCCTCGCCCCCTTTGCATACACAATCGCCGAATCAAACAATGTCGCAATTTCCTCTGGTTTTCTCACTTCTTGGTGCACAGATTGTACCCCGCTATATGCATCACGGTTCAAAGCCGCCTGGCAATCACCCGTAAAAAATCCTTCAAAAATATTAAACTCTGGATGTATCGCATCTACTGCATAATATTCCATTACCGACGCAAAAGATTCATTTAGCCACAAATCATCCCACCACTTCATAGTCACTAAATCGCCGAACCATTGATGCGACAATTCGTGCGCTACCGTTAGAGCTACACTCTTTTTGGTTCCAAGCGTCGCATCTGCAGAAACTAGCATCATAGATTCGCGATAAGTTACAAGTCCCCAATTTTCCATCGCTCCTGCCTCAAAATCCGGTAATGCCACCTGATCTAATTTTTTTAATGGATAAGGCACACCAAAATTATCATCATAAAACTCCAGCGACCTCGCCGCAATTTCATTCGCAAAATCTACCGAATCAACACCATGCGCCAAAGAACAATAAGTCGTAATCTCCACACCATGTTCATTTGTCACTGTCTTTCCATGAAATTTTCCAATCACCCATGCTAATAGATACGTAGACATTCTTGGTGTTGGCTCAAAAACATATTCACGATATTTATCTGCAACTTTCTTGTCGTCATCATAAAACACTACATGTTTCCCGTCTGGAACTTTAGCGTATTTCTTAGTTTGAGCCACCGGCATATTTGAAATCACCACCTCATCTTCTACCTCCGGCACTGTCAATTTTAGTTCAAAAACCGCCTTTGCCTCCGGCTCATCAATACATGGAAAAGCCTTACGCGCATAATGTGATTCAAATTGTGTAGCTACAATTCTTTCAATTTCGCCGTTATAATCATATGTAGATAAATACACCCCCTCCATATTCTCGTTTAACAATCCGTCAAAAACTATCACAAACTCAGTTTCACCCAAAGCCACATTATTAATTATCAAAGTTTCTTCATCCGTTTCGTATTCCACTTCCTTACCATTTACAAACACCTGACGAATATTCAACTTCACTGCATGAAACTTCACAGTTTCATTTTTTACCTCACCATTTACACTAACTACACCAAACGTTTTTTTATTAAATTTATTAATCCCAAAATCCAAAACGTATTTTTCTGGTACAAAATAATCCAATAATCTTTCCATTAGTTATATTATCCTTTCATACGCAATCAGAATAATACTTTTGGGGGTGTCCGGAAGCTACGGCTGAGGATGAAGGGCGCGAGCCCTGTAACGACAGGCGCGAGCGACCCGTCCCCCAAAAGTATTATTTGACTGCTTTAATGTTAATGTAATTTAGCAATAGTAGGTAATTTTGCAGGTTTTAAAATTGGCGCAAGGTCTGCCTCTTCCAACGTTTCGTGTGCCAATAATTCTTCAGCAAGTTTATCAAGCACAGCTTTATTTGCTTTTAATACATCCTCTGCGCGTTTCGCGGCTTCATCAGACAACTTCTTAATCTCTGCATCAATTTGTTCCGAAGTCTTTTCTGAATATGGTTTACCAGTCGTAATTGTGTAATATCCAGTATCACCTTCAGGAAATACAAGATTTCGCAATCCATCGCCCATGCCTTCCTCGGTAATCATAGATTTTGCCAAAGTCGCAACATTTTTCAAATCTGAAGACGCACCAGTTGTTACCGCATCTTTTCCAAAAATCAACTTCTCTGCAATCCGGCCACCCATTGCCCTAGCTAATATATCTTTTAGTTCATAAATGCTTTTATAATTTCTATCCTCTGGCGGCAAGAACCAAGTTACACCACCCGTAGAACCACGTGGAATAATTGTTACTTTATGTACTGGATCAGAATCCGGTAAAACATGTCCTACGATTGCATGGCCAGCTTCATGGTAAGCCGTAATTTTGCGCTCTTTATCATTCATTACTTTAGATTTACGCTCTGGACCAATCGCCACTTTCTCAAATGCCTCCGTCACGTCCTTATTAGAAATCGCCTTATGTCCTTCGCGCGCCGCCGTAATCGCTGCTTCATTTGCAATATTTGCGAGATCCGCACCAGATGAACCAGCCGTCTTTTTTGCAAGCGACTCAAGATCTACATTCGCTTCTATTGGTTTACCTTTAAAATGCACCTTCAAAATTTCCAAACGATCTTTTCTTTCTGGCAAAGTTACATTCACATGACGATCAAACCGCCCCGGACGAAGCAATGCTTTGTCTAACATGTCAACACGGTTAGTCGCTGCCATCACAATTACACCGGAATCATTATCAAACCCATCCATTTCTACTAAAATCTGATTCAAAGTCTGCTCATCTTCACGACCAGCCCCACCGCGCGCATCACGTTTATGTGCCACTGCATCAATCTCATCAATAAAGATAATTGATGGCGCATTTTTATTTGCCTTACTAACTAAATCCCTAACCCTACTCGCACAAACGCCCACAAACATCTCAGCAAACTCATAACCTGAAATTGAGAAAAACGGCACATTGGCCTCACCAGCTACCGCTCGTGCCATCAAAGTTTTACCTGTACCAGGATCGCCAGCCAATAACACCCCACGTGGAATTTTCGCACCTAACTTTTCGTACTTTTTAGGATTTTTCAAAAAATCTACTATTTCAGTTAAATCTTGCTTTGCTGCTTCATTTCCAGCCACATCCTGAAAAGTTACTTTTTTCTTATCTGGACCATATAGTTTAGCTCGCGACTTTCCAAATGCTAACGATTGATTATTCGCCGAAGCCGCCTGCCTCATCATCCATGAAAAGAAAATCACAATTGCAATAATTGGTAGTACAGTAAGCGCTACATCCAGTACAATCCCCCAAGCATTTACATCTTCCTTATACTCAATTATAGGATATTGCGATTCACAGGTTTTTAATTCTTCATCCTTTAAATCTTCACAATGATTTACTAAACCTTGATCATAAAGTGTCCCCGAACCATCCTTCCGTGAAGTTTCCGTTGGTTGATCTTTATCCTTCAGGGTGATATCTAATGATTGCCCGGTCACAGTAATTTTCGCGATATTCCCATTTGGGTCATTTGCACGCTGAATTACTTCCGAAATCGGCACTTCAGTTTTTTGCACACCATTTGAACTCATATTCGCAATCAAAAATGCCCCAAAACAACATATCACAAAAACAAATAAAATACTTCGTATTCTATTTGATGCACTGTTATTATTTCTCTGCCCATTAACAGGCTTTTTCTGTATATTTTCCGCCACTTCTTATTTATCTCCTTATACTCTATTATTTTATCATGTTATGCCTAAATATTGAAATAAAAAAATGGTCTGGGTGATCAGACTTGAACTGACGACCTCAGCGTCCCGAACGCTGCGCGCTACCAACTGCGCCACACCCAGCCAAAAAATGGTCTGGGTGACAGGACTCGAACCTGCGACCTCGACTTCCCAAAAGTCGCGCGCTACCAACTGTGCTACACCCAGATAACACTATTATAACATACTTTCATGATATAATAAACAAAGTCGGGGCTTGGCGCAGCCCGGTAGCGCGCACGCATGGGGTGCGTGAGGTCAGGAGTTCAAATCTCCTAGCCCCGACCACAAAAAACTTCGGCCA
The DNA here is from genome assembly GCA_017545485.1 of Candidatus Saccharimonadota bacterium. Classification (GTDB taxonomy): domain Bacteria; phylum Patescibacteriota; class Saccharimonadia; order Saccharimonadales; family Saccharimonadaceae; genus Nanosyncoccus. Next base: position 124,463 of record JAFWMY010000008.1, on the reverse strand, counting down.
CCCGGAGTTATTTTGTTATCAAAAGAGTCCTTACGTTATTAACTACTACCGCGCCACACAACGGACAGAATAGCCACTGCTTTTATATTTACTGCTATTTTGCGTCACAACACCACCATCGCAATCTGCATTCATGACGTAAGAGGTGCTAGACGTCCCCACGGTCGATGACCATAAAGTGCCTTCTGATGCCACTGCGTCAGAATACCCTATCCAAGTACCGCCAAATGTATAGTACATTGGATCGTACCATACGCGTGGAGGTAATGCCGAATTCCAGCCATATTGATCATGTAAATATTTGAAGGAACCCTGACTGGAATTATTACCACCAGTTGGCAAAGTCCAGCCAGCTGGGCAAATAGATTGATCTATGTTTTGATATTGGGTAGAATAAGAGCTAGTATCATTCATCGCCACTGCTGCCGACCAATTGTAGTAATTACCAAGATGATAATGAATATTAGTTCCTTGACCCATGTTATCTAAAACGGTATTATAATGACGGTCGGGGCCTCCATCCCAAATTTTATTTCCCGGATCATAGGAACGAGGTGCAGTGGCAGAACTATTCCAAGTCGTAGTCCCAGTAGGATAAGTCGCAGTAGACGCAGTCCAGTTAGATGGAATGTCGGTGTTAGTTGGAGTATAGAAATCAGTAGTTGTCACAATGTCATGGTCTAAATTCTGCGTCATCCAGACATTACCATCCGCAAGTTTAGAAACATAGTAAGTTTTTTCATCACGATTATCTTTTAGTTGGTATTGCTCGCCTTCAATCATAGAATTCAGCACATCTGTTTTATCTCTTTCGCTTAATGTCTTAAATTCCTGCATATAAGTGATACTATTGATTGTTTTATTAGCTATACAACGAACTGCGAAGCCGTAATACTTATTGTTGTAATAATTGCCTGGGTTGACGTAGGATCTGTCGAGGCCCAGACCGTAGGCGTAGCTGCTACCGCTAGCTGAGGCTGACCAATAGCTCCCGTAGCCGCCACGATTGTCCGCCGAGCTGCCGCGCCAGTAGCCGGAGTAAATAAAGTTGTTGGGGAACATGCGGAATTTGTTGGAGTTAACTTGGTTACTCGCCGTAGCGCTCATTCTGTTAGCAAGGTAGTAGAAACCGCCTTTAGTTCCGCCTATGCTAGTTGTTCCGGAAGTTCCAGTATTACCGTAAGGAAGTTTCCAGCCAGCTGGACATAGGTCGCCTGCGGTGGGTTCACTAGTAGTTCTACTATAAGTACCGTAGCCTGCAGTAGCGGAATACCAGTTGTAGTAGTTGCCGTAACTATAGATAGTGTTATTGAAGTTGGTGTGAGCATTAGCAGAAGTAACATTTTGGGTTTGGGATGGAGTGACGTTAGCTGTAGTGTTAGTGGTATTAAGGCGGGATTGGTCGTAACAGGCGGCATTCTGATTGGTGCACCAGCTACTAGATGTAGCGGAAAGATAATTTGACGTAGTGCTACCATATTCGTTGGTGATTGGTAATGTAGAGTTGTTACTGTTTATATTAGTATTTGTGGTAGAGAGTTCTGGGGTGTTGTCTAGTCTTAAGTTTTCTACCATCCAGCAGTTTTCGTCAGCGAGTTTCGCAATAGTATAGACTTGGTTGTCTCTTTGGTCGGTAAGAGCAGTGATGCTGTCCTTAGCTACGGTGAGGGTGCCGGTAGTGGTGTCGTAGGTAGTAGCAGTCATAGCCGAGCAACCAGTCCAGTTCTGGAGATAGACTGGGTTGCTGCCGTCTGTTTCGGCAGGAGCCCAGATGGCATAGAGAGTGATAATTGGCATACCGTTATAAGCTGGGGCAGTGATGATTTCATTCGGGCCCCAGATTTTAGCGTCGTTAGTAGTGTCATTGTCGGTTAGCTTATTCCAAGCATCAGAGTCTGTACTCCATCCTACGAAGCCGTAACCTGCACGCTTAAAGTTAGAGGCGAAGAGATCAAAGGTATCACCTTCGGCTACATTAGTGTGGGCTACGGATTTAATGCCAGTAGACGGGTCAGTAGAGCCCATACCAGTACTGCTATTATCTGCGCCATTACCATCGTATTGAATAGAATAAACTGGTACCCAGTGAGCATATAGGGTAATACCGCTACCTACACTAGAGCCACTAGGAACTGTGTAGGTAGTACTTACACGATATTCCGTACCAGTACCGTCGGCATTAGTGGTCCAACCAGCTATCTTCCAGCCAGTAAGAGTCCATTTGTTGTAAGCGGCGAGGATGCCAGTTTCAGTACCAGTGCTGGGGTTACTAGTAAGATTAATCTTTTGTTCGCTGGTGTCGTTTGAAACGGTTGTTGTACAGCTGGTGTTGGCACTGGCGTAGGTCTGGCAATTATTCACATAGGTAATAGTGTATTGTGGGAGCCACTGGGCGTAGAGGGTGATGGTGAAGCCGGGAGTAGGGTTGAGGTTAGTGATAGCCGTGCTTGCGGCAATGGCAGTACCGGTGCCATCGGCGGCGGTGTTCCAGCCGTTAAAGACCCAACCGGTTCTAGTGAAGCCAGTGCCGGGTTGAGTATTAGTGGAGATTATATCTACATTAGTTTGAGAGGCTACTGTGCCGGTGACTGGATATTCAGCAGTGCCGTTGCCTTCGTAGTTGATGGTGACCGTACCGTTACTGGCGATGCAGCGGATGTTCTTACGATAGTATTTGTTGCCACCGTAAGTGGTGCTAGTAGTGCTACTGGTGGTCATAGTAGTGCCGTTGACTCTGGCGCCATAAGCAGCAGAGGAAGAGCTAACGGTACTGGTCCAGAAGTGACTGTAACTAGTTTGGTAAAAGGAAGCGCCATTAGTGAAGCCACCATTGATGAGGAAGGAGCTGGGGGCTGAGGTGGTGAGGTTACCAGTCTTATAGTCTGCCTGAGTTTTGAGATTAGTATAGGCATTGCTGGGTGGGAGATCCCAACCTTTGGGACAGATGGATGAAGCAACATTGCCACTGCTATAGCTAGCTGTGCTAGCGATGGCGGCTGGCCAGGAGTAGTAGGTGCCGTTATTATTATTGCCACTATTATTAGTGGTACGAATGCTTGCTGTAGTATTGTTGGTGTTTGAAGTAGTGGTGCTTTCTGGCAGACGGAAGGTGGTGGGGGTATCTGTATCATATGAAGTATTCAGGTTTATAGAACTGTAGTTCAAGTTCTTGGTCATCCAGAGATTATCGTCTGGGAGCTTAGCTATAGTATAGGATTGGTTGTCACGAGCATCAATGAGATTATAAGTGCCGGTAGTAGCTGTAGCGGTAGGAAGAGCGGCTTTCATACTTGGAGTGACATCCTGGAGGCAGACGGCATCTGTAGAAGTATTGCCAGTACCTATTGTGGTAGCCGTAGGATTACAGTTGTTGTTGGTCCAGATAGCATAGAGTACAGCGTTTGGATCTTTAGTAGTGAAGCTGCCACCAGCTTGAACTTCATTGCCTTTTTCATCCGTCCAACCGGCAAAGGTGTAACCTGAGCGAGTAGGAGTGGTACTGCTAATTGAAAAAGTAGCCAAAACGTTTGCACTGATAGTTTGGGGAACAGGTGCACCAAAACCACCATTAGCGTTGTAAGTTAAGACAAAAGTTTCGGATTCAGAAGCAACACATCTAATGCTATAACCGATGTACTTACTATTACGGTTAGTACCTGGATATACGTAATTATTACCTAGGCGCAGTTCATACGAATTGGTCCCATTGTTAGCAGTGGATGACCAATAGTGACCGATACCGCCGGCGGCCAACGATGATTGTTGAAAGTCACCGGAGTAAAGAAAATTATTAGGGAAACTCCTAAGTTTAACCGCTACTGGACCAGCTTCGGTAATATCTGTATAGTACGGCCTAGTTACACTATCGTAATTCGCCGGATTAATTCCACCGTTAAGTGCATCTACTGTGAGATTCCAGAAATCATTATCGTCGTTTGACGTAATTCTAGTTTTATCACCGCCCTGCGGTAATCTCCAGCCAATAGGACAAAGAGAAGTATCAGTAACGGGTTGGCCGTCCGTAGTATAAGCAGTAGTATTTGCAATAGCGGCTGCCCAAGTATAGTAATTGCCGTAACTATACATACCACCAGAAGTGTTGTTATTTGAGAAAGTATTGCCGGTTGGGTTATTAGCTCTAAACTGAGTATTAAGATTGTTATATCGTGGTATACGATTACTTGGGTTGTCACTTGTGCCAATGTTTACCGTAGCAGTACCACTTTGAGTACCACTATAATAGAGGCTATTAGAGTAACCGGAGGCAGTAAAGTTGCTAGATTCTGCGTTGGCTAAACCTTCGAAATTACCATAAGTTGCAGATATGCCGTAACCTTGAGCCAAATCCCCAGTAGAGTTGTCTGAATTGGTATTATCAAGCCTTAGATTCTCAATCATCCAACATTTACCATCAGCGAGCCTAGCTACGGCATAAGTATCATTATCACGTTGGTCTGTTAATGCAGTGACAGATTTCTTAGTGAGGTCTAATGCTCCGGTAGTACTGTCATATGCGGCAGTATCTAAACTGCTACAGCCCATCCAACCTTGTAGATTGCCTTGACTTGGTATCCATACAGCATATAATTTTACGATGCCATCATTGTCTGTGTCATAATTCGTAAAGCCATTAGGAAGAGTAACAGTTTCTTGTGGACCATAAACGATTGGATTATTAGTATTATCATTATCGGTAAGTTTAGCTCCGGCATTCTGGTCTGTACTCCATCCTGCAAAGCCATAGCCAGTCCTGCTGAAGTTACTGGCAATTAGGTCTATAGTATCACCATCTTTAACTCCGGTATGGATTATTCCGGTGCCAGCTGCACCCATAGTACCAGCATCTGCATTATTACCATCATAAGCAATGTTTACTGTCATACAGGTCTCATCCATAGTAAGGTAATAAACGATTGTACCGTTATTCCCCATTCTATATGCACCAGGAGTTATAGTTTCGTCTGTATGTACGCCATAATTAATGTTAAAGGTATCATTAATATTGCTATTAGGACTGGCAGTCTGAGCTGGAGTTTTAAGCACTGATGTATTAGCAGATAATGGTAAGAATACTGTAGAGCTGGTAGGATTAGTTGCTAGAGTATAGCCCCATTTATTAGTATTATTACTGCTGCTTAGAGCAGATGTACCATCTACTGCAGTAAATGATGCATTTTCTGAATTGTTTCCATTTAAATATAGATTACTGCCATTAGGAGTTGCTATATTTAGGTTATATCCTGCACGGCAGTCTGTTTGAATATTAATAGATTCAGCTTTTATGCTGGTACCTGTACCATTAATGGTTGCATCCAGAGTTACTGAATTACTGGTAGAAATCGCTGCTGAATAGGCAGATACTGAAATAGTATTAAAACTAATACTACAAAATACAGAAAATAATGAGATAGCAAAAAACAAACACAACGCCCCAAAAATACTCTTTGTATTTGTTCTTTTCACTTTTAAACACCTGTTTGTTAAATGTATGACCTTTTGGTCTCTTCTATTATATCATGTTTTTGGTTATGTAAAGGAAAATTGGAAGGGATTTTTGGAATATTACAGCCAATAGCAGATTGTAGTTATCAAGAAAGTGTCTTTAAGCAAAATTTTTTATATAAACATGAGGGGTGTATATTTTTCTTAAAAGAATGTGCAAAGGATGTGCACAATATTTTTTTGCACACTCTTTTCTTTATTTGCGAAATTTTAAGATTTTATAAAAGCATGATGCTATTAGCTTAAACAGGATTATCGCTTATTATTACGGGTTAAAATTTGGTGCCAAATTCCAATTAACAAAAACTGCTATCTCCTCAAATTCCTATTTATCTCTTCTAATTCTGCCGCACTTGTGCCTTGCTGCTCTAAATATCCATTATGCATATTACTCTGATTACCCACTATATGACCTTCGGGCCTCACGATTAATGGGTCAGTCTGCTGGTGCCTGCCTTGACTATCTCTCCATTCTACATCTCTTATCCTAGTATCAGTTGCCGCTCGTTCGGTATAAGCTCTAACAGTTCGCTCATCCATCGTTCTAGTATTTGGATCTAGTTGCTCCGCTGCCTGTCCTTTAGTAAGAATTGTGCCCTCATTGCTATACGCACCTAACATCAATCTATTTGTATCGTCCATGTTACCATTTGCCGACCAAACACGTTGCGCTTGCGCTTGGGAAATCATCCCACCAGCTATCATATCATACAACCTATCAGAAGATAGTGCTGCGACATCTTCGTCTTTCATATCATCAATAGACATATTACTTTTACCAGCAGCATTTCTTTGGTTAGCCCATTGCCCACCAATTCCTAACGCACTTATACCATTTACACCAACCCCACCTTGTCTTGCCCAGTGAGCTTGCTCGAAATCCTTTCTCAGGAAATCGCCACCATATTTCTTGCCAAATTCTTCAAGAAAATTCTTACGTCTCCCATCGTCTCGTATATTCAAATTATTACCTATAGCACGTCTTGTTGCTTGTGCAATACGAGAATCTTTCATATTAGACTTCTTCATTTGTTCAATAATAGAAAAGATTTCATTAGTATCACCGCTCGCTGCTGCAGCATCTAGTCTACCTATAAGCATATCTTCAGTTGATTGCGTAGGATTTTTAGAAACATCATATCTCAAACCTACATCTCCTAACTCTGCTGCTTGCTGAATATCTTGTTCTCTAGTTTTATTTGCCGCCGCCACTCTAGATGCTTGTAATTTTTGATATCCCATTGCTCTACCTACACCCGTTCTAGCAAATCTTGATTTTATTGCGCCTCTCCAAGTAGGCTGTCCCTTTGAATCGATTCCGGCCTTTATCCTATTTCTACGCTCTAAACCTCTTGCCTGTGTCATCTTGTAGCCTTCGGAACCTCGAATCTTATTTGTCGCCAAGCTTCTCGCGTTTCTCCCAAGTCCAGCCAACTTCCCTCCAATCGCCCCCATCGCTGCAAACGACCCCTTCAAGACAGTTGGAATAAAGAAAATTGGTACAATCCCCACAATCATAGCCGTAAAAGCATTTAAGAAGCCGCCACCAGCAAAATCGGCTGATAATAATAAATTAGAAACGTAGTTGCCTCCACCAACGAGCAAGCCACAAATCGGATATACTAATAACAACCCCTCAAAAAACTTCAACCATTTATCAAAAAACTTTTTTGTATTAGGGAGTGTGTAGCACACTACAGCGAGTGGAGAAATTGCAACTAACACCACAATCGCTGCTTCCCGCACTGACAATAAAATAAACAGGAAGAATACTGAAATAGCTACACCTAAAGCCGCAACTAAAAGCGACAATATAATCGCAGGATTTTGCCATACTGCCCCAACCATAGCAGCCAAGGTGCCTAATATAACTACACCAGTTATTGCTGTTGCTTTGACCTCACCAACAGCATTAGAATCCGGAATATCTAACGCCGGACTCAGATTAGCCCCCAATCCGTCAAATAGAGATCTTAAACTATTCCCAAGGATATTAGACAAATCTACAAATACCAAACATATCAAATACGATAGATTTATTAGTATTGCTGCTATAATTAGTTTTGGCAAAATCTTCTTTATTCCGTAATTATCAATTCCCACACCAGTTAATTGAGAAAATATTACCACTAATAACAATATAATAAATAAGACATTAGCTATATTACGAAACGTCTCCCACCCCTGGTACACTCCACCATCATTTCCTGAAAACAATTTCGGATCAACCCTTAGACTAGGCTCAACTACGTCATTGTAGGCTTTATTTGCCCCATCACTTAAAAACTTCATAATTGGGCACACGATCCACCCTAACGACTCTGCCCCTCCAGAATTCGCACAATTCATTTCCGAAGTTGGGTCATCCAAAACCTCGCCATTTGAACCTATATCACTAACACTTGGAACATCCGTTAAAGTAGATGAATCTACACCATTAAGCCAATTTATTACTCTCTCCAAAGAAATCTCAACAAGTCTTGGTGGCTCAGATGCCCGTCTACTACTAGGCAACTGAGTATTAACTTTAATGTCTGCAGGCTCCTTCCCATTAAAACCAACATAACAATTACTATTAAAAGTACCTGTATCATCCTTTAATTTAACCCGCTTTAAATTGCTAGTTGAACTAATAGATTCACAAGTTAATTGACCACCAGTTTCACTTACAGCATGGGATAAGTAATATGTATACAGAGTGTAAAGTTCACTATTTGAATAATCTAAGGAGTATATAGTCGTCATACCACTCAAATTTTTTAAAGCAGTGTTTACTCCAACATTACTATCCTTATCAAAAGTGTATCTACCGCTATTAGAAATACCAACAAAATCAGTACCAGTAAATCCTATTTCTACTTCCTCCGCATCTTGATTCCAATTAGTATTTGGACAAAGGTATTTAAAAGTCAAGTTTCCTAAAGCAGATCTTATTTCACTTACAACCGCACTCGGTCTATTAAGCGGAATCGTCCATGTCTTTTCCTTAATATCTCCTCCAATATACACGCACATATTGCCAAGTTGTTGCCTAAGCGAAATCTTTAGCTCGCCTTTTTTCTTATCATGTTCCATAATAAACATACCTTTACTATCAGGAACTGTATACCAATAGCTATCATTTAAGAATTTATAAGTTATTGGAGGGGGCATATAATAGAAATCTGTCATAACCGAATCTCCACCTTTTAGCCCCGGTTTGATAAAAATTTCACTAGATCCATCGCTTTCAAAACTGTAACCTAAAGAAGTTAATAAAGATTTTGCTTCATTTCCGTCTGACCATGTTACGTCTGCACCAAAAGGAGAAGACGCTAAAGCATCTCCTAGGACTTCTTTACAGTCATAGTTTGCAGTCATATTACTAGCATAATTATAAGATGGGACAAGGAGACCAAGTTTTTTATTATAAATTGTCTCTCTTATTAAATCATTTCTATTGGCAGGATTATCTGATTGGCTAACAAAATAAGCATTAAATCCTCCATCTTTTGCACACTGTACATACTGAGTAAATTGCCATTTTTTTATAATTGTATCCCTATCTGCAGCTAAAACATTCTTACCAAACAATGTAGCAACTAACAAACTCGCGCCTAGAATAACAACAAACAACAGCTTCCTTTTCATTTCTCATCCTCCCCATCTTGAGAATTATTCTCTTCGTCAGTAATTGAAATATCCAAATCTAACGCACCGCCCACCACGCGTCCAGTATCATAAACATTATTATAAATAGAATTCAACGCTAACCAAGCACTATCACTAATATTCCAAGAATAATCAATAACATCTTTTTCATTTTCTACCATCGCTTGACGCTGACTATCATTTAAATCATAACATGAGCTAGTAAACTTCTCACTTATTATACACCCAGCTAAATCGGCTGCCTCTGCTATTTGCATTATAAATCTATCTTTTCGCTCCAAAGCCCGAACATATGCAGAAACTCCGCTCTCATTCATCTCAATTACCTTATACCGACTATTAATTAAATTATTTACCGCTATAGCACCATTATCATAATACGTATCAATAATTTCACTTGTAGTCAACGGAATTATTGATGCAAATTTCTGATAATAATTTGCTAAACCCCTCATTGCAGAGTTTCTGTTACCATTTATCGCATATATTTTATAAAATGTATCATATTTTTTCTCTGCCATTTCTAGATAATTAGATAATTCATTTGTTTTTAACTGCTCAAAGTATGGTTCTGAATACTTAATAGTTTCTTCATCTAAATCTTCTTTGCTCTCAGTCCCATGCAAAATATAATTGGCATAGCTATTAAAAGCTTCTCGTTCATCAGTTGCGCTCACTCCGCCACCTTTAGACCCTTGAGTTATAATTAAAACCACAATTACAACCACTATAACGGCAACAATTAAAACAGCTAAAATAACGATCGGGATACGAGATTGTTTCTGTGCCGAACCGTCGTTTAGAACGATATCACCTTCAGTCGCAGGGCCAAAACTATTCATCTGATTAGGTGCATTACTAATCATAGGGTTCACTCCAGCTTGTCTGAAGTCACTAACCGGCATCGCAGAATTAACAGCCTGCCCTCCAACTGGCCCACCAGTGCTATTTCCACCCGGACCAAAACTATCAAAAGAATCTTTGTTTTGTGTAGGATCCATATACATTTCATTATACCATAACCATTTTCAAATCAACAAAAAATATAGCAAAAAACTAAAGCTTCACAAAAATCAACAATAACCAACAAACTAAAAACTATAAACCAGAAGACTCCACAATCAAATCCAAGCCTAACAACATCAACACTGACAGCCCCAAAAAAAGCGACAGAATCATTACAATCCTGTCGCTTTTCTTTAGACCACCCTTCCCATCCGTGAAGCGGTCAGCCTTAATTTAACTTTTTTCGGCTAGCAATGTAATAACCAAGTGTAGTTACCACTGCACCGGCACCAATCGCGCCAGTTACAATCGTACCTGCACCGGTACTTACGATTTCAGTCGGAGTACCTGGATTATCAGGTGTAGGAGTTGGATCAACTGGCTTATCTTTACAAGTTTCATCATCCTTAGAAACCATCACAGAAGCGTCATCCTTGTAAACAGATTTGTTTACAGTTGCGCTTGCCCAGTTAACCAATTGGTTTGAACCACAAGCGAGTGACTTATCAACAACTTTACCAGTAAAACGTACATAAGCATTACCTTTAGCAGAATAACTACCAATGTTAATGCCAGACGTAGTAAGTGTGTTGTCAGCAAGTTTCACGCCACTTTGATAATTAGCATTGTAAAGATAAGTTGAATCGTTTACATACTCTACGTTAGTAGGAAGTACATCACGAATCATTACATCATTTACAGTTTGTGAAAGCAAGTTGACATATTCAATTTGATATTCAACTTCATCACCAACCTTAGCATTTACAGATTCGCTCCAGGTTTTAGTACCCTTAATACGAACTTGTTTAGAAACTTTAGCAGCTACAGAAGTATGTACCTTCACGTTAATAGTAACTACACCAGAATATTCATAACAACCAGGAATTTCACCATTCATAGAAGTATAACCAACTAGAGCACCAGAGGTAACTACTTCGTTAGGAAGTTTGAAATCACCTATATTGTTATTATACATAGCAGAGCCATCAACATATTCAAGGTAAAAATCTTCGTTAGCATTTAAAGTTACTTCATCCCAGTAACGAGTAGGAGCTGCGTTTGAAGAATCAATGTAGCCAATAATCGTTTGAGATTTAGCGACAGTAGTAGGAAGCGAAAAAGTTGCTTTTACGCCCTTTGCAATCGCTTCCTCACCCTTAGGGCTGTTATTGTGAACGAACAAACGAATCGTATAAGTTTCGCCATCTTTCACGTTAATAGTATTAGCATTCCAAGTACTAACCGTAGCACCAGCTACCTTAGCACCTACGAAATTCTTTTCATCCCCAATTTTACCGTTAGAAATTGAGTTAAACGTAATGGTGTCTCCTAGATCACCATGATTAATCTGATCAAGCGTATAGCTAGGACGACCATTATCAGAGTCACCCCAAGCTGTCACCATCACAGGAGCAAGCGTTCCAGCCATCACAACCGCGGCAGCTGACACGCCAAGCACAGCTTTATAAATACTTTTCATAATTATAATCCTTTCTAAAAAAATAATTAATTGGACTTACTGCTAGCCGAATTGTTAAATATCGTCTGCACAACCAAATCATCTCAGTTTCAAACTTGGATAGAGCCCAGTAGCAAAATGCTACTGGGACTTCTAAAAATAAAGTTCAAGCTCCCCCGGGCTCCATCCATGCTATCTTGAAAACTATCAGTCAGTTGGTCCCCCCCATGGACCAGCTGGCTCTGTGGTAATTTCTTTACCATCTTCTGTTTTTGCAGGCTCTTTAATTGGAGTCTGCTCATTGATTTTGTCACCATTATTGTCAACATTAGTACCCTTGTCAGCCTTGGTTGAAGGCTCACTAGAATCCTTATCTGTCTTCTGGTTCTCATTTGTCTTATTCAAGTCATTAATATCCTTGACATAATCCTCATAAGAATCATAATGGTTTGAGTTGGTTTCTTGGTCCTTCGTTGAATACTGAGAACCTTTACCATTATTCGTGTCCTCTCCAGGACCCTTGTCGTCATTCGGCTCCGTGTTTTTCTTTGGAGCTTTATTCGGGTCCTTATTATATTGAGGTTCAGTAGGTGGCTCAGTTGGCGGCTCCGTAGGTGGTTCCGTCGGGTTTTCAGGCGTCGGCTTCTCCGGCTTCGGCTGAGGTGTAATGTTCATAATCTCGGAAACATCCGTCGGTTGATAACCGCAATTAATACGGTATGCAACCTCAAACACATTGTCCTTAATCACGAACGTGTATACTAGCTCATAGCCAGAGTGGTCATCGGTCAGCATGACGATAATATCCGGTACACCATTAACGGTGTAAGGGTTCATATACATCTGGTCCGAAACCGATTTGCATTCTCTTATTTCAACTTTATCAGCCGAATCTAAAAATGCAAAAAACGCATCTAGATGCTTGTAAAAGACTATCTGGTCTGCCATAAATCTTTCTTTCGTCAGATTCATAGTTTTTGCCCAATCTTCTTTACAAGACTCGTAGAATTCACCCAAATAACGGGTTCCAACATTGGCATCAAGCCATGCCATGTCAGCCGCTGCAAGAGCAGGGTCATATTTGATCCTTCTTCTGAATTCCTCTTCGTACTCCTTCACTTTCCAATTTTTATTGGTAGGGTCAGGTCCGAAGTTAAAATCATTTTTAGAGTCCTTGTCCTTTTGAAGGACACTGTTGTAGAAATGATACCAAGTATCATTTTCCGAAGTAGTTTCTATTATCTCTACTTCCTCTACAACTGCCTCGCTATCGCTTGGCTTTTTACCACTTCCCCTTGCCGAAGCTGGAATTAATAATCCCGTTAGTAAGCAAATAATTAAGATTATTGCTACTATCGCGGTTATAATTGCTCCGACAAGATATGCGCCATTAATAACTGGCTCAATCAAGTGTAAGCCATAATAGTGATATATGAAATACCCTATCCAAATTATAGCAAGCGCTACAATTAATACTACAGATGGGAGAGTTATGCTCCAAGAGATATTGGAAGTAATCCGTGAAATGGTAGTCATTAATAAATGACACAGAATCACAATGATTCCGCTCATTACTAATGCTTCATACCATCTTGAAGTCTCTCTAAGAGACCAAACTACCATCATTATAATAAGTAGCGAGACTATAATTGTCCCTACTATAGCTACAACTCTGTCAGAGCTACTAAAATAATAGATAGCCCAAACAAGAGCACCCAGGAAGATTCCTCCTATCACATGAGCAACCGTTAAACTGCCATATGCTTGCCCATTAGGGTAATACTCATTACCTCCATTAAAGAGGTAAGAAGCAATAATAACCAGCATTGCCATCGCAATACCTGATACAATTGATGTTAACAGCATAGCTGCGCACCTCCTTTATAGATTGTCGGAGGACTTCGCCCCCGAACTAAGACAAAAAATAGTTACAGGGGACATAGATAGCATAGTATTCAGATTTCATTTGAAATCTGGGATGATTTGGTTGTTAATGGCCTTCGTCGTTTATTCAACTCCCTAAACTCAGACTACCTACATTATATCACACATTACCGAAAAAGTCAATAGATAAACCATAAACTCTATCCCTAATCAACTTATGCTTAACAATCAATTTATCTCAGTCTCAAACCTCTTAAATCCTGGTTCCCCAGCGGCTCAAAGAGCCGCCAGGTATATGCCTAACCCCTCCTAGTTACGTGATGCTTTTTATAAACATCACGATAACAATAACAGCTGCAATTGCAATTACCGCATAAGCGGCGTATTTGAAATTGAGCTGTTTTTGTTTTTCCAGTTTATCTGGCTCTAGAAGATTTCCTCCCCTTGATCTGTACAAGAGGTTGCTTGCGACCATAATCGCAATACAGGCAACTAATGCCATCCCAGGAACTGCTTTTAAAAACTTCACAAAACCGAAGTTTCTAATCACCGCCCCTGAGGCAATTGCGCCCGTATTTGAAATAAAGTGGATGACTAGCATTAAAAATGCAAAACATACCATCTCCTTTATTTCAGAAGCCTCTGTAGCAGACCAGAAGCAAATATAGCCCATCATAGCAAGTGCTACAACAAAGGCTACAATGCCCCAAACGCCAGAGGTAGGAGCTAGTCCAGCCATAAAACCAGCAATAATCGCCAAAATAAACGATCTTGCCCAGTCATAAAACCCGACTTCTCCCTTTAGATTAAGTCTCCGAAACCCCTCGGAGTCTTTCTCTACAGAAATGCCTCCATTCAATAAGAAGCACTCCGTTAATGTGATAAAGAATACTAAGATTCCGTATAAAATAAATAATCCAATTTTCATGGATCTCACCTCTTTCTATATGGTTGTCGGAGGCTCTCACCCCGAACTAAGTTAATTTTGTGACGGGGGTTTAGGGGTTTTGACAGCATATCAGATTTCATTTGAAATCTGAGATAATCTGATTGTTAAACACCTCTCTGTCTCTCACCAAGCCAAAGATAACTACATTATACCACACAACACCGAAAATGTCAATGCTAATAACATTTTTTCAGCAAGAAAAAACCCAGCTGTATTCAGCCAGGTCTTTTCTAAAGAGCGCTGTTGTGGTAATAGGATTTATCCTTGGATCTTTTCTACTATGTCAAGTCGTTCAAGGTCATCAGCTGACAAAACTTCTTTGGAATCATCCCAAATGTATTTTATGTCAGCCTTTTTGCCTGAAGCCTGCTCCACCGCTATTTTATTTTCCGAGCTATAATTACCGGCAACAAATTTTGCCTTGATTACTCTCTGAATAGTAATAGAAGTAGGTAATGCTTCAGCACCCTGAACAGACTTTGTTAATGATTTGCCAGAAGCAAGTGAGTCAAGAGTTTCCTTTGTTTTGGAAACAGTAGTAGAAATATCATCTACTTTTTTCTTAAGCTCCTTAATTTCATTGGTATTACTTTCAACTTTTTTCTCACAAGCTGATACTTTTTCCACGAAACCTTGCTTCTTTAAATACTCGTCAACTGCTGCTGCAAACTCGTCATCTGTTTTCGGAGATTCTTTAGCCTTAACTGCTGTACTAGCCGAATTCTCAAGTTCCTTTTGCCTTCTAATATCGTCCGCTTTCCTGCTCATTTTTATTTCCTCCTTAACGAAACTAATTTTTAAATTGCTTCTTACCACAACTGCCCTTATTATATCACACAATGCAAAAATTGTCAATAATTAAAACATAAACACCAAAATCTAACCAGTTCCAAGAAGCTAATATAAAAAATAACCACAAGTGGTTATTTTGTTAAAATGGTGCGGGTGAGGGTAGTCGAAACCCTATCTCAAGTTTGGAAAACTTGCATACTAACCGCTGTACTACACCCGCAAGGTACATTTATGGGGTGGGATATCGGGATCGAACCGTTTGCTCTAAGCACGGTTCATCTCTTTTTTATCCCCATTTATGGGGTGGGATATCGGGATCGAACCGACGACCTTCTGGACCACAATCAGACGCTCTAACCATCTGAGCTAATCCCACCATCTTTACTATTATAACATATCTTATCTAAAAATCCCAGGATTTTTCATCGCTGGAGGAGTAGTATTTTTGGCACCATTAACACCATTAGCATTCTGCATTGGTTTTTCTTTAACGCGACTCTTATGCGAGTTAATGCTCGCCTCATTCACGATCTGAGCATCTCTATAGCCTCTAATAGTTTTTCTATTACGATCAACCTCTAACCTATCTTTAAAAGCTGAATAAGAAGTTGTTCCAAACCCATCCTTATTCTGTGCACGACCATACAGAGAGGAATGCAGAATCTCATCCTTATCTTTTTTATCCAATCTGTTCAATAAAAAACTCATATTTATCTAGGCAACAAAAGAAAAGCCACTGTACCAGCCGTCGCACCAAGAATAATAATGATAATAATAGCTATGACTCTCCCTGCAAATCCTTCCTTTTCTGGTTTAGCAATTATAGTTACAGGACCCTGTTCCTCTTTAGGCTCTTCTACCTTCTTCTGATAAACATTTCTAGACAAAGGCCTTTTAACAACCTTCTCTTGATTAATAAATGGCGTTTTAGGCACATTATAGGCGTTTTGAGTTGGTTTTTTCACAGGTTTTTCCACAGGCTTTTCCACAACCTGCTCTTTTGTTTTTCGTCCAATCAATTTCTTAGCCTTCACCTCTTTAATTTCGCTCTTTTTAAGCTGCGGTTTTTCACCTCCTAAGGGTCTCTTTTCCACCTCTTTACTCACGAACTTAGTATTCAAATCTTCAATCACACCCAAAGCTGCTCCGCTCTCAGCAGAAAATCCTATCTTTCCAGACGAAGAAACGCTTCTATTCACAGTACTGCTAGAAGCCGCGGCAGTTCTTCTTATGACCTCTTGTCGCGGATTTACAGATTGAGGCACCTGAGATTGTCTCGCACGAGAACCCACCGCTTGAGCCTGAACCCTCTGAGTTTGACTAACCTGAGATTGTCCAGTCCGAGAATGCTGCGTCTCACGAAAAGCCATAGCAACTCTACTCTGCTGCTCTTTTTTTGCAGTATTTCCTGTTACACTTTTCGTTTTTCCCGTTGGGACAAAATCAATATATCTTTTGTTCATGCCCTCACTCTCTTAGCTATCTCCATTATATCAGTAAATTCACCTAAAATCAAACTTGCACCACCAATTAATAATCCATTTATACCAGGTACAGTCAGGTAAGAACCCGCATTTGATGGGTTAACGCTTCCGCCAAATAAAATCGGTACTTTCTCGGCCAAGTTCGCCCCATAAGTATCTTTTAAGGCTTTCTTTATCAATTTTACCACCTCAGATATCTCATCAGGAGTAGCAAGTTTACATTCTCTCACCGAAGAAATTGCCCAAACCGGCTCATATGCAATTATTACTTTATCCAAATCGTCATCAGAAACCTCTGACAACCCACCTATCAACTGATCGCGTATTACATCGGCAGTTTCCCCAAAAGCTCGCTCACTTTCAGTCTCTCCTATACAGAGAATCGGCGTTATCTTATTACGAATCGCTGCTGCAACCTTTTTTGCAACCATTTTGTCATCTTCTCTGAAAATATACCTACGTTCAGAATGCCCAATAATTGCATAGTCTACTATCCCACGCAATTGCGAAAATGAAACCTCCCCTGTAAATGCCCCATAATCACGATAAAAAGCATTTTGCGCCGCTAATTTCATCTTATGACGATCAATTTGCAACGACAAAGGTTGCAAAGCAATTAACGAAGGCGCTACTACAACCTCTACATCACGATAATTCGGTAAATTCTTTAGTAATTTATGAAGATAGATGGACGCCTCACCTACCGTAAAGTTCAGCTTCCAATTGCCCACAATATAAGTTTTCATATCTCAATTATAGCATGATATAATAAAACTATTATGAAAAAAGTATTAGCATTTGATATAGACCAAACTTTAAACGTCGCCAAAACCCCAATTACTGACGACATTGCAGAATTACTAACAAAATGTCTAAATCATTTTGAAATCTGCCCAATTTCCGGCCAAAAATTTGACCAATTTCTCATTCAAATTGTCAATCGTTTGCCAAATCCCACACCAGAGCAGCTTTCTCATCTCCATCTATTCGTTGCTCAAGGCACCCAATATTATCGCTACGAAAATGGCGACTGGAAACAAGTTTATAACTATCCTCTGACCGAAGAACAAGTCGCCAAAATCACTGCGACTATAGAGCAAGCCGCCAAAGAATTAGGCTATTGGGAAGAAGACAAGCTCCAACCAGGCGATGAAATTATTGAGAATCGTCTTTCCCAGGTCACTTTCTCTGCTCTCGGCCAAAAAGCTGGCACCGAAGAAAAATACGCCTGGGATCCAGACTGCAAAAAACGCGAAAAAATTGTCGCTCGTTGTAAGGAACTAAGTCCTGAATTTGATTACGAGATAGGCGGTACTACCTCTATAAATGCTATTACTCCAGGTATGAACAAAACCTTCGGTATGACCCATTTATTAGAAGAATTAAACGTTGCCAAAGAAGATATTCTTTACTTTGGTGATATGACTCAACCAGGCGGTAATGATTATCCGGTAGTACAAATGGGTATTGATACTATTACAGTTAGGAACCACGAAGACACCGCATATGCACTTAAAGGCATTCTCGGCATAATAGCATAAATCTCGTTGTAAAAAAAATTATTATATCCTATAATATAGCCATGAACATCTTAATCGTGGGCAATATTTTAGATGACGTTTACCTTAATCTTGACAGTCGCACCGAAAACTTTGAAACAGATCGCCACGGCGTCAAGTGGTTAGATTTAAGCTTTAATGCCAGCGAACATCACTACTATAACCGCAATAGCAGCCTAGGCGGTGCCGCTGTTACTCTAGAAGTTTTACAAAAACTCGGTCTTACGGCGACAATATCTGGTTCCGAATTAAATTTTACAACCGAGACTACTGACCCAAACCAAAATACTTATATTCATCGCTATATCTTAATTAATGACGACGCAGTTTCTTATTTCGTCCCTAGTCAATTCCAAGTCACACAATTTACCCCTCCAGCGGAGTCAGCCGACTATCTTTACATTGATCGTTCAGCTACCCTAAATCGCGAAACTACCGCCAAAATAAATTCATATCTAGATTCTTCTCCAAATACACAACTCATCTTATACGTCCAAAATCTTAATAATCCCTACCTAAATTCCCTCTTATCGCGAGCAAATTTAGTCTTTTGTGAAAATTACACAGATCTTCAAGCTTCACCCACTTTCCCATCATCTCCTCTTAAATCCTGCGATCCGAATCTCATTCTTGATATTTCCGAATCTCATCTTACATGTGAAAATATTACAGAGAAAATTTCAATTCATCGTATCCATATGCTTACCCATCTTTCTGCTTATTCTATCGCCTCTGCTACCATTCTCGGTTCCTTCATCCTAGGAAAATCTATAGAAGATAGCTTAGAATTAGCCCGTCTCAACGTTGAACATGCTAAGCTAGACACCACTCTCACCCTCGCGGAACTAGAAAACCTCACCCAGCAACCAAATAGTAGAGATAATCTAGAACTCATTGCAACTAATCTTGTCTTAAGGCCAAAAGGTATACTTGCCGCTGATGAATCCGGCGGTTCCATTCATAAAAAGTTCGAACAGCTTCAAATCCCTGATACTTATGAAAATCGCCGCGACTATCGTAATATTTTCTTTACGACTCCAGAATTAGAAAAATATGTAAATGGTGTCATTCTTTACGATGAAACCGCCCGCCAAACCGCCGATAACGGCCAAACATTCACAGATTATCTAACCGCCAAACGCATCATTCCAGGTATTAAAACCGATCAAGGTCTAGAGAAATTCAGTGATTCCACCCCAGTCAACTATCCAGAAAATAATCCAGCCCATCCAGAAGAAACCTGGACCAAAGGACTAGACAATTTAGATAGCCGCTTACAAGAATACTATAAAATGGGACTAAGATTCGCAAAATGGCGTGCCGCTTTTGAAATACGTTTAGGGGAAAATGGAGAAATTATTACTCCTACCGACACCGCTATAGACATCAATTGCCAAATCCTAGCTGACTACGCCAAAAAATGCCAAGACAACAATATCGTTCCTATAGTTGAACCGGAGGTCGTTTACGACGGCAATTATAGCGTGGATCAAAACTCCGAAATCACTGGTAAAATTTGTGACTGTCTATTTCAAAAACTATCCGCCAACAAGGTCAATCTTCACGCCTGTATTCTTAAAATTAATATGATTCTCGCCGGCAAACAATCCGAATACCAATCTACACCCGAAGAAGTTGGCGCAAATACTGCTGAAACCCTTAAAAATCACGTTCCAAGCGAGCTGGCTGGAGTCGTATTCCTCTCTGGTGGACAAACTCCAAAACAAGCTACCGACAATCTCGCCGCAATCATCAAAAACGGACCTTTCCCTTGGCCAGTTACTTTCTCTTTTGCTCGTGCGCTTCAAGATCCTGCGCTCTTCGCTTGGCAAGGAGATAATCAAAACAACGAAAAAGCCCGCCAAGCTTTCGCTGACAGGCTTATCGCAATAACAAAAGTATTGTAATTACTCTGCTTTTTCTTCAGTAGCTTCCTCTTCAGCCTTCGGTTCTTCGCCTTCAGTTTCAGATTCTGCTTCTTCAGCAGCTGCCTCTGCTGCTGCTTTCTCTTCTGCCTCACGTTTTTCAGCTTCAGCTGCTGGATCGTAAAGCGATGCCACTACCTGTTCAGGATCCAATTCCTTATCCGCAAATACCACACCTTCTGGTAGTTTAATATCAGAAATCTTAAGTTTATCGTCCACTTCTTTCATGGAAGAAGCATCAA
The DNA here is from genome assembly GCA_017545485.1 of Candidatus Saccharimonadota bacterium. GTDB lineage: Bacteria > Patescibacteriota > Saccharimonadia > Saccharimonadales > Saccharimonadaceae > Nanosyncoccus. The sequence continues at coordinate 104,011 of JAFWMY010000008.1, read as the reverse complement.
TTTCCAACTCTTTTGGTAAATCAGCCGGCTTAGCCTTAACATCCAACTCTTCAATGGCTCTCGTCATTGCAAAATGATAAGTTTTAGAAGCTTCAGATTCCTCAAACCCAACAATAACAATTGGAGTAGTTGCTTCAACAACCTCTTTAGCCGAAATTGCTTGAAATTCAATATTAATAATCTTACGTGAAACTGGATCAATGTGCACATCTTTTACAATGGCCATTTTTTTCTTTCCTTCTACATCCAAATCCACTGGTGAATGATATCCAGCCTTTTCCAACACTTTCTCTGTAGAAACATATTCAGACGCAGCAAGAATTGGCTCTTTTCCACCATAAATCACAGAAGGGATCATCCCTTCAGCACGCAATCCTTTCAACTTTTTCCCCACCACTTCGCGCTTTTTTAGCGCCAGCTTGTATTCAGCCATAAATTTTTCCTTTCTAACTTCGTTTTATTATATCACTTATCTGTTATTTTTTCAAATTTTCTTTACCTTTACCATCGCAGGACGCAATACTTCTCCATCAAAACGATATCCAGGTCTCAAAGTTTCCGCTATCACTTCCTTCTCTCCGTCTCCTTCTACCATTACTGCATCATGTAAGTCCGGATTAAACTCCACTCCTTCATCTGATGCTATTTTTTCAAGACTCAACTCCTTCAGTGTCTTAGATAACGAACCCTTCAAAGGCCCAAGTTCATTTTCATAAGTCATTAATGCCCTATCTATATCATCCAAAAGCGGTAATACTTTTATCACCGTCGCATAAATAGCCGTTTGCATCGCGGCAGCTTTTTGCGCTTCAACTTGTTTACGATAATTCTCAAAATCAGCTCTAGTTCTTTGTAAATCCGCAATAAGCTCAGCTATTTTTTCATCCTTCTCGTCTTTTTTTATATTTTTTTCTTCTTTTTTCATAATATTTCCTCCAACATATTACCAGTGTATCTTACTAGCGACATTACGCGCGAATAGTTCTGACGCGTCGGTCCAAGCACTCCAATATAGCTCCTGTCCGAAAATGGCGAGCGAAACTTTGAGACAATCAATGACACCTCAGAATTTCGCCCAATTGGGTTTTCTTGTCCAATAAATATATTAAGAGGTTCTCCCGGCGCCGCTTCCCTAAGCCATGGCTCTAAATTATCTAGTAGTTTTGCCACCGCTTGCACCCGACGAACATCCACAAACTCTGGCTGTGTGAATAACTGCGAAATTCCAGACAAATACAATTGTCCTCCAATCGTCGCAAGACCTAAATTGCCTGTTAATTCTACCAAAGAATCCACTGCTCGTCTTATCGCCGCATCAGCCTGAGACTGCGATGTAACTCTTACTTCAATCGCATGCGTCCCTCGCTCAAAAGATCTCTTTGCTAATTCTGACTCTTCTCCAAACGATGTCGTCCCTTCCAAATTATTCACATAAAATCTATAACCAGCATCTGTAGGTACCCGCCCAGCTGAAGTATGTGGTTGTGCAATTAAACCTAAAGCCTCCAGTCGTGCCATTTCTGCCCTAATAGTAGCCGGTGAAACACCAAAAAGCTTTGCCATCATCACGCTTCCTACCGGTGAAGCGGTCTCCGCATACTCCTCTATTATTTGGCAAAGAATTTTCTTTTGTCTATCGGTGATATCCATGCTCTAATTATACAAAATTAGCACTAAAATGTAAAGAGTGCTAATTTTTTTTATTTGCCCTTTCCTAGCTTTACAAACCAAATAATCCATGCTAAAATCTCTAAACACGCGAACAATTTGTTCGTATAACCCCATCATGGATGCTCTCTGCAGCATCTAGCACCTTTAAAAGGAGGAGACGTATATGAAAAGCAAAGACATCAGGAAAGAAAAGCAAAACAGTAAGCTGAAATCCGTCCAGTTTAAAGAAGGCAGCCATGTTTATTATGTCTTTTACAATGACCAGAGTGCACAAGTTAAGCAAAGCGTTGACGGCCAGCTCTTTGTGGTTGGGACCTATAAAGTCAACAAAAAACTCTGGATAAAAGGAGACAAACATTATGCCCCTGAGTCCATTAGGAATGAAGTCGAAAGACTTTATTCTTAATATCATATACATCCTCGCCCCGGCTCACGCTGGGGCGAATTAACATTATTCTGGCTCAACTTAACCGTTGAGCCTTTTTGTGCTATCATTATGGCATGGAAGAAAAACTTCAAACTATTAAAAACTGGCTTGGTACCGGATCGGTTAATATTTTCGGATTACCTATGTCTGGCAAAGACACTCAAGGCGTTAAACTGGCGGAAGTCCTAAATGCCAAGTTCCTTTCATCCGGATTAATTATCCGTGCTATGGAAAAAGAAACTGGCAATTATTACACCGCCGATGGCTCACTAGCCCCTACTAATATTTTTTACGAATGGGTCTTACCATATTTTGAAAGACGTGACTTATTCAACTCTCCTCTGATTCTTTCATCAATTGGCCGTTGGGAAGGTGAAGAAAACCAAGTAATGTCAGTCGCAGCCGGTGCAGGACACGAAATAAAAGCCGTCATTCTTCTAAATATTTCCGAAACAGATGTAGAAAAACGCTTCACAGCAGCTAAAGATTTAAATGACCGAGGTGACCGCAAAGACGACAAAGATATTGAAATCTTCCGCACTAGGCTCCAAGAATTCCGCGAAAAAACCGTTCCTGTTTTAAATCACTACAAAACATTAGACTTACTTATTACCGTAAACGGCGATCAATCTCGTGAAGACGTTTTTAATGAAATCATCGAAAAACTTTACGCCAAAGCTTCACAATCTCATGCCTAAATTCATACACTAAATATACTAGTCCCAGTCCTATTACGCCAAGCACTATATATAAAGCCACGAACGAAGATTTTTCCTCATATTTTTCTGGTGCAATATTGTAATTTGCACCAGTATTTTCTTTAATTTTTCTACACCTACCTGTTTCAGGGTTTAAAAAATACCCTTCCTTGCACTTCTTCTCACTTTCCGTAACGTTCTTCTTACATCTACCAGTTAAAATATTTAAATACTGACCTTCCGGGCAAATCTTTGCAGCTACACTTGTCACTTTCACACAATTTCCTGTCACCTTGTTTATTACTTTCCCCTCCTCACAAGTTTTAAATTCTTGAAAAATATTCGGACTTCCAGAGGTTACAGCATAAGTTGTTCTCCATATTTCCACGCCATTATTATCATAACCAATCAAAGCAAAAGCTGTCCCTTTTCTTTGGCCATTTGGATAAACTAATGTATCAATTATTTCTCCATTAACATCAATAATGTCTAACCTATTACTATTCACCGGATTCTTCGTCAAACTAAAAACCGGATTATAAACATAATAACCATCAGCACCTACAATGCCATTCAACAAGTAATCCTTTCCCTTGTATCTCACAACACACCCATCTAATAATACCTGTTCCGTTCCACTATTATGTATTTCTATAAATTGCTCAGTTTTCGTCGTCTCGTAATAACTTAAAATCTCAGAAAATTCTAAACCTTTGCAATGTCCCGCTATCTCGCCGTACCCTTCTTCTTCTTTTAAAACCTCCACATAATAGCTTTCATTATTATAACTAGGCTCATAGGTTTCAAAATGGCTAAATTCGCCAGTTTCCTCATCCCTCACCAAAGTAGTTGGCTTAGCAGATTTAAACTCTTTATAACAACCCTCTTTACCCGTCCAACATACTCTATCTATCACTTTATCTCCGATTTTTAAATCTAATTCCGCCTTAAACGCAATTGTCTTACTATAGTTTACGGCGGCCAGTTCACTATCCGGTGAACTGGCCAAACGAAGGAGGATAGACTCGCCAGTTATCCAACTGTCCTCGGGAAACTCGTATAACACCGAATAATTCCCGACCGAATTAGTATAGCCTACAGTGGCCCCAGCGAGCGAAACAGATTCTACGGAGTTCTTCTTTATTTCTATCATTTCTCCAACATTGCTAACTCCGTCTATTGTGTACCCAGGATTAATAGCCTTTATAAATAATTCTGGTAATACCTCATTTTTTGTAGCTGTCACTTTATAAACTCCAAATACGGGTATAAAGATGCTAACAATTGCTATCAAACCTAAATAAAATTTTTTCATGAAGCCAAAGCTAACACTTGTTATCTAGAAAATCAACCCCAAACATGCTATACTTTTAGCATGAGCGTTTTAGTCTCTGTAGGAATTATTTTACTGGCTGTGCTTATCATGTCTTTTTTGACACTTTCTTCCGGCGCATACGCTCTTTTTTGCCATTATGCCTATGGTAGATTTTCTAGAAAACGTGCTTCAGAATATACTTTTCTATTCATTCTCGGGACAGAAATCACATCCTCCTGTATTTTTCTTTCAACCTACACACTTGTAGCAGTAGTAATTGCTGATTTATCACATTTAGGAATTGATATCATTACCTGGTTTCTAACCGGAATCATGTTTGCTCTTTCTATCGTTAGTTTATTTTTCTATTATCATCGCGGTGAAGGCACTAGGCTATTCATTCCACGCAAAATCGCAAATTCAATCAACTATCACGCTAAAACCGCCAAAACTCGCTCTGACGCTTTCGCTCTCGGCGCACTTTGCAGTACTCCTGAGCTAATTTTCACTTTGCCGCTGTTTGTTATTACTTCCGGAGAAATTCTCCAACTTAGTATCTCGCACCCATCAAACTCATTCCTCACCATTATATATATAATAGTTCCTATCATCCCGCTACTTATTACGCGCTGGCTATACCACAAAAAACACAATCTTGCCGTCATTCAACGTTCTCGCGTTCATAACAAAAACTTTACAAAATTTATTTTATGCACATCTTATCTTTTAATAGCTATTTTATTAATATGTTTTAGGATTTAAAATGGAGACAACTTTTAACGAAGAAGAACTCAGAAAAGAACTTACCATTGACGCCAAAGGTCTAGGCATCCCTAGTGGCGCAGCTGATTCTTTTATTGACCGAACACTAAAAGCCACAAAAAAAGCTATGAAAAACAGACAAATCATCACTCAAAACGATTTAAAAAGGACTGTCACAAAAGAACTCGCAAAATATAACGCTGATTTTGCTTATGTTTATAAAAATCGTGATAAAATAATATAAGGATGGGAAGAAAATACGATTTTGAATATATTATTATTGGTAGCGGGCCAGCTGGCACTGCAGCCGCTTTAACGCTTGCTAAGTCAAAGAAACGCATAGCAATAGTAGAAAGCCATTTTCTAGGTGGTTCTAATATTAACACCCGCGACATTCCATATGCTGCATCTTTGCACTTATCAAAGTTATATCATAAAATTACTTCTTCCCCAGTCTTCCAAAATCAAGACATTTCTTTTAGTTTTCCCAATGCCGTCTCTCACCAACTAAAAACCGTCCTTAAAGCCAGTGAAGCTAATAAATCCGCCCTAGAAAAAGCCGGCATAGTTCATTTAAACGGTATCGCAAGTTTCATAGACACACACACTATTGCAGTTAGTAGTAAACAGCTGTCCGCTGAGAACTTCATTCTTGCAACTGGGTCTAGTCTAAAGATTTCCGAAATCACCGGCACAGACACAGTCAGCTACCTTACCCCTGAAACTGCGATCAAAATTCGCCGTTCACCAAAAGTTGCCCTCATCGTTGGCGGCGGTCCTACTGGTTGTGAAATTGCCGAATACTACGCAAATTTAGGTATAAAAGTCATTATTATGGAGACGGCTGAACGTCTTCTTCCTCACGAAGACAAAGAGGTTGGTGAAGCGATTAGTAATCACTTCACCAAAGAACTAGGTATCATGGTTTTACCAAACTGCAAAGTCGTCGCATTAGAACAAGACAAGACTAGCAAATGTGTAATTTTCCGCAATTCCCGTACCGAAAAAATCGTCCGAGTAGATTGTATAGTTCTTGCGACTGGCAGTGAACCAGTCTTAGATTATGGCTTAGAAAACGCTGGCATCAAATATAAAAACACCGGCATTGTAGTAGACAAAAATTTCCAAACCTCCGCCAAGCATATATATGCAGTCGGCGATTGCTTAGGCGGAGAATCTTCCACTGAACGCGCCGAATATCAAGGCACACTACTCGCAACGAATCTGTTAAACCACAGTAAAAATGTGCCAAATTATCAAGGCTTCCCTAGAACCATCAATACAAACCCAGAAGTACTCACAGTCGGTTTTACTGAAGACGATTTATTAAAACGTGATCGTAAATACAAAAAAGCAATCATAAAAATAAACGACATTCCTGCCGCCAAAATTTATGACTCAAATTATGGTTTTGTAAAACTAATTTCTGATAAATCCAACCATCTAATTGGCGCCACTGTCGTCGCTCCACACGCTAGTCTCCTAGCTGGCGAGCTCTCATTATGTATTCGCCATGGCGTTACTGCCCTTGAACTAGCCAGCACTCCTCATGCTACTAATGAATATAATTATATGGTTAAACTAGCCGCTAGAAAACTTTTAACGAAATAAAAAAATGGTTGCGGGGGTTGGATTTGAACCAACGACCTTTTGGTTATGAGCCAAACGAGCTACCAGGCTGCTCTACCCCGCGACGCATTTTTCATTATACATCAAAATAAACAATCTGTCAATGTTTATTTTAACAACCTCGTTCTGGAAAATTCCATTCACAAATTGTTTTGAGATCTTTCTTCAATAGAGATGTATTGTCATCACCTAATAGCTGAAGAGCATACAAAGGATACGGAAACGCCGCATCAGTACTCTCTAATCGCGTTTCAACTCTTCTAAACAAGTCATTTGCCCTACCAGTTGAGTCTACACCAACTTGCACCCCATCCAAATGCACCACATGGCTTTCAGTGCTTTCGCTTCCATCATCAGCAATAACTTTTGTTACACATCCATCATTAGAATCACAAAATTCCATCGCAAAGCTCGTTGCTGGTCTACCATATGGCAAAGAAACCGCAAACAAGAATGTATCATTATTTCTATCTCCATCAACTGGCTCAGGTAGCTGGAGTGTAGCAGAACACAAAAACTCATTTCCGCTGTCATTATTACAATATGCTAAATATGGTAAATTTTTTGCAGTCTTGTCATTAGATTTAAGAAATGCATTTTTGTTTATATAGTTTTCTGACCTATCAGTATTATAAGCCCGAACATAAGTTGCAGGACTCAGTGGTTCGGCTATAGCCCTTGCATAATCATTAGTAGGGACTAAGAATATTGTTCCACGATCCGTACGGTCGCCAATTGTATTATCAAAATGACTAAAACTAAATGTACCTGCGGTCTGAACTAAGGTTACAGATATCGTCGGAGGTGCCGAAGCTCCAAGCGTAAGAGCCGGGAATAATACTCTGCTGTTCTTAAAATTCAAATACTTCACAAGAGCACTATCCGAATCAGAAAACCAACTAATCCTAACCGCCTTTATATCGCTAGCATTTTTCCCATCTAATTTTACAGGCACTATTTTGATTGGATTAGCACTAGACAAAGTAGAACGATAATCAGACAACTTCGTAGAAATTTTCACGCAAGTATAAGCCTGCCTCATATTATTATTGTTACCATCAGATTTCTCCGAAATAAAAACACCCATATCACCATCATCGTCTACGCTAGTAATACTTCGATTTAAAATTTTCGCGACCATATCACAACTCTTCTCATCGCTCTCAACATATTTAATAATCTCACCACAAGTCAAAACCCCATCATCATCAATATTAGCCGAAGCAGTAAACCCTTGCTCAATACAGTTTCTGTAATTATAAATCGCAACCTTTGCATCTTCCACGCCAGCCAAAGCAGAATCATATGCAGATTGCGCCAAATCATCATTTGAAGTACGTGCAATTTCTGAAATAATAATCGCTGCAAAACTTGCCGCAATAATAACCAATATTAAAGTTGAAAATGCCACTACATAGAATGACGCTGCGCCTTTTTTAAACCTGTTTTTTAATTTACCCTTTATCATCTTATGCTCCAGTCGCCTGAACGGCAAAATTAAATTTATTAATTGCACAAAAATCCATATTTTCTAATTCTCCCTGAGTAGCGCAAAAGTTTCCTGATGCTTTAATATTTATACCACCTTGGACCGTCCCCAAAATAAACGAAACCGAATAAAACAAATTCTGGCTACTTTTACTCTCTGCTGGAATAGCAGATTCTAAATCATAAATTGCCAAATCATTTTCTACATCGCCCTTTAGCAAATCTATTGGCTCATCAACTATTATAAGCTTGTCAGTAACATCAAATTCGTTTGTACTTTTCAATGAATAAGAACTCTCATTAACCATAGAAGCACAAATTGCACGACTTCCATCTTCAACTTTTAATAATTTAAAACCTTCAATTTGTTTTTTATCACCATCATCAGAATATGTCAGAACAGCTCCATTGCTTAATCCATATTCATCAGAGAAGTAATACCCAGAGTTCCATATATATGAGTAGGTTCCTGTACAAAATGCACCATAAATTGGTACTTGGCTATTTACATTGGCACCAACATTCCCTTTTTTAACTACAGACACGAAATACCTTCCTCCATCCTGCACGCATCTTGCATAATAGCTACTAGAGCTAGAATTATCATTATATCTAGAACAAAGCCCCACTAGCGATCGCGAAGGAGAATTTTGTACTGTAGCACGTATCTCGTCAACCAAATCCATGCCTGTACTGTTTATCTTGTTTAAAGTTAGGCCTCGCCTATACGAAGAAATAGTATTCGTAATCATAATTACAATAATAATAGATAAAATTGCTATAAAAGCAATTGACAGTGAAAGCTCTACCAAAGTAAAACCCTTTTTTAATCCGAAGGTGCACATCTGTCTCCAGCTCCTTCAGCAATTATCTCTACTCCAGAACCATTCCTTGCACCTTTTACAATTCGCACATCTTTCCTTAACCCACCTTCACCGACGCCATTAGGATTCACACAAAAATCTACCGCCTCCATTTTAAATTTATTCTGTTCCAAAAATCCACGAAGCGGATTAGCACTAAGGGCGTTATCTAGATTCGCATCATGAACAGCCTTGTTCACTTCAATCGTTTCATCATTGCCATCATGCATTACAAAAGTATAAACTGTGCCAGAACTTGGGTTTCTCACCACCAATAGCGCACCCTTAAAATTGTTGTTGCTACCTATTTCCTGAATTGCTGAAGCCCATCTTGGTTTATAATTAGTGACATAACCTACTGGGCGAAATTCATTTTCCTCTTTTACCACTACGTTCGCATTTAAAGCCACCAACGTTTCCAACAAGCTACCTGATTCAATATCACCAATATCGCCTATTACATTATAAGAGTAAATAGCAGACATATTATTATCTATAAGTTCGCCATTCAGATTATAACTTTCGCCGAATGTCACCAACTTACCATAAATCGCTTTTTCCGATCTACCATCCTTTTCATTTTGTACATTCATAGTTTCCGAATAAACTGTTCTCAAAAACTCCGTAAAATTTTGCACCGCATCATTATATCTCTGTTGAAAAATTGAATTTTGTGTCCCCACTGCAATACCTACAAAAATAATACCAGTTATGACCAAAAAGATTGCCACTTCAATCATCGTAAAACCAAGTCGCTTACTCTTCATACTATTATATTATAACATAAGCACGTTATTATTACTACCTAAAAATTTGGAAATAAAAACATCATCCACTTATCAAAGTTTGTTTTTTCAGTTTCTTTTTCTTCAATTATCACTTCACTAAATTTATTCTTAGCTTCCTCGGAATTTTCAGGTAAAACCACCATGTGCTCGCCCGCCAATTCTTTATCCAAAAACTTTCTTGCCAGCAGTTCTTGATATTCATCAGTTTTATAATATTCATTTTCTAATTCTGCAGCTTCAACTTCAATTTTTGCAAGCTCCAATTCCCTTTTTTCCTTGTTTAATCTTTCAGAAAGTTCCCAGTTTCTAGACATAGCAGCTACCGATTGGTAGGTCCAAACCAAACAAAGAGCTATAGCAAATATTAAAACCATATTTTCTACCGTAAAAAAATCATGCCGCATTTTGTATCGCAAACGTCTCAACATGGTTTTTATCTTGTTCATGCTTAATATTATAACATTTTATGATAAAATATATAGCACGGGGTATAGCTCAGTTGGTTAGAGCATGCGTCTTATACACGCAGTGTCCTTGGTTCGAATCCAAGTACCCCGACCATAACCTATTATGAAAAACAAAAAATCGCCCCTCAGGGCGATTTTTAATAAATCTTAATTATTTCTTCTTGAGTGTCAAGAAACCATTGCGTGGATTTTCAACCACCATGCGATCTGCTGGCAAATCACAAGGAGTACCCTTGCCGCCCTTCTCTTCCTTAGTAAAGAAATAAATAGTCTGAGGCTTGCCACCGCGAAGCGTCACTTCAGATTTATGTAGATAGTACTTTACACCTTTACCGTTGGTATGTTCGTAAGCCATGTCAGCTTTCCTCCTTAAGTTAATATAATCTTATCTTATGACCCCGTTAACAAATTGTCAAGTGTTTTTTTAGAAAACAAAAGAATAATTTAACCCTAATAATTTGTAAGCTACATAAACAACAGAGATAACCTCAAAAAAAGCCAAATAAAGAATCGTATAAAAATTACAACAATAATTATTACTGTAATCAAAGCCAAAAACCCAGCTAACGTCGGTGCCCATATCGGAGATGCATAATTATGGCGATACAACTCAGTAGATGGCAAACTTGCAATTATCTTATCCTGTATTTCATCGGCTGCGGGGTATTTTTGAATTTCGCTCACCATACAATTAATATAGTTTGGATTATCCCAAGTCCAACCATTACTAATAGCTTGCGCCCTACAAGTTTCACTCGCTAGACCATATATATTACCATTCGGGTTACTATCTGAAGCAATCTGTTTCTCTGCTTCTTTTAACGCTGCGTTAGCCGCCCTAATATATTGATGCTCCAGATAAAATGGTCCGGTCCCAAAAGTAATTTTCTTTTCGCCATTATCATCCACCACATTAATCACCATATTTGAGAAAACAAATTTTTTTAATTCCTCCAGACTTTGTTTTATCGCTTCATCATCTTCATTTGCATCTGCCGTCAGTACCGCATCCCTAAGCTCCGTCATTCTAATATGATCTAATCTAAGAAGCGTCGCATCAACAAAAAGCAAAGGTACTAGTATTACTAAAAGTTGCCATGTTTTTATCTTGGGAATTTTAATGCGCCCACGCTTTTTCATATATCATATTATAACACATCTAACGGCCATAAATTTTATGCTTGCATAATGCAAAAAAGTTTGCTAGAATGTCACAATATGCGTATCAAACGATCAAAGGTCAAACACAAAAATTCAAAAATTCCTCCTGCCCCATGGCAAGAGTTTATCGAAATATAGACCTCAAAAATCCCCCTGCATAAAGGGGGATTTTAAAAGCTTTATCCATCTATTCAGCTAACTTTGCTTCAACGATATCTTTAATTAACTTAGAAAAATCGTCACCGTTTCTTGCTGAATCCCAAGAAATTGTTTTACCATTTACTTCAACGCTACCAGCCTCACTCCACATTATCCATTGGCCATCTATATAAAAGGCAGGCGTTGCTTGAACATCTACTCGCTTAGCTACTCCCATATCAAAGCTAATTTTCTTTGAGACCGCTTCACTAGCAATATCTTGGTTGAATTTTTCTATATCACCCTTCCCACCAGTTACTTCTGTAAAGTATTTATCAAACAACTCTGTTCTCTCTGAAGCAGAAGCTGATTCCCATTCAGCTTGCTCTGCGAAAACCTTATCAGCATATGGTTTCCAATACCCCTGTAAACCAGCCGCTTCTACCGCAGAAGCTGCCGCCGTACCGTTCTGATGATAAGATAAAATAAAACTTCTATATACTAAGGCTAACTTCCCATCTAGCTGTTCAATAATTTTATTAACTCTAGGGTTAATCGCAGCGCAACCAGGGCATTGATAATCCGCATACTCAAAGATTAATACTGGCGCATTCGGGTCACCTTTTACATGATCACCTATATTACCATTACTACTATCTGGCGCAATCACTGAATTAAAATCATATTTGCTAAAATCAGTCGCTTTATTATTTCCATCTATCACGAAATAAGCCCCAATCGCAATAATGACTACTACTACCACTGCAATAATCACGCCAATCACCGAAAAACCTCTCATTTTTTTCATAATAACTCCTTCAGTAAAAATAATGATATAATTATTATATCATGTTTGATAAACTAATGCGGAAAATCGTTCGCTGGCTCGACCCGAAGCTTGATAAATATCGCCCTACCAAAACGCCAGCAAAACCTCAAGAATATACCCCTAAAACCCTTAAAGATTTTATTGGCGTCTTGCAACGAACACCTAAAGCCATTTTAAGTAGCAGCGACCGTGCTCGTATCGCCGCTATTATGAATTATGACAACCGTACCGTTGGCGAACTCATGGTCCCTAAATCCAAAATGGTTTTTGTTAACGCCAAAGACATCCTCGGCCCACTTATGCTAGATAAATTATATAAATCTGGCTTCACTAATTTCCCTGTCGTTGACAACAACGATAAGGTCAAAGGTATTATTCATACAGAAGCACTAAACGCCCTTGAAATAAAACGCACCGACCGCGCCGAAAAATACTACGATAAAAATGTTAATTACCTTCATCTTACTGACCCACTATCATACGCTGTTTCCGAAATTGAACGCACCAATAGTTATTACTTTCTAGTTTTAGATAAAAAAGATTCGCTCGCTGGTTTCTTTACTATCCAAATGCTACTAGATTATTTACTTGGCAAGTGATATAATAACAGATATGAGAAATTTAGCAAACGAACTACACAATTTTTTAGGCAAAACAGTAACAGTAGAAGGATGGGTTAATTCACGCCGCGACCATGGTGGATTAATATTTATTGACCTCCGCGACCACACTGGTATCATCCAACTCGTGATTACCCCAGAAACCGAAGATTCTTTTAAACTAGCTGAGTCTGTCCGCGATGAATATGTTCTCAAAGCCACCGGCACCATGCGCGAACGCTCGCCAGAACTTATTAATCCAAATATACCTACTGGCAAAATTGAATTAGTTGTCCAAGAGCTTACTCTTCTTAATAAATCAGAACCTTTACCAGTTAATACTCATGATGATGGTGAAAAATCCTCTGAAGAATTAAGGTTAAAATATCGTTACCTTGATCTCCGCCGCCCATCCATGCAAAACATTTTAAAGCGACGCTCTGAATTCTATCGCTTCATTCGCAATTATATGTATGATCATGATTTCACCGAAATCACTACCCCAATTCTTGCAAACTCTTCCCCTGAAGGTGCCCGCGATTTTCTAGTTCCTTCTCGTCTTCATCCAGGCAAGTTCTATGCTCTTCCACAAGCCCCTCAACAATTCAAACAGCTTTTAATGGTCGGCGGCGTAGATAAATATTTCCAAATTGCACCATGCTTTCGCGATGAAGACCCTCGCGCAGACCGTCTTTATGGTGATTTTTACCAGCTAGATTGTGAGATGGCCTTTACCGAAGACGGCGAAACCGTTCGTCAAGAAATTGAACCGCTCTTTATTTCTCTTGCAACGAAATTTGCCCACAAAAAACTTGTCATTAACTCTGAGCCTGCCAAAAAATTCATTCCAAAAGACAGCACCATCCCACGTATACCATATGATTTTGCAATGGATACCTACGGTACAGACAAACCAGATCTTCGCTACGGTATGGAGTTAATTAACCTCACCGATGTGTTCAAAAACACCGATTTTAAAGTATTCAAACAGCCCTGCGTTAAAGCCTTATGTGTTAAAAATGGTGCTTCCCTCACGCGTCGCGAGATAGACGAATTTACCGAAAAAGCCCGAAAACTCGGCGCCGGTGGTCTAGCCTATATATTATACACTGACGAAGGAGCTAAATCTCCTATTCTTAAATTCATGAGTGAACAAGAAATCAATGATGTTACTAAATTGGCCAACGCCAAAAAAGGCGATGCTGTGTTCTTCGGCGCAGATGAACGTGACAAAGTCAATAAAGTCCTTGGCGAACTTCGCATCGCTTTTGCCGATCATTTCAAACTCAAAAACCCAGATGAAGTTGCCTACACTTGGATTACTGATTTTCCATTCTACGAATGGGATGACAAAAACAACAAACTTGATTTTGGTCATAATCCATTTAGTATGCCAAAAGGCGGTCTCCAGGCTTTGCAAGAAACCGATGCTAAAGACATCAAAGCTGACCAGTACGACATGGTGATGAATGGCTATGAAGTATGTTCTGGCGCAGTCCGTAACTACAATCCTGAAATTATGTACAAAGCCTTCAATATTCTTGGCTACAACAACGAATATGTTGAGGCCCGTTTTTCTGGTATGCTAAACGCCTTTAAATTTGGTGCCCCACCTCACGCTGGATGTGCTCCAGGTCTAGACCGTATTTTCATGGTTTTAGAAGGTGTAGACAATATTCGCGATATCGTCGCTTTCCCAAAAAATGGTTCCGGCGTAGATCTTATGATGGACTCTCCGTCTGCCGTAGACCAATCCCAATTAGATGAATTAAATCTTGCTATTATTCCAGAAGAAGATTAAAAAAATTGGAATAAGATTCCAACTAAAACAATGGTAGGCCCGGCTGGAATCGAACCAGCATTGTATCCTTAGAGGGGATATGTCCTATCCGTTGAACGACGAGCCCAAGTGAGGGAGTATATTAAAAACTTGTTTTTTAATATACGAACGAACGCAGGTAGCCGATGGCTCTTTTAGCCAACGAGCCCGCACCCTCACAATATATATTATAACCTATTTTTCTGGTTTTCGCAATTTATAATATATCGACGGAGCAAATCTAATTGGTGCCAAAGCTTTTTGTGCTTTATCTTCCATCTTCACTAAGTTTTGTGTTCCAAAAATCTTCTTAAGCCTACGACTTCTAAAATTAGATACAGACAGCACTTTTTCGCGTTTAAACCCAGTTTTATCAAAAATCTCTTCCACATATTTTGGATGATAGTTATAAAAACCATCCGCTGAAATTTCTTTATAATTTGCTACCTTTTTGTCAAACGGATTTACCTTACTCCGTCCCGTCACAAATCTAGCCATTTTCGGCAAAGTTCTCTTATTTGCTACTTCAATCACCGCCACTCCGCCAGGCTTCAAAACACGATACAATTCCGCCATGGCCTTATCCATATGCTTTAAATGATGTGTTACTCTCACCATCATTAAACCATCAAGTTCATTCTCTTTAAATGGTAACTCATAAATATCGCCTGCTCTTGTTTCAATCTTATCACCATAAATCTCTTTGGCCTGTTTTAACTCAGATTTAGAATAATCAAATATTATCACCTTGCGTGCACGCTTCAAATATTCATTTGCAAGCCGTCCATAACCACCACCAATATCGGCAAATTTCTCCATTCGCTTTGGCAAAAGTTTTCGTATCGCCATTCTATCAGCCTGATCTTCATACTCACGGTCAGCATCCTCCCAGAAGATTTTTTTATAGTCATACCCGTTATAATCAGAAACAACTTTTTCACTCATAATAACTATTATACCATACTATATTACTCTGGAAATTTCCTCTAGAGTTGTCTCTCCCCTAAGCGCTGCCAAAACTCCCTTCTGTTCAAGTGTCAGCATCCCGTTCTTCTTAGCAGTTTCTTCAATCACTTTTGTATTAACTTCAGCAACATCACCCCTAATGAATGCTTGTATCTCATCAGAAACCACTAGTTGTTCCATGATTACAGTTCTTCCATTGTATCCAAACGGATAGTCTTCAGTTACCACAGCATCATATAAAACAATATTATCTAAATCTATCCCTTCATACCTTTCTGGTGATACTCCCTTTAGCACCTCATGAATATATTTTGTCTCCGATTCAGAAGCAGGCCTTTCTTTCTTAGAGTCCGCTAGTTTTCGCACTAACCTCTGCGCAACAATTAATCTAATTGAACTAGCAAAAATTGGATTCACTCCAATTAAATCAATCATTCGCGAAAATGCCGCCGATGTAGAATTCGCATGGAAAGAAGACAAAACCAAATGCCCCGTGATAGAAGCCTGAATTGCAGTTTTTGCAGTATCAGCATCGCGAATCTCACCTACCATTACTACATCCGGATCTAAACGAAGCACCGATCTCAACCCCTCTGCAAACGACCCTCCCGCATTTGTATTAACTGGAATTTGAGATATTCCTGTAATACCATATTCAATCGGATCCTCCAAAGTAATTATTTTTTTATCAGAGGTATTTAGCGCATTTAACATAGAATAAAGCGTGGTTGATTTCCCCGAACCAGTCGGCCCCACCATGAGTACTAACCCTCGTGGATGCGATATTATTTCATTAATTTCATGTCTTTCTTCATCAGATAATCCAAGCAAATCTAAATTCAAAAGCGATTCGTCAAAATTAAATAATCTTAAAACTGCATCCTGTCCATACATCGTTGGGATTGTTTCAACACGAATATTCAACATATGTGAAGTATTATCTCTATGAACTTCTTTTTGCATGTGTCCAGACTGTGGGTTATTTGAGGCCGTAGAAATATTCGCACGTGACGACAATTCTCCCATAAAAATCCGATACTTATCTTTATCAATATTAGCCACCGGGTGCAACAATCCATCTACTCTCATCCTAATTCTGATTTCATTTCGCATATTCTCAATATGAATATCGCTTGCTCCAAGTTTATCTGCTTGATCAATCAAAAAATCAAATACCTTTTCCGTTGACACTTGCGCCAAAGTCTGCGATACGCTTGCAATTGTTTCCGAATCACCCTCACCTGCAATTTTAATATCATCATAATGAACCACTCTCGGCGGATCATAGCGCAAAATAAATACCTTGTAGGCCGAACCAGAAACCAAGAAAAAATCCACCCTTTCGCCCTTATCAGTATAGTCCTGACGCATTCTTTCAATCACCGACCGCGGCGTTTGGCTTGTCACCATAAACTGAAAATGCTCTTCACCACCACCCTTTTGCAAAGGCAATATATAATTACGGTGCATTTCTTCAACATCCAGTACGTCATTAGCCAAAGGTATTTCGTTTTCAAAGCTTCTCGTATCCAAATACGGCAAGCCCAAAATCCGCGCCCTTTCAGCAGTCGCCCGTTCTTCATTTTCACGTCGCTTTAATTGCAACTCACGTTCATCCATATTCAAATTATACCACAAACATTTTCCGTTTTTTCTCAAATATGCTATAATCCTTTCATGGCAAGAAAAGTAAAAATGAAAGTTGTAGCAAAGCAAAATCGCAACAACAATCACAAGCATAGCGACAAACGCAAACATCCCCGTCTCAAGAACGGTCGTTAAAATCCCCCAACTCACGGGGATTTTTTCCTATTAAATAAAATTCTTAAAAATTCAAAGGAGGTATAATGAAAAAATGTTTTGATGCGGAAAAATATCTTAAAATCCAAAAGAAAAAGATTAAGCAACGCATTAAAATGTTTGACAAACTCTATATTGAATTTGGTGGCAAACTAATTGACGACCAACATGCCGCTCGTACTCTTCCAGGTTTTCTTCCAGATCTTAAGATTCGTTTACTCCAAGAGTTCAAAGATGATGCCGAAATCATCCTTTGTATTAACGCCGACGCTATTGAAAAATCCAAAATTCGTGCAGACCACCTCATTTCCTACGAAACCGAAGTCCTCCGTCTTATTGAATTTTTACGTTCCAAAGATATTTATGTAAGCTCTGTCGTCATAACATTATTTAAAGGACAAAAGAAAGCTCAAGATTTTGCCAACCGACTTAAAGATTACAAAGTCAAAACATATTTTCATACTTTTACTAAAGGTTATCCTACAGACGTTGATACAATTGTTTCCGAAGAAGGTTACGGTGCTAATCCATATATCAAAACTACCAAACCCCTCGTCATTGTTTCCGCTCCTGGCCCATGTTCCGGTAAACTCGCCACCAGCCTTTCGCAACTCTATCATGAATACAAACGCGGAGTAAACGCAGGCTATGCTAAATTTGAAACTTTCCCTGTTTGGTCATTACCTTTAAAACACCCCGTCAATGTCGCCTATGAAGCCGCTACTGCCGATCTTGGCGACGTTAATATGATTGACCACTTCCATTTAGAAAAATATGGTACAACGGCCGTAAACTACAATCGCGATTTGGAAACTTTCCCGGTGCTAAAAGAAATCCTCCATCGTATTACTGGCAAAACTATTTACTACTCCCCTACCGACATGGGTGTTAACGTTATAGGTGAATGCATTACTGACGATAAAGCTATTAGACGTGCCGCCAAAAACGAAATCATTCGTCGATATTATCGCGCTCTCACTGATCTCAAAAAAGGCGCCGTCACTCCAGAAGTTCCAGAACGTATTAAACTCCTCATGAATGAATTAAACATTAGCGAATCTGATCGCACAGTCGTCACTGAAGCCGACAAAAAACGCATCGCTTCAGGCAATCTTCCAAGCGCTTGTATCCAAATTGGTAAAAAATTCGTCACAGGACGCAAAACCGGCTATCTTTCCCCAATCTCCTCGGTATTCTTAAATGCTCTAAAAGTAGTAAATAAAATTCCAGACGAAATTGACCTCATTTCTCCCGTCGTTCTTGAACCAATCCTCAATATCAAAAATCAAACCAGCAATTTCAAAGAATCATATTTAAAACTTGGTGAAGTATTAATTGCCTTATCAATTTGTTCTACCACCAATCCAATTGTCAAAAAACTTTTAGATTCTTTAAATAAACTCAAAGACGCCGAGCTACATTCCACACACATGATTACCGATGACGAAATGATCGTTTTATCAAACTTAGGCATTAATACCACTTCCGGCACCGAAATTGACATAAATTAAAAACGCCCAATCGGCGTTTTAGAAACTTGGCGGAAAGGACAGGATTCGAACCTGCGGATGTTTCCATCTCTGGTTTTCAAGACCAGTGCCTTCAACCACTCGGCCACCTTTCCACCGATAATTATAACATATTATTCTGCATTCGTATAGACATTCGTCACATCGTCTAAATCATCCACCGCAGCAAGTAACTTTTCCAATTTTTCCGCCACTTCCCCTTCTACCGGCACGTACGAAGTCGGCACATACTGTAACTCGGCCGAAGTAATAGTAAGACCACCGTCCACTAACGCTTGTCTTACCTTCATTAAATCTGACGCATCTGTATATATTACAGTTCCTTCATCTTCATCCACAACATCTTCTGCGCCCGCATCAAGTGCTACCATCATAGCATCATCACCCTTTTCAGAAACTTCAATCACTCCCTTTCGTTTAAATTGAAACATCACTGAGCCAGACTCCGCCATTCTTCCACCATTTTTATCAAGAGTATGCCTCACTTCTGGTAAAGTCCTATTTTTATTGTCTGTAGCTACTTCAATTACAATGCCTACACCACCAGGCCCATAAGCCTCATATACTTCTTCAATTAAAGCCGCCGCAGACTTATCTGCTACTCTTGCAATCGCTCGTTCAATGTTTGCTTTTGGCATGTTTGCAAGCCGAGCTTTTTCTAGTACCATCGCAAGACTAGGATTCATCGTCGGATCAGTCCCTGCTCTTGCTGCAATTGCAATCTGATTTCCAATTTTTGTAAACAAAGCGCCACGTTTTGCATCTACCACGGCTTTTTGTCTTTTAGTCGTCGCCCATTTGCTATGTCCAGACATATTATTCTCCCATCAAAATTTATAATCAACTTACCCTACATTTTACCACTTTTCGCCTTATTAGTCCAATTACAAGAGGGGCCATAATTATAAAATATAATAAAAACACCCACCACTGATATTTGGGTATTTCCACTAATAACTGTTTGATACTACCTAGCCATTCTACGACCATAATATGATAGCTTAGCATCATTTTCGCACACCATGCTATCACTATTTCTAACCCAGGAATTCCAGCCAGCACTCCAGTCAAAAACACCAATCCCATCGCCCACGGCAAACTCGGCAGTATTAATAAATTCGCTATTACTGATATTAAAGAAATCGCTCCATAATAATATAGTGTTATAGGCAAAGTCATTAAAGTCGCCGCAATGGTCGTAATAATCACACTCCCTAAAAATCCAGGTTTCTTTGTCCCATAAAAAAATCTTATCAATTTTGGACCAATTACCATTATTCCTATATAACTCGCAAAAGACAAAAGCCAACCAAGATTTACCAAAAAAGTCGGTTCTATCATTAAAGTAAACGCCGCAACTAGCAAAAGTAGTCGCCAAGTTTCAATTTTGCGTCCCGAATACCAAGTTATTATAGTTAGAATAGTCATCGCTCCAGCTCTTAATATTGATGGTGTCCATCCCACCATACACATAAAAAACAATACAAATAACACCGAAAATAACACCCCCGCAAACCGTGAAATCTTTCCAAACAGTTTACGCGCTACTTCCACCAAAATTGCTAAATGCGCTCCACTTGCCACTACAATATGTACCAACCCTACTGTGTGTAAATCTTCATTCAAACCGTCAGGCAGCCCCGATTTCATTCCTAACAAATATGATAACCCCAGACTTACCTCGGGCTCAGGAATTAAGCCTTTTATTCTTTCGGCAAACCAATTTCTGATTCTTAAAACCAAGTCCCCTGGTTCCGGTCTTTCCCATTTTTTAATTCGTGGTTTATACAAAAAACCCGCATAAGTTCCAAATCCATCTAGCATTTTTCCTTCCAATACTATTCTGTCCCCCCGTGCCAATTCTTCATTTTTATTCACTGATACATAAACGCTACTGTCTACTTCATATTCCCCACTCTCACCAAATGCTAGTTTGGTCAGTTTAAATTTCGTAATCAATTCATCACTTTCCGGATCGCCATTTATCGTTCCAGTTACTACAACATTTAACCCATCAAATTGTCTCACATAAGCTTCATCTTTCAACTCACCTGCCGTTCTAAAAAATATCAAAATCATCCCAGCAATTAACGCAAAAACTAAAAATACATATTTTGGCTTTAAATAAACAACCATCAGCAAGACTACAGCTAACCCAATCCATATTGGCGACACAAAATAATTAATCCTAAAAACCATCGCCAAAATCGCACCTAGCATAATCCCCACGCAAACCCCCACTACCATAAACGACTGGTGGATGTCACTCAATAGTATCTGCCAGACTCTTTTTACCATACGCCACAACCTACCACACTACAAAATTTTTTTCAATCGTTTTATCTCTGTTATGGTTTCATCTTTCTCTAAAAAGTGTTATAATATGTCCCGTCACACCCGTAGTTCAACGGATAGAACGTTGGTTTCCGGAACCAATGATATCGGTTCGATTCCGGTCGGGTGTACCATAAAAAAGAAGGCTCCAAAGGAGTCTTATTTTTATTTATGGTACACCCGGAGGGACTCGAACCCACGACCCTCTGTTCCGAAGACAGATGCTCTAATCCACTGAGCTACGGGTGCCTATATAAAAATGGTGGTACCGGGTGGGATTGAACCACCGACCTCGGGCTTATGAGTCCCACGCTCTAACCAGCTGAGCTACGGTACCAATTCATATTATTATATCACAAATTCATGATATAATAAAGATATGAAAAAAGGATTCACCATAGTAGAACTTATCATAGTGGCAGTTTTTGCCTCTCTTTTATTCATTTTATTCTTCGTTCAAAAATCCAACATTGACGCAATGGAACGCGACGAAGATCGCAAAACCGCCATTAACGCCATGTACTACGCTCTAGAAGAAAGCTTTTATAAAGAAAACAAATACTACCCTGACTCTATTTCTGAAGAAAATATCAAAGTCATCGACCCCGCCCTCTGGACCGACCCTAACGGTATTAATTTAGGCGATCCGCTTAGTTCATATTCCTACGAACCCGCCAACTGTAAAGAAGGTAAATGTAAAGAATACGTCCTCAAAGCTGTGCTAGAAAAAGAAGACGACTACGTTAAACATAGCCGCAATTAATTAAATTGCGTCACCCTCACAATACCCAGTCCTGATATTGTAGGTATAGTATTCCCGTGCTGGGTCACCCAACGCTTCTACCCAATTCTTTACTGTCTGTTCCGTCTCCACCGCTGGCGGATTATCTTCGCCACATGAATAAAGATACACTTGTACCAGTTGTTGACCATCTCGCGTCACACCAATACTTTTTACTAGCACCTTTTCACCCGTTGTCAATTTCATCTCATACGGTAAATTATTACGAATAGATTTGCTTGTGCTGCCATATACTCCATTGCATTCACTATCTGGGTATTTCGTCTCGCTTGCTTCTGGGCAATTAATCATCACTGGTAAATCCTTCAATTCGCCAGTATAATCATATACTTTCACTCTAAATGTTTGTCGTAAAGAATCAATATCCACCAAAAAACTAGTTATTTTCATAATCTCATCATTACTTTTTTCTGTAAAACTCCTCACTGACCCTTCTCTTACTACTACGTCTGTAACGTCTGCTTCACCCGTAATATAATCCTGTTGCTCCAAATTACTAAGTAAATATCGTCTAAATTCATCAAATTTCTTTTCTGAGAGGCCTAACTCTCCTGAGTTTTTTACCGCTATTCTATCTTCTTCCTTTGGCATCAACTTCCAAATTACAAACCCAACACTCGCCACTAAAACAGTGCAAATCAGTATTACTAGCAAAATCTTTGGCCATTTCTTTTTTAAAACTGGTTGCTCAATAACTATATCATCTTGCATCTCATCTCCTACAAGTATCTACTGTTTCAATTTTATAATCATTTGGATCTAAATAACGCGATTTGAGCCAATTCTTAGTCTCATCAATTGCGCTTTTTTGCAGGTTTGCATCCCCACACGCAGCAATTTCTATTCTTAAATACATCTGATCCGTATAGCGCTGATAATTAACTGCATATTTTGTATCATCTATATAGTCATAATGAGGTAAATATCTTTTTAGTTGGTTTTCTGGTGTAGTCACCTGACATTTTGTATCCGTATAAATCACATCTGTATAATAAGGGCAAGTAATCGTCACATTCGGGTCATCACCAATATCTTTACCTTTTAGCCAAATAACTTTCACATCAAAAGATTGTTTTACGCTCTCTACATCCACAATAAACGCAGCTGTCACAATATCTCCATCGGTACTCTCGCTATATGTCCCTTCTCTAATTTTTCCATCGGCCGTCTCAGTCTCGTCAAGCATAGTACTCTTACGCAATATATCACCAATCCTTTCTGAAATATATTGTTGATAACCTCTTGGTACACTCACATTTTCATCAGAATAGTTCGTCACTGTCACGCGCCTATCCATCTGAGCTTCCGGTATCAGCTTGATTACAGACCACACTGCAATCACCAAAACAACTACTGCCACTATCGTTAACAAAACCTTTGCCTTTGCATCTATATTCTGCCAAAAATTTTTAACTACACCCATTTTACTCTCCCGCATTTATAAAATTCATAATAGCATCGTAGTCCACCTCGTTTGGATATACAAACCCTCGTGGCGTACCCCATGCAGCAGCCGGCAAGTTCGAACTTTTTATTACTACGCCAGCGCCCCCACCCTCTGGCGTCCCATTTCCTCTACCAGTTCCTGAATTTAAACACCCAGCTTGCCCAACTATCCATTCATCACCTTCTTTTCCTAATATCACACCAGTATGCTCATCAGCAACACCTGTACTATATACTGCCCATACTCTAGGTTCACTCCCCCTTGTAAAATCACCCGTCACCTTATCAATTACCTGCGACCCATTACCGCCACCATAATTCATAGACGTGAACTTCGCCATATAAAAAGCCGAAAACGCGACACAATTAGACAACCAGCCACCATAGCAGTTTGTACCCTTACGATCAGGTATCGTACGAGATACTACTCCATTTATATCCTCACCATAATTCATCATCAATTTCTTCGCATCCTCATACGATAGTCCGTCCTCATCTACGCCACCACCAAGTTTATCCCCAACATATCTAAACACATCCCAATCTGATAAATCTAAATAGAAAGAGCCAATTTCGCCAACTCTCGTTTGCGCTGACGCATGTGCCAGTGTCCCATATTCACCTCCATATTTTTCACCAACATAAATTATAATATGCCCATTATTCCAAATTACATCTCCAGGTTTTAAGTCCGACTCCGACGAGGCATCAACCGCTTGCCACTCATCTGAATGACTCCTGAAATACTTTCCAGCCCCAGGTTGCCCTCCGGACACAGCATTATCGTCAACTAAATCCAAATAACGCAATACGCCTAAAGCAAATACCCCACAATCCAGCCATCCATATAAACCAGGCTTCACATTGTTCTTATAAAAATCTCGTGGATTACTACTGCAAGGCTCCATATCATAGATGTATTCAGTCCAGCCATTACCACCATTGCAACGACCAGCTCTTTCAGCGCTATAATCATCTGCCTCAGTTTGCCAACTCTGCACCGGCCAAGACATCAAAGCAGCGATTTCCGCAATTCTTCCGTTACCGGCTTTTTTAGTGTTATCTGGACAGAAATCCGCACCTTGTTGTCTCCCATTTGATATCAACAACTTTCCTGAAGTGGTCGCTCTCACACCATCAATAATTGTCGCTTTTGCGCCCTCTAATTGCCCTGCATCCACCTTTATTTTTGTCTTATCCTCTGTATACTCATCATATTTATCTCGATAAATAAAACCCTGCCCTGATTCAATGTATTTTATAAGTTCAGCAGTCTTTCCTCTTCCTCCTTGCCCATGCGCCTCATAATCATCTAATATTTTTGAAATTACCATCCTATAGTTTTCATTTGTTTTCTGGTTTATCCACACAGCAAACTTCAATATTTTATCAATTTCATCATCCGTCGCATCATACCCTATATTTCCGCTTGCACTTACATTTTCTGTAGACGAATACTCCGTATTTGTCACACCTTGTGAACATTTAAAATCTTTAAAGTCATTGTACACTCTTTGTGCAGCATCAGCACGCTCTTGTTGTTCTCTTTCCCCTTGATCAGCAGGACGCTCATATTTTATTAAGAAATATTTAGCCGCTTCTCTATAATCACCCATATTTTTAAAAGCATTCAAATCAAAATCATAATGGTTCTCTAAAGTTTTGTACATCCACTCAATTTCAATTTCCACCAATTTATCAAAATCTTCCTCACCAATTAATTCTGTTAACTTGTCCCCGTCGCCAGTTGAGTAAGTCCCCGGATCCTCAAAATACTTTAATAACCCCGGGTCAGTATCATTTATATAATGCAAATAAGAAGATCTACCAGAGGTAATTTGAAAAGCTCCAATTCCTGTTGGTCTATCATCGCTGTTATAATAGCTGTCCCAACTCCATCCATTCACCCAAGTTTTAGTACTAAGATCATACGCTTTCAAATAAGTTTGCTCCATCAATGTCGGGCTATATCCTCCTTCATTATCAATATTTCCCATAATTCCAGCTGCAGCAGCAGGACCAAAATGATTACTCAATGCCGACCAATACTTCTCACGAGCATTTGCCCCACACAACGCACCAGAACAGTTTTTAGGTAATGCATCTTTAATTGTATTAACCCAAGTCTTATACCCATCACCAGAAACTGGATGTATTTTTTCACTATCGCCTTCAAACCATTCATCTTTTTCTACTTCCGCCCAATCAGCTAAAGAATAATTACTATTTGCCTCAACCATTGCAGCGAGAGTGGCATTACTACTCGCATAATCATTTTTTGGAGTTTTAGAAGACACAAAAACAACTTTAGTATTGCTATGCCCAGACATCATTGAATTAAAACTATTTACTTTGTCATTATCCCAACCATCATTAGTTCCAAGAGCAAACACTAAATATGGTTTTAAATTACCTTCATTAATAATTTTTTGAAGTATTGTAAACCCAGAAGGATTACTAGCACTACCTCCACTTACTGTCTTACTAACTTGTATTTGTGAATTTGCATCATCCACTGACCCACCAAATGATATCCTGCTAAAACTTTGTTCAATTATACTTTTCGCCCCCACCGAATATGAATCACCTATCCAGGTTATCTGGTCTCCAGTTGGGACAATACATGTTTTCTTTCCACCTTCATTATCATCACACTTAAACGGATAGTAAAACTGCATTTCATTAACTGCAGAATATTTTAAGAAAGACTCTACATCACCGTTAAAAGCATTCGCCGCACCACACGAATAAAAAGACACTATAACTGACGCAATTACAATCAAAATCCGCCTGCAAAAAACTCTCATGCTTATATTTTAGCACAAAAACAACTACAATAACAACGATAACCTAAGATCACCAAATAACTATTCTTTAGCTTTTAATTCTTTTGCATTTGTGATTAAATCAGTCACTGCCCTAAGTTCTGAAGGCTTAATATCCGAATACTTAAAAGTGTATGTTGTTTCATCGCCCACCGTTGCAAGACGCAAAGTTCCATAATGGAACATCTTCTGCAAAATATTTTCTTGCCTAAAGCTCGCATCTTCAACGGAGAATAAATCAATAATATTAATAGAGGTAGAAACAGGAGAGTTCATAATCATCTGTATAGCACGTTTATTCGTAATATAGAGCTTATTCCCATTATAAACTTTCAACGCCAACATCCAGATTATAAACGTTGCAGCAAGCAAAGCAAACAAAATAATAAATAGGAAATTCCTCCCCATCTCATCTAAATGCGATTGCCCAATCACCACCATCAAAAAAGCTAGTAAAATAATTACTAACCCAGCAAATGTAGCCCCCCAAATCATCATCAAACAAACTCTTGCCCGTTTAAAGAAAAATTCAACATATTCGTCATCTTCAAGTTTGAGCCCAGGAAAATCCCTCTGACTTCTATCATGTCTTATTTTTGCCAAAGATTCATCCATTTTGCTCCTTTCGGGCCATCAAAAACCCTTATTAATCTTATTATAGCACATTTTTATCTTTTTGTAAATGCTTTCTCCCTTTCTCAGTCACCACTCTCCCTTTTGGAGTTCTCGCAATCAGCCCCATCTGCATCAAATATGGCTCATAAAAATCCTCTATCGTTGCTGCTTCATCCCCAGTTAAAGCCGCAATTGTTGTTAATCCTACCGGCCTTTCACCATAATTTTCATACATTAGTCTAAGCATATTTCTATCTGCCGGATCAAGCCCCAAATAATCAATTTCCATTAACTTTAAAGCATTTTCCGCTACAGTAGTATCTATTATCCCATCTCCATTTACATCAGCATAATCTCGCACCCGCTTAAAAATCCGATTCGCAATCCTTGGCGTCAATCTAGAACGCGTTGCAAGTAGCGATGTGGCCTCAGGTAAAATCTTCGTTTTCAAGATTCCCGCCGTCCGATTGATAATCTTCTCTATCTCTGGTTCCTTATAATATTCCAAACGATGTATTATCCCGAACCTATCACGTAAAGGTCCCGCCAAAGACCCAGTCCTCGTCGTTGCCCCAATTACCGTAAAATGTGGTAAATCCAGTCTCACCGACCGTGCCGCTGGCCCCTTTCCGATTACTATATCTAATTTATAATCCTCCATCGCCGAATAAAGCACTTCTTCCACCGTCCTACGCAAACGGTGAATTTCATCTATAAATAACACATCTCCATCTTTTAAATTCGTCAAGATTGATGCCAAATCCCCTGCCCGTTCAATCGCCGGCCCAGAGGTCACGCGAAGCGACGCGCCTAGTTCATGCGCAATTACTCCCGCCATCGTCGTTTTGCCAAGCCCTGGTGGACCATATAATAATACATGATCTAAAGTTGTTCCATCCGCACGCTTTTTTACTGCTTCAATCGCCAATTTCAAATTGTTTTTCAAATGTTCCTGCCCAATGTACTCTTCAAAAGTAACCGGCCGAAGACTTATTTCAATCTTTTCCTCTTCATTATCACCCGAAGCCATTGTCGGCTCCACCAACCTCTCTATTGTCATACCTTCATTATACCATAAAAAACATTTTTTATTCTACCCCTGTATTAGCACTCTTGACAATAAAGTGCCAATAATATACAATGGATATATAAATTAGCACTCACGCACAACGAGTGCCAACAAAATGAAAAGAAAGTGAGGAATAATGAGTAAAATTATCGGAATTGATTTAGGAACAACGAACAGTGCTTTTGCTTACATGATTGCTGGTAAGCCAGAGGTGATTACTAATGCCGAAGGTGATCGTACTACGCCTTCTGTTGTTGCTGTTACAAAAAAAGGCGAAAGATTAGTCGGTAAAGTCGCCCAACGTCAACGTGTCACTAATCCAAAAAATACTATTTATGGTATCAAGCGCCTTATCGGTCGTAAATATGAAGATAAAGAAGTCAAACACGATTTAGAGATTAGCCCATACAAAATTGTTAAAAAAGGAAATGGCGTAGCCGTAGAAATGGACGGCAAAGAATACACTCCAGAAGAAATTTCTGCTATGGTTCTCTCAAAAATCAAAGCCGACGCTGAAGCTTTCCTTGGCGAACCAGTTACTGAAGCCATTATTACTGTCCCAGCTTACTTTGATGATTCACAACGTCAAGCCACTAAAGACGCCGGTAAAATCGCTGGCCTAGAAGTTAAAAGAATTATCAACGAGCCAACTGCAGCAGCTCTAGCTTATGGTCTAGAATCCAAAAAAGATGAAAAAATCGTTGTATTTGACCTTGGTGGTGGTACATTTGATGTCTCCATCCTCGAACTCGGTGATGGTGTCTTTGAAGTTATGTCCACCAATGGCGATACCCATCTTGGTGGTGAAGATTTTGATAACGTCATCGTTAACTTCTTAGTAGATGAGTTTAAAAAAGAGTCTGGTATTGATATCAAAAGTGACGCCGCCGCCATGCAGCGCGTAAAAGATGAAGCCGAAAAAGCTAAGAAGGAGCTTTCTTCCAGCACTTCCACTGATATAAACCTTCCATTCTTAAGTGCCGACGCCGATGGTCCAAAGCATTTTGAATATACTTTAACTCGCGCCAAACTTGAAGAATTAGTTAGCGACCTTCTAGACCGTCTAGAAGAGCCAGTCAAAAAAGCTCTAAAAGACGCCAAACTTGATACTAAAGATATAAATGAAATCGTCATGGTCGGTGGTATGACTCGTATGCCAGCCGTCGTTGAAAAAGTCAAAAAAATCTTCGGTAAAGACCCAATGCAAGGTGTCAACCCAGATGAAGTCGTGGCCGTTGGTGCTGCTATCCAAGGCGGCGTTCTTCAAGGCGATGTCAAAGATATTCTTCTCCTTGACGTCACCCCACTTACTCTTGGAATAGAAACCATGGGTGGTGTCCGCACTCCACTAATTGACCGTAACACTACAATCCCAACTTCCAAATCCGAAGTCTTCTCTACTGCTAGCGACAACCAACCTCAAGTAGAAATCCACGTCCTTCAAGGCGAACGCGAATTTGCCGCAGACAACAAGTCTCTTGGAAGATTCATCCTTGATGGTATCGCTCCAGCTCCTCGTGGCGTCCCACAAATTGAAGTTACCTTTAACCTTGACGCTAACGGCATTCTAAATGTCACAGCAAAAGACAAGGGTACCGGCAAAGAGCAGTCCATTACGATCCAAAACTCCGGTAATATGAGTAAAGACGACATTGAAAAGGCTCGCAAAGAAGCCGAAGCTCACGCCGATGAAGATAAGAAAAAGAAAGACAGCATTGATGCTAAAAACCACCTAGAAAATACTATTTATCAAGCCGAAAAAATGCCATCTGAATACAAAGACAAAATCAGCGACGATGACAAAGAAACCATCAAGAAAGCCGTCGAGGAAGCCAAAAAAGTCCTAAACGACGACAAATCTGATAAAGATAGCTACGAAAACGCCATGAAAGAATTAAACGACAAAATCATGCCTATCGGTGCTAAACTTTATCAATCTGCTTCCGAAGACAGCAAA
The DNA here is from genome assembly GCA_017545485.1 of Candidatus Saccharimonadota bacterium. Taxonomy (GTDB): domain Bacteria; phylum Patescibacteriota; class Saccharimonadia; order Saccharimonadales; family Saccharimonadaceae; genus Nanosyncoccus. The sequence continues at coordinate 74,014 of JAFWMY010000008.1, read as the reverse complement.
AAAGACGAGAAGTCAGATGACAAAAAATCCGACAAAGACGATGAACCAGTAGAAGGCGAAGTCGTAGATAAATAATACCGAACAAAAAACACCCTCACAAAAGAGGGTGTTTTTTTAAACTTACTGTGCTTCAGGTTGTGGTGGCAATTCTGACGCATTAGAAGCTTCATGGGATTGAAGTCCTTGCGCCTCTTCCGGTCGCGGTACCTCAGGCTGTGGCATCTCCGGCTGTATTATTTCCGGTTGTTGCGTCTCAACCGGTATTTTTGTAGTTTCCTTTTTAGTTTCTGGTTGTTGGCTCGCGTCTTTCTTCATTTCTTTCAGACCATCTTTTCCAAATAGCTCGTCCCTTTTTACCAGTATAAGTCTAATGTCTGAAGTGTTCTCCCATACGACAATCAGAGCCATGGTTAATTCCATCATAATTCGTAATAAAATATTACCAAATATTAACATAGCTAGCCCAGTCAAAACCATCGGCAATACTTCATCGCCTTTACCCTGAAACATCACTATTATACTCATAATCGTCAAAAAAACAGCAAGGAACATATACAAAATTTTAATAATCCCTGCAATCAAAATTGAACGAAAGTTCAAATATTCTCTCACCCAATTAGCAAACTTCCCCTTAAATTCCTTTTTTCTTTGGACAACAAAGATAAATACTAAGATAGCAACAATCAAAGCAATTATCCCTACGGCTAGTAATACCCCAGGCTGAATACCGCCCCCAGAACCAGCCAATCCACCAGAAAAATCAGCTCCATAGCTACTTCTATTGCTGACACTTTTTTCGTTTAAAAGAAACATACTCTCCTTTCAAATAACCATTAATTCTATAGTTTCAGTATATCATATCTATATATTAAATATGTTATAATTATTTCATGAAAATTATTTTCCCTGAACTGACTACCAATCCAATAGTAAAAGAAGCCTGCCAATCTTTTCCCGATACCGAATTCATCCCCGCTGATAATCTAGATCATGCTGCAAAAATATTAAAAGATAACCAAGCCGATTCTATCATCACTGGCATTGACTACCCTACTCGCGATGTAATACTTGCTTTCAAAGAACATATCCCCCTAAAATCTGACTATTTTTCTAGTTGTTTTATTTGCGAAAAAAATGACCAAATTTTAGCCATTGCTGATGGTGGCGTCATCAAGCAACCCACTAAAGAACAACTATTTACAATCACAGAAGATACCGCAAAAACTTTTCAAACATTCACCGGAGAACAACCCAGAATTGCCATGCTTTCCTACTCTACCTACGGTTCTGGTGGCAAAAACCCTGATTTAGAAAAAATAGACTTCGTCATTGCTAAAATAAAACAAACTCACCCCGATTGGCTCACCGACGGCGAAATGCAACTCGACGCCGCTGTTAATCCGCAAGTAGCAAACAAAAAGACCCCAAACAGCCCTTTGCAAGGCAGCGCCAACATTCTCATTACTCCAGATTTAAACTCCGGCAACATTTTATACAAATCTCTTGAACAATTTGGCGGATATACAATTGCCGGCCCTATTATTCAGGGCTTTACTATCCCTCTCGCCGATCTTTCCCGCGGCAGCACTGTAAAAGACATCATTTTGACTATTAAAGTAATTTTAAAACAACTAAAAAAGGAGTAACTATGCAATATTTCGGTACCGATGGCATCCGTGGCAAAGCCGAACAATTTACCAAAGACTTTCTCATGTCTATCGTAGAAGGACTTGTTGACTATTCTAATGATAATATCAAGGTTCTAATCGGTGGCGATACTCGCGAATCAACTGAATGGATTTTACGAGAATTAGAAGTTGCCCTTGAGACCTTCGGTGTTGAATATGCCAACGTTAGCGTTCTTCCTACGCCCGCCATTAATTATTGTTTTTATGAAATGGGATATGATTTTGCCATTGATGTTACCGCAAGCCACAATCCTTACACCGACAATGGTATCAAAATTTTTGAACGCGGCGAGCACCAAGGTCGCAAGCTTTGCGAAAAAGGTTGTAAGACTATTGAAAAATCACTTCAACAACAAAAGAGCTATACCCAAATTGCCCCCAGCCTACGAGAAAATCTTCACGATGAAGCCCTCAGTATTTACAAAGAACATCTATTAAAAACTGTACGTCCTTGCGATTTCAAAGGTCTTAAAATCGGCCTAGATTGCGCCAACGGCGCCACCAGCGTCATTAATAAATCATTGTTTGAACAACTCGGGGCCAAAGTTAAACTGATTCATTCAGACCCACAATACAATATCAAAATCAACAAAAACTGCGGTAGTACCAACCTCAAATCACTCCAAAAGCTCGTCGCAGAAAACCATCTAGATTTTGGCATTGCTTATGATGGTGACGGCGACCGCTGTATGCTCATTAACGAAATTGGCGAAGAAATAGATGGTGATCAAATCATTGCCATTCTAGCAGACTACTTTAAGCTTAAAACCATTGCTACCACCGTTATGGTTAATCAAGGTTTATTAAATTGGGCTAAGAAAAAAGGTATTAATATAGAAGTTACTGCAGTCGGCGACTCCAACGTCAAAGCCGCCATGGACGAAAAACACATCAAACTCGGCGGCGAACAATCAGGCCATATCATTCTTCCAGACGAAGCAACTGGCGACGGCATGCTAACCTCACTTATGATTACTAAAATCATTAGTGAAAAGCACAAATCGCTCGGCGAACTAACTAGCGACATCGTAAAATTCCCTCAAATCGTTGTTAATGTTCCGGCCACCGCAGAGCAAAAACTAGCTCTCATCAAAAAAGAATCTGTTCAAAAAATCATAAACAACTATGAAAAAAAGCTTAAATCTGCTCAAGGACGCTTGCTCGTTCGCCCATCCGGCACAGAAGAGCTTATCCGTATTACGATGTGGGGTAATGATAAAGATTCCATTAATGCCCTAGCAAATGAACTCAAAGCAGAATTGGAAGAATCGCTATGATAATACAACCTTTAACCAAGTACAACCAAGAAACTGCCAACCGAATTCGGGAATTATTAATTCAATTATCTAGAAGCGGCAAAGACCGAGGCGAAATCCCCGAACAATGGTTTAATGATTTAATTCGTTCTGACAACCACGAAATGTTGTTAGCATACGACGATAATAATAAAATCGTAGGCATAGCCACTCTTTCAATTATTATGGGGCCAATCATCAGAAAAGCAGCCTATTTAGAAGATTTTGTCACTGACCAAGAAGTCCGTGGCCAAGGCGTCGGCACCGAACTTTGGAATGCTATGCTAAAATGGGCCAAAGAAAAAGGCTGCTCCGAGCTTTGCTTCACTTCCGGTCATGGGCGCGAAGCCGCTCAAACATTCTACAAGAATAAAGGCGCCGAAATATACGACACCAATTATTTCCGCAAATCCCTATAATCTTTATAAAATGCCCCAAACATAAATAACAGCAAATAAATATGCAGCACATTTGGCAAACCTGCAAAGAAACATAGACTTACGCCGTATGCCACTGTTAATGCAAATAATGCTCCACTTATTTTTGTTTTTACTAAAACTCTTACTACTAGCACAATCGTTAAAACAAATAAAATCACTCCAACTATACCACTTTCAAGTAGTAGTGAAGCATATTGGTTCTGCACAATTTCTTTAGGCGAATCCGTTAATCCTTTTTCATACATTGCTTGCCCTGCGCCTCCTAGTCCTACACCGATTATCATCGTACGAAAATCTCCCGACCATGTCTCAAGCGCCGAGCTAGTTAATTCCATCCTTATGTCCGTAGATTCCGCTACATAACCATCAAATACTGCATCATTATCTACATCGTCTTCATCACTGACAAAAATAATATCTTTCTCTGGAACATTTTCCTCAGCACCACGAATATCTATTATCCCTAACGATAAATGATTTATCACTTTTGCCACACCATCAACATAATTATCATTGGTCGGGCTTATTGCCGTCATAACACCCTGTAGATTTAAAGTAAATAAAAACGATATTATTACAATCCCACAAGCCTTCCCAACTCGCTTAACAACTAATCCACGGTTTTTCTTTTCTTTTGTAAGCAAGAACGCTAATAAAAATACCAGTCCCACTACAAACGCATAAATCGCTCCACGCGAAAATGTCAAAAATAGTGTGGCAACAAAAGCAAACGCCAACAAACCAAAAATCCTGACCTTACTAGCCTCATTCTTTTTAATAAAGAAATATATTGCCATTATCGCCGGCGCGAGAAGTAGATTTCCCATAAATTGTGGTTCAATCGCAAATCCATTCGGGTGAGGAAATCCGAACATCTTATAAGTACATCCAACGCACATCAAAGTATATTCACGAGATACCCCTACAACATCTAAAACGCACTGTAAAATACACCATCCACACATAAATAATGCCGAACCAAAAAACCATTTCCAAAACTTAATTCTAAATTTTTCGTCGTACAAATCTCTTAGTCTCCACATTCCATACCCAGCAAAATAAATCAGCCACAAAATCCCAACCGTCAATATTCCTCTAACATTATTCAAAGACCATATTACAGATAAACTCAGCCAAAGTGGCAAAAGCAACCACAAAAAACCAAACCGCATCCTTTTAAATAAAATCTTTCTTTTTAACATCAGAATTCCAGCAATTACATCAAAAACCACCAGCCAAATTAAAGGTAGTGACAGCTCAAAATTCATTCTACTATCCGCACCAAATGAAATCACCGGATAATAAGAAAAAAATAAAATCAAAGGCAATAAATAAACTAGTAAGCAAAAAACCTTACTTAGTCTTTTCATTTACGAAATTCCTAATTTCTTTATCAAATCGCTTAACAGAAAAATTATCCACGCTCTCAGAAATTTTTTTTCTGTTAAATTTCATCTTCTCAAATTTCAAAATTGCCTCAGCTAAAGATGTCGCAGTTTGTTCTTCAAAGAATATTCCATTAACTCCAGCTTTTACATAATCCTGAGCACCCCCTTCTTTAAAAGCAATCACCGGACATCCACTCGCCATCGCTTCCACTGGTGCAATCCCGAAAGGCTCCATACTAGGGAACAAATACCCCTTTGCACTAGCCAGTAATTTCGCAAGCTTTTCCTTGCCAACGACTGGTACAAATTCTATCAAACCTGAACCTTTCGCCAATCTCACCAATCGCTCATGCTCAGATCCATCACCAACCACCATTAATTTACGTTGTGTCATTAAACACGCCTTCACCGCTAGATCAATCCTCTTCCAATTTACCTGCCTTGAAGTAGTAATATAATAGTTTTCCACAGGTTTTCCACAGGTCTTCTTAAAATCTGCGACCTCCACAGCTGGATTAATAACCGTTGCTTTCCTCCCATAGCATTTTTTAAATGCTTCTTTTGCATATTCAGATATAGTAATATAATACTCCGGTCTCTGCGCCGCCTTAAAATCCGCCGACCTTAAAGGCCTCACAAATATTTTAAAGAAAAATCTCACAAACGGGTTCAACACACCAAATCCCGGATTACGAATATATTCATCATACATCTGCCAATAATATTGCGTTGGCATATGGCAATAAGAAATATGAATTCCCTTCGGATTCGCGGATTTCTTCTTGTGCTCATGAAGCCACTTTCCTGACTTCACAGATTTTGCTTCAGCTCCAGTCACTGAAATAATCAAATCATATTCAGACAAATCAAGGTGAGAAAAATAATGTTGGCGAAATGGCCCCATTATCCTCCTAGTCCACACTGGAAACGCCTGCAACCAACCAGTCCTCACGTCTGCATCTTTAAACCAATCTATGCCTTTCGGGTCGTATTTTGATGTAAAAATTGGTGCGTCCGGATATAGATTATGAATTTCTAGCAAGACTTTTTCCGCCCCGCCCACATTTGTTAGCCAATCACAAACTAGCGCAACTTTCACTTTGCGCCTTCCCCTTTAATTACTACTGCAATAGTCCTGAAAAAGATAGAGAAATCCAACATTAGCGACCAATTTTTTACATAATAAATATCTAAAGCTCTCCTTTCTTCAAACGGAATATCTCGTCTACCAGAAACCTGAGCAAAACCAGTCAACCCAGATTTTACTGTCAAAATCAAAGATCTATCACCATAATCTCTTAATTCACCAGGAAGTAACGCTCTTGGGCCAATCAACGAAATATCACCCTTTAGAATATTAAACAACTGTGGCAACTCATCTAGCGATGTCCTTCTCAAAAACTTCCCTACTTTAGTAATTCTTGGATCATTTTTCATATAATCGCCATCCTTACGATATTTCTTAATCAACTGTGGTTTGCCCATTTTGATAAACGCTTCTTCTGCAGTCATCCCGCTATATTCCGGCTTCATTGTTCTAAACTTATAGCATTTAAATTTGCGATTGTATCTAGTCAATCTCTCATCCGTATAAAATGCCGAATGTCTAAAATCTGAACATTTAACCGCAATCCAAGTAATCAACATTGGAATCGCTGCAATAATAATGGCAACTAACGAAAAAAGAATATCAAATCCTCTCTTGAACGCCGCTGCTCCACCCGTCAGCGGTGTCGTCATCACTAAAACTGCTGGCGTATTACCAATCAATTCTAGCTCTCCAAAATGCGAAGACAACGCCGTCTCACTCGGCACAAAATAATAGGACAAATGTTTATTCACCGCCTGTTTATACACGTATTCTGTAGCCTTTTCATCAGTTTGAAAAATTGCATCTACTTTTGCTTTTCTTAAAGCATCCTTTAATGATGAATACTGACGAGCTTTTAAATCACCAGGTATATATTTTCTACTCGCCACAATTCCAGTCAATCTTAAACCAGACTCGGGATGCGAAGTAATATAATCAGCCAAATATTCCGTACTCTTTGAATTCCCAATAATTACTACTCTTCTCACTCCATAATCTTTCCTAAAGACAACTCTCACAATTAGCCTTATCAAGATACGCTCCAGCAACAAATACAAAAATGATAATACCATAGCAGTAACGGCCATTATTCTCACTGGAAATAACTCCTCACCCGTGAAGAAATCATACACGATTAAAGCTGCTACAGACAACACAGCGGCAATAATCAATCTTCCCCGCTCTGCTAGTCGTGATTTTCCTAAGAAAATCGATTTTTTATACAGCCCTAATGCAGCAAGAATAATAAGCATCACCGGCAACACAACCAATGTAGTTTTAGTAAAATTTAAAAGTTGTGATTCAAACTCATACGGTCTCGGATCCACATGTACGCGCACAAAATATGCCGATGCAAAAGATAAAATTAATGCCACGGCATCCCCGATTATCAAACACACTCGCAAAATATAATCAGACTTTTTCCGCATAACCATATTATAACATAGAAATAGTGACTATTCCACTGTCACGGACTTTGCCAAATTTCTCGGCTGATCTACATTATAACCTTTTTCAACAGTCATATAATATGCAAATAACTGCGATACTAAATTCATAAGTAATGGTGCAAATATCTTAATTTCGCTATTAATTTTTATAATACTCTCCACCGATAAATCAAATTTATCAACATTCGTTACTGCGATTATATGGCCACCCCGAGCCAATACTTCCTGCACATTTGAAACAGCTTTATCATACAATTCACCTTCTGGCAATAATGCTAATTCAAAGAATCTATCATCTATCAAAGCTAATGGCCCGTGCTTCAATTCACCAAAGGCATAGGCATTTGCATCCACATATGCTATTTCTTTTAATTTCAGTGCCCCTTCCATTGCAGTCGGATAGGCCACGTCTCGTCCAAGATAAATACCATGGTCATAGCTTACATACTTCTTAACGATTTTCCTTACTGTTCCCTCTGCCTCATTCAAAACCTCCTTAATAGCTTCAGGCAATTTAGATATTTCTGTTACATACGGTCTTATAATCGCATTCTTTACACCTTTTGCTTGTGCAATGGTTAATCCAAACATTACCATAGCAATAACCTGCGAAGTAAACGCTTTCGTAGATGCTACAGAAATTTCCGGGCCTACGTGTACATATGTTCCTCCGTCCACTTCACGCGCAATCGTTGAACCAATTGCATTCACAATCCCTACTGTACGCACGCCACGTTTCTTAATTTCACGAAGACATGCCAAAGTGTCCGCCGTTTCTCCAGACTGCGATACAATTAAAGCCACTGAATCTTCTGGTATATATGCTTGCCTATATCTATATTCTGATGCTATCACCGTCTCAACTGTTATTTCTGGTGTAAATTGTTCTATATAATATGAAGCAAGAAGACCAGCATGATATGCCGTACCGCAACCAACTATTACAATATGTTTTATTCTTCTAAGTTCAGTTTCAGGTATTCCAGGCCCACCTAAATGCACTACGCCATCTTCTATATTTACACGACCCCGCAATGTCTCCGTTAAAGATTCCGGTTGCTCCATTATCTCCTTTAACAAGAAATGAGCATACCCACCTTTTTGAATTGCCGCAAGGTTAGTTTCAATTTTTTCTACCTTAGCCGAAACTGGCTCCGCATTTAAAGTTTTAATCTCTATATTATTTGCAGTGACCGTTGCAACTTCTCCATCATTTAAGTAAATCGCTCTTTTTGTATGGCCAAGCAAAGCCGAAGCATCAGAAGCAATCAATGTTTCATCGTGACCAATCCCAATCACGAGCGGAGATCCACTTCTCGCCACCACAATCTCATTAGGATTTAATTCTGACACTACCGCAATGCCATAAGTCCCTTTCACAAGTTTCAAAGCCTGTACCACAGCATTCGTTAAAGGATATTTTCCATCACCATAAAAAGAATTAATTAATGCAGCTAACACCTCCGAATCAGTATCTGATTTGAAATCATATTCATTAAGCTCAGCTTTTAATTCTTTATAATTTTCTATAATTCCATTATGCACTAAAAACAATTTATCTACTTGGTGTGGATGAGCATTTTTTTCACTTGGTTCGCCATGAGTAGCCCATCTCGTATGTCCTATTCCAATCTTGTCATCTTTTTTGTTATTCTTTAACTTATCCTCAAGATTTGTAATTTTGCCTTTCGCACGTACCAACGTAGCCTTTCCGTCATTATCTAAAGTAACTATACCAGCCGAGTCATATCCCCTATACTCTAGTCTTTTTAAGCCAGAAATCAAAAAATCCTGTGCTTTATTTTTTCCTACATATCCCACGATTCCACACATTTTTAACCTCCAAATTATTATTAACTTTTAAACATTTATCAAGTAGTGCAAACTTCTACAATTTTGACAATTTCCATCTAGTTTATTACCCGCACTCTCCTTCTCTAAATTTAACTACATTATAACATATATTCTTCTCATAAAAATAAGTCCTCCCAGGACTTTAAATAAAATGGTGAGGGACGAGTAGACTACCTTATTCGGTTATGCATGGTTGTGGACTGGTGTATTGACCACCCCGAATACACTGCGAAGATCAAGGTTATACCTAAAAAGATTACCCTATTCTGATGCCGTGCGAGTTCTGAGGTATACTTTTGCAGGCAAAGAGATTCGAACTTTTAAAGTTGCTAGAGTAAATGTAGCCCTAGATTAAGTTAACGTAAACATTTTATAAAATATTTATAATATAGTGTCAATGATAGAGATCTCATGGTATAATATAAAACATGAGAACACATGAAATGAATTTGCAACCAAAATACTTCGATTTTATGAAAGAAGGGACGAAACGTATCGAGCTTCGCCTTTATGATGAAAAACGAAGCCAGATAGAGCTTGGAGATATTATTGAATTTTCTAAGTCTGAAAATGATAAATTAAAAGCTGAAGTTATTGGTCTTCTCCGTTACAACTCCTTTAAGGACTTGTTTGAAGATTTCGATATTTCTATTCTTGCCGATGCTTCCATGACAAAGGAAGAGCTACTTAGTGTGCTTAGTGAGTTCTATACTCCAGAAAAACAAGCAAAGTATGGAGTTGTTGGTATTCGCTTGAAGATGCTTTAAGAATAGTAAAAAGCACCCTCAAAGAGGGCGCTTTTTGTTGAGAAATTAGCCGTTAAAAACATGTTCGCGAGAGTGGTCATTATAATAACCGTCGGCAAGAACTTCCGTCTCAGTCCAGCCATATTTTTCGATAATTTTAGCAAACTGATCCAGTTTGTAGTCAGCGATTGTAACGACTGGGCGAGTTGTTCCAAGCCACGCAAAACATTTCTCAAGTAGTTCGGCAGCGATTCCGCGTTTCTGATACTCGGGTTTTACGAAAAGCGTACTAATTTTCCTCTCTTCAGTATCCTTTTTTAGAATTGCGACTGCCGCAATCTTATTATAGATATAGCACGCAATAATTTCACGTTCACCATCAAAGATACCAGGAACATACTTGCTAAAAAAGTGGTCGCAATGGTCGGGATAATCTTTACAAATCCAGTCGGTTACCATATAAGCTTCCGCAATAATTTTAGCGAATTTCTTGTTTTCGCCAGCTTTGAGTAAATCCGAAACTTTATAAAACTCACGAGAAGGTTTTTCGTCTGTTTTGAACTTTAATTCAAACACATATACTCCAAGCGACTCTTTATCTTTTGAATAGATTTTCTGAAGCGTGCGAAGCGCTCCATTGAAAGTCATACCAGGAAGTACATGATCGACACCTTCGACCTCGAGCATCCTCTTGAAACTGTCGTAAACAGCAACCCGTTTTACGTCAAATTCATTTGGGCCGTAATTCTCGAAGGTTATAGTGTCGCCTTGACGAACCTTTTTAATCTGCGAATAACCTACGCGGATTTCAAGGCTCTTTTCTCCGCTTTTGAGCTGACGGAAATACTCTTTTTTGACTCTCCAGACGTGTTTTTTCGTCATCGTTAATCAACTCCTTTTAAAGATCAATAGTAGCGATAAAACCCGCTCCATCTATTATTATACCACAAAACTACCTAAAAATCAATATTACCGTATTAATTTGTAGTTATCACGACAAAAAAGAGTCAAATTCTGACTCTAATCCATGTGGTGAGGGGCGACCAGACGTTGTTGCTCGGCTTTGCATGGTGGTGGACTGGTGTATTGACCACCCCGAATACACTGCGAAACTACGTGTGATACCTAAAAAGGATTATCCATTAGTGTTGCCATGTATATTCTAAAATACACATACAGGAACTGGGATTCGAACTTTTGGAAGTGAAAAAGATCGTTTATTTATACGTAATCACACTTGACACGTGTAGTTTTGTACAATATACTTATATAAACATGTACCAAAGGAGGTCCCAAATGAACACAGACACCAGCGCACTTATTAACGAATGGGTTTCCCGTTCGAAGCTAAACACGTATTCTGAACTTGGCAGAAAAGTTGGAGTTTCACAACAAACCGTAAGCAGATGGGCGCACGGAATAAACGAGCCGTCCCCAGAGTATAATAAACGTATTTTCAATGCCATCTCGCTAGACTATCCTATGCATGATCAGAACATTTCTTTTGGGTCCCCCAGGCTCAACCCCTTACCAGTAGAAAAGTTAACACCAAGTGCTTTTGAAGATTTTTGTTTAGACCTTTTTAGGTATATTGAATTTGACGATATAGATAAACTTGGGAAAAAGGGGGATAGACAATATGGAATTGATTTATATTCAAACAATAAAAAAACTGTCATACAATGCAAACAGACCAAAGAAACAAAATTCAGCAAAACAGATGACGTTATCAAAGAATATGATGAAAACGGGCTAACACAAAGACTAAAGTACACACCGCAAAGAAAAATTTTAGCAGTCTCTGCAAATGTTACAGATACAAAAGTTCAAAAACTCGAAGGTGACGGTTGGGAAGTATATGATATTGAAAAACTCAGTCGACTCGCAAGAGATCTGCAAAAGAATCAAAAAGTGAGATTAGTTGAAAGGTTTTTTTCAGATAATCAACCTACGATCCTTAAATACTGCCTCGGCATAGACAACTACACATTCGGATTAACTCCTGCTGAACAATATTTCAACCATATCGATAAAAAGCAAGCTTGCTTCACACTATCAAATCAATACATTTCTAGTTTTTCAAAACTTGAAACGCTCAACGATTCTTTTCAAAAATACCACAGCAAAACAACTCCTTTTCTTCCCATAATTATCATTGCGGGTGACAGTGGCGTCGGAAAGACAAGATTACTTAAGGAATTCTGTAACGAACACCGTGGTCTAGATATTGTTGTAATCGAAGGGGACATTGGAACAAAAGACGATATAGCTTGCGCTTTTGAGAGTGATGCGATTATCATTGATAATGGGTATGAATACATTGACAACGGACGCGAGTACACTAATACTATACGACGTCTGCTTTCAACATATAGCACATCTTACGTAGAAGAGATCTTGCAAAAGAAAAAACCAGTACTTATCCTCTCTGTACGCTCAGCATATCTCGATCAAATAAAAGGGACCTTTTATGATAGTAGAATAGGAGAAGACAACTATACTATCATTGAATTAAAAAAACCTACGTGCGGCGAGTGCTACAATCTAGTCAAAGAGATCATCAATAATGGAGGTATTGCTCAAACGATAACAAGTTTTTCAAGCAACAACCCTCTTATTGCTACAACTTTAGCAACTGGCGTACGTGATGGACAACTGTCACAATTAAGTATTGAAAAACTTGGTGCACCAGGCAGCATTCTACATGCGTATCTAAATAACCTGGCTAAATATAAATGTGGGCTATCTCGCCGAGAAGATGATGCGAGATCTATCCTAGACATAATAGCGTTAGTACAGCCAGTTAACGTGGACGAAAACATAATAGACGTCATAAAAAACCAGACAGGCCTCTCGCCTTCTACCATTAACACTATTATTGAAAAATTACTTACGGCCGGTATATTGGTCAAGCGAAGAAATAAGATACATATATATCCAGATATTCTCGGAGTCTACGTTTGCTACGAATACCTTAAAAGCGGTTTCGAGTCAAAAAACGGCGTTCTCAGGTCATTACTTAATAGCCAATACCAGATTAATACCCTTTTAAATCTAGCTCTTCTTGATTCGGATAAACCAACCACTATTAACAATATTATGTCTGAGGCATGGAAAACTGTAGAAAAAAATTACATAAGTAGTAGTGTTTTTGAACGACAAAAAATCCTAAATAGCCTAGTGGATGTCTCCTTTTATCAACCACGTGAAGCAATCGATTTCGCGAAAATAATATTATCCTTAGACGGCAATTCGGAAAAAAACAATTCAATCGAAAGCCCTAACAATCCTCTTCGTACGGTAGCTTCTATCTTGGAGCATGTTTCGCATAGAGCGGATTATATTGATGAGGCTATGCATATTCTTGTCGAATTAGCTAGCAAATTCGAGACTGAAGAGCCAAAAAATAATCCAGCACTAAATGTCATTCAGAACCTGTTACGGCCCAACATATCAAAACCAGTTGGGTACAGGAAAAAAATATTAGACAGCCTATTGCTATGTATAAAGAATCGCCCCGACCAAAAAATATTTATTAAACTGCTGAGCAGTTCGCTTGACATAAGCAGCACATCATATTTATCAGACGAAAAAACTATCACATTATTGCAATCGTCTCATAATAACTCAGATGATGAGTCAAAAAAAATATGCAAAACAATCCTAGAATATTCAGAATTAGCCATTAACAACGGCAACCTTCCTTTAAAGATAGCCGCCATTGAATTGCTTGGAGATATTATCAATTATAAGCTCAACGAAAGTGATAATTCACAAGATAAAACGAGCATTATCAACTACCTATATTGCTTATGCGAAAAAGAAATTGATCCATTGACCGTAGCTAAAATCTATCTGGAACTTCAAAGATGCTATAAAAACACAAATCAATTAGATTCATTGCTGAAGAATACTAATAGTATAATAGCTGTCTTTGCTTTGGACCCATATCATCATGACCTACTCTCATATGAAACGGACTATGAAAAGAGACAAGCACGACTTAAAGAATGGATTGATCGTAATGCAGCACTCGTAACAAAAGAATATGCTAACAATCCTGATGCATTGTATGATACTCTTGCGTCGATTCGGGAAAAAGCTGATGAGTGTAAAATCTTGTTTAAGGCATCTTACTTACTTGGAATTATTTGCCCAAAAATGCCAAATAGCTTCAATAAGCAACTGATACAATCAATTAGGGTGGAAGATCCTGGAGAAGAACTCCAATATGCGGTAAAAGCGTTGCTAGCCTCTAGCAAAGAAAAACAATATTGTATAGACATCATAAAAGCTTTTGTAAAGCCCGGCAACCGCAAATCGATTATTGCGGCTGCAAGTACCATTGCGTATTGTTTTGACATAATGGACACAAAAACATCTCTAGAAATGATTAATTTAATAGTAAAAACAAATGATACAGACGCCATTCTAATCTTAACGCAATACTCTTATCTGATATTAGACCATGACGAAAATGCTATCCAAAGTCTGTTACTTTGTTTCTGCGGAATAAAAGATCCAAGAGTCGCATTACAGGTGACAGAGTTATTTTCTGGGCATAACGGGAAAAAACGTATAGACAATCTCCAGCAAAAAGATGTAGAGATCATACTTTCTGCACTCGAAAATAGCCCAGAGCTAGATTATTCAGCCCAAACATTTATATGTAATGTTGCCAATGTTTTCCCAAACGACACTATTTCATTCCTTCTTAACAGAATCTCTAGAAAGCATATTTCACTAGAATATGATATTTTTAGTTATACGGATATCCCTTATGGAATGACTATAAAGCTCGAAAAAAACGCTTTAGATGTTTTTCTTACTGGGATAACGTCATGGATTTGCAACAATATTAATCAGCCCATGATGAAATATGATGCCAGGAAATTATTAAAAACAATCTGCATAGACGAAAGAACACTATTAAGAGAAGCAACCAAAGCTAAAGATAGGTATGTTGAAGACAAAAGCATCACATCGCGAATCATAGTAGAGATTTTTCTTTCCATGCTAAGTATTCGCTATATAGCTAACAATTATGATATCATTGAACCCATCTTGCACTCATTAATGACAGATGGCGACATAAGTAAGAAAGAAATATTAGATATTTTTGTTGTCAGCTATGTCCCATCGTCTAAATCCAGAACCCCTGGTAACCCATCTGAATATGACTTGCAGTTGATGGGCGTTTCCGAGAAGGCATTATTAGTAATGCCATATGATTCTATATTAAGACAACTTTTTGAAAGAGTAAAGAAATACGCGGAACAAGAAATAGCTAACGACAAAAAAATGGACGAGGAATGGGGGCTATAAATATACAAAATCGCCATTACGGGTGCAACCTCAAAGAAACGAGGCACTATGGCAAAACACCACACATTTAAGAAAGTAAAACCCGGCGAACCGATACCGGTCACCGCTCGGCAACTTGAAAGCTTTATGCTCGAACATAACGGCAGATTCAACTCGCGCGATTACGACAAGTTTGAGCGTATGGAACTAATGGAATCGCCCGTCCGCGACGCGATTCACGAACTAAAGACTTATTCCCTAGAAACACTGGCGCAGCGCTTCGATGTGCGCCTTTTTGGGCGCGGTAAGCGCGTTTTTGCGAGGTTAGACGCCGAAGACGACAAATGGTACTACTTTTCCCTCGCATACATTCCACGCGCGCTAAATAACCGCGACGTGAACGACGCGATAGTTCAGATGTTTTTCATAGGCAAGTGGCGCGTCCACAAGCTTTCGCTTTGGGCTGAGCCGGAAGATATTAACCACTACGGTAACGATTCTAACAAAACATTCTATCATTTAGTCAATAGATAGCATCCACTTGAACACAATCGGGTTTTGAAAGTTATTGTGCAGAAAATAGGGGTGAGATTTTTTCTTGACATGAGACGGCGTAATATTGTAAGGTTTATTTTTATTCTGAACATTGTTTATGATATACTCAGGTTAATTAATGTCGCGTAATTTTTAGCAGGAAAAGTGTATATGACAATAATAATTAACAGAGAGATAACCGATTTGGCATTCTATTATTGGATTAATGGCTTTCCGACATCGAGCCATCCAATTGATTGGAGACGTTTCTTAGGTTTCATAATCACGGAACGGCGTTATCGTTGCAAACGCTATAATACATACGAAAAATTCAGAACAGAATGTCTAGCATATCTTGATAATCTCACAGAATCAGAAATAAAAAACTTTTGGACAGAAAAACAAAGAGTTGAGGATTTTTTGGATGATATTGAAAATGCAGAAATACCAATACAACGCGAACTAGTTAATCTCAATGGAGATTATGGTTATATACAACAAAACATAATCGACCATAAATTATACAGAACAAAGATAACCAATGAAGAATACCGCAACGGTGGGATATCGCCAGCTGAAGTCAAAAAACGAGCAAAGGTAAAAACAAACAACAGTTAAGTGTGGCATCTTAAAAAATGGCCGGCCGGTTAATGGTATTCGCAATATGGAGATGCTATAATTAGTATATATGAGAAAACCTTCGCGGACTAAAAAATCCAGGAATATGACCAAAAATAGATTAATCCCCCTAGCCTTAGTATTCCTTACATTAATAGTCCTCATTATCTTATTGAGTTGCGATTGGCAATATATTAGCGATCAACAAAAAGCCAATAACTTCAAGTCATCTCAAGAGATAGAGTTTCTTGTACAAAAAGCTAAGCTGACCGATAAAGGCAAAACTATCCTCTACGCTAGTTCGCCACAGCTAAAAGACAAGTCATCATTTAATGCAACTTGCGGTAAAGATGGTGATCCAGACGTTTATATCGCCGGCTGTCACTATAAAATAGATGACAATGAATTTATCGATATTTATAATGCCGGAAAAGATGCTACTAGTCTGCAAAAATCATATTATAACTACGAAAATGCAAAAATAGTTACTTTAGCCCACGAGATGATGCATGCAGTATATTCAAGAATTCCACAGTCAGAAAAAGAGAAAATATGGGAAGAATTAAATAAAATATATATGAGCAATGAGGAACTACGCTCTGAAATATCACTTTATCCGGAAGATGAACAAATGGATGAGCTATATGTTCGTGTTGCTACTGAAATATACGGTATTTCTAGTTTTCTTGAAAAACACTATGGAGAATATTTTAAAGATCGTCGCTATATTGCAAAATTATATCATGATAATAAAACACAAATTAAAAATATGTTTGCCGAAGTAGACATAATTTTACAAAAAATGGAAGCTCAAAAAAGCATATACAAAAACGCTACGGATTATTATGTTCAGAGGGATGCGATAAATGAATATAATAGGCTCGTAGATTTGTATAATGCGCGGATTGAAGTTTATGGGGAAGTAAAATCTAAATTAGATAGTGAAAAATAATATAAAGGATTTATAAAGATGGCCAAAAAAACGAAAAAGAATGCTAAATATCTAAAAATAGGAACTTCAAAGATTAAAATATGGTCGCCTAAGAACAAAAAAGAAGCCATCATAGCCATTTTATGTTGCACAATACTCGGTATTACCATTTTTATTGCTTGGCGAAATAGTTATTTATGGCCATGGCCGTCACAATCAGAAATTGATAGTCGTCTATCGGAAGTCATAGACACATGTAGCTATAATGAGAACAGCCAACAATGCAAAAACCTCGCAAAACAATACGATATGAATTTTCAATATTGTAGAGCCGTAACCGACATACCAGAAATTGGTAAAACTGTACCTATATATGGAGTAGCTAGGAAAAATTCATTTGAAACCGTTGGCTTAAGTTCATTAAGGGAAAGTATAAAAGTATTTGCAGCTATAATACCAGGTGAAGCATTCAATAAAAATAAAACAGTCCGTATGTATGATTATGTATATCCTTATTATGGTTGTTCGGAAACATTGAGTGGAATTAATTCTAATATTAACGACAATTTAATTCCAGAACAAAAAATGATAGCACTAAGTCAATTAGCACACGTTCCGCAATTAGAAGTATATGGTGAATCCAACACCGAATGTGGGATTCGTCGAGTAGAAATAAATGATTTATGGAACCAAGTACCTGGCATGCAAAGTATCCTCAACGAGGGAAAAACCACAATAGATATTTATAATAAATGTAGCATGATTTCTAGCATCAGAAAGTCAGCTAATTCCCTAAACGACAAGTTAACAGATTATGCTAATGATATTATCGTACAGTTGTTTTACAAAAAGTTTGATGAGTGGAATGCTGGAATATGGAAAAAAGACAATCAAGAAATTGGTTGTACTTGGCAAAGTAAAACATTTGAGCAGTATTGTATCAGCAAATCAGACAATTCCAACAGTAATTGGAAAACGTTGCGTGAATATGCTGATTTTGAGCAGTACTTCTTAAATACTGATAATTATATGTCAAAAATATTAATAACTGACTAGGCATTTACTTATTATTCACAAATTCGAACTCGCCAAATAACAGATACACGAAACACCGAATACATATCTCCCCACACTTCCAAAACGCTTATGCTTGGTGTTTTCGAACTTATGTAATATACTTATGTTAATTGCGGTGCAGAGTTCTGCGCCTTTCTCGAGTAAGAGGGGGTAGCCCCTCATATTTTATGCGCAGATTCTGCACTACAAGTGATACTTGCCGTCATAAAATCGGCAACACCTTGGGTGGAGAAAGTATGTACCTTAAATGCAAAAGGAACAACCGGTCGTAGAAGACCGAAAAGAAGCCGTCAAAAACCTAGTGCAA
This sequence comes from Candidatus Saccharimonadota bacterium, assembly GCA_017545485.1. Taxonomy (GTDB): domain Bacteria; phylum Patescibacteriota; class Saccharimonadia; order Saccharimonadales; family Saccharimonadaceae; genus Nanosyncoccus. Next base: position 55,291 of record JAFWMY010000008.1, on the reverse strand, counting down.
TTACTTTGCGCATTAGACGACATAGACGATTCGCCAGAGCGCGAGTCCAACAAAGAGAAAGGAGTGTGCGACGACGGAGTAGTTGTCGTGTTCTAAAACTATGAATAGAGCGCTAATCAATGCGAGTAGCGGCATAGTCCAGAAGCCATTACGCTACGTACTCTACGTGCGTAAATCTTCCGAAGATGCCGAGGCTCAAGCCAAATCATTACCAGATCAAATCGCAGATTGTAAGGAATATGCGAATAATCATGGTTTGCTTCTAGTTGGCGAACCGATTCAGGAATCTAAGTCCGCGAAGAAATCCGGCAACCGTCCGCTTTTCTCGCAGATGCTAAAGGATATCGAGAAAGGCAAATACGACGCCATTCTCGCCTGGCACCCAGACCGCCTTTCACGTAATTCGCTTGAAGCCGGAATGGTGGTTGATATGGTCGATAACGGCGTCATTAAAGACTTACGTTTCCCGACTTTTGAATTTCATAACGATTCGAGCGGCAAGCTGACGCTAAACATGCTCTTTGCGCTTTCAAAGCAATACTCAGAGCATTTGTCAGAAAGCGTGCAACGCGGCGTCGATTCAAACCTTGAACAAGGTAAATCAGGCGGTATGCCAAAGTGGGGCTATATTAGAGACGACGTATCCGGTTATTACAAGCCAGACAAGAACTTCAAGATGATCCAGAAAGGCTGGCAAATGATCCTAAACGGCGCGTCACAAATGGAAGTCTACCGTTACTGGAAAATGAACAACGTGGAGCGTTCTACAAAACTATCACGCCGAAACAAACACGTCAGAAGCTACGGCGTCTGTGAAAGCACCGCGAACCGCATCTTCCACGATCCGTTCTACTACGGAATTCTTGAACAAGGCCGCAACTATGTAGATCTGCGAGTAGTAACACCAAACTTCAAGCCAATGGTAACCGAAGAAGAATTCGACCAAGTCCAGAAAATGTTTAGAAAAGACCGTGGCTCGATCCAATCTTCCTGCTACGAAAATCAGAAAGCCACGCATGGCAAATACTTCTTGCCGTTCCGCCATCTTATCAAATGCTCGGTATGCGGCCACTATATGATTCCGGCCAGAAACCGCGGCCACTCTGGCACGTATTACCTCAATTATCGATGCCATAACAAGGCCTGTACGCGCCTAAAGAACAATATACGCATGCATGTCATCATGGACCAACTCTACGAGGAATTCGGCCGTATCAGTCAGAAATACGATTTTACAAGCTTTGTCGACGATATGAGCGAATACGCGAATAAAAAGATGCAGGAGTTCACTGTCGAGAAACACGAGCTACTCGGCCAGAAAACACAGAAACAAAGGAAGATCGACGACCTTGCGGAAAAGTACGCGGAGCTCGACAAAGAGTCGCCAAAAGCCGTCAAAGACAAGCTCAAAAAGGACATGGCGGATTTGCAAAATGATGTTGTAAATATCGACGAAAGAATCAAGCAAATTGAAGCCAAAATTAAGAATCCTGAAAAATTGCGCATGACCATCGAAAAGTTTTCGAACTCGCTAAATTCGCTAATTAACAGATTAGAAAAAGGAGATCTCGTCGAAAAGGACATTTTGGTCAGAAATATGGTTTCGAACCTTGAAATTGATGCACAAAAAAGGGTGATTTACAGATATAAATCACCATTTAATTTCATCTTCGAACCTGAGTTTTCCACAGGTTCCCCTGTTGGTGATCCGGGTGGGGCTCGAACCCACGACACCAAGCTTAAGAGGCTCGTGCTCTAACCAACTGAGCTACCGGACCAATCACTCAGACTATTATACCACGAACCTCTTATTTTAGCAATGCTACTTTGCGTATTCTACTGCACGCGTCTCACGAATCACATTTACTTTAATTACACCAGGATACGACATTGTTGCTTCAATTTTATTAGCAATATCACGTGCTAATTTCAAAGCAGACAGATCGTCAATTTGCTTTGGCTCTACAATCACCCGAATTTCACGCCCTGCTGAAATCGCATAGGCCTTGTCAATACCAGAAAACGAAGTTGCAATATTTTCCAAATCCTTCATTCTCTCAGCAAAGTTTTCTGCAGAAATATTACGTGCGCCAGGTCTCGCTGCCGAAATCGCATCAACAATTTTTACAATAATCGCTTCTGGAGTAGTTGGCTCAATATCATCATGGTGTGCCGCCATTGCATGCACAATTGGTTCAGGCATACCATACTTCTTTGCAAGTTCCGCACCAATTTCTGCATGTTTTCCTTCAATTTTGTGCGTTACTGCTTTACCAATATCATGAAGTAAAGTAGCAGTTTTTGTTACACGTTTATCAGCGCCAATTTCTTCTGCAATCATTCCAGCCATATGTGCCATTTCAATAGAATGCAATAAAACATTTTGTCCATAAGAAGTTCTAAACTTTAATTCACCCAATAAATGCAAAATCTCCCGCGGAATTCCTACAACACCAACTTCGCGTGCCGCGTCCTCACCAGCTCTAACTACTTCTTTTTCAATCTCGCGTTCCGCTTTTGCTACTGATTCTTCAATTGAAGCAGGATTAATTCTCCCATCTTTCATTAATCTTTCCAAAGCATATCTTGCCACTTGTCTACGAATCGGATCAAAAGAAGACAAAACAATCATACCAGGAGTATCATCTACTAAAACATCTACGCCCGTCGCTCTTTGTAAAGTTTGGATATTACGGCCTTCCTTACCAATAATCCGACCTTTCATCTCATCATCCGGCAACTTCAAAGCAGTCACAGTTCTATCCGCAGTCACTTCTGATGACATTCGTTCCATTGCAGTAAGAAGCATTGCCTGCGCTGTCTCGTCTATATCATGTTTAATTTCTTTTTGTTCCTTCGCAATTAAACCTACTAAATCTTGCTTTATGTCGTTCTCTGTCATCTTCATTAATTTATCACGTGCATCTGTCTTGCTAAGTTGAGCAATCTTTTCCAATTTTTCATGTTGTTTAGTACGAATATCTTTCACTTCATTTTTTAATTCGTCTAATTCTTTTTCTTGTCTAGTTAGCTTTTCAGTCTTTTTTTCAAGCAAATCTAACTTTGTGTCTAACGCACTTTCTCGCTCTGCTAAACGATTTTCAGTCCGCTTCCACTCCTTTCGTCTTTCATTCTCTTCATTTTGACTTTTTTCTGCGACATTTGCAGCTTCTTTTTTTGCAGCCAACACAATATCGGATGCCTCTCTCTTAGCCTTACGTACTAAATCGTCGGCCTTGTCCTTTCCGCCGTTTTCGTTATGCTTGTTGTAGGCAAAAATTCCCCCAGCCCCAACAGCAAGACCTGCCACGGCGGCAATGATTGGAAGTATTATTTCCATATTACCTCTTTCTAATTGTTTTTGTCAGTATTTTTCTCTATACCAACGGGTTAACAAATAACATCAAATTTAAATATTCCACCTCAATTATACCACAAAATCAACAAAAACTCAAAAAATCGCGCTCGCAGAAATTCTCATTTCTACCATGCCGGTTGAAGTATTTCTTACCACTAAGTCTACACCATTACTTGCTCGTTCTACTCTATGCGTCACCCAACCAGAAGAATTCCTCACAACGAGAGAATTAGAAACCAAGCTCCCCTCAATATAGGATCTTTCACCATTTGGCCCGCAATAAATCAAGCCATTTCTAACTAACATTTCTTCTAAACGACCCATAAAAACTCATTAACTCACCCTAAGTCTACCCCCTATTTGCATAAAATGCAAGCATAACAAAAATCAAAAACTCTTAACCCCAAAACCCACGCTTCTTACTGTTTTTAAATTCTTCTAGTAGTTCTTTTTGTTTACGATTTAGATTCTTTGGTGTTTCAACAACAATAGTCACAATATGTGGGCCCCTATCACCATCGCTTCTAAACGGCACACCATGCCCAGATAGTTTAAATGGTGTTCCGCTTTGCGTTCCTGCCGGCACTTTCATCGTAACCGGACCATCCACAGTTTCAACCTCTACTTCACATCCTAATGCCGCATCCACCATACTGATCGTTTTTTCTGATAAAATAATTGCGCCTTCCCTAGTCAAGGTTTTGTGCGGTTTAACTCGTATTCTCACATACAAATCTCCCGCCTCAGAACCACCTTCCGGTGCTGGTCCGCCTTTTCCTCGCAGCTTAATTGACATTCCATCGTCAATTCCAGCTGGAATTTTTACATTTATTTCTTTACCTTTATCATCAGAAACCTTCTTATTAGTTCCAAAAATCGCTTCTTCAAATGTCAAAGTCACTGAAGTTTGGTAGTCCGCTCCTCTTCTTGCTCTTCTTGCACCTGCGCCAAAACCAAATATATTTCCTAGAATATCGTCTAAACCGCCACCACCAAAATCAAAATTAAATGTTTGGCCATTGTAATTAAACCCACCGCCAAATGGATTGCCACCACCTGCAAATGGATTACCGCTGGCGCCCCCTACACCAGCATGCCCAAATTGATCATATCTAGCACGTTTTTGTTTATCAGAAAGCACATCATGTGCCTCATTAATTTCCTTAAATTTTTCTTCAGCTTCTTTATTACCAGGATTTTTATCCGGATGATACTTTACTGCCAATTTACGATAAGCTTTTTTAATTTCATCATCCGACGCGTTTCGCGACACGCCCAAAATTTCATAATAATCACGTTTTGCCATATAATTAATTATACACCACTAGCACTCTAAATACAAGAGTGCTAGTTATTTAATTATCTTTTACCTGGATTTGTTGTAATCAGCCCTTCCTCAGTTTCTGAAGCAATCACCTGAATATGCACATGGTTCTGCCCAGCAAAGAAAAGCCCATGTCCAACCGGAAAATTTGAAAGTAGCTTTTTTTCTTCTTCAGTCAATTTAAACACATCTGAAAGCACATCCACCGCAGAAGTAGATTGTTTTAATAGCAATTGCATAGAAGAGTTTGCAACAATCGCACGACCCATTTTTGTCCCCATGAAATCTTCTACATCCTGCGTGACCGTTGTTAGACCAAGATAATATTTACGAGCACGTTTCGCGAGTGAGAATAAGAAATTCGCAGAATCCTCATATTGCATCAATTGCCATGCCTCATCCACAATCAATAAACGCTTTTTCTGCTCTGCTCTTACAATATTCCAAATATGCGAAAGCACGATATACATCGCCACCGGCCGAAGTTCATCCTCAAGATCCCGAATATTAAACACCACCATTTGATTATTGATATCTATGTTTGACTGCTGAGAGAAAATACCAGCAAAAGTACCAGTCGTATATTTACGAAGCCTTTGTGCTAGGGTTGGCCCAGAACCTTCCATATGTAGCAAAGTATCATACAAATTCATAATAGTTGGTGGAGTAGATTGATGTGTCAATGGGTCAGAAGTAATTCCCGCCCTAGCATATGTATCAATTAGTGCCTGATCTAGATCCGCCTCTTCATTCGCAGTAAGCGCTGGCACAACTTGCCCAGAAGCAGTTGCCTGATTTCCTCCTAGCATTAATCTAAACAAACCATGCAAAGTCACTAAATTCGCTCTTAAAGCATCATTAGAGTCCTCCGTCCCTACCACCTTTGGCAAGTCAAAAGGATTAATCCTCACGTCTGAGTTTAGTGACAATCTGACGTAAGAACCACCCACCGCATCACATAGCTTCTGATACTCATTTTCAGGATCAATAATTATTATCTCTGCCCCCATCATCATTGATCTTAATGCTTCAAGTTTTACAGTAAATGACTTACCAGCACCAGACTTTGCAAATACCACCATATTTGCATTTTCAAGCGAAAATCTATCAAATATAACCAAGCCATTATTATGCATATTTACGCCATATAAAATACCTTTGTCTTGTGTTAAATCAGCCGAAGTAAACGGGAATGATGTAGAAATTGCACCAGTATTCATATTGCGGCGAATCTGCAACTGGTCTGAACATTGTGGCATTGTAGAATTAAGCCCTTGCTCCTGCTGAGAATTTGCTACCTTAGAAAATACCATTTGCTGTCCAAAAATTGTTTCAATTTTTTGTTGCACAAATTTCAACTCATCCAAAGAATCTGCCCACAAAGTCACATAGAGTCCAAACCTAAAGAATCGTTCCTCCCCAAGTTGCAACTGATCACGTAATTCTTCAGTATCAGCGAGCGCTGCTTCAAGCCCTGGATCACGTATCTTACCTTTTTCAATATTAAGGTTCATTGAAGCTTCAAGCTGTGTCGCTTTCGTACGTAAATTTTTCATCACTACTGCAGATTCAACCGGATAAATATACATCGACACATCAATCACTTCATCTATATTAATAATGGACGATAGCCAACCAGTAAATAAAGATCGCGGATATCCATAAACATACAACGTTCTACCATATTTATTCCCCAATCTAAAATAATCCGAATGAATTTCAATCGCAGAAGGGGATATCAAATCACGTAAAGTATTAGTTCCTTGTTCAAAAGCTCGCTGTATTTCAGCAGCTTCCATGGCCTCCTGTTGCGCCGCAATCTCAGCTGGAGTTAGTCTAGTTTTCTTCGCCATTTTTCTCTCCCTTTTTTACATACATCGTTGCGACTCGCGAAAAATCAACAAGTGGTTCTCTCACCGCCGTATCCGGATTATTAAAATTATAGTATAGTTCCGCTAGCTCCTTAGTATTTAACCTTGCAGAATAAATACCCATATTATATAAACCTGCCATCACCGTATCAACTCTATTATTTATTTCATCCATAGCTTTGTCATAAGTGGCACGATCAATTCTAATAGCCCCAGCTGATTTTGTCTTAGAAAAAGCCTTAAAGAAACTACGTGTCTGTTGGACTAATTTCTCCGCATCATTAGACGTATAGTATGGAATAACTATAAAGAAGGACTTGTCCATAATGTTTGCTTCTTGCGACAAACTATCAATGAATTCTATATAATCGTCCATTAATACTCCAAGCAACATATTGTCATTATTTCGTCTAATTTCACTTAATCTTCCAATATATGGTCCAATATCTACTCTCTGCGAACGTACCAATATTTGTGTAGTAAACGTTAAAGAGTTCAAAAAACTCTGGTACGATTGTTCCACTCCTTCCCGTTCCATTTCGGACATCAAATCAAAATTAATTGATTTACACGCTACCACCGCTCTAAAAGAGCCGTCTTTCATAATTACCACATTGTCACGTAATTCTGATATCAACAAACTCGCTTGCGTAGAAGTAGGCGATTCTGCACGTGGAGAAACTGGCGCATTTTGTGTCGCCATCACAGCAGTAGCTCCTAAATTCGCCATATTTTGGTTTTGCATATTATTTGGCATCTGCGTCATCATCTGAGATGCTGGCTGCATATTCGGCATCCCAGCATTTTGCCCCGGCAAAATCATCTGCGGCCCTGCCTGCCCTTGCATATTTTGATTATTCTGATTAACTTGTTGTGGATTCATTTTCTATTTCTAATGTAGCGATATAAAAACTTCGCCCTCTTCCTTTCCATTTATACGGTTAGCTTCTTTTGCAATTGTTGCAACGGAATAATCAGGATTATTTGATAATTCTATTATACTAGATTTTGGCGGGTTTTGCACTATCTCCGCTTCTGCTTTTTCCACAGGTTTTTCTGGTTGCACAGTCACCGCATTTGCCGTCTCCGATAAACCACTAAAATCAACCGCTTCCTTTTGTTTATCTAGCTCTTCATCTAGCTCAGTTCCATTATTTGCTATAATTCTCGCATTATCCATATTAATCTGCTCTGTCTGCTTTATCGCTTCTCTCATCTCCCTAATTACTTCAGCGTGCCGATTATTCTCATCTTTAATAATTGAATCTTCTAAGCTATCAAAATGGCTAGTTTCAAACATGTCTTCTACCGTCTCTGCTTCTGCCTGTATATCCTCATTTATTACATTGTCACCCACGTTTTTAATCGCGCGCCCCTCACTATCAACAATATCAGCCAAAAACGAAAGCCTATGCGTCGCTTCCTCGCCAGTTAACTTTCTCCCTTTATCCTCTTCTTCAATTTTTGGTGCCAAAATTGTAATATTATTATCAACCTGCCCCGCTTCCCAACGTCTATTATGTGGTTTAATGTAATACGAAACTAATGCAGCCAAATAAGTTTCCATCGGTTGATCTTTCTTTAAAGGTAAGGCAAGAGCAGCAAAAAGTAAAATCGGCGGCACCGGCAAAATAGCGAGCAAAGGAAATATTTGGAATAACCCCACTGCAAGCGCAATCAAACCACCACACACCAAAAGATAAACAAACTGCCGAAAACTAAACGGCCCTAATAGTTTATCATCCGCCTCAACATCCTGAGGCACCTTATACTGTGCCATATACTATATATTATAGCATAATTGTATATGCTTTTTAATAATCAAACTCTATTATTAATATCGTACAAGAATATCTAAATCAGAAAACCAACCGCTTATCTCGTCCATCGTCGCATTAGGGTTTTCATTACACAACTCATCAAATCGTTCTAATGCCCTACTATACTCTTCTCTACTATCAAGTATCCTAAATACATTATCCTTTAATTCTTCCGCCGTCAAACTATTATAGTAAGCTTCCCCTAACAAATTCGCTAAATTTTCTAAGCGTGGAGTATGATTATCTCTATTATCTTGTGGCTGCCTTGCATATATTAAATTCCCGTCTTTATCGTGCTTTCTTTGGCGGAATGCAATAGCCTCAGATTGCAAGTCCTGATCAACAAGTAACGGATCAAAGTTGATATCTGGATTGTGCTCCCATTTTTCCTCAACCATCTTTAAGAATTCATATTGAGCATCCGCCGTACCAGGTTTTTGGTTATCAATCGTATTGCTCGTTCTTAATCTGTCAAATGCAGGCAAAATTTTCTTCATCGCTGGGAAAATTAATTTACGTTTAATAGTGTTCATTCGCTGCTCATAATTAGGGTTTTCCACAGGTATATGATCTACAATATTACCATTTTCATCTAATACCCAATCCTCACCGCCAAACAATTCATTGTTAATATTTACTGCATTAGCAATTTCTTCTTCTGTAAAAATCTTTTCCCAGTTATCAGGGTTCATAAGTGCCGTCAAATATTCAACTGATGCCGGATTTTGGGTATTTAAACCACCTGGCTTTGATGTCTTTTTAATACTATCAAGTACCCAAATTGCATATTGTGCTGCATTCTTTATTTGTCTGTTTCCAACTCCAGAATTGAACATTGAACCAGCCCACGTAGCATTACCTTTATAATCCTTCATAGCTCGACCCACCGTCGTACTATAACGTGACAAGCCTATTTCATTTTGTCCTTGTGGCGTTATAATATCACCAATGCTAACACCGGACAATATACTATATACATCATTAATAGGATCAGCGATAGGGATATCGTAATTTGAAAAAGTCTCTTTTATAAATGCCGCATCATCATGATTATTACCGTCATCACCTTTTCCACGATGAATTCTAGCAATCACGTTGCCATCCTGATCCTTAAAATCAAAGTACAAACCCTTTTCATCCCTTTTATCATAAAGCACTAACTTCTCAGGCGCTTTAGTTAAAGCATCACCACGCACTGTTTCAACATAGCTACCATCTTCATTTCTTAACCGTTCGCCATTTGCATCGGTAGCCCAACCATCATCATCTACCAAATATCCAGCCATAAAACAACGAAAGGCATGTTTGTTATACCCATTTAACCCATACTTAGCCAACCAAACAGCATATTCCGATCTCTGCTTTGATTCAACTTTTGCAGCTTGAGAAATAATCTTAGCGGACAAACGTTGCTCGCCATCCGGACCGGCCACAGATTTAATATAACGATTGAATGCTACTGCATCAATTGGGTTATTATTTGCATCTCTCTTATTCGCCGCAAGATATCTATCTACTGCAAAATTAATATCATTTTCTTCATCAATATCTTTCAGATGTGCCGCACGAACATAATCTAGCCATGCATGCTGAGATTGTACATTAAGCTCTTTGTCACGAAAGTCTCTATCATAATAACTACTATAATTTCCCATTACATGTTCAGTATTAGCAACTGCGTTACTAGATATTAACGAATAATTACGCGCTGATTTTGCATTCCTTGTATAGCGAGAAGCACGACGAGAGTTACTTGGCATTTCCCCAATATCACTACCGGCAATTTTTCGCTGCACATATTCTGATTTTTTTCCCGAAAAAGCCTCAAGCGCATTTTTAGTGTCTTCCTCTCTCAAAGCTTTTCTCTTCTCTAAATATTGCATTAATTTAGCCGAAGCAGTTCTTCCATTATTTAGAGTATTGGCTCTCCTATTAAGCATACGCGATTCTGCCCAAGCACGGTTGCTTGCAAGTGGCCTTGCCGCAAAACCACGCATTTTTGCATTGATTGTTCCAAGCACAGTTCCGCTCATCTTCATCAAAGACCATGAGAAGAACAATGGAAATACTTGCACAGCCAAACCTAAAATTACCCAGAAAGCATCCTTCGCACTCGCAATTAATGCAAAACCTGCTAAGCTAGATGCGCCAAATAACAACGAAAACATTGGATAAAATACCAACATCTTAATTAGTAAATCTTTCCACTTCTTAAATAGGCCTTCCGTATTCGGTAGTATATTAGCCACGATAGCTAAAGGCGCCACCATGACCAAGAGTGCCACTACTGCCTGACGCAAAGCAATCGTAATTAAACCAGAAGCTACTGCCACTATTGCCCCCAACACCACCGGAATCAACATCCAGATAGTGCCAGTTTCAAATGCAATTGCCCCTGCTGCTAATGATAGAGATGCCCCACCAGCCAACGCCCCATATAGTTCAGAATAAGCTAAATTCAAACTTTCTGCAGCTTCAGCGGAAACTTGCATATTCGCTACTACCGTTTCCTCTACAGAAGTAAACACTCCTCTAAGACTATTACCTATTACATTAGATGCATCTATACCTAATTGGCAGATCAAAAAACTTAAATTTACTAAAACCGCCGCAATAATTAGCTTAGGTAACGCCTTTTTCAAGCCGTAATTTGATATCCCAAGCCCTGTTATTTGCGAATAAATCACTACTAATAAGAAAATAATGAATACAACATTAGTTACACCTCTACAATACTTCCAAATCTCATAAATTGGCGTTCCATCCTTAGCTTCTACCGGATTTACTACCAATAAATCTTCTATGGTATGGTAAATCCAGTCTATCGCCTCGGATATTTTACCTGTCGTCGGACAGACAAGCCAACCAATAGAACCAAGCTCATTCTGACAGTTTTTGTTATCTTTTATCGGACTAGGAACTTTTTCCTCTTGTGGCGCAGTCGTTTCTCCATCATCAGATGAAGTTTCTTCAGTAGGTTCTTCGTTATTCGTCTCATTACTGGTATCTATTTCCTCAGATGTATCAGGATCGGCGTAAACATCTTGCACTGCCACGCTATTAATTAAACCAAAACCACCACTAATTATTAAAAGAAAAGCAAAAAAGTACCTTAAAAAGGATTGCTTTATTCTCTCTTTAAAACACTTCTTTTCTTTCATATAAAAACGCCTCCAATCAAGGCATGTTACGATTATAGCACACATAAGCGTTTTTGTCAAGAGATAAACCCCGTTTTTCCTCATATTTTTTAAGCTAGACTTTTTGTCATTTTATGATAATATATAGATATAAGTTATTAATCAAATGAAGCATAAACTAACTAAAATAATCCTCATCTTAGCAACTGTTTTAGGTGCTTTCTCTGTTTTTTCTACCCCTGTTTTTGCCGATGAAAACTTTGACGATAGCAATTGCAATCAACCTTTTCTAGGCCTCACCTCATGGTGCTTTGGTATAGGTAATTTTGAAGGTGAAGAAGAGCTCAAAACTGGTATCTGGAAAATCGCCGCTAACATTGCGATTGATATCACAGTCATTGCTGCCTATTTAGTACTCGGTTTTGTTATTTACGGTGGTTATCTCTATTCATTGTCAGGTGGCGACCCCCACAAAGTTGCAACTGGAAGAAAAACCCTCGCAAACGCCTTTATCGGATTAGCTATAGTTTTAACTGCCTATATCATCTTAAATACCATCCGCTTTGTGCTAATTGGTAGTGATGGTAATTTATCGGACCGAGCTGCACTAGAGAACATTAATGTCAATCTGATGGTAACTAGCAGCATCCAATGGGTCGTAGGCATCGCAGGCTTAATAGCGGCAATTTTCATAATAATTGGTGGCATATCTTATATGACCTCTGCAGGCGATTCACAAAAAGCTCAAAAAGCTCGCCAAACAATCCTCTATGCATTAATTGGTCTCGCGATCGTAGCACTTGCCGAAATAATTACCGCATTTGTCACCAACATGATTAATGATGCCAAAGCAGAAAACTCATATCATATAACAAATCAAATCGTTATTTCAAAGGAGGTTCATGAAAACAAAACTATCTAAAATAATCCTAGGCCTAACCCTACTATCTTTTACCGGCCTTGCTATTATGCCAACAGCTACTGTTTTTGCTGACGACCCTTCTAGTGACGTTTGTAACCTAGATGTTCCTCCATCCGTCAAAGACGCCGCTGGTTGCAATTCCAATAGTGACAATCTTACGGGAATTGTTGTATCTGTTCTTAATGTTATCATTGGTCTTTCTGGTCTGATAGCCGTCGTATTCATCATTATCGGTGGCATTGGCTATATGACCTCCGCTGGCGATGCCCCTAAACTTGAAAAAGCCAGAAAAACCATCCTTTACGCAGCCATCGGCCTCGCAATTTGCGCACTCGCCTTCGTAATTGTTAACTTTGCAATTGGAATAATATATAGCGGCAACGAAACAACATAGTTTTTATACTTGCATTTATCTAAAAAAGCGATATAATATAATTAAATTAAATAAAGGAACCAAATGAAAGACATTATTACAAAGCTTGCTGCTGATCCTATTGACACAGGAGGCGGCGAAGTTAGGCCGTTTTCAGGCAATAACGCTGACACCGATTTGACTACCATTATTATTAACATCATCAACGCCATTCTCGGTGTACTTGGCCTCGTTGCTGTTGTTGTCATCATTATTGGTGGTATCAATTATATGACTTCATCCGGCGAAGCAGCCAAAGTTAAAAAAGCCAAAGATACTATTCTTTATGGAGTTATTGGTTTAGTCATTTGTGTTCTAGCCTTTGCAATCGTTAACTTTGTTATCAAAAACATCCTCACACAGGCATAAAAACAGCAATTCATAGCAACGCCCTTCGGGGCGTTTTTTATTTGCCATCACAAAACACAGAACACAAAAACAAAAAAACACATCAAAAAATCCCTCATCAGAGGGATTGTTTTGACCATCAAGTACCACCTTATTGAATCGCTATCTTCTTTGGCTGCTCAGTCTTTTCTTTCTCAAAAGTAATCGTTAGCACGCCATCTTTGAGTTCCGCTTTTACACTATTTTCGTCCTCACGAACCTGTACAGGAAGAGCAATCGTTCGTGAAAATTCGCCCCAATAACATTCTTGAATATGCCATCTAGTAGTCTGCTCATCTTCACCCCCCGACAAAACCCCAGAAATAGTCAGAATATTGTCGGAAATACTGACATCTAGATCAGACTTTGAGATGCCAGCGGTGCGAGCTTTAACTACTAATTTATCGGCGGTTTCATAGACATCTACTGCAAGTTGTCCTGGAAAGTCGTCGGTATTTTCCCACTCATCTTCAACTGGTTCGCTGATTTCATCCTGTGGAATATCATCCTCAATTAAGGCAGTTTCCTCGGTTTCAACCGGAGCTGCAAGCTCTTCGTCATTCCCTAGGAACGCAGCCGCGAGGTCATCCTCCATCAGCAAATCGTCACTATTTGTACGAGCCATATTTCCTCCACTTATATTGTTATGCTTTATTATATATTAGTTTCATAGTAAAATCAAGCAAATATGCCAAAAAATGTAAAAAATACAACATTCCCAAGCCTTCTAGACCTAATCGCTCCCCACTCTTGTAGGGGTTGTGGCCTCACGGGAAGCATCCTATGCGACCGTTGTAAAAAATACATTTTAAAAAATCATCAAAACTTATGCCCTATTTGTAAAGAACCAAACAAACACGGTATTTGTCGTAATCATCAGAATAATTTACCTCCTACTTTTATCATCGGCGAACGTACGGAGCTTCTAGGCGTTCTCATTCACGATTACAAATATCGTTCCATTCGTGCCCTCAAAAAACCACTCGCAGAGCTACTTTATCACATCCTTCCGACTCCAAATCCCAATACCATAATCATTCCTCTTCCAACTATTAGCAAACATATCCGTTCTCGTGGCTTAGATCACACTTATCTTATTGCTAAAAATCTTGCAAAATTAAATTCAAATTATCATGTTACAAAACTACTCCTCCGTAATAAAAATACCGTCCAGGTTGGCACCGACCTTAAAACTCGTCAATCCCAAGCCTCTTCTGCTTATGCTTTAAATCCAAAATACACCATCAACCCCTCTAACACTTATATTCTTTTAGACGACGTCTGGACCACTGGTGCTAGCCTTTTGGCAGCCACAAAAATGCTCCAGCAAGCTGGAGCAAATCATTTACAAATTGCAATCTTAGCACTCAGTCGTCTCAATTAAAAGAGAGGTTTCTTCCTTTTTATCGTCATCAGAACTTGGCAATGCATTAATTACGAAGTTTACAATCGCAAACGCAAGCACAGAAATCACTAAACCAATAATTGCATAAAGTACGGTATTCTTTGCATCAGTTACTTTCTTGGAATCACCACCAGATACCACATATTTAATACCACCAATAATTAGCATTATCACCGCAATAATACCTACAATATACAAAATTGTATTCGTCACCTGGCGAAATACGCCAGTATTTCCAAATAAATCTCTCGGGCATCCATCGCATCTTGCCATTTCTGCACCCTCTTGTAAAGTCATGGCAGAAACCGATGTAGCTCCCACCAATAACAATCCCCCTATTATGAACACTGGTAATAATAATTTCAAAACATTTTTCATAAGTCAATTATATCACATTATTCAAAAAAAATAAAGCCCCATTCATTTATGGCCATTCATTTATGGCGGAGGGTGAGGGATTTGAACCCTCGCTCCAGGTTGCCCCAGACTATCTCGTTAGCAATGAGACCCCTTCAACCACTTGGGTAACCCTCCATTCACATTATTTTATCATATTTTCAGAAATTATGATACAATTAAAGTATGGCAAAAAGCACAAACGAAATCTCTTGGCAAGCCGAAGAATACATCGTTCGCGATCGCAATTTTTGGTGGTATGTTGGCCTTTTTGTAATAGCTGCCGGCCTATGTGTTCTATCTGTTTTTCTAGGTTGGTGGACTTTTCTAGTTCTAATTATTCTTAGCGTCGTAGCTATCCTAATCTCCGTTTTTCGCCCTCCCCGCAAAATCAATTATATTTTAAATAACGAAGGGCTCACCGAAGGAACTATCCTTCATAAATACGAAAATTATAAAGCTTTTGGCATCCTTAAAGAAGGTAGTTATTTTTCCGCTGTTCTTATTCCCAAAAAACGTTTCAGCCTCAGCACTAAAGTTTATTTTTCCGAAGGTAACGGCGAACAAATTGTAGATATTCTCGGAGCACATTTACCTATGGAAGAAGTCAAGTTAGATTTTCTGGATAAAATTGTAAACTTCTTGCGTATATAAAAATCTGTGCTATAATTAAACATAAGTATTAATATTAAAAGGTGGGCAAAATGGACCAAAATCAAGCAACTACTAATGAGCCGACTGTAGACAACGATCTACAAAAAGCTATTGACGACATCACAAACAAAACTAATATCGATCCGGTTTTTTCCGATCCCGTAGCCGCTCCTTCATCTGTTCCAGAAGGTGATACCGGCGAACTTGGTGAACCAGTCGGTCCATTTCCAGAACCCAAACTTGCCGTCGTTGAGCAAGCCCCAGAAGGCATCGCCCCGTTAGAAGCAGTTAATATTCCTGAGTTAAATATTCCTGCTCCAGCCGACATTCCGGTGCCACCTGCCCCTGCTTCAGAACCACCTGCCCCTGCTCCAGAGCCAATCAGCCAGCCTGCCGAAAACCTCAATATGCACCAAATTAAGGAAGCTGCACTTCGTGACTTGCTACCACTACTAGACAGGCTCAATATGACAGCCTCTCAAAAATTCAACATTTATCGTAGCGTGTTTGAAGATTTACGAGATTATACAATTCTTGAACCAGCTTATCGCACAGCTAAAGAAATCCCTGACGAAACTGAACGTGCTGAAGCACTTCTCTACCTTGTAGAGTCTATTGATAAAATGTAAACCCACCTCACACAAAAAAATAAGCCCCTTTTACGGGGCTTATTTTATATTCTAATATCCCATTCCCATATCAGGCGTTGCCGGCTTTTCTTCAGGTATTTCACAAATCAGTGCTCCCATTGTAATCGCCGTCGCTGCGATAGAAGTGGCATTCTTTACAGCTTCCTTTGTCACCTTTGCAGGATCAATCACACCAGATTTCTTCAAATCTACCAAACCTTTCTCTGGTGTCATTACATTCACGCCTAAGCCCGATTTAGCACTTTCAACCTCAGCCAAAAGCGCCTGCGCATTAAGACCTGCATTCTCCATAATATGTATAAATGGAGTTTTTAGTGCGTTCTTCACAATCCTTGCTCCAGCGTCTTTCTCGTCCAACTTAGCAGCAGCATTCACAAGAGTTACGCCTCCACCAGTTACAATCCCTTCAGCCAAAGCTGCCTTAGTTGCCGCTACAGCATCGTCCACTCTAAATTTTTTTTCATCAATTTCTGTCTCAGTAGCTCCTCCTACCTTGATCACGGCTACTTTACCAGACAAAGCCGCCGCTCTTTTTTCAAATTCCTCTCGTTCGTAATCGGATTTTGCATTACCAGCAAAAGTATGAATTAAAGAAATTCTATCAGCAATCGCCTTTTTAGCACCTGCACCCTTAATAATCGTCGTAGAATCTTTTTCCGCAATCACCTTAGCCGCTGAACCTAACACTTCCATTCCTACTTCTTCCAACTTCAATCCCTTATCTGCAGACACTACTGTTGCATCAGTCAGAATAGCAATATCTTCCATTATTTCTTTTCGCCTATCGCCAAACGAAGGAGCTTTTAGCACTAATGAATTAAATACCCCTTTAAGTTTATTAAGTACTAATAAACTTAAAGCCTCACCCTCCACCTCTTCTGCAATAATTACTAAATCTTTTTTGCCACTTTGTGCCACCTTTTCTAAAAGAGGCAAAATATCCGAAGCGGCAGAAATCTTTTTATCTGTCACTAAAATCAACGGTTTTTCAAACACAGCTTCTTGCCTATTCACGTCAGTAACAAAGAATGGCGAAGAATAACCTTTATCATATGAAAATCCTTCCACAATCTCTTGTTCCATAGTCAAACCTTGACCAGCTTCAACCGTCACTACCCCGTCCTTGCCAATTTTTGCAATTACTTCCGCAATTAACTTACCAATTTCTTCATCTCCTGCCGAAATCGTTGCTACTTCCGCTACTTTATTGGAGTCGCCTTCAATTTTTTCAGAAACTTTATCAATCCCGGCTACAACTTCAGCTCCAGCTTTTTCAATCCCCCGACGAAGCTCCATCGGATTCATTCCGGCCGCAATTAACTTATTTGCTTCGTTTAAAATATTGTATGTTAATACAGTCACTGTAGTGGTACCATCACCGGCTACTTTATTTAGCTTCTGAGCTGCAGTTTTAATTAACTTCGCTCCAACTGCTTCACCTAACGTCTCGTCCTTTGCAGGTAGCTCAACTGCCTCTGCGACCGTTACTCCATCGTGCGTAATCACCGGAGCGCCATATTCCTTTTCAATAATTACATTTTTACCTTTTGGGCCAAACGTCACTTTGACCGCATCGTACAACTGTTTTGCACCAGAAAGCACCTTTTCTCGTGCTTCTGCCTCATAATATATTTTCTTTGCCATTTTTTCTCCTTATTTATTATAAATCTACCCTTATCACTACAAAAGTTTTCCACAACTTTTCCACAGTTTACAAAGTAGCTAAAATATCTTCTTCTTTCAGAATAATATAATCTTTATTATCGTGTTTTATCTCCGTAGTTGAGTATTCTTTATACACAATTTTATCGCCTTTTTTTACACCTTTTACTTCTGGTCCCACTGACTCTACAACTGCATAGGCCGGTTTTTCTTTTGCTTCTCCAAGCAAAATCCCCGCTTTCGTCTTTTCTAATGGTTTTTCTATTATCGCAACCACACGATCTTTTAATGGTTTTAGTGACATAAAACTATTAACTCCTTTTCTACCCCTATTATAGCACAAAAATTAGCACTGTAAAGACACGAGTGCTAATTTTGTAGTTCCAACCTATCTTAAAGCAATACTACCTTATATTTCCCATCTTTAGCGCCACCCCATTCATCTACAGCCTTTCTTACGCCAGGTAAAGCTGGGTTATTATAATCATGTACTATTATTACTCCACCCAAAACCATCTTAGGTATTATAAGTTTTAAAGAATCTTTAACCGAATCATAAAAATCTCCATCCAAAAACGCAAAAGCAATCTTTTCTGGCAAATCTGTTTTTGTCAAATCAGCAAACCATGCTTTTTTAATAATTGGAACCTTCAGCCCTGCTCTTAAAAACCTCTCTTTCACTTCCCTTTTTGTCGCAAATAATTCACCTCTCTTAAAGTTCTCCCCCAATACCGAATTATCTTTTTCAGATTTTTCTGGTAAACCTTCAAACGAGTCATAAATCCATAATTTCTTATCATTATTACGAAGCATTTCTGCTAGTAATAGTGACGTATCTCCCTTATAACACCCCATTTCAACGAAATCACCCTCGCACTCCAAACATTCCTGTGCTAAAGATAAAATTTTATTCGTCTCTGCTAATGAAACTTGATCGTTTTTCCAGCTCACTTTAAATACTTTCTTAAATACTCACCTGTTGGTGTCTTTGCGCTTCGTGCTAAATCTTCCGGCGTTCCTTCTGCTACCACTTGACCACCTTTTAGTCCCCCTTCGGGCCCCATATCTATTACCCAGTCTGCCGATTTAATTACATGTAAATTATGTTCAATCACAATCATTGTATTGCCACCATCAACCAATTTATTCAGGATACTAAGTAATCTTTTCACATCATCCGTGTGCAACCCAGTAGTCGGTTCGTCTAAAATATACAATGTCTTGCCCGTAGATCTACGTGACAATTCCGTTGCTAGTTTTATCCTCTGCGCCTCACCACCCGAAAAAGTCGTAGCTGGCTGGCCCAATTTAATATACCCTAAACCTACCTCTTGTATCGTTCTTAGTTTACCTACAACAGAAGGAATATTTTTAAAGAATTCCACTGCTTCGTCAATCGTCATATCTAGCACTTGCGAAATATCTTTTCCCTTATATTTCACTTCTAGTGCTTCCGCATTATATCGTTTACCATGGCACTTCGGACAGGTTACATAAACATCCGGTAAAAAGTGCATTTCAATCTTATTTACGCCATCACCTTGGCAATGCTCACATCGTCCACCCTTTACATTAAACGAAAACCTACCTGCTTTATAGCCACGCACTTCCGCTTCAGGCTGCGAAGCAAATAATTCCCTAATCGCAGTAAATACTCCTGTGTAAGTTGCAGGATTGCTCCTTGGAGTACGTCCAATCGGCGACTGGTCTATCACAATTACCTTATTTAAATGTTCAATTCCATCAATCCTCTCATGTGTACCAGACACTGTCTGCGCATGGTGTAATCTCGCTAATAATTCATTTGCCAATACTGAGTTAACTAAAGTAGATTTTCCTGATCCAGAAACCCCAGACACCACATTCATTACTCCTAAAGGAAAATGTACATCTATGTTTTTTAAATTATTCTCTCTCGCACCCACAACTACTAATTCCTGTCCACGCTTAGCTTTGCGACGTTTTTTCGGCACCGGAATCGTCATTTCCCCTGACAAATACTTTCCTGTAACCGAGTCTTTATTTGCCATTATTTCTTCCGGCGTGCCACACGCCACCAACTTTCCACCCGCCAGCCCAGCTCCAGGACCGATATCAATAATATAATCAGACATTAGCATCGTATCTTCATCATGTTCAACTACTAATACAGTATTTTTTAAATCCCTTAAATGTTTTAGAGTCGCAATTAATTTATCGTTGTCTCTCTGATGTAAACCGATAGAAGGTTCGTCTAAAACATACAAAACACCTTGCAAACCAGACCCAATCTGCGTTGCAAGCCGTATCCTTTGCGCTTCACCACCACTTAAAGTATTTGCCGCTCTACCAAGTTCCAAATAGCCCAAACCGACATCCTGCATAAACTTCACTCGTTCCCTAATCTCCTTTAAGATTGGTCCCGCAATCATTTCCTCAGATTCCGAAAAACCTAAATCTTGCGACAAAACTTCCAAAGTTGCATCCACATCTAAATTGCACATGTCAACTATGTTTAAATCATGCACAGTTACAGCCAGCACAGCAGGTTTTAATCTTGCCCCATGACATTCTTGGCATTGTCTTACTCTCATGAATCTTTCAATATCGTGTTTAGTAAACTCAGATACTTTTGGATCATGATACCGTCTTTCTAACATCGGTATCACACCTTCATAAACTGTTTCATAAATCGTGCCATCTGCAAATCTACCTGAACCAGAAATTTTCATTTCATACTTTTCATCGCCAGTCCCATAAAGTATCAAATGTCGTATTTCTTCTGAGAGCTCACCAATTGGTGTATGTACATTAAACCCATGTTTAAGCCCTACTGCCATTAAACGTTTTAGCCACCATGATTCCTGTCCCACTCTATTAAATGGCCTAATTCCCCCTTCTGCAATTGTTAGATTCTTATTAAACACTAACTCAGGATCAATCTCCATCCGTGTTCCTAAACCTGTACAAACTGGACAAGCCCCCTCAGGCGCATTAAACGAAAACAACCTCGGTGTAAGCTCTGGGATTAGTTCATCCGGATGATCCGGACAGGCATATCTTTGTGAATAAGTTAGCACCTCTGTGTTTTCAGCCGTAATTCGGCTTTCTCCCACTGCTGTTGCATTATCTGTTACTCGTAGTAATTGGATTACCCCCTGTCCCATTTCTAAGGCTTGTTCAAGCGATCCACTAATGCGCGTTCTTAATTCCGGCGACAAAACAAATCTATCCACTACTATTTCAATATCATGTCTCTCATTTTTATTTAATTCTGGGAATTCATCCAAAGCATAAATAATCCCATCAACTCTTACCCGCGAAAACCCTTTGGCCGAGTATTGTTCCGGGATATGTTGAAATTCACCTTTTTTTGCCGCTACAATCGGAGCAAGTAACATCAATTTAGAGCCTAAAGGCAATTTCATTACTTCGTTCACAATATCTTCCACGGACCTCCGCGACACTTCCTTATGACAAATCGGACAATGCGGCACCCCTACTCTTGCAAAAAGCAAACGAAGATAATCATACACTTCCGTCACCGTTGCCACCGTTGAACGCGGATTCCGCGAAGTAGACTTCTGATCTATTGATATCGCCGGCGACAAACCAGTAATAGAATCTACATCCGGCTTGTCCATAATCCCAAGAAACATTCTCGCATACGACGACAAAGACTCCACATAGCGTCTCTGCCCCTCCGCGTACACTGTATCAAACGCCAAAGACGACTTCCCCGACCCCGATAGCCCTGTAATAATTACCAATTTATCCCTTGGAATATCCACATCTAAATCACGAAGATTATTTTGTCTTGCCCCCCGCACCCGTATCACATTATCATTACCAAAAATCTCCCCCTTTAGCTCTTCATTTTTTACTTCTTTTTCACCCATTTATTATCTCAACTCTTACAAATTAAACGCATATATTATACCAATAAAAACAAGATTTGTCCATGTTATAATATATAGTATGAAAAACAATCCTTTAGTTTCTATTATCATCCCCATTTATAATACTGAAAAATACCTTCCTTCTTGTCTAGACTCCGTTCTAGCTCAAACTCATCATAATCTTCAAGTATTACTAATAGACGACGGCTCCACCGACAATTCTGGTAAAATTGCTGATAAATACGCCAAAAAAGATTCTCGTATTAAAGTTATTCATCAGCCAAATCAAGGCCAATCAGCCGCTCGTAACACCGGCCTTAAACATTCTACAGGCGAATATATCAGTTTTACCGATAGTGACGACGAAATCAAACCTGAGTTTATTGCGAGCCTTTTGGCTCATTACGACGGGTCCAACGCTTCGCTCTCTGTCTGTGGCATTCATTACAAACGCTTAAATAATAACTCAGCGTCAGATGTCTACATAAACCCCGTCTCTCCTCGTCATCATAATCAATCCCACAAAGCTTATATACTAAGTCTTTTAGCCAAGGACGGCCGTATGTACTCTTCAGTTAATAAACTATACCGCTCCGACATTGCTAAAACTCTTAAATTTGACGAATCTCTTAATTTTGCCGAAGACACAAAATACGTTCTAGATTATCTCAAAAAGGCGCATGGTGAAATAAAATTCGTTTTAGAACCTCTTTATGTTTACAATTTCGGCACCGAAAGCAGTACCATGCGCACCGTCTCCACTAGCTGGCAAAACTGGCGAACTTCATACCGAAACCTCAAATCTTGGCTCGGCTCTCATCCTAACCCTAGTGAAAAGTTTTGGCTCCATCTCGTCAATATGCGTTGGCGTATTTCTTATCTACGCTCCCGCCGCCGCGCCAAGAATTAACATAAATCTTTGCTAGATTCCTCTAGTTTTCACTTTAAATGGTCTAAACGCATAGTTCTCATCAAAATAATCAAACCTTCCCTCAACCCACCAAATCAAATAATCCAACTCCTCTTCAAAACTTCCATGATTCCAGATTTCATTGTTACGATTAGCGGCTTCACGAATATAATTAGCCTCTCTTTTTATATAGTTAACCACCTCTTCTTTTTTCCCAGCTAATCTCTCTAGGTATGTTTTTTGTACCGCATCACGAAATTCCGGCATTAATACCAAATGACATACCATTTTCCTTAACCCAGCATTAGCATAGGCCATTACTGAATTTTCATCTTCCTTTAAACAGCTCTTCCCATCGGTCTGCCAATTCGTAAAAACAACTTTCGGCAAAAAAGTCTCTTCATCTCTATCTTCACGCCATCGTCTATTTCCGGCTATCCCGTCAAAATCCCACGCTGGTCCAACATGTATCTTATCATTAAGACCATCTTTATAAAAATAAATACTTGTAAAATATGCATCATAGTTTTGCGCAAACTCACTAAACAAAAAATAATTAACTAAAGATTCCGTGTCGATCACTTCTTCCATACCATTATAATTTCCTTCCATTACCGCCTTTTCAAACAACTCAAAAGCATTTTTAAACTCATCTAAACTCTCAACAAGATTTTCCTCCACAACTACATCTTTCCCCACCAAATAATTGTTTAATTTTGTCCTCACATAGTAATCATCACCATACCAAGCCCCATCTGCCTCTACTAATATCCCTTTTTCATCTTTCAAATCCACAATTTGCTTATCAATGCTTATCGTCGGTGCAACAAAATACAACCCCAATTCGTGACCATCCATATAAAAATTCACAAACTCACCTCTTAACGGATAGTTTTCATCAATTGCTTTTGCCAAATAAAATCCTAAATCACCTCTTAATAAACTATCATCAAGATCATAAGTCAAAAATGCCCATTTTTTATGTTTTCCCATCCCTAAAAAATCTACTCTATTAGCAAACTTAATTCTATAAGGTTTCTTCTCGCTCATCCAAGAAATATTTCCTCTCCCTTTTATTTCCACTCCATCAAAAACCACTTCTGTACCATCACTCATTATGATTAACTCATTTTTTTCAAAATTTATCTTTTTCTCACTATTATTTATGTCTTCTAGAGTCGTACCGTCAGCTAAGACAATTTCAACCTTGGGCAACTTCTCGCCCATATTTTTAGTAAATAATCTCTGGACAGTAAAAACTGTGATAATAACCATCGTCAAAACAATAAACATCACAACCAATAATAATACTCTCAGAAACTTTTCTTTTCCCTTCCCTATCATGCCAGAATTATAACATATATTCATTCAGGGCATCGCACCAAACAGTAAAATATGATAAAATATACCATATATGAATATACCTCGTGTTTTTAATAAGAAAAATCGCATCCTTTTAAGTGAGCTCACCAAAACCGACTTCAAAATCCGTTATCAAGGCTCCGTTCTCGGCTATCTATGGGCTTTGCTTCGTCCTCTCATGATGTTCGCAATCCTTTATATCGTCTTTGCCAAACTTCTCCGTATCGGCAACGATATCCCCCATTACCCAGTCTATCTTCTGTGTGGCACTACCATGTGGAGTTTCTTTACCGAATGTACTTCCCAAGGCATTCAAGCTATTGTATCTCGCGGTGATCTCATTCGTAAAATCAGTTTCCCTAAATACATCGTAGTCGTCTCTGCCACTCTTACTGCAGTTATTAATATGCTAATAAACGTCGGTGTTATTATCATATTCGCACTCATTAACCACGTCGAATTCAGTCCTATGTGCCTTCTAATCATACCAGCCATTATCGAACTTTATCTTTTGTCGCTCGGGATTGCTTTTTTGCTCGGTTCCATCAATGTTAAATATCGTGATATTACCTCTATCTGGGATGTTATCATCCAAGCGCTCTTTTATGCCGTTCCCATTATCTATCCTATCACTATGGTAGCAAATACCAGCCCACTAGCCGCCAAAATCATCCTTTTAAATCCTATTTCCCAAACTATTCAAGACATCCGTTATGGTCTTATTACACAAGAAACCATCACCACATGGAATTTTCTTAATTCACCACTAGCCCTAATCCCAATCCTTATTACTATTACCATACTTGTCTTCGGAGCTCTAGTTTTTCGTAAAAAATCAAAATTCTTCGCGGAGGAAGTCTAATGAAACGCAAACTCGGTACTCGCTCAGAAATTATCACAGATGGAGATGTTGCTATCTCTGTTAAAGACCTTCACAAAAGTTTCAACCTCCCTACCGAAAAATCCTCCAGTCTAAAGCAAGTTATTTTTAATCGTCTTCGTGGCGTAAAAGGATACAGAAGACAAAAAGTTCTCAAAGGTCTAAACTTTAAAATTAAAAAAGGCGAGTTTATCGGAATTGTCGGTCGCAATGGTTCTGGCAAATCTACTCTTCTCAAAATCCTCGCCGGCATCTACTATCCAGAGAAAGGAGAAATTATCATCGATGGAAATCTAGTTCCATTTATCGAACTGGGTGTCGGTTTCAATCCCGAGCTTACTGGTCGTGAAAATGTTTACTTGAATGGCGCTCTACTTGGTTTCTCTAATGAAGAAATGGATGCCATGTACAACGACATTTGGGAATTTGCCGAACTTAAAGATTTTCAAGACCAAAAACTCAAGAATTACTCCAGTGGTATGCAAGTCCGCCTCGCTTTTTCCATTGCCATTCGTGCCCAAGGTGATATTTTATTATTAGATGAAGTATTAGCCGTCGGCGATGCGGCATTCCAACAAAAATGCAACAACTATTTCTCTAAACTAAGAAATGACAATCAAACCGTAATTCTTGTTACACACTCTATGGAAAATGTTCGTAAGTTTTGCACACGTGCTATTCTCATAGAAAACGGAGAAATTACTAAAGACGGCGACCCAAACGAAGTCGCAAATGCCTATACTAAACTTTGGGATTAATCACTTCTTTTCGTGTCGAATTTTCCGAAACACTATATATATTTTTCCACCCAAGATAGTTATCATATGTATATATAATCTCAACTTTTGATTTAAATATTTATTCTCTAATAATGTTTTCTTATTCTTTGCAACCCATTTTATATTCACATTCAAAAACTCTTTAGACACTTCGCCACTTATTGCAAAATCTATCCAGGCTAGTTTTGCAGTAAGTACTGCTATCTTCGTCACTTCTCCTAAGCTGTAGTCATTAGCAAAGTATTCTTCTGCTTCTTTTGCAGCCATTTCACGATACTTTAACCTTTCCTCTTTGTTGTCGTTTCTTGTAATACTTTCTGCTCTTTCTCTATACACATATAAAGTTTCTTTAATATATCTTACTTTATTAGCTTTATTTAATAATTTATACGTTGTCAAATTATCTTCATAATTTTTCCCCTCTGGATATAAAACACCATCAAACAAAACACGCTTATACATTTTATTCCAAGCTATTATTTCCATATTATCTTGCTCCAACAATAGCTTTACCGTTGCCTCTTTACCAGTTAAGACTCTCGCTTTAGGTATTTCTTCATTATAGCCACAAACTACCACATCAACACCGTCAAAAATAGCTTCTACCATTTTTGCTACAAAACCACTTTTTACATAATCATCGCTATCTACCAAGCATACATACTCACCCTTTGCCTTCTTTATTCCATAATTCCTTGCGCTAGACAGTCCCCCATTCTCCTTATGAAATACTCTCACCCGTTTATCTTTTTTCGCAAATTCATCACAAATTTTTTCAGACCCATCTGTAGCGCCATCATCCACTATAATTATTTCAATTTCGTGATAACTCTGCTTTATTAATGACTTTAAACATTCAGCGACATAGTCACGTACATTATACACTGGTACAATTATTGAAACTAGAGGCTTCATTTTTCCTTCAAATAGTTTAAATAGTTTATTGTATCGTTCATTGCATCTTCAACTGTCAATTCCGTTTTCCAGCCTAATTCTTTTTCGGCCTTTTTTGGGCTAGCGTACATTTCTGCCAAATCACCAGCCCTTCTACCCGCTATTTCATAAGGTAACTTTCTACCACTTGCTTTTTCAAACGCCGATATCATTTCTAGTACCGATGTACCCTTTCCAGTCCCAAGATTATAAAACAATACACCAGGTTTCATTTTTTGTATCACTGCAACATGCCCTTTAGCTAAATCGACTACATGAATATAATCCCTTACGCCAGTTCCATCTATCGTATTATAATCATTACCATAAACTTTTAGCTTTTCAATCTCACCTGTATAGACCTTCATAATAATCGGCATCAGATTATTCGGAATATCATTTGGATCCTCACCAATTAAACCAGACGGGTGTGATCCTACCGGGTTGAAGTATCTTAAAATAGCTACTTCAAACTTCTCATCTGCTTCTGCCACGTCTTTCAAAATTTCCTCAATTACATGTTTTGTCTCACCATATGGATTCGTAATACCCACACCGGTTTGCATTTCTTCGGTTAACTCAGCTACACCCTGGTCACCATAAACTGTCGCAGAAGATGAAAAAATAATCTTTTTCACACTGTATTTCTTCATACAGTCTAATAAATTAATCGTACCGCCTACATTGTTTTCATAATATTTAAGAGGTTTTTTTACCGATTCACCTACTGCTTTTAATCCTGCAAAATGAATTACTAAATCGTAATTACCTACAGCAAACATTTTATCCATTCCTTCTTTATCTAAAAGGTCTACTTGATAAAATTTTGGTTTTACTCCAGTAATTTTTTTAATACTATCAAGCACCGTAATCTTACTGTTATATAAATTATCCATTATCTCAACATCGTAACCAAGCTTAATCAATTCAATCGCTGTGTGCGAACCTATGTACCCAGTTCCACCAGTTAACAATACTTTCATTTCTCCTCCTCTTTCTTATTATATAATGGTAACATTTTTTCTTCAAAAATCTTTTTGAAATCAAACTGATTTTCATACCTTACTCTCGCATTTTGAGCCATTCGCTCAGCTTTATTTTTATTATTTAACATCCAAACCATCGCTTCTGACAATTTATCTATGTTTTTTACAGGTACCAACAAACCAGTCTCACCATTCACTACTACCTCAGGATTCCCATCCACATCAGATGCAATGATTTTCTTTTTCATCATTGCTGCATCAAGCAATGATAAAGATAATCCCTCTCGATAACTTGGCAACACAAATATTTCATTCTCTGCAAGAACTTTTAAAGGAGTCTCAGTTTTTCCATAGAACTTGATATTACAGTATCCTTTACACATATTCTTGTATTTTTTTACATCTCCACCCCCATATATATTTAGTTTTGCCTTTGGATATTTTTCTACTATTTTTATAAATGCTGCTATCAACTCACTAATACCCTTATAATCTACTATTCTTCCTACGTAACAAAAACTATCATTCTTAATGTTAGTATTTTTATAACTTTTTAATTCATCTTCCACGCCATTTTTTATTACTACAATATTTTTGAATGTCCTACGTCCCACCAAATTATCAAAACATTTCTTCTCAAAATCGCTAATCATTATTATCCTGTCGGTTTTTTTAGCAATTTTTAATAACCATTTTCCAATCCAATTCTTATACCAAACATTCACATTCTCAAGCACCCAGCTTCTTAAGTCCATATGGTCAGTCCATACGACCTTCATCCTCATTTTTTTTGCTGTAACGGTCGCCGCAATCCAATCGTCCCGCGATTGAATATTCACTACACTCGGTTTATACTTTGTAAAAACCTTTTTATACCACCCACGTAGTCTCATAATTTTAATATAATAAACCGGGAATAAAATATTCCTCCACCCACTCCAAACTTGCCTATTGATATATGGCGCTTTTATTACTTTGAAACCATTTTTCTTTGCTTCCTTTAATAATTCATGAGAAGATGACACAATAAAAGGTTCAAAACCATTCTTACTCAATAACCGAGCTAATTTCAATTGGTATGTTTCACCACCACCATACATACTTGGTTCTATGTTTCTAACTAAAAACACTGTTCCCTTCATATCTATTATTTTATCATACTACCAATAATATGATATAATTACAGATAGTAATGAAAAGAGTGTTTAAAAAAATCAAAAGTCTTATACCTGCCACTTTTTTATCTCTTATTGTCAGTTTCATGATTTTCATTTATGAACCAGTTACAATGTATGCCAATAATCTTGATGACTTCTGGTTCGATTTTTACACTCTTATTGGGCCATCTTTCTTATTTTTCACTGCCACATTCTTTGCATTGTTTATTTTCTTCCTAATTATCAAACTAATTGCAAAATGGATTAACCATCCAAACTTATACTACATCATTTTATCCTTCGCAAGCGCCTGTTTCTTCTGCGCCTATATTCATAGCAATTTTCTCACCAGTTTCCTCCCACCACTTGACGGCACTACTTTTAACTGGAATAACCCAACTGCCAATATAATTTCAATTGTCATCTGCTTAGTTTTATTTTCTCTTCTCATTTTCAGTTTTATTAAGGCAAAACCACGAAAAACCACCAAGTATTGTTTTTATCTTGTTTCAGCAATTTTCGCTATACTAATTATATCGTTTTCATCAACTCTATTTACTACTGACGTTTTTGAGCCCAAAGAAATTATCACTAACTCCACTATTAAGAATCTTAACTTACTTTCAAATAATGAAAACTTTCTTATATTACTTGTCGACGCAGTTGACTCTACGCATTTTAACAACATCGTAAAAAACAATCAAAAATACCAAAAAGATTTAAAGGATTTTTCATATTTTCCAGATACACTTTCTAGTTACTCTTTCACCCGTGACGCTATTCCATCAATCTTCTCTGGCGAATGGAATGAAAATCAAGTTCAGTTTCCCGAATATTCAACTAAAGCATACGACAATTCTAAGTTTTTTGCCAGATTATCAGAAAAAAACTATAACAAAAACTTCTATAGTTACGACTTCACCTGGAATAGCGCTAAAGCTCTAGAATTCGACAATATAGTTTCGTCCGAAAAGAATCCCAAACGCTTGGTTCTTCTCAAAGAAGAAACCAAATACTTTTTATATAAAGCTCTCCCATTCCCACTAAAAAAATTCTCCCGTATTGAAACCCTTAATTTTTCTGCTGCACAAACCACTCAAGATTATGATTCTTTTAATTGGAGCAACATTAATTTTTATAACAATTATCTCAAGCAACCAATTTCTAAAACTAATCAAAATTATTTCCAATTTATTCATATAGAAGGTGGCCACGTCCCATTCAATAACAGTAAAGACGTTACACTTCTACCAGAAGAAAACGGCACTTATGAAGAAAAACTAGAAGCCACTATGAAAATTATCGAAGCATATTTATCACGTCTCAAAGAAAACAACGCCTACGACAACGCTACTATAGTTCTACTAGCCGATCACGGCTTCTGGCATAATGGTACCAATCGCGCCAATCCCATCCTCTACATCAAAGGAAAACATGAAACTCATGACCAAATGTTTATTTCTAATAAACAGATTTCATATGCTGACTTGTGTGAAGCTTTCACCGAGCTATTGGATAATAAATCTAGTACTGAAATCTTTAAAGATATCCCGACTGAAGGTCGCATCAGACGGTTCATCAATAACAGCTTTAATCATGAAGAACATATGGAGGAGTATGAACAAACCGATAAGGCTTGGAACACCAAAACATTAACACCCACTGGAAAGGAATACGACCTATGATTTTTATTGATATTCTTGGTTGGATTATGAAACTATGCTATGGCATAGTTGGTAACTACGGCATTGCTATCATTTTATTTACTTTAGTTAGTAAAATTATTCTCCTTCCAATTGCCATTTGGGTCCAGAAAAACTCCATCAAAATGGTTAAAATGCAACCAGAAATTAATCGTCTAAAAACCAATTTTTTTGGCGATAAAGACGCCATTGCAGAAGAAGAATCCAAGATTTATAAAAAATACAGATATAATCCTCTCGTCTCACTTGTCCCGTTAATAGCTCAAATTGTTCTACTTCTAGGGGTTGTAGAAATTGTCAAAAATCCCTCACTCTACATCGGCGTCGAAAACTTAGACTATAATTTTCTCGGCTTTGATCTTCGCTGGGTTACTTCTGAAACTGGTGGCCTATCAATTCTAGTTCCTATTATTGCTGGCCTTTCTTCCCTATTATTATGTATCGGGCAAAACATTATGAACGTCCTCCAAGCCGAACAATCTAAATGGAATAAATATGGGATGCTTGTCTTTTCCGTTGCTCTATCCGTTTATCTAGGAACTTTCGTAACTGCTGCAGTTGCACTCTACTGGACCGCCAGTAATCTTCTAGCTATTTTACAACAATGGATCCTTAATATTTGCATCAATCCTAAAAAACACGTTGACTACAAAGCACTAGAAGCCTCCCGTATTGAATTAAAAGAATTACAAAACCTAAGTAAGAACCAAAAACGCACAAAAGAACAAATTAAAAAAGAAAAAGAAGATTACAAAAGGTTTTTCTCTATTACCAACAAAAAACTCGTATTTTATTCTGAAAGTAATGGTTTTTATAAATACTACAAAGGTATCATCGAATACATTCTAAGTCACACCAACCTCACCATTCATTATATTACTAGCGACTATAACGATCAGATCTTCGAGCTTGCTAAAAAAGAAAAAAATATTAAACCATATTACATTGAAGAGAAAAAACTTATCACTTTAATGATGAAAATGGATGCTGATGTTGTAGTTATGACCATGCCAGATATCAATCAATATCATATTAAACGAAGCTATGTCCGAAAAGACATTGAGTATATTTTCGTGCCACACGGAGCTGATAGCCCTAATTTAACTTATCGCAAAGGAGCACTTGATTATTACGACTCTATCCTACTTACCGGTAAATACCAACGTTTAGAATGCGAAGCCGAAAATAAACTCCGCAATCTTCCTAACCGTAAACTCATCGACTTTGGCTACACTCTATTCGACGATATGGCCAAAGAATACAAAGTTTCTCAAAAAACCAATAAAACAAAAACAAAAACTAAGACTATCATGATTGCCCCTAGCTGGCAAAAAGACAACATTATTGATCTGTGTTTAGACAAAGTTTTAAAAACTCTCAAAGGTAAAAACTATCAAGTAGTTGTACGCCCACACCCTCAGCACGTCCGTCATGCCAAAGAAATGTTTGAACAAATGAAAGAAAAATATACCGGTACCAATATAACTATTCAAACTGATTTCTCTGCCAACGATACAGTCTTTAACGCCGATCTTCTTATTACGGATTGGTCCAGTATTGCTTTTGACTATGCCTTCACTACTAAAAAACCAGTTATTTCTATTGATACGCCTATGAAAATTATGAATCCAGATTACAAAAAAATTGATATCGAACCAATTAATATCTGGTGTCGTGAGATAATCGGAGAAGTTGTCAAAGTTAAAGATATACAGAACATTGACAAAACAATCACCAAGCTTCTCAAAAACCCTACCAAATACAAGAAACAAATCACCGATCTTGAAAAAGATTCGGTATATAATATAGGTAAATCCGCTAAAATTGGAGGCGAGTACATTATAAAATGTGTTCAATCAAAGATTAAAGAAAGGAGAAAGCAAAAATGAATTTACTGAACACCTTTGGCTACATTGACCCATCTGTGATGACCTATGCTATCCAAGCTGGAGCCGGAATCGTCATCGCTATCGGAGCTTTCATCGGTCTCTATATCAGAAGAGCCAAGAAAAAGGTTAATAAAAAACTCGGTATAGACGAAAATAAACATAAAGAAGTCGAATCAGACAACATTAAAATCAAATAAGAATTAATAAGCCCCCTTACGAAAAGGGGGCTCATTTATTCAGATGCTTTTATTTAAAATGTGATCTCTGTCTTACGTAAAAGACAATTCCAAGTGCAATCCATATAACAAGCATAATATAGCTCTCTCTACCAAAATGTACACCAGAAAGACCTGGTATTGGCACTAACTGTAGAATAATAAATATGCACGAAAAGATTGCACCAAGTATCGCAAAAGTTTTAAGCAAACGCGTTCCATCTTTATCGCGATGTATAGTTTTAAGCGTAGCAACACTTGTTGCTAAATATCCGATTGACGCACCAATTGCCGACATATCTACAAACCAACCTAATGCTTCCCGTCCTAAAATCGGTCCAGATAAAGACACGATTATACAGAAAATCATTGCATTCCGCGGCGTCCCAAAACGTTTATCAACTCTACCAAACCACTCTGGTAAAAAGCCATCCTGGCTCATGGAATACATCAACCTCGATGAAGCAAGATAGAACCCCATTATACCAGACAATACCGCTGAAGATACACCGACCCCAATCAAAATCTTACCAAAACCTCCCAATAATTCAGTTGCCGCGATTAGAAGCACCCATTCCCCAGCCATTACACGCGTTGGCCAATTCTCAAGCGCCGCAGCAGCTACTGTATTATTAGATACATACACAAAGCAACCAAATGCAATCGCAATTGCTAAAATTACCATTACCTTCTTGTAAGAAAACTTAAACTCTTCCGCTGCCTGAGGTATCGTATCGAAGCCTACAAAAGCCCAAGGAGCGATTGCAAATGTTGCCAAAACTGCAGATATTATGCCTTGACTTCCAACATGAGCAAACTCACCAATATTGTCTGTTGTGGCACCTGCAGCCATTGCCGCAGATTTATCAAAACCCCATATCGGTTGCATATTTACGCCGTTTGCTTTTGCTGAAACCAAACCTGCCACACACAACGTAATTGCACAAGTAGCAAGCAAGATTGCCAAAATCGTTTGCACAAATCCGGCTTTCTTTACACCAAGAATATTCAGTACTCCAAATAAAATTAGAATTGCTGATGCTAATAGTATTTCTCCTAACCAGACTTCAAAACCAGCAATCTGATAATGGAACCCGAATTTCAAAATATCTACTGCCCCATCTAAACCATCCACAATTAAACCAATTGCTGTAGAATTCATCGGCACATTAGTTAAATATGCTACTACTAAAAACCATCCGCAAACATAAGCCATCGTTTTGCCAAAACAAGCTTTAGTGAAAGTAAATTCACCTCCCGCTCTTGGATACTTTGGCACCATATAAGCATAGCTTCTAGCAATGATAACCATTACTAAAGCACCCAGGATCATCGCAACCGCCGTTCCAGCCACACCAGAATTAGGCAAAAATTTTTTTCCAGGATTGATAAATGAACCCCAACCAATAATACAACCAAACGCAATAGCCCAAACATGTGTTGGACTAAGTTGTTTTTTTAAGCCAACACCACTCCTTATCATATCTCCATTCATTCATATTCACCCCCCTTAAAGATATGATTTATCAATCTGTCTCAATTCATCAAAAGTATCAATTTCAACGACATCATCTTGTTGACAAGATACTATCTTGATTTTGTATTTTCCTTGATATATTTGATTCGGAACTGTTTCCCAATACATATCATGCCCGCCAGGCATTCTGTAATAAACCTCATTTAGGTCTATTTTCAACATCTTAGCATCTTGCTTATTCCAATAATAAATGCCTACCATTTGATAACAATTCTTACCACCAACAAATTCACTCAACACATATCCCTCATGATCCGACGTCATGCACCAGTCATCACTATAAGATTTCCAAATGCCTAATACCTCCGAATCATAATGATATTTTTTCAAAATTTTAGGATTAGTCACTAACAAATCCGCCTCCAACACATACGCATTCTCAAAAAGATGGCAAGATTTTACTGCAGATAAAATATTATTAGCAACATCATACTCCAAATTATCGATAAACTTTATCATTGGGTATTTTTTCAACAGTATATCAAATTCATCTGCCAAATATCCTCTGACAATATATATTTCCGATATCCCAATCTCGAGACATGCGTCAATCATTGTTTCGATAATTCTTTTTTCATTCACCCTCACTAAAGGCTTCGGCGTGTTTACAGTAATTGGTCTTAATCTAGTCCCCATTCCAGCAGCTAAGAAGATGGCTCTTTTCGCCCTATAAGGTTCAAGTCTTGTTAATTCATTCTCGTCCGCAAGACCAGTCTCAGCCAACTCCACTAGTTTATCAAATTCTGCCCTATCCAAGTATACCACCTCCAATCTTGATTTATGAATCTTCAAAAAGCATCTGTTAACGTACCACTACCCCACCAAAACAGTAGACTACCATTATACTATAGATACCTTTAAAAAACAACCATTACCAAAAAGCTTAAAAGAAATCTTTTTTTACCATTTCAACAAAATTTTTCCAACTATGTCTACTTAACAGTATCCTTTGTGCATTTTCTACATAAAATGGCAGCCTACTTGCATCCTTCAAAATTTCTTCTAATACCTTCACATATGCTTCAGGTTTTAAAAAATCCTCAATTAATAAGCCGGTCCTATTATTCTTTACAAACTCTCCTACGCCACCATCATTGCTCGCAATAATAGGTAAACCCGCCGCAGTCGCTTCTAAAATAACATTTGGTATTCCATCATCTAATGCAGTATATAGCAATACATCATATTTTTCTGTTGAAATTGAAGAAAAACCATTAAAAACACCTTTGTAGTTTATTGACGCAATACCATTAAATATATCTTTACTTATTTCCTCCGATCTTTCGCCATAAATATCAATCTGAAACTTTTTTGGATCCAATCCTTTCCCAATCTCAGCTACTAAATTAGGCAATTTAGTCGGCACAACCCTACTCGCCCAAAGAATTCGCAGTTTATCCTTGTTTATTAACCCATTCTTTGGTTTTACTATCTTAATATCTCCAACCGGTTGATAATGCGCTTTAAATTTTTCCTCACTAAAACCATTGTGCTCAACCGTTTTCTTAATAATAGTCTCATTATCAGTAAAAACGTTTTTTACTTTATCATAAATACTTAATAAATATGGATCATCGTAAGAAAACACCCCTTTCAGATCAGACCCAGGGATAAATTCACCACAAAACAACGATGTATTTATCTCATAATTATTTCCCAACAATCCCAAATGTTTCCTCGCCCAATCATATCCATATTCAGAGTTTATAATATGCAGACGTTTACATCGTGACTGCACAATCAATCTTGTAAATAGAGTTTCTTGTTGTTCTAGAGATAAGAATTGTGTTTTATTACCAAAATCAACAAAGTCAACATAATCTGGCAAATTCTTATTCCACCAGTTTTCCGCCGGTAAAGTCGTTATTATCATAATATTCCATCCATATAATTCATGGAGCGCTTTAATATAATTAAACATTACCTTATCGGCTCCTCCCCTTACTACCCAGGGGACTATGAAAACATAATCAAATTTTTTATTCTTTATCTGTTTCACAAGCTTTAAATACATATTGCCAACTGCAATCTGGTTTTCTGCTGCATATAAAAGAACCTTATTAACCAACCATTTATGCGGATATAATTGCAACTCAATTTTATTCATTTTTTTCCATTCTTCTAACACGAATTTTGGTATTTTTTGAGTACTATTTGACCTATTGTTGAGAATTCTAAGTGTTGTTTTTGCCACAGGAGTAATAAAGAAATTTAGAAAATTATTATTTCTAATTCTTTTATATGCTCTATATCCTCTATTCCTAAATCTTTCATCAAAATCTTCAATTAGTACTTCTTTCAATCCGCTCACAGAATTGAAATCAAACAGTTTCATATAGGGTATCGTTGCATGTCCCTGATTACTCGAAGATAAACGAGATTTTTCTGAACGCCTATAAAATAACACGGTTTCTTTTGCTATCGCTTGATGAATATTTGCCTCAATCATTTTAATATTAAAAACATAATCTTCATGGCTATAACCTAATCCAAGTTTCTCGTATGGTATTTTTATGAAAGTCTCCTTCTTAGCCATTACTACCGAACACCAGCGATTCTCACCTAAAGCAATCACAACATCTTTTCCTTTTTCATAAGAAGGTTTCTGAATGCTCAAGACATTATTTTTCAAATCCAATCCAAAGGTCAAAATTGCTTCCGGATAAACAATTGTTTCTGTTTTAGAATTTTCCAATTCAGAAATAGCGTTGATAAACCAATTATCTGACACTAAATCATCTGCATCTAAAAACGCTACATACTTCCCTGTCGCTTTTTCCGCTGCATAGTTACGCGATGAACCAGGATCTCTAAATTTATTTTCGAATACTTTTATCTTTTCATCTTTTTTATAACGCCTGAAATAATCTCTCGTAGCCTTATCGCCATTATCAATGTGAACAATTATTTCATATTTATAACCAGCTTCTTCAACTTTCATTAGACCCGCAAAAACACTTTGCATTGTTTTATGAGCTAAAAGCCCCTCATCATGAGCTGTAATCACAGCCGAAAGTATAATATTTTTTTTCATAATTATTTTTATTATATCATAACTCCACATTCAATCTAAACGACACTATCTTTATACCAATTTAATAATGCTATAATATCATTATATGAACAATCAAAATCAATCAAAGCGCATAATTTATTTTGACTATCTAAGAATAGCCGCCATTAGTGCCGTTGTTTTGTTACATTTAGCCGCACAGAACCTTCGTGCAGTAGATATTGGCTCACCTACATGGCATATCTTTAATATTTATGACAGTCTTGTGCGATGGGGCGTTCCAGTATTCATTATGATTAGCGGTGCGCTATTTTTAAGTAAAGAACAACCTATCAAAAAAATATACAAAAAAAACATTTTAAAAATACTAATTCTTTTAGTCTTCTGGACCTTACTCTATAATCTATGGCAGCTTTTTATTTCCCATAATTCAATAACTTTTAAAAATTTCATCGTCAATCTGACAACTGGGCCATTTTATCTCTGGTTTTTATATATGCTAATTGGCCTATATATGGTCATACCATTCTTAAAAAGAATCACTGAAAAGAAAAAGACTATGGAATATTTTCTTTTACTAGCATTCATATTTACTTTTTTACTTCCGGAATTAATTGCAGTTATTGCCTTCAAATCTGAATTTGTTGCTAACTTAATAAATAACAAATTAGATAGCATTCAACTATTTATGACATTGGGATTCACTGGGTACTTTATCCTAGGATATTATTTAAATAAATACAATATCACAAAAAAAGCAGAAATTATTATTTATATAATAGGCTTAATCGGCATTATCTTTACTATCATCGTATCTGCACTATCGTCTAACCATCAAGGTGAACTCGTTACATTTTTTTATGATAATCTTACAGTTAATGTAGCAGCAACCAGTATCGCTATCTTCGTTTTTTTCAAAAAACATTTTAACCCAAAACACCTCACCATGAAACAAAGCAAATGGTTACAATTGTTTTCAAGATGCACCCTAGGAGTATATTTAACACACGTTTTTATCATCGATGCCCTTAACTCAATCTTTGAGATTAACTCATTATCTTTTAATCCCCTTATTTCCGTACCAGCATTATCGGTTTTAATTCTTATCATATCCTACTTTATCTCTATCATCTTATATAAAATACCTTTCATCGGCAAATGGCTCATCTAAACCATGATATAATATACTTAATATGGCATATGAACCGCTTTCCATAAAAAACACTGCTTTCTTTTCCACAGCCAACGACTCATATATTTTCCAAGCCGCCACATCATTATTATCAATTCGCCAATTCTTACCAAAAGCTGAACTTTACATCCTTAGTCGTCATATATCTAATAAAAATAAAAAATACTTAGATAGACGTCATATTAAATATATTGAGTTAGATCTAACTTATTTATTTTTTCAAACTTGGGAATATCCTATCGAATGCTACTATTTGTTTGCTGGACCAAAGCTATTCAAAGAACGTGGATTTCAATATTCCGTATATCTAGACGGTGATATATTGTGTCTAAATAATCCTATTAAGAATTGTCCTCCCATCCATGACATTGGTGGAGTAGAAGCAAACTCTTTCAAAGAATTATTCGGACCTGAAAAAAATGCCCTTATTGAAGAGTTTCATCTTTCTTCTCGACTTTTTTCTAATCGTCGCATTCAGAGCGGTATAGTATACATGAATAATTTAAAGTTGACAAAAATTAATATTTTAGAACAATGTGGAAAAATATATTATGAATCCTGGGAAAAAGGCCGGCCACGCAAAGGAGATGATTCATTGTTTGCCTTGTTCCAATTGATAAACCATGCTAAGCTTTCACCGACTATATTAGAAGACATTTATAATTATTTACCCAATTTTAAAGGCTTTTCAACTAACCACTCTAATATATTTTTTCATTTTATTTTTGATAAACCATGGAAATATCATCCATATAAGCACGAGGATCATAATCAAAACATTTTCAATGATTATCTCAGAATGTGGCGGAGAATCGGTAGAAAAAATAGCTTTTGGAAATGGTTTAAAACACTATCATTGCCAATAAAGTTTAATGGATTAATTCAAAAAGTTCGTAAAGGATTATCTCAAATCCAATTTGTTTTAAAAGGCATTCGATATCCCATTATTAAAAAACGCCAAAATCTCAAAAAAGAAGTTATTAATTTATATTGGTGGGAGCCTCCTCATATCAAAAACTTTGGTGATGTCGTATCACCGGACTTAATTTTTAACATTCTTGGATTTAATATCACTTGGTCACCCATAGAAACTTGTGATCTAATTGCCACCGGCTCAATTATAGAAGTTGCTCAGCAAGCCAAACGTAAGAAACCATTCTATTCCTGGGGAAGTGGTTTCATCCGCTCTAATAGCGGCAATAAAAACTTAGACCACATTATTTTTTCTGCTGTTCGTGGCAAAAATTCATTATCAAGGATTGGACACACTGTGCCAATGGGTGATCCAGGCATCCTCATTAATTCAGCCTACTTATTAAAGAGAAAGCTTCATAGCAAAAAAATTGGTGTTGTTATTCACTATGCCGATATGAAGCTACCTATCACCAAAAAATTCTGCGAAGACCCACGCTTCGACGTTATTACGCCCTTGGATTCAGCCCAAAATGTAGCAAAAAAAATTGCAGAATGCGGTTTAATTCTCTCGTCATCGCTCCATGGTTTAATATTTGCGGATAGTCTCTCAATTCCAAACGCCCACATTAAAATATCTAACAATCTCACTGGCGGTGTATACAAGTTTTACGATTATTATTCTGGTGTCAATAAACAATATCAACCAGCCGACATTAAAAAGATTTTTTCAGACGATTATCTAAATCAACTAAAAACTCATTATCAACCTATCCCAAATCTAACCAAAAAACAAAGAACACTTATAAAAGCATTTCCCTTTAAATAGTTTCTTGTAAACTACTGGCTGGAACAGCACATGAAGAATTAACACCAGTCTTGTTCTCGGTTCTATAGAATACTATCCCATCCACATTTATTTTGGTGGTGTACTTCTGGATATTATTTTTAGGTAAATAATCCTCACAAGTTTTTCCATTCCTTACATCAATCATGTAGAGATAATCATTTGTTCTCAATTCTCTAGGAAAAACAAATTTCACAAACTCACTTACATTTTCGCTATTAAAATCATATTTTGTCTCCCGAAGCTCAGAAGCCTTAACTGCACAATGAGTATTAACTTCATCTTCACTTTGGAAATAAACCTTATCATTATAATTAATTTTATTTATAAATTTTCGTATCGTTTTGTCTTTGTAACTCTTGCAAATTCTACCATTATCTAGATTTATTGAATCGGCATTTTTCATAAATTCCAAGTTTCTTGGATACATAAATTTTGTAAAAATTCTGTCAGATAAAGCAGACCCCGATATTACATAATTATAATTCTTATTAGAATCATGTGATGTTCTATAAAACACTTCGCCATCAATAATGGTTTTATCCGCAATGCTAATAAACAAACCGTCACTCGCAATTAACTTTTGGACTGTTTTATCCTCTCCGCCAATATATTTATATGAATCACGCGTTAATTTCATCAATACTGGACCAATTGTCTCGTAATTTAACTTCATTCTAGTTCTTGCTTTCAAAACCGCATAGTTATCATCTATTATCAAAAATTCTTCACCATCTATTTTTACTGTCTTTTCTACGTTTATCACGTCACCTATAGAATAAGTTTTTTCATTACATTCAGCTTTCTGATTTAATATATTCACGCCGCAAGTCCATTTTTCAATTTCATATTGACGCTCTACCGGCAAAACTATCACCTTTTCATTAAGAGAAAAATCGGATAATCTAGATAGTAAAGCACAATAATCCGTTCCCTCATCAATTTTTCGCTGTAAACAAACCTGTTGTTCGCCACCCACAAATATAGAAAGTTTTTTGGTAAAATAATAATTTTCATCCACTTCCAACCACTTACCAGTCAAACTGCCTCTATCAGCATCAACCATTAATGTCGATTTATTCACGGTCATAATGCGAGGATTCTGCATATTTTGCCACTCAACTCTCGCATCAGTTATCCCCCCAAACCAATCCTCAAAATACAAATAAAAATTCCTATTCCCATACGCCCCGCAATATGCCGTTCCGTATCCTGCCGCAATTGCCCCCGCATTCGGTTGATATGGTGTATAGCGATACAAAGCCGAAGTAGCCAAAGACCGAATATTTACCACCGACCCGCCACAAGCAGCATTTGGATTATACTGCACGTAATTATTCCCTAACGGATAATTTGTCCACCCGCCATCTAACACTGTCCTAAACAACGCCGCCGCCTTTCGCACCTGGTTTTTAAATCCATAATATTGCGACGAACATGGCGCCGTATCCGGACAACCATACCCCGTCGCTTTCCGATAATCACCATTATTCGGAATTGGATCCGTGATTAATGAAGTTTCTTTCTGTAACAACACCAACAAAACCTGCGGATTAATATGATAATCTTGCGCCGTTTGCCAAATAATATGCGCCGCCGTCTCCCCTGAACCAATTACCTCGCCATCGCCAAACAGCTCTTCGCTAAGACACACAAAATGCCCATCTTTCCAATGCCAAGTATAATTCGTATTTGCTGACAATTGTAAATAATAATTGTAATCTCTATTTCCGCATGAATTTTTAGCGGTCAAAAACCTCTGAATATCCGCCTCGCTCATCGCAGTATAATTCCCCATCTGATAGTCAGAAATAATATACCCAGGATCAAACCCTGCTAAAGAAGCTGCCTCTACGTCATTTTCTTTTACGCCATTTGCCACAAAACTAAATATCGCTGCAATTATAAATATCCCAAACAGCAGAAGCAATCCTCTTTTATCTCGCCTCCTTACACTGCTCATATCTCAGCCTCCCCCCTAATCACGC
Organism: Candidatus Saccharimonadota bacterium; assembly: GCA_017545485.1. Classification (GTDB taxonomy): domain Bacteria; phylum Patescibacteriota; class Saccharimonadia; order Saccharimonadales; family Saccharimonadaceae; genus Nanosyncoccus. The sequence continues at coordinate 13,109 of JAFWMY010000008.1, read as the reverse complement.
CAGTTTTACCGCCCGCACTAAGATTTATCACAATATCTGTTTTACCATTCCCTAACCCAGCAAGCGGGATATCAAACCCACCACAAGTCGCCGTAGTCACATTATCTACAATTCGCACAACACTATTATATATAGTGTTCCCACCACGAAGTAATGCCAAAGTACATTCGCCATCTTCCAAGTATTGGTCTATATTTACTCTAATCATCAAATTATCCCCCACTACACCAGCATAAGTCACCGCTCCAGACAATTCTGCCGCATCATTCGGGTTTTCACCATCATACTGCACTACCTTCGGCTTTTCGGGAGCAGTCTCATCCACGACATCAACTTTTTTCTCAGGTTCAACCTGCTCTTCACCCTGCTCACTAACCGGCTCCGTTTTCTTATCTCTAAAATAATTGTCCCAAACTAAATATGCCACTACCGCCGCTGCAATAAATAATAACAAAAATACCAGTCTTGCAATCCATTTTTTATTTTTCTTGTGTTTTTTTGCCATAAATCAGAAATCTCCTAATTTAAGCGTAACAGATTCCACCAAAAAAATCAACCCCTAAATCACCGAAAGCAAATAATCAACCCCTAAATCTCTAAACACCTCATCCTAAGCCCAAGCTTAAAAACCCCACCACTAAAACTCTAAACCACATTAATCCAAATCCAGCCCCAATATTTCCCCCGCTGCCATCAAAACTTTCTTCTCTTCCTCCGTCGCCTCCGCCATTCGCACTTTAAACAACTCCACCGTCTCCTCATGTCTAAAATCCAAAATCTCCAGAGATCTCGCCGCTCCAGGCACCTTCTTTAACACCCCCTTCTCTACTAAATTATCAATATGCTCCGCTACCGCCGATACAGACGACAAACCCAACCCCGCCTGTATCTCCCGATACGAAGGCGAATAACCATTTTCCTCATTAAAATCCTGCAAAAAATCCAAAAGCGCTTGTTGTTTTTTTGTAATTTTTATACTTGCCATGTTATAATTATAAACAATGGAAAAGAATAAATCAATTGATGGGCTAGCCCCACGTCGCTCTAAAAATGCCACGACAAATCTTAATACTAAAACTACCCGCCAAGCAGCGGTTAAACCCTCTATGGCAAAAACCCCAAAACAATCTTCCTCAAAACAATCTTCCCCCAAACGCTCAGCATCCCCAAAATCAACCGCTAAAAAAATCACCGTAAAACAATCCCCCGTTAAAGCATCCTCCCCGAGACCAAAAGCAAAATCCATCCAAATCCACGAACCAACCCCTCAGCCACTTTCAGAAACTGAGATTACAGAAAACTTCCTAAAACCCACTCAAGTGTTTAATTTTGATGAACAAAGTGGCGAACTTACCGCTTCAGAAGAACCGAGCAACAAAAAACTCAAAAAAACCAAATCATCCAAAAAAGAAAAGAAAGCCAAAAAACCCATGTCCAAAAAACGCAAAGTCATCACTACCATTATTATCGTTCTAGTTCTACTTCTAGTCGGTGCAGGCGTTTGCTTTATTCTTTGGGGCAATGACATCATCGCCAAAATCACCGGTGGCCAAGGCAACGTCTTTGATTTACTCACCTTTACTGAACCAACCTACGAGCGCCTCAAAACAGACGAAAATGGTCGTACCAACATCTTGGCCTTCGGCACTAGCGGCTACAACATGGATGGCGACGAAGGAAATGGTACTCATGATGGCGCCCAACTCACCGATTCCATTATGGCCATCAGTCTCAACCAAGACACTGGCGACATTGCTATGATTTCCCTTCCCCGTGACCTTAAAGCTTCCCCAACCTGCACCGCTACCGGCAAAATCAATGAAATATACTGGTGCAACGGTGGTAAAGGCGGTGCCAACACCGAAGAAGAAGCCGAAGCAGCTCAAGCTCTCATGAATGAAGTAGGCACCATTCTAAACATAGATTTTCAATACTTCGCTCACCTCAACTGGGGTTCACTTATTCAAATAGTTGACACGCTCGGCGGCATAAATGTCACTCTTGACGAAGGTATTTACGATTACAACTGGACTGGCGCTGTTTACGAGCCAGGCATCCAATATACAATCAACGGCGAACAAGCCCTTGGCCTTGCCCGCGCTCGTCACGGCACCACCGGTGGTGACTTCAGCCGTGGTGCTTCTCAGCAAAAAATCCTCATCGGTATTAAAGACAAAGTCTTTGAAAAAGACCTAAGCCTCACCGATATCCTCGGTCTCGCTTCGGCCTTAGGCGACAATCTACGCACCAACTTCAGTCTTGAAGAACTTAAATCCCTTGCCCATCTCACTTCTGAGTTTGACCTAAACAGTATGCGTAATGTTTCCCTTTACCCAGACTATATGACTACCGGTTCTATTAACGGCATTTCATATGTCTTGCCTCGTGGCGGCGCAGGTAATTACGCATCTATTCAAGATTACGTTGCTAAAATGACAAACAACGATCCCCGTGTTTACGAAGAAGCTACCATCCTAGTCCTAAATGCCACCGAAACCCCTTATCTCGCTTCCAACGAACAAACTACTCTTGAAGAAGAAGGCTATTCCAACATCACAGCAGACAACGCCCCCACTGGCGAATACCCAGATGATTATACATTATATGTGTTAGACGATTCCACCCCAGGCACCAAAAAAATGCTTGAAGAAAAATATTCCACCCACGCCAAATCCTACGACGAACTCTCCCCAGAAATCTCCCACAACTACAACTTCGTCCTCATCCTCGGCCCTTCCCCTTCTGCTGAATCAGATAATTAATTAGCTCTAATAAATATAAAGATTGAGATATCTACAGATGTTATTATCTCTCAAAACGTGAATATCTTTCTATAAGAATAACCGGCACTAAACATTAATCTCTAATGCTATACCAAATCCATATTATTTAAAACATACTAATTACACATCTTTCGCACTAAATATTATATTACAATGCTTATGGAAAAAATAATATAAATAATATAGTTTTACTGCTACACTAAATTCCTATCATTTTTTCACACACCTAACCGCATAACCCCAATAACGATTATCCGAAGAACCATCAGTAAAGTTCACCGATCCTTGATAAACATACATAGCTTTCCTCTTAGCAGTATCGGAAAGGAGCGAAGATGTCCAATAATAGCCTCCAGTATTTACATTAGTTATCCCAGTCCCACTCCCCATATATCCAGACAAAACTAGCCCTGCGTTATTACGAAAATTATCAACGTTAGAAGAGTAAGCAGTATACAAAGCCCCAAAATCTCCCGTTGCTCCACCCGTAGGCATTCTCCACCCAGCCGGACAAATATCCTCAGTAGTATTAACTACAGACCCATAACCAAGCGGATAGCAATATGACCCAGCTGAAGCCGCACAATGATTGTATATAATACCGGATGTCAATGAACCATTAGCGTTAGCCATTGGGCCTGGAATAACATCCTTGTTTTGTGTAAATATATATGGTGTATCATATGAATTTACCCAATTACCAGAATCACCATTCTTTACCCCCATGGTAGCATATTGGCCTGTTTCACCACTTGGCCCAGTACCATTCTTCAAATAATACAACGTCTGGCTTTCAGCGTTTGTAGCACCAACCAATTTTTCATAAGGAACCGACACGAGATCTAATTTCAAATTATCTACCATCCATACCTTTCCATCAGCAAGTCTAGCAACCGTATATTCGTTCCCATCTCTATAATCCTTAGCCGTAGTCGTATCCCCTATGGATAATTCGCCCTCCCATTTGTTTACATCGTGCAAATATTTTTCTTCGTCAGCTACACATCTAATTGTTTGCCCTCTCTGTCTACTATTAGGATCATTCTGAATAATCCCCTCATCTATATCGAAAGCAAGATCATACATAGCTGTGTTAGAGGATCGCGTTGAAGTCCAATAATCAACTTCGCCTGAATAAAAACTACTACCGCTGTATACTCCAGCTAAATTCACAGAAAACCCTTGGGCAAAATTCGAAGCACCAATTTGGCTCACAAGATTATTAAACTCATTATTTGTTGGCAATCTCCACCCCTTCGGACAAATATCATAGACAGCATTCTGTGTTCCAGAAGAACTACAATACGTCCCAGCTGATGCTGCACAATAATTGTAGTATACGCCTCTCTTATTTACACCAGCACCATTATACCATCCATTAGATGCCGCATCTTTATTTGTGGTATTAATTTGCGCACTTGTATATGAATTAAAGTTAGTTACATTACCGGCTGGAAGAGTATAGTTATTTGCAATATTAGTGTTACTAGATGTAAGTGCTATAGATGAAGTAGAACCAAGTCTCAGATTATCAAGCATCCATAGTCTTCCATCTGCTAATCTTGCTACTGTATACTCATTATCATCTCTAGTATCTTTAGCTGTGGTTTTATCACCAATATTTAATTGCTCCTTCCAAGAATCAACGTTTTGCATAGTTTTAGTCATTCCAGTATCCACATCCTTCACACAACGAATACTTACGCCACTATACTTATACCAGTTTGATAACTGGGCAGAAGATGATTTTTGATACCACAATCCCTGTTGGTTTGTTCCACTATAACCATTCTTAGCCCACCAATAGCCTCTCTCACCTATAAATTGAGGAGAACCTGAACCATAGTAACTTCCAGCAAACATTGGCGAAAAATCCGGTGTAAAGTAAGCCGCAGCCATTTGAGATGTGAGTATATTACTTGCGTCTATTAAATGCCAACCAGCAGGACAAATATCCTCAGATGCAGTAACATTCGCAGATGAAGAACAAGCTGTATTAGCAGAAGCGGCACAGAAATTATACCATTTACCTATTTTTTCAGCCTGGTAATAACTGAAGTTTGTATTATCGGTTACATAAGAAGGAGAGTGTGAACTAGGCAAAGTATAAGTCTGAATCCCTGAACCAGTACCAGCCAAATCATATTGAGAAACATTGACGCTAGCATTTGTTGAGAAATTAGAATCTTCTGCATTGATGGTGCCAGTAGTACGCAAATTCTTTACCATCCAACACATATCACTAATATAACGTACGCTATATTTATATCCATCTCTCTTATCTATCACCTCAACTGGACCTTTATTTGCCTGTGTGCCACAATCAGACTTATTGTAATCTTGCATATATATTTTATTGGAATTAGTCTTACCATTTTTCAAAATACAACGTACCGAAGCGCCATACCGGCGTCCTCCATATGTAATAGTCCCTAGATTTGAAGAAGTAGTGGACAAGAAACTCATAGACGCATTATCTCCCTGCCATGAAGACGACCAGAATAACCCCCCAGTATTCACATTTCCGCGTGCACCATCATAGAAATTACCAGTATTAGCCGTAGATAGCACCGTTCTAATATCGCCGCCAGCACTACCCCTTAATGCTGTATATTCCCCACTTTCTCCTCCTGTTGGCATTCTCCATCCAGCCGGGCAGACGTCATAATCTGAATTACTATGGTCTCCAAAATCAGAAGGTAAACAATATGTTCCCGCACTTGCGGCACAATAATTATAATAAGTGCCTATCTTACCACTGCCAGCTCCATAAGTAACCGTTGGAACAGTATTCTTATAACTAGTATTAATCGCCGCAGTTGTATAACTAGTTGCCGCAGATGTAAACCCAGACGTACTAGATGCCGGTAACGTAAAGTCCTCTACGATATTTGTGTCTGCTGGCGTCAAAACCTTGCTAGAAGTGCTTCCTAATCTCAAGTTGTCTAATAGCCAAACATTCCCATCTGCCAGTTTTGCAACTTTATAAGATTCTTCGTCTCTTTTATCTTTAAAAGTATACGTTGTATTTGTTGTCATCAGACTAGCAATAGTAGGAGTAACATCTTGCAAATATGTCACATTGCTTAAAGTTTTTTCTGGAGAAAACACACACCTGATAGAATATCCATAATAACGCGCACTAGATGTTGTATTAGAAACACTTGTCCCATCCACATACATCTTATGTACCGAAGTTCCATTAGTCGGAGTTGAGGACCAATAATTTATTGTACTACCAGTTTTTGACGAACCACTATAATACCCAGTTTGTACTGTTGAAAGATTGTATTGCAAACTAGCCGAATTAGTCGGTTCAAGTGTACTACTATAATTATTCAGCAGTGTTTGAAAATCACCATATCCACCACCAGAAGGCAACCTCCACCCAGCAGGGCAAATATCAACATTTATGGTGCCATAGCCATCCCCAGCATCATCATTATGGCAATATGTCCCAGCACTTGCGGCACAATAATTATAAAATGTTCCTATTTTTTTACTCCCGCCACCATAACCAGTTGCCGTAGTATCTTTATAATCCGTATTAATTTTTGCTGTATTATAGCTTGATCCAATACTTGCCGTACTCGCAGGTAAAGTATAATTGAATGTAATGTTAGTATCATCCGGAGTTAATACTTTGGCGGAACTACCACCCAATCTCAAATTATCAAGCATCCAAACATTCCCATCTGCTAGTTTTGCAACCCTATAAACCTCCTCATCTCTTTTATCATATAGTGCAAGCGTTTCACCTACTGCCATATTATTAACTTCATCAACAGTCAAATCCTGAATATACTTTTTATTATTGACGCAGCGCACTGCCCCCCCATAATACTTAAAGTTGTTGTCCGTCCCTGGATAGACGCCAGATGAAACCACGGACAAGCGATAGGCGGGGTAAGCCGAGGCAGTAGTAGACGACCAATAATAGCCGCCAGAGCCACGATAGTCCACCAAGTCTTGATCAACTACAAGACCAGAATAGACGAAGTTGTTAGGATAGCTTCTAAAGACACCGGACATCACTGCCCCAGTTGGAGTTGAGGAAGAGTTTGCCGTTGCTCCACCTGCTGGACCACCGAGAGCTACGCTTAAAGCGCCGAAACTTTTGTCTACTGTAGATTGAGCACCTATAGGTATTCTCCAGCCGGTAGGGCAAATTGATGTAGCACCATGATCGCCGCTGGAATAGTTAGTAGTATCTGCAATAGCGGCTGCCCAAGTGTAGTAGTTACCATAATTGTACATAGCGGTGCTGTTAGCTGTTGGGCTGGATGCTCTAGAGTTAGTGTTATCATGGTTATAACGTGGGAAACGGAAGCCAGGGTTGGACGTACCAATATCTATAGTTGCTGTACCACTTTGAGTATCACTATAGTAAAGACTGTTAGCAGCAGAGTTACCTTTTCTCCAAGCGGCTTCCGCAGCAGCTAGGCCAGCAAATTGACCGCCATAACCTTGAGCAAGAGAACCGTTAGAGTTGTCAGTACCGCTATTCTCTAAGCGTAAGTTCTCAATCATCCAGCATTGTCCATCAGCAAGTTTAGCTATAGCATAAACCTGGTTATCTCGTTGATCTGTAAGAGCCGTTACTGCCCCAGACGCTAAACTATCACATCCATTCCAATTCTGAATATTTCCAGCACTTGCAACCCATTTAGTGTATAATGTCAAACCTGTAGCAGAATACTGTCCAGCCGTAAAGGCAATATCTTCGTTTGGCCCATAGTTAGTTCCAGTCCCAGCAGCATTAGTGTTCCAACCAGCATAGCCATAACCAGATCTGCTATAGTTAGAAGCTAGAAGGGTAGCTGAAGTAGCAGTTGAAGTTATTGTTAGTCCACCCATAGTTCCTTCTACACCACTGGTAGCATTTTTATCATAACAAATAGTATTAGCGGGACATTTACACACACCGTAAAGTGTAGTATTGGCGGTAGGGGTAATACTTGCACCAGAAGCATAAGTAAAGTCAGTAGCGCCAGACGATGTGGCTGTCCAACCACAGGCAAACCCACCAGTTTTAGTAATAGTAGGTAATGTTTTAGCTTGAGTGGTAAAGCCAGCATATAGTGTAGCCGCACTAGTTCTAGTCCAGTGTTTAGAAGAATCTGTATAACCAGACACACTGGCTTGGAGTGCAGGTGTAGAAGCAGAAGAAGCCACCAGTGTACCAGGACTTGCACAAGAACCAATATGCCAACCATTAAAGGTATTAGTAGCAGTAAGCGATGTAGTAGATGAGACGGTAGCACCAGAAGCATTATTCCCTGCCGGCGCAGTGAATCCAGAAATTGTAAAGCTAGACTTAGTAGGAAGTGTAGCAAGAGCACCAAGAGTCGTAGAATAATATGTAGCAGTAGTTGAACTAGTAGGAGTATTAGTAGCACTACATTTTTTAAGTGTTACCGTGTATGTAGCTCTCTTACCACTATGAGTTACAGCATTTGTCCCATCACCAATCGTATATGTAGGATTAGCAGCAGAAGTAGATGATAATGTACCAACTGCACCAGAATCTTTAGCCCATGAGTTAAGGACAGAGCCGGTAGTGTAGGTTGGTACAAGATAATATGCAGTATCATATGTTAGGCCAGTTACACTATTACCGCTAGTAGATACTGTGCCAACTGTAGTGCCAGAAGCAGAACCAGTTTTAACTGCAATGCTGGATACATAGGTAGAGTCAAATGAGATTTTAAGACTTAGGTTATTCTTTATATTGCATACACCATAAAGTGTAATATTAGCAGTAGGCGTCAAACTAGAACCAGAAGCATAAGTGATGGTTGTAGCATTAGTAGCAGTAGTAGTCCAGCCACAAGTATAGCCTGTCTTAGTAATGGTAGGTAAAGTAACTGCAGAAAAGCTACCAGTACTATCATCCCAGCCAGCATAAAGTGTAATATTCCCTGCCGTGGTATAAGTCCATTGATTACTACTGTTAGTATATGTTGTACTAGCCTGAAGAGCAGGAGTAGAATCTTTACTAGCAATTAGTGTGCCAGTACCAGAAGATGCATGCCAACCATTAAATGTATGTGTCACAGTAGCAGTACTATTTAGTGTGCCAGGAGCAGTACCACCATTTACTGTAGCACCATCTGCATTATTAGAAGACGGCAGTGTCCAACCAGAAACTGTACGTGTAGCAGTAGTATTAGATTTAGTAGGAAGTGTAGCAAGGGCACCAAAAGTTGTAGCATTGTAATTTACAGTTGTAGATGTAGTAGGAGAGTTAGTAGCACCATTTTTGTTTAATGTAATGTTAGTCACACATACACCATAAAGCGTAGTATTAGCAGTAGGTGTTAGTGTGCTACCAGAAGCATAAGTAATGGTAGTAGCAGTACTACTAGTACTCCAACCACAGGTGCTACCAGTTCTGGTGATGGTTGGAAGTGTAACGGCAGAGTAATTGCCAGTGCTACTATTAAACTTAGCATAAAGTGTCACGGCAGAAGCTGTAGTATAAGTCCATTTACTGTTAGCATCAGTATAAGTTGTACTAGCTTGTAAGGCACGGCTAGTATTTGCTACTAAAGTAGTCAGTCCACTTTGTTGGTATAATCCAGCATATGTATAAGTAGTAGTAGCAGAGCTGGTTAGTGTAGTAGTAGCAGAAACTGTAGAGTTAGTAGCAGATGTAGTCTTAGTAAAGCCAGAAACTGTACGTGAAGCAGTACCATTACTACATGTAGGAGCAGTAAATGAGTTAAGTGAAGTAGCATTGTAGTTTACTGTAGCAGAACTTGCGCCACCTGCAGTAGTAGGACAATTACTCTTATTTATAGTAATGTTATTCACACATACACCATAAAGTGTAGTATTACCAGTAGGTGTAAAGGATGCACCAGAAGCATAAGATATGGTAGTAGCAGTACTACTAGTGCTCCAACCACAGGTGCTACCAGTTCTGGTGATAGTAGGCAGTGTCACAGCAGCAAAGCTACCAGCCGTCCAACCGGCATAAAGTGTAATATTCCCTGCCGTAGTATAGGTCCATTGTTTACTGCTGTTAGTATAACCATTAGAAGCAGTTAGTGCAGGTTTAGTAGCATTAGATGCAATTTGGGTAGTAGCACCAGTTTCTTTATACCAACCATTAAATGTATATGGTCTTACAGAATTAAGGGTAGTAGTAGATGATACTGTAGAATTATTAGCAGATGTAGTCTTGGTAAAGCCAGAAACTGTATAAGTATCACTTCTAGTTGGATTAGTGATATTACCACCTTCACTTGTACCACCATTATTAGCAGTAATCTTAGTGTCATTATATATTACTTGTGCACTGGTAGTACCACCAGTACCGCCATTAGCATTAAGTGTAATGTTAGTCACACATACACCATAAAGCGTAGTATTAGCAGTAGGTGTTAGTGTGCTACCAGAAGCATAAGTAATGGTAGTAGCAGTACTACTAGTACTCCAACCACAGGTGCTACCAGTTCTAGTGATGGTTGGAAGTGTCACAGAGGTATAATTCCCTGTGCTAGCATTCCATCCAGCATAAAATGTCTCACCGCTAGTCTTAGTCCATTGTTTACTTGCATTAGTATATCCAGACACAGATTGTTGTAATGCAGGAGTAGAGGCAGAAGATGCAATTAATGTACCAGTACCAGAAGTTAAATGCCAACCATTAAATGTATATGTAGTAGTCTGTGTACTATTCAGCGTAGTAGTAGATGATACTGTAGAGTTAGTAGCAGATGTAGTCTTAGTAAAGCCAGATACTGTTCTTGTGCTAGTAGCATTGCTACAAGTAGGAACAGTAATGGAAGATAGCGAAGTAGCAAGATAAGTTACAGTAGCAGAAGTGGAACCTGTAGCAGTAGTAGAACAGTTTCTATTAAGTGTAATAGTGTAAGTATCATATTTACCATTATGTGTTACCGCATTAGTCCCATCACCAATCGTATATGTAGGATTAGCAGCAGAAGTAGATGATAATGTACCCACAGCACCAGAATCCTTAGCCCATGAGTTAAGGACAGAGCCGGTAGTGTAGGTTGGGTATAGGTAGTATGCTACACCATAAGTAAGACCAGATACAGAATTACCAGAAGTAGTTACAGTACCCATGAGATCAGAGCCAGAACAATTGCCACTAGTTTTACATACTTTAATACTAGATACATAGGTAGAGTTAAAGGAGACTTTAAGACTTAGGTTGTTCTTTATATTGCATACACCATAAAGTGTAGTATTAGCGGTAGGAGTTAAACTAGCGCCAGAAGCATAAGTGATGGTAGTAGCATTAGTAGCCGTAGTAGTCCAGCCACAAGTATAACCTGTCTTAGTAATAGTAGGTAGAGTAATACTACCACCGGTCCAACCAGCATATAGTGTTACAACTGAAGTCCCCGTATAATTCCATTGATTATTAGAATCTGTATATGCAGTGTTAGCAAGTAAATCACCAGTACTACCACTGCCAGCAATTTTATGAGTAGCTGCTGCTTCTTGGTACCAGCCATTAAATGTATATGTTGAAGTAAGAGTTCCAGGAGCAGTACCACCGTTTACTGTAGCACCATTTGCATTATTAGAAGAAGGTAAAGTCCAACCAGAAACACTGTAAGATCTTTGAGGAGCAGTTATACCGCCTGTAGTGGATAAGCCCCCAACACCATATTTTACATTTACAGAAGTTGTTCCCGCAGTGGTAGCGCCGTTGCCATTTAATACAACATTCGTTACACAAACACCATAAAGAGTAAGATTACCAGTAGGTGTAATACTAGCACCAGAAGCATAAGTAATAGCAATGGCATCACTACTAGTACTCCAACCACAGGTGCTACCAGTTCTAGTGATGGTTGGAAGTGTAACGGCAGAGTAGTTGCCAGCGCTAGAGTTCCATCCAGCATATAGTGTTACAGCCCCATCATTAGTCCATTTACCACCTGTTGTATAGCTTGAAGTAGTTTCAAGCGTAGGAGTATTACCAGTACCGGCAATCTTGTTAGTAGCACCAGACTCTTTATACCAACCTTTAAATGTATATGTAGTAGTTTGTGTACTATTCAGTGTATCAGTAGATGATATTGTAGAGTTATTAGCAGATGTAGTCTTAGTAAAGCCAGAAACTGTACGTGTAGCAGTAGTATTATCCTTAGTAGGTAATGTAGCAATGTTATCTAGTGTAGTATTATTATAAGTCACTGTAGTAGATGCAGTAGGAGTATTAGTAGCACCATTCTTATTAAGTGTAATGGTATAAGACTTAGCAATACAAACACTATTAAGTGCAAGGTCTGAGGTAGGAGTAATGGACGCACCAGAAGCATATTCAATAGTAGTACCAGTACTGCTTGTAGTCCAGCCACAAGTATAACCAGTCTTAGTAATTGTAGGTAATGTCTTAGCTTGTCCAGTCCATCCGGCGTATAATGTAGCAGCACTGGTCCTAGTCCAACGTTTAGAAGAATCTGTATAACCAGACACACTAGCTTGAAGTGCAGGTGTAGTAGCATTACTTGCAACTAATGTACTAGGACTAGCACAAGAACCAGTATACCAGCCATTAAATGTATATGTAGATGTTAATGTGCTAGTAGAAGAAGCCATAGCACCAGATACATTGTTAGCAAATGATATAGTATATGCTCTTTGTGGATTAGTGATAGCAGAAAGAGTGGTGGAATAATATGTAGCAGTAGCGGAAGTAGAGCCATTGGTTGTAGCAGAACATTGGCTTAATGTTACTGTATACGTAGCACGTTTGCCACTATGCGTTACCGCATTAGTCCCATCACCAATCGTATATGTAGGATTAGCAGCAGAAGTAGATGAAAGTGTACCCACAGCACCAGAATCTTTAGACCATGAGTTAAGGACAGAGCCTGTAGTGTAGGTTGGATATAGGTAGTATGCTACACCATAAGTAAGACCAGATACAGAGTTGCCAGAAGTAGTTACAGTACCCATGAGATCAGAACCAGAACAATTGCCACTAGTCTTACATACTTTAATACTAGATACATATGTAGAGTCAAATGAAACTTTAAGACTTAAGTTAGTCTTAATAGCAGCTTGTGCAGTAAATGCTAGTGAATCTGCAGAGTTAGCAGTAGGTGTATATGAAGCACCAGAAGCATATGAATTACCACCATATGTCCATGTACAAGTATAACCAGTCTTAGAAATAGTAGGAAGTGTAATAGCTTGTGGTGTCCAGTTAGCTACCATCGTAGCAGTACCGGTATCACTTCTAAGGTTCTTAAAGTATTGGTTAGTAGTAGCACTACTACCATTCCATGAAGTAGTTACAGCAGAAGAGGATGAGCCAGTAGTTGCACCAGAACTTAA
>JAFWMY010000007.1 GCA_017545485.1 Candidatus Saccharimonadota bacterium | reverse complement strand
TTATGAGTACCTTGTCCGGTGCCTGATAGAGTACAGGAGACTGGGACGGTGATATTAATGATGTCTACTACATCGTCAGCGGAAACAGAAGAACTAGAGAGTATTAGACTAGAAAGAAGCGAGACAGCAAAAAACGAACCTGTAACTATATTAGCGATTTGCTTGTTGGTTATTGGCTCTTTATGATTTGTATTCATTGCATAATCCTTATCCTAATAATTTTGTACCCCCCCCCCCCCCGAATTCTGCAAGCCTAGACAATTTTGTTTTTTATGTTGTAACTGCTTGTTCTTATCCCTGTTTTACTCTTTTCGCTCAATTCTGATTCAATTTTTTTCAAACGATTCAAACACTTCCCGTGCTATTGCTTTTCGGTTCCCAGGCTGATAAAAAGAACTTAGGAGCTATCCGCGGTAGTGTCTTAACCTAGCTTAATGAAGATGGACCTAGAGTCCTTAAGTTCGCACCATCTATTTCGGCTCCGTGATAGCCGATTTTTGTTGGCTAACTCCCATAATCAATATTAATAAAAAAGCCGACACTTTTTAAATGTCGGCATTTTAGGTTATGTATCTTTTCTTGGCGGAAGCGGAAGAGTTGCTCGCTTTTTCGGCGAAAGATTTGACACCGCTACCATCTTCCTACTTTTGCTAGACTTCCTTTTATCGATATTTACACGTCTAGCATCTTCCAAACATAAGTCACAAAACCAATTACGATAGTGTTTTCTAATCAGTGTGCTAAAATCGCCAAACGGCTGCTGCATTAAACAATTCAGATCCTTACAATGGTTTCCACAATTGTTTTCCGATTTGACACGTCCATACAACTTAGCCATGCCGTGCACATGGCCCAGCTCGTGCATCACGCACAATTTCAGCGATTCCAGTCGCTCAGAATTAGATAAATCTCGAAAATGATAAGTACTTACCGTAATCCCGTAGCCAAAAGAAAGTCCTACCACATAACTAGTGCCATTTGCAATCGGCTCATCCGTCAAATAAATACCAAACGAAGAGTTACCAATCATAAATTCTAATTTCCGGCAGATAGCACCAGCGTCAATAAGTCCTCTTGTCTTAGGTAAAAAGCGAACAAATGTTTCAAGCGTCGAGTTCACCCCACGAATTACTACTTCATCTTCAGGCATACCAATCGCAGTACAGTTCCTTAAAACATCAACAAAGGTATTTGCGCCATCAATTACCACCTTCCTTAAATTTTCCTCGATTCCTTCCTTCCAATAAATAAAAATCCCGTTATCCAATCTATCTTCCTCCAAAAAAAAATTAAATTACAACGTCAAAAACGACCATCTAACCATATTATATCATATTATATCAAATTAGTCAATATTAAATGTCCAAAGAGTTTTAACTCCATCAGGTCAATTTACTTTCAATCATGGTATAATCATAAGTATAATGGAAATTATATTTCAGGTATTTTTATTAGTAATCGGCTTTGTTTTATTAATTAAAGGTGCCGATTGGCTGGTCGACGGTGCATCTTCCGTTGCATCCAATTTCAAAGTCAGTAAACTACTTATCGGCCTCACTATCGTCGCTTTCGGCACCGGTGCCCCAGAACTTGCCGTTTCTTTTTCTTCATTAATCAATGGCAGTACAGATATTTTAGTTGGCAACGTCATCGGTAGCAATATCATCAACGTTCTACTCCTAATCGGTATCGCCGCCGTCATCCGCCCCATCAAAGTCAAAAAAGATACTGTATCCAAAGAACTCCCTCTTTTGCTTTTAATTTCCACCGCACTCATCGTCCTATTATTAGACGTCAATCTCGCTGAAGCAATTATTAATACATTTTCTCGCGCAGATGCTATTATTTGTCTACTATTTTTCAGTATTTTTCTTTATTATCTTATCGCTATGGCTCGCAAAAATCGCCGTGGCAAATCCGCCAAAAAGGAAGTCGAAAAACCCAAGTACAAACTCGGCAAGTCATTTCTGTTTGTTATTATTGGTCTCGCCTGCGTAGTTGGCGGTAGCCAATTAGTAGTCAGTTCCGCATCATTCATTGCGAGCGCAATTGGTATCTCGGAACGCATTATTTCGTTAACTATTATCGCCCTAGGCACATCCTTACCAGAACTAGTTACTACAGTTACGGCCGCCAAAAAAGGCGAGTCGGACTTATTGGTAGGCAACATCGTTGGAAGCAACATTTTCAATATCTGTATCGTTCTCGCCCTTCCAGTTGTTTTTGCTGGCGGTATCACGCCAGATCATTTTGAAACCATCGATCTTGTTATGTTGATACTATCTTCATTACTTCTTTGTCTTCTTGCCAGACACAACCATAAAATCAACCGCAGAGAAGGTGCCCTAATGTTAGCCATCTTTCTACTTTATTATGGATTCATTGTTTACGGAGCCTTTGCATGATTTGGCTACTGTTTGTCGCAATCGCAACTCTGCTCGATTCTACTCGTATTTTTATCGATAACTATTCTTCTGACGTATACTTTAAAGGCCGTGGTGCCGTTTCACAAAAAATATTCTATGGTTATGCTTTCCTAGTTATCGCCGCAGTCCTAGCATTTGTCACGGGTTTCGACTTTGATTTTAACTATTTCCCGAAATACGCTCTGTTTCTAACATCCGGACTACTTTCTGGCTTAGCCGGCATTCCATATTATAAAGCTCTCGAACTAGACGATTCTACTAATATCAGCATCTTCACTCAGCTCGCCCCAGTTTTATATTTAATAATGGGTTGGTTATTTCTCGGCGAAACTTTTTCACCTTTCCAATTATTTGCCTTCGCAGTCATCCTTTTAGCACCTATTCTCATAGTTGCAACCACTAGAAAACGCAGCCGCAAAATCAAAATTCGTGCGGTAATTTTCGCTTTTCTATATGTTCTAATCGCCACGATTGGCAATGTCATTTTTGTAAAAGAAAATGTTTCCGAAATAAATTTTCTAGTCGAAATGCTCTTCGTTTTTCTCGGTAAAGGCATTAGTGATTTAATCAT
>JAFWMY010000006.1 GCA_017545485.1 Candidatus Saccharimonadota bacterium | reverse complement strand
TGAAAAAGACTGTGGTAGATAAATAATCGCATCCACAGCATTTTCCTTATACGCTCGGTCTGCAACTGAACGTGATACCACTTGCCAGTTGTAGCTTTTGTCATTAGACACTGAGTCAACAAAACTTTTTCCCAGATTATAAGTTACTTGATTAAAAGGCACTGGAAAATCTTCGTTGACAAGCGCAATCGTTGGCCTTGAGAGCCTCTTTTTTACCGCCGCTGGCTTTTGATTGATCATGATCAATGTCCCAACCAAAGCAATAACTGCTAACACCAAAATAGTCATGACAATATTTTGAAGTCGTGCCAACTTTTCGGCTAATTTATAGTAATATCGCATTCTGCTACTTTCCTTTACTTTTTTTCCACCATGTTGCGTATGATATGACGTGTTGTCACAATTCTTAAATGATCATTAACATCACTTTTGAGATATGGAATTTTTCAACGCAATTAACAGCCTCATTTTTTAAAAAGGGGCATGTACCAAATGATAATAAACGTCTAATAGGTCGATAGATAATCGATCCTACCGATAGACAAACGCTAATCTGCCAAATCACGAATTGAGGCAAAAAGATCTTCTTCTTCAACTGCTTCTACCGCTGTAGCTTGTTTAACACCGTCATCATCATCCTTTTTCGATTCAATTTCAGAGTTACGTCGCTCGATTGCATCATCAATATAGCTTATAAAAAGCGTGTCATCATCATCAGTAAATCCATGAAACATGATTTTTGAAATTTGGTCCTCATTAAAATACACCAAAGAGTCTTCAATTAACCCTTGTGGATAGAGAAAAGCACCATAATCATAATAATTTTCCTCCACCAACATCCCACGTGCAATAATTATTAGTTTTTGTGTTGTTTGTTTTAGAACAATGATACTTCCCAAAGGAAGAAAGTTAGTTTGTTTTGTCATTTGTTTGACCTCTGTCTTTCGTTATGTGACGCAATTATTTTTTGAAGTTTAGCTGAGTAATACTTATGGGGAAGTGTTCTCGCTAGATACCAGCCTAAAAGAATAGGACCCACTAACCAAATAACAACATTAAGTATAGGGAACGGCGTATTTCCACCTTTCCAATTATCTCTAGTTGTACCAACTACACTAATCAACACAAATAGAATCACAGTATAGGCTACATAAACAGATATAATGCCACCAAATGGTGGAATAGAGAGTAAATCCGGCTCATTTTCTACTTCTTTAGAGTTCAGTACATTTTTTTTCACACGTTGGTACCCTTTCGCATGTATATACCAAGTACCAAATAAAAATAGAATTGCACCAATAGAATAGATTAAAGTTGATTTCAACTCAAAAGCACTTTCCCAAAAAGTTGCTATTATCTCGGCTGTTACTATAACCTCCACAAGCATATAAATTACTCCTATAACTGAAATCGCAATACACATTGTAAAATTATCTTCACTATATCTATTCACAATTTTTGGCAGATAAAAAGTAAACAGAATGCCTATTGCCATGGAGAATAAGCCCGCATATACACTAGATAGCAATGAGGGGTGCTCATTATATAAAAACAAAATCAAAACACTCATTACTTACCTCCCATAGCCAAATACGGGTTGTGTAAACTGACCCGATAATTTTGTTAACCCAACGAGTTTCTTATCGGATGCTTTATCCGATGCATTATCTTCAAAGACCGTATCATGAATGTATTCATCCAAATTATATTTGTATCTATTAGTTTCTTTTCCCATTTTGTTTGACCTTTATTTCTTCGTTATGTAACGCAATTATTTTTTCAATCTTAGCGATGTAATATCTTCGTGGTAAAGTTCTTCCAGTAATCCAACCAATAATAGGCGGACTAATAAAAAATAAGATAAGATAAACAGGACCTAAGAAAACATTATTATTTTCAAAATCTGATAAAGTCATACCTACAAATGTCGACATCCAAAATAAAAGAACGGTATAAACATTAAACATAGTTGTTACACCCCCATAAGGAAATTTATCCAACAGAGTTTCTGATTGATCAACTATTAAGTCTTTATTGCTATCTGCTTGTCTTTTTACTCTACGAAAAATGTAAGCATACATATAAATTGTTCCCAAAGCCATAACACTAAAACCAATAAGGAAAATTACAACTCCCATAAATCGGAATATGTCTTTGAAATCTTCGGCACCGGTAACTGCAAATGCTATTATTTCTACAAATGAATAAACTAAACCAATCGTTGAAAATACGATGCACCCTAACCAATAGTTTTTATAATTTTTTTCTATGAGATACGGAAGAACAGCTATGAAGAGTATAATCAAAAATAAAGATGCAAATCCCGCCAGTAGCTCTTGAACACTCTGTTTATTTTCACCAGCCAATTTTAAATATAAAAGAAACATCTCATTACCTCCCATAGACAAATACGGGTTGTGCAACCCGACCCGATAATTTTGTTAACCTAACAAGTTTCTTATCGGATGCATTATCTTCAAAAACTGCATCATAAATGTATTCATCCAAATTATATTTGTATCTATTATTTTCTTTTCCCATTTTGTTTGACCTTTATTTCTTCGTTATGTAACGCAATTATTTTTTCAATCTTAGCTGAGTAGTACATACGAGGTAATGTGAGTGATAAATACCAAACTAAAATAGTTGGAATTATAAGCGAGATAATTATATTAATAATAGGAAATGGTGTAATAGTTAATTTAATATTATCTGTTGTTGGCCCAACAAATATTATCATTAAACCCATTAAAACAGTAAATGAAGAGTAAATAGCAACAATCTTACCGAATGGTGTCTCATCTAATAGTGTTTTCCTGTCAATCATTTGATCATATAATACATCCTTTTTTTTGACAAAATAATAAGCCTGAAAATACATATACCATGTTCCTAATAGGAATACTAATGTTGCTAAAATCATAACAGTTGTTGCTTTAGGTACAAAATCACTTTTCCAAGTAAGTGATATAGAAATTGAGCTAAAAAAGGCTTCTACCATCATATATATAACCAATATAAGAACGAATACATCAATTATAAAATTGTCTTCAACTTGCTTTTGTATCACTTTAGACAAAACGAAAGTAACAATGATACCTACAAATAAAGAGAAAACACTTGATAAAACCTCTAATTTTAAAGGTGCTGATCCCTCATATAAATATGTAATGAATATACTCATTCTCTATTACCCCCCATATCCAAATACGGGTTGTGAAAACTGACTCGATAATTTTGTTAACCCAACAAGTTTCTTAGCCGTTGTTTTATCCGATACATTATCTTCAAAAACTGCATCATGAATGTATTCATCCAAATTACATTTGTATCTATTAGTTTCTTTTCCCATTTTGTTTGACCTTTATTTCTTCGTTATGTAACGCAATTATTTTTTGAAGTTTAGCTGAGTAATTTCAGCTGAAATCTTATCCAACCCCAAATATAAGGTATTCGCTTCCTTAACAGGAATAAACGTCTCAAACACCTCTCCCGTCAACTCCTCAGGTACCATCGGAATCTTAGCTGGTCTCGGCCCTGTCCAGTTATGATTTAGGGACAAAACTTTCTGCTCAAGATTTTCTAATAGTGCCGTACTCGTCTCACCTGCGACTGGCAGGTAGAACTGGATAGCCCTTGGTACATCTAGCATGACTTGACCTCGACCTGCTTTAGCCTCTTGCTGGACACTGGCACGTCCCATGATTGTCGTAACTTCACCAGCATCATTCAGGTAAAGGATTAGCTTAGTTGGGATGGCACTCATCATATTTGCCCGAATAGCACCTAATCGGCTAGCTGTTAAGACTAGATAAACACCCATACTAGGGCCTTCACGTAAGACTTGTAACAAGGAATTATCGATTTGCTGCTTATGACTGTCCTCAAGGCTGAGACCATCATAGTTATCTAGGAGATTCACGATGATAGGTAGACTTAGCTGTGTCTTAGATTCGTACTGCTCGAGACTGGCAACACCCGCAGTTTTAAAGGCGCGTTTACGACTAGCTAAAGTTGCGACGATACCAGCCAACATTTTCTGTCCTTTTTCAGTTTCTTCCAGTGTGACGATATCTGCTACATGGGGTAGATCTTTGAGTGGCAATAAGCCATTATTACCAAAGTCTAATAAGTTAAGGTGCACTTGTTCTGGTGTGTTAGCCTTGGCCAGGTTTAAGCTCAAGGTTTGAAGTAGCGTGGATTTACCGTAGCCACTACTTGCGAAAATAACTGTATTCCCTTGTTTTAACAAGTCAAAATCATAATTAACTTGTGCTTGGTCACTTGGTATATCAAGTAGCCCTAATGGTACAGAAAGGGTCGGCTTACTACCTAGATTGGCCTGAGGTGTTGGAATGTTTTCTGCTAGATTAGGTAGCCAAGGCTGATCAGGCCGTGTGTAGCTAGCCCCTTCAAAAATATGTGTAATCTCTGTAATCACTGCATCAAGCTGACTCGGTAAGTCACTTGTATCCTTACCTTGCACGACTTCCTCAGTTGGGTCATACATCAGCTCATACTGACCTAAGGCATTGATGCTAAAGATGCGCTCATCGACTTTTGCTTCAATTTCTGCTTCAGGATCATAAGGCACACCTGCATAGCCACTTTGAAACAAATCATAAACCTCATTTTCACCCCCTCTTAGGTAACCACGACCTGGATTAGTGATATGGGCTGCATCAGGTGTTTTCAGCAATTCATTTGAATCCTGTACGCTAGCCATTTTAAGCGCGATTTTTGATCTAGAGTTGGCCTCAATTTGGTCATTCACCACACCACTTGGTTTTTGAGTCGCAAGAATCAAGTGGACTCCTAAACTTCTGCCAATCCGTGCAACTGATGTCAACTCATCTAAGAATTCGGGTACATTTGCTTTCAACTCCGCAAATTCATCTGATACAAGGATAAGATGTGGGAGTGGTTTTGTTGGGTAATTAATGTCTGGTTTCGACTCATGGCGTTGCTTATAAAGGGACATATAGTCATTGATACTATTCACCCCATATCTGGCAAATTCACGCTGGCGCTTGTCTAATTCCGCCTTGATACTGGCTAAGGCTCTAGCCGTCCCCGCACCATC
>JAFWMY010000005.1 GCA_017545485.1 Candidatus Saccharimonadota bacterium | reverse complement strand
TATTTGGTACATTATGATAGTTATTAAAGCTATTATCTATGGTAGTAGCAAAGGTACCAGTAGTAACTTGTGATAATTTCATAGACCAGTTAGAATTACTGCCTGAAGTAGCAGTACCTGTGTTAAAGGTAATACTACTATTTGCTTGGTTTATCATAGTAGTATTACCATACTCATTATTAGAATAACCCACAGCATAAATAGCAAAACCTCCACTATCATTACAAATAGTATTTAGTGTAGTAGTACCTATTTCTGTCCTATTAGTACCATTAGGTATTTCTGCATTATGTGGAGTATCTACCGTAGCAGTCATAGTACAGGCTGAGCCTACTGTGACTGCTGCATCAGCAGTGGTGGAGGCGGAAGAAGTTGTAGAGGAAGAGAGGATAAGACCGACAGTAAGCGTACAAAATAGTAACGTTATTACATAAAAATTGCTTATGGCCTTTAACATGTTCTTATTATAACATAAGTAATATAAAAAATATGAGAGTTTTGCTCTCATTTTTTATATGGCTGGGGATGAGGGATTCGAACCCCCGAATGGCGGGACCAGAACCCGCTGCCTTACCACTTGGCGAATCCCCAAGCTTTCTTATTTTATCATAATCTGTAAAAAAATGCTATAATGATATTACTATGAGCAAGAAAAAAACATTCACAAATACGGAACTTAAATCGCTGAGTGCGGAAGAGATAATTGATAAAATTCAACACGAAAATTATTCGCTTCTTACCACGCTTGGTGCCGAAAAACTACGAAAAGAAATGGTACCCGTAGGTAAAATCTGTAATGCCGCAATTAATTATTTTTTTAAAACTACCGGGCCTAAGAATGACCACGTAAAGCATATCAAAGCAGCCCGAAAAAAACTGGTAAAAAAGCTTTCTGTGATCACTCCAGGAACTTACAAAGGCATGCCAAAAGATTCTGAAAATGGGCTTGTAATTGGTTTCAACCACCCTTCGCTTGGCGAAATTGCCCGTATTTTGACTATGAAAATTGACATTATGGGTGATAAGCCAATGTATTTTCCAGTTAATTTACCTTGGTATGAATCATTGGCGCCAAATTATGATCGCATTAAACAACTTGGAATTATCATCACACCGACTATTACTCCATCCACTTGGGAAAAAATGAGTTTAAAAGAAGGCTCTGTTTTATATAAACAAGGTTCGCGTCTAAAGAAAGACTTTCGTGATATCTATACTAAGATTTCGCATGATGGACTAAAAAATGGTGGCGTGGTATTCGTTGCTCCTTCCGCTACGAGACAGGCCACAGTGTTTAAAAACGAAGATGTTTACAATAAAAAGGAGCCAATTATACCTACAATGTCTATGCTCGCTTTAAAACTCTATTCTGACCCTAAAATGAATTGCGATTTTTTGCCTATGGCAGTGCTCCCGCCTGAAGGATATAAGCGCGGTTTAAACTTCCGAAAAAAATACAAACTTATTCCTGGTGAGGCTATGACTGCAGCATATATCAGAAAAACTTATTTTAAGACTAAAAATCCTAAAAGACTAGATGGATTTGACTACGATTTTCACCAAAGAATCGCCGAAAAACTGCCAAAGAAATTCTGGTTTTAAGCTCATTCTATGCTATAATCATAAGCAGTATGGAAGATGCTGAGTATTTTTATCATCCGCTAGAAAATATTGAGGATACCGAGCTTTTTTATGAGGCCGTTGAACGCAATCATCTTACAAAATCTATTTCACCAGAACGTCCATATACTTATTGGACAATTGAATTATATGACCAAAAAAACGGCATTCGTGGCGGTGGCGGGCTTGGTGTTTTAGCAGCCGACACCAGGCGTGTTGCTGAAAAAATGGGGATACCTTTTACATTAATCACGCCGTTTTACCCGTCCGAAATAAAACAGATTTATGAAAATGGCGAGATTTCGGAACAACATATTCCGGTAGATTATTCTAAATATGGCTTTAAATACTGCGATAAGGTAAACATAAAGTGTCATAAAGATCTTTGTTCGCTTGACGTGATTGAGAAACGTTTTAAGAATACGCGAATTATTTGCATCACTGAACCGAATTTTGGTGAGTTATATTCTGGACTAAGCGGTTCCGATCATCGTCTATACCAGGAGGTTTCGCTTGGTTTCGGCGGTTATGCCGCTTTAAAACTTCTTGGGCTAAAGCCTGCTATTATGCAATTAAATGAAGTGGCTACTTTCTTTGCGGCTTTAGCTCGTTTGGACGAACTTGCTAGTAATGGAATGGATTTTTACGAAGCCGTGGTTTATACACGTAAACATACTTTATATACTAATCACACCCTAGTGCAAGCGGCAGAGGCAGAGTTTAGTCGGGAACAATTTGATAGATTTGTTTTTCCAAATTTACGATCACCGGCAGTAAGAAAATGGCTTTCAGATAAATTCACCCATGATAGAATTAAGCTTTCTTCGGTTACTATTGAAATTGCTGAGCTTAGAAGTGGCGTCTCAAAATTACATACAAGAGTAGCAAACTATCATGATATCGCTGGAAATAGAGTTAAATTTAAGCCTGTTACTAATGGAATAGATATGGACACTTGGGTATTGCCAGAAATAATGAATTTTTATAGAGAGAATGAAATACTTGATACAATTAATGCTCCGACAAACGATTATGCCGAAAAACTAGATTCATTTACTGCCGAAACGATCAAGAGCTTAAAGACTTTAGGACGAGAAATTTTAAATAAAACTCTAGAAAATCGTCCTGACCAAAATGGCAAAATACTAAAGTTCACTGATAATGATTTTATTTTTGACTTTAAGCGACGTTTCGTAGATTATAAACGGCCGGAATTGCCATTTAGCGACTTAAATAGACTAAGAAACATTTTGGAACCACGTGGTGCACATTATATTATTGCTGGGCGAGTACATCCCGGTGATGACACTATGTATAAAAAACTCCAAAATATCCTGAAACTAATTAAAAACGACGATTATCTTTGTGACCATGTACACTATTTAGCTGATTATGACGAAAAATTGGCTTACGGGCTTTCGGTCGGCTCCAATGTAGCAATTAACGTGCCAATAGTTGGCTATGAGGCCTGCGGAACAAGTTGGATGAAAGACATTGCGAACTTGAATCTTTTGATTTCAACGCATGATGGTGGAGTGGCGGATGGGCCAATGAGCGCATATTTTTGTGTAAATGGTGCCAGCGAAGAAGATGAATTGAACATCCTATACCAACAAATGGAAGATGCTATTTCTACTTGGGACAATGATTTTGATCTTGAATTCGTAATACGGCGACAACTTTCTGCATTTTTGCCAATCATTTCTGGTGCAAGAATGATGAAAGATTATCTTGACTTTCTTTTTCCGAAGTAGTATACTATTGACAAGTCTGGTATCAGACTTTTTTGATATCATAAAAGGAGTAAAATGGCTAAAGTCACAAGAATTAAAGCAAGTGATGGTCCTTCACGGAAGGATACATCTGATGAGCCGACAATTACTCGCAAGAAAGTTGTCGTTAAAGACAAAAAGCAAGAAAAAGTTAAACGCAAAGAAATTAAAAAGAGCGAAAAATTAGTATCTGGTGAGAAAAAATCAGGGGAAAAACCATTTATCTTATTCCGTCCATTTGTATATCTCGGGCGTTATATCAGAGATTCGTGGCGAGAATTAAGGCAAGTTCGTTGGCCAAATCGCAAAGCAACTTGGAAGATGGTTTTAGCAGTTATTGTGTATACTGCTTTGTTCGTAGTGATTATTTCACTGCTTGATTTATTCTTCTCGTGGCTATTTAATTTAATACTAAGTAAATAAAGGAGCTAAAATGGCAGTAAACCGATATGATGACACAAGAGCGTGGTATGCAATTTCTACCTACTCTGGTTATGAAGATAAAGTAGCTGATTCTATTAACCAGCGCACTGGCACAGTAGAAATGGCTGATAAAATTTTTGAGGCAATCGTGCCTAAAGAAAAACAGATTGAAATTAAGAATGGTAAACGAAAAATTGTAGATCGCAAGATTTTGCAAGGCTATGTTTTGGTGGATATGAAATTATCTGATGAAACTTGGTATATCATCCGTAACACTCCTGGTGTAACTGGTTTTATTGGTACCGGTACACAACCAACCCCTGTTTCCGAGAAAGAAATCAAAAAAATCAAGAAACGCATGGGTGTAGAAGATCCTAAATTCTCAGTTAAGTACGAAGTGGGCGAAGTTGTTTCAATTACGGATGGACCATTTAAAGGCTTTGATGGCGCAATTTCTGAAATTGATGCGGCCAAAGGCAAGCTAAAAGTTATGGTTTCCATGTTTGGTAGGGAAACACCAGTAGAACTTGACGCTTTACAAGTGAAACAATTGTGATATAATATTATAGTTACGCACTAGAAAGGTATTTTTATGGCAGAAAAAAAGGTTATTGGGAATCTAAAACTACGTATTCCGGCAGGTCGCGCTACGGCTGGTCCTCCGGTTGGTTCTACATTAGGTCAATGGGGCCTTAATATGATGGATTTTATTAATCCATTTAATGAAGCAACCAAGGATTTAATGGGCAAGAATGTAATTGTGCATATTCGTGTTTATGAAGATCGCACTTTTGACTGGAAGTCGCTTGGTCAACCTGTTGATGATTTAATTCGTGAAGCTATTAAGATTGACAAAGGTTCTGGTAAGCCTAACGTTGATAAAGTCGGCAAAATCACTAAAGCACAACTTAAAGAAATTGCCGAAAAGAAGATGGACCAATTGAATGCAGTAGATATTGAAGGCGCTATCAAAATTGTTGCCGGCACTGCTCGTTCAATGGGTGTCACTGTTGAAGAATAATAAATAATTGTGGGAGAGCTGAGCTCGCTAGTACCACAGAAAGGAAAAATTATGGCTGAAAAAGCTGAAAATATCAAAGATAAAGAGGTATTAGATACCCCAGAAGTTGTTGATGCTGCTCCAGTAGAAGATGCTGTAGCCGAAACTTCAGAGCCAGAGGTTTATGCGAAGTCTGGTAAGAAATCTAAGAAGCATATCGCTGAGGTAAAGGCTGAGGAGGCGCGCCAAGCTCGTAAAGAAGAGCGAAAAGCTGAGGAATCTACCGTTAAGCCAAAAGGTGCTGCTCCTGTTACGCGCCCAAGGATAGAGCGTCGTGGTAAAAAATACCAAGAAGTGGCTAAACTAATTGATAAGAACAAAACTTATACCTTAGCTGAAGCTATTGATTTAGCTATTAAATCAAACCCAGCGAAGTTTGATGCAAGTGTTGAAATTCATACACGTCTTGGCGTAGATCCACGTCAAGCAGACCAAAATATCCGCACGACATTAGTTTTGCCACATGGGAATGGTAAAACTGTCCGTGTTGCAGTGTTCGCACCTGTAGATATTTGTAAGACTGCTAAGGCGGCTGGTGCAGATATTGCTGAAGATGAAGAGTTTATTAAACAACTAGAAAAAGGCGTAATTGATTTTGACGTTCTTATTTCTACCCCTCAATACATGCCAAAGCTTGGTAAATTCGCTCGCTTGCTTGGTCCTAAAGGTTTAATGCCTAATCCAAAAGCTGGCACTGTGACTATGGATGTTGAAAAAGCTGTAAAAGAAGCTAAAGCAGGTAAGGTTGAATATCGTGTGGATAAGCAATCTATTGTTCATATTGGCGTTGGTAAAGTTTCATTTGGAGCTAAAAAGCTTGAAGAAAATGCAAATGCGTTCTTTGATTCATTGAAATCTCAGAAACCTGCATCACTCAAAGGTTCCTATGTAAAATCCGTGTTTATTACTACTACAATGGGTCCTTCAGTCCAAATTGAAAATATTTATAACTAAAGTATTTGTTATTTTTAAAACATCTTTTAAAATCACCCAATAAAAATTACAACAGTTACGGGCGAGTATCTGATACTGAAATATCAGGACGAGCCCGCCTAACCTGTTGTAATTTTTACATGGTGGGATTTTAAAGTTTTAAAAATAATAAATACTTATGTTATAATATTCAATATGGAATTACCAGGACAATTGGAAATCTATGAATTAGTAATATTTATTGCCCTAGGTCTTGCAGTACTGTTATTTGGATATAGAATTAAAAAGGTTGCATTCTTTATTGTCTGGTTTCTGATTGGTTTTAATCTCATGCGAATGTTTATGCCAACATTAAACCAATGGGTACCACAGATCGCTGGGAACGAATTCTGGCAGAACTTGATGCCAATTGCTGTCGGGCTACTACTTGCCTTACTCGGATTTTCTATTGAAAAACTATGTGTTGCTGGAATATGTTTTGCTCTCGTGATGATAATTGTTTCACGATATTTTGGTACAGAAATTCAGGTTTTGGCAGTGGGTGCAATTATTGGTGTCGTTGCGGCAGGCTTTGCTGTGACATTAATGAAACCAACTATTATAATTGCGACTTCTTTAGTGGGTGGATACGTTTTAACGTTAGTGATATTTAGCATTTTTTCGCAAATGGATTTTACCACACTGTACTGGCCAATTTTAATCGGTATTACTGCAATTGGTGCAATTTTCCAATTTGCTACAACTTCACGACTAGAATAATTAACCTTGTATTTTTTATTAATATGTGTTATACTGTTTTTAGTTACCAAAGACAGCGACGGAGTTTTACTCTTAATCATGTCGCCGAGGAATTTCTTACAATTTTGTTTGGTGACGTTATTTAACAATTAGTCAACCAAATATCAAATTTAACCAAAGGAACTTTTTATGGCAATTTCAAAGGATAAAAAGAACACATTGGTTGCTGATTTGACTGAGCTTTTGAGTAGTGCTAAATCTACAGTTTTTGCAAAATACCAAGGTCTTACTGTGGCTGAATTGCAAGAACTACGCAAAGCTGCACGCGAAGCTGGCGTGAAAATCAAAGTTGTTAAAAACCGTTTGGTAAAGGTCGCTATGGGCCAAATCGCTGTTTATAAAGACACTGATACTACTGGTCTTACTGGACAATTACTTTATGCGATTTCTGATGACGATGAAGTCGCACCTGCTAAAGTTTTGGCTGAATTTGCCAAGAAACATGATGCGCTTAGTTTAATTGGTGGTTTTAGCGATCTTGGAAAAACTCTTTCTCAAGATGAAGTAAAATCACTTGCTGCTATGCCTAGCAAAAATGAGCTTATCGCTCAAGTTGTGGCACAACTTTTATCTCCGGCCACAGACAGTATTTCTGGTCTCGCTGGTGGTTTGTCTGGAATTATTTCTGGGCTTGAAGCACATGCAAATTAGCAACATTAACAATATATGAAAGGAAATATATTATGGCTACTGATATTAAAAAATTAGCCGAAGAACTAGTTAAATTAACTGTTCTTGAGGTAAATGAACTTAAAAACGTATTAAAAGATGAATATGGCATTGAGCCTGCCGCTGCTGCTGTTGCTGTAGCTGCTGGTCCTGCTGCTGGTGGTGAAGCCGCTGCCGATGAAGGCAAATCTGAGTACGATGTTGTACTTAAAGATGCTGGTGCTCAAAAGATTGCAGTCATCAAGGCTGTAAAGGAAGCTACCGGTCTCGGTCTTGGCGAAGCAAAAGCTATCGTTGATGGTGCTCCTGCTACCGTTAAGGAAAAGGTCGCTAAAGCTGACGCTGAAGCAATGAAGAAAGCTCTTGAAGAAGCTGGTGCTACTGTAGAACTCGCTTAATTAATATGGTTGACTGATTGTTTTCTTTAAAATACTGACGATAATACTTTGAGGGACGTCTGGAGGTTGCGGCCGAGGATGAAGGGCGCGAGCCCCGTAACGACGGGCGCGAGCGACACGTCCCCGAAAAGTATTATTTCAGTATTTTTTGTTATATAATAATGACTATGAACGATTTTGATTATTTAAAAGAAGGGGAAGTTTACCTAGATAGTGCATGTCAGAGCTTGCGCCCTCGCTGCGTGATTGACGCTTTGAATAATTATTACACAGAGCACAATTCTTGCGGTGAACGCGTAAAATATAAATGGGGAGTTGAAACTGATGAGAAAGTTGAGGAGGCTAGGGAATTAGTCCTAAAGTATTTGGGACTAAAGCCAAAGAAGTACACTGTTTCGTTTACATTGAATACTACTTATGGAATTAATTTAATTTTATCTCAGCTTAATTCTTTAAAATTTAAAAAGATTGTTACTACTGAAATTGAACACAATTCGCCGTTTTTAGCTAGTATTGCTTTTTCTGCTAGAACAGGATTGCCGCGCGAAGTGATTGATCGGCAAGAGGATGGCTCGGTTAACCTTAACGCTTATGATTTCACGAAGGCCGTGGTTGTTTTAAACTGTGCAGCTAATTTTGACGGTCGTAAACTGCTTAATATAAAAGAATTAATTAACAAAGTCCATAAATCTGATGGAATTGTGATTATTGATGCAGCACAAGCAATGGCTCATTCAGTTGATATTTTAAAAGGCGTAGAGCCCGATGCAATTTGTTTTTCTGCCCATAAAGTTTATGCACCTTCGCTTGGTGTAATTGTTTGGCGAGATGATTTAATGGATAAGATGGCACAACTTTTTGTTGGTGGCGGGATGGTAGATGATGTAACAGTGAACGATTATGTTTTGTCTGCCACTAATAAAGAGCACCGCTATACACGCTTTGAAGCCGGTTTGCAAGCTTGGGGGGAGATTGTCGCCTTAGGCGCCGCACTGAAGTGGTTGATGAAGGTTCCAAAATCTGAATGGAAAAACTTTGAAAAGAATTATCATGAATTATATGATTTTCTGGTAAATTCTGATAAAGTTCACTTAGTTAATAAACAGGCAAACCCAACTATGTCATTTTATGTTGATGGAATAGATTCGCATATGTTAGGCAATGCATTATCCCGTGAAAATATTATGGCAAGAACCGGCTATTTTTGCGCACACTATTATTTGGACCATGTTTGTAAATATCCACCTTTAATTAGATTTTCACTAGGGCTTCATAACCGATCTGACGATATTGAAAAAGTCAAAAAAGTTATGGAAAAAATCGTCCGCTAGTGATAGAATAATTATATTATGGTGTGCATTGCTGCTTTTATTATATTGGCTTTAATTGGCATATTTGTTGCTCTTATATCGGTTTTTAAACCAAAAGTCGGTAAGGCCTATCTTAAAGCTCTCAAAAAAGCCTGGGGTTGCCTTTGGAAAAAGGTAAGACTACAAAAGTGCGAAACCGGATTTAAAGATGACGTAAAGAATACTTTGTTGTCCCGTATTATGCTAAAACATCCAAAATGGGTAAAACCTCTTTCTATTATAATTGAAGTGTTTTCGGTAGTTATTGTTGTTGTAGTTGTTTGGGCAATTCTTACTGCTATTAAATCGCTGTTGGCATTATGGACGCTTGGTTCTTGTAATGTTACTAAGCCCTCTGCCTGTACATTAGGCTCTGAAATGTGTTCTATTGATGAAACGGAGCCTGCCAATCCAATTGAAGCTACTGGCCGTTGGTTCACTGAGTGGGGCGAAATATTCGGAGCAATTCCTGACAAATTCAAAACTTACAAAGCAGAAGATTATAGTTTTAGCTATATAGACGTTAACAATATGACTGTAGAAGGGTTAGACACAGTTGTAGACATATTTGATCCAGGTTGCTCAGTTTGTATGATTTCTTATCGCAATCAAAAAGAAGCAGGGTTCTTTGACGACCATAATGTATGGTTAGTGCCATTTGCAATTCAAGATACTGAAGGAAATTATAAATTTAAAAACTCTGAACTAATAGTGCGATATATGTTTGCGGCAGAGCAATTACAGTCTGGCCTGTCTCTCACAATTATTGATCACATTTTTACAGAAAAAAATAGCGAAGGTATTTCTTACCAAAACAAATTCAATGAAGATTATTCACATGATGAAGCAGCTGCAAAAATTGAATCTTGGCTAGCTCAAGTTGGCGTTGACGATGATTTAATGAAACAAATTCGTGAAACTTCATCTTATCCAGAAATAACAGACAAGATGGATAATAATAAAAATATTATCGTAAACGAACTAAAGGTCAAGGGAATCCCTACGATTATTAGCAACGGTAAAAAACATACAGGACTTTGGAAGCCTGCTGAATAAATCCCTTATGTTTTTATGTTTTTTTTACAACATTTTTTGAGTTACCGCTGTTTTTGCCGTGGAAAACTTTTTTAGAAAATCATTGACTTTAACGCACATTAGGTATAATATAATATTAATACTATATTTAGACAGGAATGCGAGGTGATGTCTGAAATACCAGAAAAACAAATAAAACGGTTGCGTGGACTGCTTAGTGAAGCAGAGACAAATTTGTCGGCCGCGAAAGAGTTATTAATTTCAATCTTGGGAGATGGAGAAGTTATTTCCGCTCCAAGCGAAACAATCGTAAGTGGGCCTGAAGGCAAAGTGATTGAAGGAATTTTTGATGGCCAAATAATGATTGGTCCTGACGGGAAAAACTACCCTGTGCCAGCTAACTATGCTTCTAAATCAAAGTTAGTTGAGGGCGATATTATGAAGCTTACTATTACTGATGAAGGTAAATTCCTATACAAGCAGATCGGTCCGGTTGAACGTAAAACTGTAATTGGTACTTTGACACGTCATGACGATAAATACTTTGTTGAAGTAGCTGGCAAGGAATATCAAATTCTGTATGCTTCAGTAACTTATTTCCATTTACGCGAAGGTTCACAAGTTTCTGTAACGATCCCTGCTGACAACAAAGAAGCTACTTGGGCCGCTGTTGAAGCAGCATTGTAATTGTTTATTATAATTCATCTTGGTATTGGTTGTTATTTTGCAGTTTGTTAGAGTATAATAATATTATGAAATCGTTGTACAGGAGATACCGTCCAGTCACACTTAGTGAAGTTGTGGGACAGCCCCAGGTGACAGGCCCTTTGATAAAATCCTTGGAGCAAGGTAAGATTTCGCACGCTTATTTATTTATCGGGCCGAGAGGCTGTGGTAAAACTAGTGTGGCTAGAATTCTCGCGCATGAAGTAAACAAATTCAAATATAAAATTGAAGATGATTATGTAGATATTATAGAGATTGATGGTGCTAGTAACCGCGGGATTGATAACATTAGGGAACTACGCGAAAAAGTCGCGATAGCCCCAACGAGTGGCAAATATAAAGTATACATTATTGATGAAGTTCATATGCTAACAAAGGAAGCGTTTAATGCGCTACTTAAAACTTTAGAAGAACCTCCGAGACACGCAATATTTATTATGGCAACTACCGATGCTTATAAAGTACCTGTTACGATTACATCCCGTGCCCAGACATATACTTTTAAACTAGCTGACCATAAAGTAATGTTTGATTTTCTTAAAGGCGTTGCTGCAAAAGAAAAAATCCCTATTTCCGATGGTGCATTAAAAATTATCGTAAAACGTGGTGGAGGTTCATTTAGAGATTCATTATCGCTACTTGACCAGATTTCTACTTTGTCTTCTGAGAAAATTTCGGAAGATATGGTTATTTCTGCGCTTGGTTTGCCTCAAGAGGAAAAAATCAACGAATTACTTAATAAGTATATTGATGGTAGCGCTAGTGAAGTAAGCGATTTAATTAAGGAACTATTATCCTCAGGTATTAAAGCCGAGACGCTTTCTGATGAATTGATTGCAAAAATAATTGCTGAACCAAAACCAGTATTATTGCCATTACTTGCAAAATTGCCCGAAATAAAAGCTCCTTATGCGGAAGCAAAGCTACTCTTGGCGTTATGTTGGAACAAATTACCAAGCGCTTCTGCCACTGTTAAAACTCCTACGCAGGCCCCAGCTAAACAATTACAACAAAATGTTAAAACTCCTATTATTAAACAACAAGTTGATACACCAAAAAAACCTGTTTCTGCGGAAAAACCAAGTCCGCATGTTATTAATTTTAATTGGGAGAGTTTTGTAGAGCGCGTGCAAAGTTTGAGTGATGCTGTCTATTCTCAGTTACTCAAAGTTAAACATAGCTATAACGATGAAACTCTACATATTTACCCTCCAAGAAAAATCGTGCAAAGTATCTTATCGCGCGAGAATAATAAAAAAATACTTTATAAAGCATTAAACGACGATGTAAAAATTACAATTCATAATTACGAAGATACTCCTGTGAACAAACAAAAGGACGATGTTTTAACTAAAATTTCTGATATAATGGGAGGTGAGGTAATAAACGATGGAGGAAACAACCCGTTCTAATAAAAGCGAAGGTCGCGTCCCACCACAGGATGTTGTCGCCGAAAAATCCGTGCTAGGTGCGATTATTATTGATAATGATGTACTCCCGGAAATACTAAACATCTTAAAGCCACGGGATTTTTATGAACCAAGGCATCAAATTATTTACGAGGCAATTTCAAACTTATACGATAGACATAAACCGGTTGATCTTTTAACATTATCATCAGAACTTAAATCTAAAAAACAATTAGATAAAGTTGGCAAAGCAGAATACTTGACTGATTTGTCAAATTTTGTGCCAGCAGCGTCACACGCTAAAGCATATGCTGAGCTAATTGAAAAAGCCTCAACCAGAAGGCGACTAATTACAGCTGGTACCGAAATTGTTAAAAAAGCATATGAAGATGATGCCAATGCCGATGATTTAATTGGAGCAGCAGAAAAAGAGCTATTTGAAGTTTCCGACAAAATAGTAAAAAGCGATTATGTCGCTATTGACCAACTACTTGCGGATGCTTTTGATAGGATTGATGATTTGCACAAGAATAAGGGTGCGCTTCGTGGTCTGAAAACCGGTTTTCGTGATTTAGATAAAATGACTGCTGGCTTTCAAAAAGGCGATTTAGTAATCGTTGGCGCTCGTCCTGCTATGGGTAAAACTACTTTTGCTCAAAACTTAGCATATAATATTGCGTCTATCAATAAAAAGGGAGTCTTGTTCTTCTCAATGGAAATGTCTGCAACAGAAATCGTAGACAGAATGATTTCTGATGTCTCTGGTGTTGACAACTGGAAAATGCGAACTGGCAATTTAACTGACGAAGAGTTCCAAAAGATTGGTGACGCATTAGACGAAATGGATGAATTGCCAATCTATATTGATGACACGAGTTCTATGACAATCATTGAGTTACGAAATAAAGCAAGACGAGCTATGCATGACCATGATATCGGTATTGTGATAGTTGATTATTTGCAGTTGTTACAGGGTTCTGATCGTTATAAAGGGAATCGTGTACAGGAAATTACTGAAGTTTCGCGTGGTCTAAAAATCCTCGCACGTGAATTAAACATTCCAGTTGTCGCTTTAGCACAGTTGTCACGTAATGTAACGGGGCGTGAGAACCCAAGACCAATCCTTTCAGATTTGCGTGATTCTGGTTCTATTGAGCAGGATGCTGACCTTGTGATGTTTTTGCACCGGCCTGATTATTACAGACAAAATGAAGACGACTACGAAGATACTCATATTACTGAAGTTATTGTGGCAAAGCATCGCCACGGAGCTGTCGGCAAAATTCAGCTTTACTTCCATCCGGAACTTCTACGCTTCATGTCACTTGATGCTACACGTAAATAGTAGTATAATACTTATGTGAAGAAAAAACCAATTTCTAAGCTTTTTCTGTACCGGAATAGATTTATTATCGGTTATATTATTTTGGGATTAGCATTTATAGCTTTGCTATTCACTTTGCCTTTATTTGCGCAAAATGGTCTCTCTGAAGCCGAGATGGACTCTGCAACCAGCTCATATTATTTGGGCAAAAATGGTATTATTAATGGTGATTTAGTTGATTTGCCATATCGTGTTTTACAAAAAATATCTATTCTACTATTTGGGCTGACATCTTACGCTGTTAAACTCCCAAGTATTTTAATTGGACTGGCACTCGGGTTTCTGCTTATTTTACTACTAAATAGATGGTTCAAAAGTAATGTATCGCTGCTCGCTTCGTGTTTAATTGTTCTTTCGGTACCGTTTTTGTTTTTGGCCGGAAATGGTACACCGCTTATCATGTTAGTTTTCTGGCCAACCTTACTTTTGTGGCTAGGGTCAAAAATTCAGGGCGAAAAACGTCCAAAACCGATGTATAGTTTTATTTTTGCGATTTCTTTATTATTGTCCATCTTTACGCCCTACATGGTTTACTTTGCTATTTTCTGCGTGATATTTGTACTGGCGCAACCTCATCTTAGATTTATTATAAAAAGTTTACCAAAGCTACCTTTAATAATTGTTGGTGTTATTATAATTGCCGGATTCGGGTTACTTGGTTTTAGTATTTTTAAGCATCCTGATACCATTATGGCTCTTCTATTTAGTAAAGGTTATGAGCTTGGTCATTTCTTTGGAAATCTTGCCAACGGATTTTCGCCGGTTTTTTCTTGGCACGGTAGTATTGAGGGTGTATTCTTGTCGCCTTTAATTAGTCTTCCTATCTTTGCGCTAGCTTTAATTGGTTTGTTTTCTACTACAAAGGGTTTCTTTGCTTCGCGTAACTCTATTGCTTCTGTTTTGTTATTGTTCTGTATAATTATTACTGGTTTTAATCCCGAAGCTGTGATTTTTATCATCCTCCCACTCTCTATTCTCGTAGCTCATGGCATTAAATATTTACTAGAAAAATGGTATGGACTTTTCCCAGAGAATCCTTATGCAAGAATTTCCGCTCTAATTCCGCTCACGATTCTGTTTGCTCTAATTATTATACCGGGGCTACTTCAGTATATTTATGGTTATCGTTACAACCCAAACATTGCAGATTATTTTAGCAATGATTTAGAAATAATCCACAAAAATCTAACAGATGAAACATTGCTCGTAAATAATCATTATGATTTTTACAAAATCTTGGAAGCTGATACGGATATTAAGGTTGCCGAACAAATTGAGGGGCCAGTTAAGAACCTGGCAATTTTAAATAACCCTGATAATAAACCTGAAGGCTACGTGATGACACGCATAATAACCTCGCCGAGAGAGGATAATTCTGATATAATATATTTATATACTGTAACTGTTAACCAAGGAGAATAATATGGGTCAAAAATTAGACCAAATGAAGTTATTGAACCAACTTCGTAAAGCTCAAAAAGAATTAAAAAACGAAATAGTAGAAGTTGAGGCAGGCGATGGCGCCGTCGTGGTCCAAATTAACGGCGAGCTAAAAGTTAAAAAGGTAAAAATAGATCCTGAAAAAGTAGACTTAGATGATATTCATGAGCTAGAGCGCTGGATTGAAAACTGTATGCGCGATGGTTTTGCTAAGGCACAGGAAATTGCGACAGATAAAATGAAGCCTTTAATGGGCGGGCTAGGCAACCTCGGTCTCGGAATGTAATATGTTACCAAAGGCCCTGAATGATGCTATTGACGCATTGTCGTTACTGCCTGGCGTAGGTCCAAAAACTGCCGAGCGTTATGCCTACTATCTTTTTAAATCAAATTCCGAGGTTTCACGTGGGATTTCTGAAGCGCTAAATAACTTGCATGACAATGTAAAAACTTGTCCTGTGACTTTTGCTTTAATTGACGCTAGTGAAGAATTATCGCCTTTTTATACCGATCCAGAGCGCGACAAAACAACTGTTATGGTAGTAGAGGAGCCTTTAGACATATATGCGATAGAACAAACTCATGCTTACCATGGGACATATCATGTGCTTGGAGGAGCTATCTCTCCAATTGATGGGATTACTCCAGAGCAACTTCATTTTGGTGAATTAATTAAACGAGCTAATAATGATAATGTAAAAGAAATTATCATCGCTACTAACCCGTCTGTAGAAGGAGAGTCTACAGCCTTGTACTTGGAAAAAATACTCCATGAACAAAATCCTGAGCTCAAGCTAACTAGACTAGCTCGTGGATTACCACTAGGCGTTGATCTTTCTTATGCAGACCAGATTACTCTTAGCGCAGCTTTAGAAAATAGAACGCAATTATAACTCTTCTAATGCTTTAAAATCAACTTTAGCTAGTTTGGTTTTTGGCAGTTCTGAAATAAAGCGAATTTCGCGAGGGGTTTCATACTTAGCAAGGTTTTTACGGTAAATATTAACTAATTCTTTACGAATAACACGTTCAGAAGTGTTTTCTTTTTTAACCACAAACACCACTACTTTCTCACCGCGAAGTTTATCTTCTTTTCCAATTGCGGCGCATGCCGCAATATGTTGACAGGTTAGAGTAACATCTTCAATGTTAGCTGGATAAATATTATAGCCATTGCTGATAATCATGCGTTTGAGACGAGAGCGGAAGTGAACCACGCCATCTTCATCTACATATCCAATATCGCCAGTGCGTAAATATTTCTTGATACCAATTTTGATAAAGGCTTCTTCGGTTTCTTTTGGTTTGTTCAGGTAACCTTTCATGACCGACAAACCCCGCACTAGTATTTCACCATCTTCTCCTGTTTTGGCAGGTTTATGAGTTTTTAAATTCATAATGACGACTTCATTGTCTGGCAAGGGATAACCAATTGCATCTGGGTCATCCGCAAGACTTGGTGGGGAGAAGATGAAACCACCAGACGCTTCAGTAAGGCCGTAGCCATTTTCAAGCACGGCGCCCGACCCATGGTCGTGAAGAAAATCGTTAATTTTTTCTTTAGTAGCCATACTAATAATGTCGCCACCAGAAACAATACATTTAATGTTTTTGAGGTCATCTTTTTTCAATTTTAATTTTGTTAGATATTCAAAAACGGTAGGCACACCTATTAAGATGTTTACTTTATAAGTTTTAATATATTTTTTAAATTTTTTGGGATTAAACTGCGGGATGAGGAGGGAACAGCCACCGAAGTATAGTGGCATATGAATACACACACCTAACCCGAAGGCATGAAAATTTGGCAAGAAAGCCATATATGAGTATTCTGGCTTGATTAGTTCTGGCACTAAATACTTGGCACCTAAAACTTGGGCATTAAAGTTTAGGTTAGAAAGAATTATGCCTTTCGGCTTACCGGTTGTACCACCGGAATACATAATAACAGCATCGTCTTTGGAATTTACTCTTGTATGAGGGTTGCCAATAAATTTGTTGGCTTTTTGTAAAAATTTTCCCCATGTAATCACGTGTTGGGATTTTTTGATGTGGTTTTTGCGCGCTTTAGTGAGTGTATATATTGCACGAACAATTAGGTCCATGGAGCGGGCTGGAGAAACGACAATTACTTGTTCTAGGTCGGTATTCTTAATAATAGCTTCTACTTTCGGATACGAAACATCAATACATAGCATGATTCGCGAGCTCGCCTGGTTAACGTAGTCTTCAATTTCTTTTTCGGACGAAAGTGGATGGACCATATTAGCGACTGCGCCAATTTCGTTAATAGCATAAAACATATAAATTGCTTCCGGGGTGTTCGGCATACAAACAGTAATTCTGTCGCCTTTTTTTGCACCGATGTATTTTAACGCTGCCGCAACTTTATTGATTTTTTTAATCATTTCTTTGTACGTAATCTCATTATCAAAATACTTCAATGCGGTATTATGTGGGTATTTGCAGGATGCTTCATAAATTGCATCATATAAACCCCCTTCAAAATAATCCATGCTAGGCTGGAACTTATCATGCAATGAATACCTAGCTCGTTCTAGTTTTAAGTCAATCTTGCGTAGAGTGTTCTTAATTTTTTTATATAAAAAATCCAAAGGCATATATTTATTTTATCATGAAATATATATCATTGTGCTATAATTAGGGGTATGGATAAGAACTTTCGTGTGAGAGTGATTGTCGGCGTCAGTATGTTCGCCGTAGCATTAGTTGCACTTTATATTTGCGATAGTATACCTTTTAAAATCTTATTTGGACTTTTTTCGTTAATGTCTGTCGTAGAACTTTTAAGCTTCTTCAAGAAAAAATACAGTTTTTATAATTTAATTTTGGCGATTTTGGAAATCGGGTTCTTAGCTTATGGTACTATTTTTGTGGCACAAACTAATGCGCACCTTTTCTGGTATATTATTCTTGGTGTACCTGGATATGATGTGTTCGCATATTTGTTTGGAAAGTTATTTGGTGGAAAAATTTTTAAAAAATCGCGGCCTTTCCCGCGTATTTCTAAAAATAAAACTTGGGAAGGTACGATACTCGGACTCGCTATGGCAATTGGGTTAGTAGTTATCAAAATTGCTTTAACTGGCAGCTTTGCAACTGATTGGATGTTTATATTATGTGGCCCATTGGCGCTAATTGGAGATTTGTATGAAAGCTACTTAAAACGTAAATTTGCCGTAAAAGACTCCAATGAAATAATCATTAAAAATAAATTCTTTGAAAAACTGGAAATGTGCGTCGGAGGAACAGAGGGACATGGAGGATTCTTGGATAGAATAGATTCCACTGCGTTTGCTTGTACTATTTTGCTAATAATTTACGGCCTTTTATAAGATAATCTAGGCCGGAGAAAACAGTTAGGGCAAGTGCGATATAAAGAATGATGTCACCTATAATAGTAAGTGGTTGATTTTGAATAATATTTGCGAATGCAATAATTATTAATGCTACCATTTGAATGGTAGTTTTGAGTTTGCCATAAAATGACGCCGCAATAGTCGTTTTGTGACGAGCCGCCATCATGCGCATGCCATCTACTGCAAAATCACGAACTAATATGACTGCAAATACCCAAAGCGGAACAATGCTTTGAAAAACAAAGACTAAAAAGGTGAGATTAATAAGCATTTTATCGGCTAAAGGGTCTAAAAAAGCGCCGAGGTCCGTAACTTGTTTATACTTGCGAGCTAGGTAACCATCTACTCTATCAGTTAGTGAAGCAATGATAAAAATAACAAGGGCTGTAATTTTTGCCCAAGAATAGGGGAGCATAAAGAAAACTGTAGAAATAATAGCTAAAACAATTCTAAGCAATGTTAAATAGGTAGGGAAGGTCAAACTATGTCCCTCCTATGATCTACTTTCCAAGCACGAACTTTGGCAAATTTTGCGGCAAGCACATCGGTAGACCATTTATCGCCTAACATGACTGTTTCTTGAGGCTTAGTTTTATACTGCTCCATTGCTTCGGTGAGTTTAGTGCTCATGGGCTTTTTTGCCCACCAAGTGCAGTCAACGCCAATTGGTTCGCAAAACCTCTGCATCATTTTTTTGCGCCCATTGTTAGAAATAATTACAATTTTGACCCCGGCATTTTTACATTCTTCCACCCAATCCTGGAGTTCGTCGGCGGGCTCTTTTTCAGAATGGAGTCTCAAAGTATTATCTAAATCACATAACAATAGCTTTACACCTTCTTTCTTTAGTAAAGCAGGTGTAACGTCTTCAAATCTTTGAAAGTTTTTATCTGCGCGAAAAATATTCATATAACTATTTTAACACAAGATTTTGGATGGTTAAGTTTTGTGGAAAAAACTTTCATTTTTTGTAGACAATAATAATTTTTATGC
The DNA here is from genome assembly GCA_017545485.1 of Candidatus Saccharimonadota bacterium. Classification (GTDB taxonomy): domain Bacteria; phylum Patescibacteriota; class Saccharimonadia; order Saccharimonadales; family Saccharimonadaceae; genus Nanosyncoccus. The sequence goes on along the minus strand of JAFWMY010000005.1, from coordinate 359 downwards.
TAAAATGTAATTAAATATGGTCATGCATAAAAAAACAAAGCGGTGTCAATTGGTTGAACTAGTAGTAGGTTCGGTATTTGGTGCTTCTATTCTGTTTGGTTTTTGTTTTAGCAAAATCGCCTCCGCCCTCACCTATTCATCAGACGTAGATGTCAGCTTTACCTTTAATTCTGTAATTAGTGTACAGTTATCTTCTGCAAATATCTATATTAATAATCTAGCTCCTGGTACTGCTTCTGATAGTAATATTATTACAGTAGGAGCTAATACTAATGCTTCTGCTGGATTTCAGCTTAGTGCTACAGTAGGAGTAAAGAATGGTACTACTGCACTTGTGAATAATTCAGATAGTAACTATA
>JAFWMY010000004.1 GCA_017545485.1 Candidatus Saccharimonadota bacterium | reverse complement strand
TTGCCTGACCGAGCCGAGTTTTTTATCTGGTCCAGAATGCAAAATTGTCTCAAATTCTTCATCTGTCAAAATCGCCTTTGTGCGTAGTTCGTAACCGCCTTTTATTACTGAGACTGGTTTTTCTAGATAAAGAACCAGTGACGGCTTCTTGTGTGGCAATCTTTCTGACAGAAACAGAATGGTTTCGATATCTCTATTGCCTACTATGAACAATAATTCTTCAGAAGAAATGCGGTCCTTAATAGCCATAAGCAATAGCTCGTCATCCCATTTCTGCCCAAATCTCTGTTCCATATTTTGCACCCAGCCGTCAAAGGAATTAAAGCCGCTTTCGCTAAAAACGTCTCGTATGATCGGTCCACAATCTATTATTCTAGCATTAAAACTTTCAAGCATGGCGGTTGCAGTATATGTCTTACCGACACCGTGATAGCCTGAAAAGAACACGATTCCTTCGGGAGCTCGCTTTTGTTTACTAAGCATATGGCGTCACCTCCCCCTAACGCAGTTTTATTATTAAGTTTCTAGAATGCCAATCCTATGTTATATATTATAGCATATTTCATATATTTTTACAAATATAATGGGTATACCCTGGGCACCAAAAATAGTTCATTATCGACGGTTAATTAGTTACAATCTTGCCTATTGATGGTATTTATTTAATACAAAATCTATATCCTTATCACCACGTCCGGAAAGATTTACTAAGAATGATTCTCCTGGATGGCTTGGGGCCATTTTTATAGCTAATGCCAACGCATGCGAAGACTCTAGAGCAGGTATTATTCCTTCAGTTCTTGATAATTGATAGAATGCGTCAATCGCCTCTTCATCGTTTATTGTCTCAAAACGGACTTTGCCTAATTCTTTGAGGTATGCCAATTCTGGTCCAAGCCCTGGGTAGTCAAGGCCAGATGCAACCGAGTACGCAGGGCGTGGAGTTCCGTCTTCGTTGGCCAAAGCCAAGCTCTTAAACCCACTCATCGTGCGATATTTACCGTATGTAGCTGTTGCTGCATGTTCGCCTATCTGTTCTTCTTCTCCATTTCTCATTCTGCCTAATGCTTCAGCCGCAATAAGTTCAATATCTTCTTCCTCGAGGAAACCACTGAATAAACCCATAGCATTGGATCCGCCACCAACTACGGCTATCACCTTGTCAGGCAGTCTATTATTAGTCATTTCCTTGAACTGTTCTTTAGCCTCTATCCCAACGATAGACTGAAAATCCCTAACCATTTGAGGAATTGGAGCTGGCCCAAGCGCAGAACCAATCGGATAAAAACATCGCTTATAGTCCTTTTCGTACGCTGCAAAAGACGCGGCTGCAGCATCTATTAATTTACCAGCCCCATCTTCAACCACAATGACATTTGTGCCCATTATTTTCATACGGTCAACGTTTGGTGCTTCTTTTTCTGCATCAACTTTACCCATATAGATATCGCATTCCATACCAAAGTATGCAGCGGCGGCGGCCATTGCGACACCATGTTGACCAGCGCCAGTATCAGCAATAATTTTTGTTTTGCCCATCTTTTTGGCCACTAAAGCATAGGCCATAGCATGGTTCAACTTGTGAGCGCCAGTATGGTTAAGGTCTTCACGCTTTAGATAAATAGCGGCTCCACCAAGTTTATCACTAAGATTTTTGGCATATGTAATTGGCGTCGGGCGACCTTGATAATGTTTTCTTATATATCTTAGCTCATTAATAAATTCAGCATCGTTTCTTATTCTTTGATAAAAATCATTTATTCTTCTAAATTCCTCGTCCATTTCCGGAAAAAGAAATCTGCCCCCATATTTGCCATAAAACCCATCTTTGTCTGGATAGTCTTTTACTTTATATTTCATCCTTACTTTTCCTTATTTAATAAATAATCCACTAATTGTTGTTTCGCATCGCCCCAGTATTTGTTGGACTCTTCATAATTTTCATCACGAATGGCGCTAATTGTCCTAGTCTCGCCATCGGGAATAAAGAATTTATCTACCCAGCGACTACTTTTACCAGACTCTTCCGTAGCAATCGTACCTTCACTACCGCCAATGAATACTTTTGGTTCCCTACCTGGTTCACAATAGGCCCAACAATGCTCAATCCTCGCCTTGCGGTTAGTTTCACCTTTCAGCATATGTAAAAATTTTTCTACACCAATTTGCTTATCAAAAAACTTGCTATATGGACCGGGCAATCCGCCGAGTGCATCGGCATAGAATCCAGCATCCGATTTTACTACCGCTTTTCCTAATCGATTTGCCGCATCCTTAACCGTATAGGCGACCACTTCAGCGCACGTTGAAGCTTGTATTTCTACCGGTTCAAAATCTGGGTTTAGTATTTCAACCTCAAGACCATGTTTTTTCTCGAAGAACTCCTTGGCTTCTCGCATTTTGTCTGGATTTGACGTCAAATAAATCATATTGCTCCTTTCCTTATTTAACTTTTTCAATAATTTGATATTTATCATTATGAATATCTGTGACGAATGTTTTCATATCTAGTCTCTTAAAAATATTTTCGACTTTATTTATATCTTTGGTAACTATACAAAATCCGGGTCCTGCTGTAGAGAGAAAAATAAAGTCTATATCATTATCGTTTCTTAGTGGTCTCATCTTTTCTGCCAAATCAACAATGCCAGGATATGCATAAGAACAGTTTCTAATACTGCCCATATCCCAACGATAATCAAAAATAAATTCCTTCAGTGGTCTACAATTTCCATCCATCAACTCTGGAATGGCGTC
>JAFWMY010000003.1 GCA_017545485.1 Candidatus Saccharimonadota bacterium | reverse complement strand
TTGTCTCTGTAATTCGCTTGACGATTGCCCACCGTTTTCAGAATCCATGGTTTGATTATAGCATATTATGCTCGTTTATGATATAATTACAGCACTGGGCGAGTGGCGGAACTGGTAGACGCGCTAGACTCAAAATCTGGTTGTAGCAATACAGTAAGGGTTCAAGTCCCTTCTCGCCCACCATCTACAAGGGATAATACCCTTTTTTTGTTTGCAAAAAACTACCGTATTACCTTATAATAAATCGTCGCCACCGTCACCTTCACTATATTCGTCGGTGGATTCGCTGGAATCACTTGGCGTTTTATAGGTGTCTATACCCATCATATCGCAAAAATCATCTTCATATTCTCTACCTACCATCAAATTGCTCGGCCCTCTACTTACTATGGTATCGAGCAATTCTTGGAATTCTTTACTACTTTTTGAACCAAAAGTTCGTGGATTTGCATCTTCAATAGCTATAGCTTCTCTATCTTTTGAAAAAATAATCATTATGTTTTTATTATTAACAGCGGGTATGCCAATCATCAACGCATTAACTACACCTAATGCTAAATCTGTGCTCATAGCCATTAATGCAGCTTTCTTTGCACTTTTTTCATCTCCACTTTTGACAAACGATAACACTCTCATCACATTCGTTGTTTCAACTCCGCCCGTCATACCAGTATAAATCCAAACCATATCATCATACTTGATGCTATCAATAATCTTTATGGAGGATTTGAAGGCATTCATAGAAATAATATAGTTATCAGTTAAAGCTATTCTATCATCATAGGTCAAATGTGTTTTCCCAAGCTCCTTCTCTAAAACTGTTATTTTCGGTCTGGAAGTTTTTTCTATATTCCCACTTTTTTGGGAAAAGCTTATAGGTATATTGGTTCCATCAACCTCTTTAAGTTTTTTACCAGCCATACAATCCTTTCTTTCATATCATTATAACATTTTTTAGCATCCGGACAAATACCCCTATTATGATTCGCTATTTAGCATAAGAATCCCTCAAAAACGATTTTTTAATTCGTTTGCGATTCTCTCAATAATTGGAACCACCAAAGCATTTCCCATAATGAAGTATCTCTGGCGTTCTGGCATATCAGTTTTTGTCCAGTTGTCCGGAAATCCATTAATTCTTTCGCATTCTACCGGTGTTAATATGCGAAGCTTTTTTGTCTTCGGGTCCTCAATTACGTGAGTGCTTCGATTAAGTGAACTTTCACTTGTTAGCATTGTTCTTGCTGGTCTATCCAATGGGTCAGGAAAAGCAATCGCACCTTCTGAAAAAGTATAAGTATAGCCACTAGTGGATTTTCTTTCAATCTTCTTTGAGCCTTTTAGATAAGTCCATTTACTCATCTTGTCATCAGAAATAAAGTAGTGATCATCAACACCTTTTTTCTCCACTATTTTTGACAGGGTTGTAGGTGCTTCATAAATAGGAGTAGTTTCAATAGTCAACACTTTGCCATCTACCATTACTCCAGCATTATTTAATTGTGCGGAAAAATTCTTTGTTAAATCTACCAAATCTTTATAGCAAGAAACATCAGCTTCTTTCATTCTTTTAATTGGTTCTTTCTCAACCGGAAAAGCAGTTCCAAATACTCCATCTGATAGAATCCAATTTTTCATTCCATCATCTTTTTTAGCTTGTTTTTCTAGTGCCTTATGTAGTTTTGTTCCGTCCCTATAAGCAAGAATAAAAGTTCTTCTGCGTCTTTGAGTATATCCATATTCTGCAGCGTTTATCACTCTCCATTCAACAAAATACCCCTCGTCCATTAAGCAACGCAGTATGACGCCAAAATCCCTTCCTCTTTGTTTGGCTGGAGATTTCAGTAATCTATCTACATTTTCTAATAAAACATAGTTTGGATGTCGGAGTTTAATGATGTTATTAATAGACCACCATAGCACTCCTTTTTTACCCTCTATTCCTCGTGCTCCAGTTCTTGCTACAGAATAATCCTGGCACGGAAAACCACCACAAAGTAAATCGTGTTCTGGGGTTTCCTCAATTACAGTTGCGATATCTTCATTTGAACATTTTTCCGGACTCCCAAAATTTTTTACATAACACCTATAAGCCCATTGACCCTTCTGCCCTGGCTCCCATTGATTAGCCCAAACAGTATCAAATATCGAAGAACTTCTCTCTAGACCAACACGAAATCCACCAACACCGGCAAACAATTCAACCACACGAATTTTCTTCTCCGCCACTCTTCCTCCTTTTTCTATGCATTCCATTATAACACAAAAAACACCTAAAGCCTTTTTGCTTTCAAAACTTGCAAAGAGAGTGTAAACTAGTAGTAAGTAGTATCACAAGAGTAACTTTAACTGGGGGAGATAAGGAAAAAGAATGGAGATTGAATACTCATCAGCATTAAAAAACGAAAGTGACGAGAAAAAAATTTTTAATATCAAATCATTTAGTAAACTTGATAAAACTGGACTATCATTTGGTAAAGTAGAACGCCGTATTTTGATGAAAGAATTTCCAACTGGAGAAAAATTATACATTCAATATCCAGGTAAAGAAACGGTGAGAGAAAACAATCCTAGACCTTGGGATTTTAGACCAAAGCTTCAACTACCCAATGGTGAATGGTTAAAAGACTTAAGTTTCAAAAATGTCTGGGATGACCTATATATGTTAAAAGACTTTGCTATGGATATGGGCTATCTAGCGACACTATTCTTCCGTATCGCTTATATGATGGACACTACAAAAGTCACAAAGACACTTAAATATGAAGATATAGAAATTACGACCGGTAAAATCATTAATACTGGCGAAATGGAATTAAGCTGGTTTGAATATAACCCAAGCGAAGAAGTTTTGAGTGGCTTTCAAATCTCCACCGAAGCACTCCGTGGTTGTTCAGTCCCTGTTTATCTGGCATACAACGATTATCTAGCTCAAAATGAAGACTGCAAGTATTATTACCGAGCTGTTTACGATAAGGGAGAAACCTGGAAGACCGATACTGGTCGCAGAAACACACTCTTAACCCATATGGCAGTCATTGCATTTATTGAAGACTTATTAAGATTTACGGAAATAACAGATATGTTCCAGAGAGGTATGGGTGTCGCCAATCTCCCAACTAAATACTGGGAAGATGTTACTGGTGGTAGAGTGACAAAAGCATAACACTAAAAGATACTACTTCGCACAAAAAACCGCTCATACACGCCTTAAAATGCGAAATACAAGCGATTTTTGGTTGGCTATTAATCCTTGTGGGATACTATCAAATCAAAAACTTCTTTCTTCTGTTTTTTTGCTCAAATCATCAAACTCATCAATCTACTGTTTCAAGCCATTTTCATTAAACGGCAATCTTCCAATAATATGAAAGATTATTAAAGCAAAAACCGAGATTAACACTTTTCTGTCCTTAATTTGAGCTACCCATTCAGGTATAGCCATAGCAACTTCTGTTCTGCTCATGCTCATATTTTAATTATATAAAGTTACAGTTTTTTACATTCGTTGACAAATCCTCATCAAACTTTCTCCATTTACACTACTTTTACACTTCTCTTTATGTGCCAATATGTGCGTTATGATGTCATTAGGGTTAAACAATAACCCCAATTAACATTAGAAAACAGGGCGAGATTTGGGGCTTAAACGCTTCCGTTTACTAAACTCAAAATCTGGTTGTAGCAATACAGTAAGGGTTCAAGTCCCTTCTCGCCCACCATTCAGGTTATATAATAATTTTTAACTATTTAGTAATCTGTAAGTGTCTGTTAAATCCCTCATAAAAATAGAGGGTTATTTTTATGCCATTTTTACGACAAAAAATACGTCGAGAATCGTAATTAACCTCTATAATATCGGCTGTTAAATCCCTTATATAATTACAATCATTTTTCTATAGGATTCATAAGATCGTATTTTAATATCCATTTTCTATAACGATAAATCGCACAGTATGCGGGCAAAAACAAGACGAATGAAACTATAAAGTATGCCATAATCGCAGTCGGCATCTCTATTTGTTGACAATAATCAAAGCACATCTTAAATGGATACCCGGTAAGAATTAGTTCATGTAGTATACATGCTCCTATGCATAGAACATGAATTATCAATAATATGCCATATGGCACAAATAGTTTACCTTTTGTAACTCGTTTATAATCAAATTTTGCCAAAGATATACCAGAGTTGTATGACAGAAATAGACCTACAATTGCTAAAGGCGCTAGAAAAATTGCGGCAATAATCTGCATGCTTGCCATATTCTTAAAGAACGGCAACGTGTGAGGAACCCAAATTACTACAATTATTATGAAGAATATTAAACTAATAATTTTCGGTTTACTAACCACTCTTTTTGGTGCGTTGTTTAATACTCCTGTAGGATTCATATAATGATTATACTATAATAAGGACTAATTAGACATTATCGTTTCGTAGCTTTTTGATAAGTCTTTCCTGTAAGCTATTAAAACCTGATTAATTAAGCTCCACCAAGCGCGTATAGCGCTTTTTTTATTTGTCCCAGTCAAAACCTTCTCCATAATGCCCCCATTTAGCCGTAGCTTCATAAATCGGGCGCTTTAGATTTAAGAATTTAATAATACCACGTGGTGACAAATCGTAGCCATCAATTTCTTCTGGTTCGCCATCGATTATCACAGTTTTTTCGAGCGGCTGATCATGCCCAATCGCGTAAGCCAAACGTACCAAAACTTCATGCGCCTTACGTTTACGTAAATAATCTACAGCAATTTTACGAGCCATATAAGCGGCCGAACGGTCCACTTTACTTGGGTCTTTACCAGAATAACAACCGCCACCAATCGCAACTCGAGGCCCATAGTTGTCCACGATTAATTTGCGTCCAGTTAATCCAGTATCAGCGTCAAACCCTCCCTGGTTCCAATCTCCGGCTGGGTTAATATGTAGTTCTAATTTGCCTTCTAGCTTTTCATTGGCGATAAATTCATGCACCAATTCTTCTAGCACGTCTTTTGGCACATTTTGAAAACTTGCCACCATGGAATCAATTGAA
>JAFWMY010000002.1 GCA_017545485.1 Candidatus Saccharimonadota bacterium | reverse complement strand
GTATCACTTCTAAGGTTCTTAAAGTATTGGTTAGTAGTAGCACTACTACCATTCCATGAAGTAGTTACAGCAGAAGAGGATGAGCCAGTAGTTGCACCAGAACTTAAAGTAGTTGAAGTCCAACCAGCGAAGGTTTGTGCTTTACTTGTAGCATTACCTACTACACATTCTGTATTATTAGCATTACCAGTCACAGTTACAGTCTTAGATGGATTAGATATTTGAACATTAGAGTTATAAGTACCGAAAGTAGGAGCATTAGTACCAGCAGTACCACCGTTAAGGGTATAACCAATGGTATATTGTTTAGCTGTACAATAACCCTGAATAGCTAAATTAGATCCAGGTGTAATACTAGCACCAGAATTATAATAAGTAGAAGTACTATTTACATTTTGCCACTTACAATCATACCCAGTCTTAGCAATAGTAGGAAGAGTAACGGAAGAGTAAGCTCCTGCAGTATCTGTCCATCCAGCGTAAAATGTTTCACCGCTAGTCTTAGTCCATTGTTTATTTGCATTAGTATATCCAGACACAGATTGTTGTAATGCTGGAGTAGAGGCAGAAGATGCAATTAATGTACCAGTACCATTAGTTAAATGCCAACCATTAAAGGCATGTGAAGTTGTGTTAGTAGACTTACAGTTAGAAGCCGAAGTACAATTACCACTAGTCTGGAAAGTTACAGTAGCACCAGAGGCATTATTGTTATTAAGATTAAAGTCTGAAATTGTTCTTGTACCTGTAGTATTACTACAAGTAGGAACAGTAATGGAAGAGAGCGAAGTAGCAAGATAAGTCACAGTAGCAGAGGTAGAACCTGTAGCAGTAGTAGAACAGTTTCTATTAAGCGTAATAGTGTAAGTATCATATTTACCACTATGTGTTACCGCATTAGTCCCATCACCAATCGTATATGTAGGATTAGCAGCAGAAGTAGATGATAATGTACCAACAGCACCAGAATCCTTAGACCATGAGTTAAGGACAGAGCCGGTAGTATAAGTTGGTACTAGATAATATGCAGTATCATATGTTAGGCCGGTTACACTATTGCCACTAGTAGATACTGTGCCAACTGTAGTACCAGAAGTAGAACCAGTTTTAACTGCAATACTGGATACGTAGGTAGAGTCAAAGGAGATCTTAAGTGACAAGTTATTTTTAATAGCACAGAAACCAGTTAAAGTAAGATTACTGGTAGGTGTAATTGTTTGTCCAGAATCATATCTCGTACCACCAGTGCCAGAAGTATTAGTATACCAATAACAATCATAGCCGGTTAATGTAATGGTAGGAAGTGTTACAGTATGGTCTGTCCATTGCGAATATAATGTTACAGCGTTAGCAGTAGTATAGGTCCATTGTTTACTGCTATTTGTATAAGTAGTACTAGCTTGAAGATCTGGTGTAGTATCAGTACCACCTGCTGCAATCTTAGTTCCACCAGAAGAAGCTGTATACCAACCATTAAAGTCTGCAGTATTAGTAAGACTAGATGTAGATGATACTGTAGCAGAAGATGCACTAGAATCCTTAGCAAAGCCAGAAACTGTGTACTTTCTTTGTGGTAATGTAATGGTAGATAAAGCTGTAGCATTATAATTTACTGTAGCAGAAAGCGATCCTGCTGTCGTAGCACCAGAGTTATTAAGTGTAATATTGTTTACACATACCCCATAAAGTGTAGTATTACCAGTAGGTGTGAAGGATGCACCAGAAGCATAAGATATGGTAGTGGCAGTACTACTAGTGCTCCAGCCACAGGTGCTACCAGTTCTGGTAATGGTAGGCAGTGTCACAGAAGAGTAACTACTAGAGCTGGCATTCCATCCAGCATAAAATGTAGCTGCACTAGTTCTCTTCCATTGTTTACTGCTATTAGTATAGTCTGTCACACTTGCAGTTAAATTCGGTGTAGCATTAGTATCTGCAATTAATGTACCGGTACCATTAGTTATGTGCCAACCATTAAATGTATAAGTTGTAGTATTAGTGCTATTAATTGTAGCAGTAGATGATACTGTAGAATTAGCTGCAGAGTTTGTCTTGGTAAAACCAGAAACAGTCCTAGTTCCAGTAGCATTGCTACAAGTAGGTACTGTAATAGCAGCAAGTGTAGTAGCATCATATGTAGCGGTTGTAGAAGTGGAGCCTGCAGCAGTAGTAGAGCAGTTTCTGTCTAGTGTAATATTATAAGTATTGGCCGTGTATTGAGCATAAAGTGTATTAGCAGTAGAAGTAGCAGAGGTAGAAGTACCCGTCTTCACCCATTGTTTCGCAGCATTAGTCCAACCAGACACTGCGGTTCCAGTTAATGTACCATTAGCATTTATTACTTTAGTATTTCCACTATTATACCAACCAGTAAAGCTATAACCAGTAGGAGCATTAGCAGTAGGTAATGTCCCGGCCGTATCATTAGTTCTACTTGTAAAGAATTGTGATTCGCTACTACCATATTGTACATATAATGGAGTTGTACCAGTAAGTGTTCCGCCGTTAGTAGTAGCATCAAAGTTAATACGAGAGTTTACTAGTGTTATAGTTGTTCTGTTTGCTACAGTATCACCTGTCACAGCAGCATCTACTGTACCAGAAGTACAAGTATTAGTAATAGTGTTATCATTAGGATCTGTTACAGTAACCTTAACACCATAGTATCTTCCACCACGATAAGCAGCTGCTCCAATGGAAGTAGTATTACCAGCTTGTGCGGCACCAAAGTTTCCAAGTGTATTAGTACCATTAGTCGCATAACCAAATGAGTAAGTAATATTTACACCGCTATCATAGCTAGCAGAGTTATCCGTAGCAGTAAGTGTAGTAGCAGAACGGTTATATACCTTAGTCGCACCACCCTTAATAGTACAAACAGGTGTATCAAGCGAAGTAGCACTAATTGTAATGTCACCATTACCAGCGCCAACTGTATATGTAGCACTACTTAGTGTACCTACATTATCATTCTTTATGTATTTAGCACCACTATATCCTGTTTTGTAAGCTTTAGTAGGAGTAGCTAGATTTATTGTATCGCCTATATGATAAGTCTTGGTAAGTGTATCTGTACCACTTCCAGTCCAGCCAGAAAGCGTTAATGTACTTATACCATTCCCTGCTCTTAGTGTAACTGTGTAATCTATAGCAGTCATAGTAGGAGCAATAGTCTCTGCTCCGGCTCCTGGTGTATATACTGTAGTAGCAGCAGTATTATTAGCAATATGCGAGTTAGCTGGTGAAGACCAATTATTAAAGTTATAACCAGCACTTGGTGTAATGGTAATATCATATGGCACATTATAAGTTAAAGAACATGTATTTGCTGAGTTGCTAGTAATAGTACAAACTGCTTGGTTGTTTCTTTTTAGTACGATACTATCTGCTCCGGTAGGTAGTGTAAACGTTACAGTATAGTTCTTAACTGTCCATATAGCATATAGGTTTAAATCTGGATCAGATGTTTGGTCTAAGTCTAGACGTCCACCAGCAGCGATAGTATTACCAGGACAAGTCTGTGAATGTGTAGTAGTATCTTCTGTGGTAGTAGTATCACACCAACCAGCAAAGGTAAATCCAGTTCTAGATGGTGATGAGTTACTAAGTGTAGCATAGCTTTGGCTTGCTGTTGTGCCACCTACTATATCTACTACTTGTGGGTTAGGTGAAGGCATATTAGTTACTGTGTCTGTTGTATTGTTATTGTAATGAATGTTATAAGTAATGGTATTACTTACAGCATAAATAATGAAGTTATTACTATAAACACCAGAAGCAAGTGAAGTATCTACCCTAGCTCCTATGTTTATCGTATAAGTCTTAGCTGTACTATTAGCAGAATCTGTAATGTCTAGTAAATCTCCTGCAGCAGTAGGAGATGGAAGATAAGTGTCTGAATTAATCACTTTTGTATTATTACCGCCAGTTGTAGTTATATATTGGCTTGGTTTATAACCCCACTTGTTGTTATAAGTACTACTTGATGAGAAGGATGAAGCAGAAACAGCAGAGCCAAGTGATGTGATAGTATCACTAATACCAGAAGTATTGTTAGCTAAATCTGTACCATTAACTGAGGCTATCTTTAATGTATAACCTGTAAAGTTATTAGTAGTAACTGAAATAGTAGCATTATTAGAAGTACCAAAAGTACCAGCTTCAGTTGGCATTAAATCTACTAATAAATTATTGGTGTTAATACTAAGAGATAGTGTAGAAGGGGTGCCGGCGGCGGAGACAAAAGGAGAAAAACCAAAAACAATACCAAATGCCGGTATTACCAATAACGCCACAACAATCTTCCAAGCAAATAATTTTTTATCGCTTGAAAACAGGGATTGTAACCTTCCCAACATTCCTCGCATAATACCATTTTATAATGTTTATGGCTAAAAAACAACCTATAAAACCAAAAATGTGGAAAAGATTTATCTTAAATTAAGCTTTTTTACTAATAATCAATTTACGCTCTCTTCCCTCCCCCTCCGAGTGCGTTTCAATATCAGAATAATCTTGCGCAATCTTATGAACTACTCTCCGGTCAGCCGCATTTAGGTTTATTTCCATCGGCTCACCAGTTTTTCTTACCTTACTAATCCACCCCTCAGCCTTTTCAGCAATCCTATCCGCTCTTTGCCTCTTATAATTTGCAACATCTACATTTACTCTCGTCACTTCAGCTTCCTTAGAAACCAAAGCTACTGACACAATATGTTGTAACGCTCTCAAATTATCCGCATTACGTCCAATTAATAAAGAGTTCAATGAAGTGGAGGGCACAGAAAGCTGAATTACTTCGTCGTCAATCGTAGAACTTACGGCTACATTAATGCCAAAAAAACTCAGCAAATCTTCTAAATACTTCGCTGCAAACCGAATTGACTCATCTTTATTCATTTTATTATCTCCTTTTCTTTTTAGTATCCCGCGCGGAGATTCGCGTAATTTTTGTTCCTGTCTTTTTATTTTCTACCACCTCAGCTTCTTTTATTTTTTTAAGTTCTTTTAGCACCACCTTATCAGTCATATCGTCAATTTCGCGTGTCACTTTCTTGAGCACAATTCTTTGAATAATTACCGTCATAATATTACTTAAGAAATAGTAAAACGCCAACGCTCCATTTAAATTAAACATGATAATAAACATCATAACTGGCATCATTACAGACATTTGTCCGGTTGCAAAACTACTTACATCCGAGTTTTCTAATTCTTTTCCTTCTTTAGCTTCTCGCACAAGATCACGGAATTTCTTTGTTTTCTCAGACTTACCAGAAGGCATTTGCTGCTTAGTCGCTATATATTGCACCACTGACGCCAAAATTGCACACATTAATATAAATAAAGCAGACCACGAAAACTTCCCCATTATTACATCGCTTGCCTTTACATCTAATCTAATCACGCCAAACAATTGTGGATGAAAATCATATGCTCTTTTTTCTTCCACCGGAATTTCCTCATTAGTTAAATCTTCCAAATAAATTTTTTGCTTTTCTTCAATGGTCTTAATTTCGGAACCTTCATAAGCCACAATCTCATACGCCCTATTTGTTAAATTATCCTGCGGCAATGGCGTCGCCACTACGCGTATAGCAGAAAAAATTGCAATAAAGATAGGCAACTGAATTATTAAAGTCAAGATGGATGCAAACGGTTTAACATTGTACCTTTTATAAAGATCCATCGTTTGTAAGGACTCTAGCTGTTTATTACCTTGGCAATTCTTTTTAATTTGTGTTAATTCTGGCTGAAGCTTTCGCATTAGTCTTGTTTGATTCAATTGCCTTTTAGTGAGAGGCCACATACAAAACTTTACAAGTATTGTGAAAATAATAATTGCAAGACCAAAATCATGCACCAAATTAAATATTACAAACAAAATATTCACAATTGGTCGCACAATAATCATATCAATAAAATTAAATGGACCACCAGTCGCAACCGAACCTGCCACAAAAGCAACAAAGATCCCCAAGTAGATATATTTTTTCACACTCTTTTTATCCATTTTATTTATTATAACACACTTTGCTTTCTTCTACTAATTTACCAAGTATCGCTTCAATCTTATCAAATGGCATTTTTAATAATTCTTTAGAAAAAACTACAAAAATATAATCAGTTTCTTTAGGTATCAAATCAAAATTATTTCTTAGCGCTTCATAAATACGCCTTCTTATCCTATTTCGTCCCACAGCAGACTTTTCAATTTTTTTAGAGACCACCACCGCAATCCTTGTTGCTCCTTTTTTATTAGGCACAAAAACCAAAGACATCTGCTGAGACCGCACCGTCTTCCCACGTTTATAAACATATCTCACCCCACCCCGTGAATGAAAACGATATTTTTTATTTAACATATAATATATTATACATTAAATATTAAGCTGCTAAACGAGCACGGCCCTTCAAACGACGACGTGCCAAAACCTTTCGTCCATTCTTAGTAGCATTACGCTTCATAAAACCATGTTCAGCTTTGCGCTGCCTCTTATGAGGCTGGTATGTTCTCTTTGGCATAATATTATTCCTTAAACTTTATTATTTTTCAAATTCTTTATATAGTATAGCGCATTTTTCCACAATTTTCAACCACTTTTCCACACGCATTTTAGGGATATTCCAAAACATGTGGAAACTTTCTTATCTGTTAAACAAAACGCATATTATAACATATTTTAAAATCACCATTTTCCTGTGGAAAACTACATTTTTCGTGCTATAATTAAAAACACAAAGGAGGTAAAACATGTACGACGTTTGGAAAAACGCACTTGCTGAAATAGAACAACAAATTTCTTCTGCCAACTACTCAACTTGGTTTCAAGACACCTCTCTTGCTTCTACCACTAATGGCCAAATAGTCATCAATGTTAAAAATACCTTTTATGTCAAACAACTTAGAAATCGTTATTATGACATAATCAAAAATGCCTTACAGCACAATAATATTAAAGTTGACGAAATAACTTTTGAAGTAAAAACTTCCAATAAAAACAGAGTTCGTCCTCGTGAAGTAGTCACTACCCCCAACGCTATAAAGGAACATACTAAAACCTACAAAGCTACTACCAAGCAAAACACAACCAATAATAACGGTTTAAACTCTAAGTATACTCTAGAAAACTTCATAGTAGGCTCTAATAACGACCTTGCTGTGTCTGCTGCCCGTAGTATTATTGACGCCCCCGGCACACGTTATAATCCTTTCTTCTTATATGGTGGACCAGGTCTTGGTAAAACTCATCTTGTCCAAGCTATTGGTAATGAATTATTAAAAAACAATCCTGACCTTAAAATATACTACACACCAATCTCTCATTTTTATTCAGATTTTATTGACGCCATCCAAAACGGCAAAGGTAAAGAATTTAATCGCAAATTCCAAAAATTAGACTGTCTTATTATAGATGATTTTCAATTCATTGTTAATAAAGAAAAATCTCAAGAAGAGTTTTTTAATATTTTTAATGATTTATATCAGCTTAACAAACAGATTATCGTAACCTCCGATCGTCTCCCTAGCCAGATTAAAACAGTTGATGAGCGTCTTGCTACTCGTCTTACTATGGGCGGCGCCTTTGATATACAATTACCAAAATATGAAGACAAATGTGCAATTCTTCGCGCTAAAGCAGAGCAAATTGGCGCAGAAATTGAACAAGAAGCGATTGAATACATTGCCGAAAATGTTAATACAAATATTCGTGATTTAGAGGGAGAATTATCTACTATTCTTCTTATGTCAGAAGTTCGTAACCTTACTCCATTAGAGCTCATTCAAAACGGCTCTGTAAATGTTAATAAAACCACTAAACTCCGCCCAACTTCACCCAAACAAATTGTTGAAAAAGTAGCCAAATATTACGATCTTACTCCAACCGAACTAAAAAGCAAGTCTCGTGTTTCTCATATCATGCTCGCCCGCCAAGTTGCTATGCTTCTCTTATCAAAAGAATTAGGGCTAAGTACTACAAAAATTGCAACCGAAGTTGGTGTAAAAGATCACACTACAGTAATGCATGGAATTAAAAAAATCAACAATAGCCTCAAACTTAATTTTACTCTCCGAGATCAAATTGAAGAAATTAAGGAAAAAATCTATGGTTAGTTTAATTGTGAAAAACCCGTGTAAAACCATCTTCAAAACCCAGTGTAATTTATGTGAAAATTTCTGTGCAAAATTAATCAACATTATAAAAATGTGTATAAATTCAACTTTTTCGCATCGTTTTTCCCCACTTTCCCACCCACTTTTTCACAATTTACTAATAGATAGGTCTTATCTATACTTTCCACTATTCCACAGACCCTATAACTACTACAACAACAATTATTTAATTATTAATAGTAATAACTGAAAGGAATAAAAAATGAAAATTACAGTTACACAAGAAAAATTAAGTAAAGCCTTAAATAATGTAAGTCGTATTACTATTAATAAAGCAACTCTACCAATATTAAATAATGTTTTAATAAGAGTAGAAAACAAAAAAGTATCTTTAATTACCACTAATCTTGATATGGCGATCAAAGATTTCCTTCCAGTTTCCAAATCAGAAGATGGAGTAATTACAATTCCAGCTAAACTCCTCACTGAATTTGTTTCTAATCTTCCAAAAGGTGAAAATATTGAAATATCTTCTAAAGATACTAAAGTGACCATTAAAGCAGGTAAATATACATCCACTATTAATGGCGTTGCAGCAGACGACTTTCCAGAATTACCAGAAATCAACGACAAAGAAGCAGTTACTTATAAAATTAGTACTGATGAATTTAAAACCAGTATTAGCCAAGTAATTATTGCAAGCTCTAATGATCTTACTCGCCCAGCTCTCACAGGTGTATATTTTAATACTAGTGACGATACCTTAAAAGTTGCAGCAACTGATGGTTATCGCCTTGCAGAGAAAAACCTCATTAAAAAAATTAAAAGTGAAGTAAAAGCCATTGTTCCAGCCACTTCTCTTCAAGAAGTTCTCCGTTCTATTAATGATGAGAGTGAAGAAATAGAAATTTCCTTTAATGATGATTTAGTGCGTTTTCGTCTAGGTGAAGTAGAAATAATTTCTAAGTTAATTGATGCTAGTTTTCCAGATTATCAGAAACTCATTCCGAAGGATAGTAATATTTCTACAGAATTGAATCGCGAAGAATTAATTCGCGTCACCAAGCTTGCTGCACTATTTTCTCGCTCAGTTGGAGGTTCTATTATTTGCGAAGCTATCGCACCGGACACTTTTTCTGTTAAATCAATCATAAATGAATTTGGTGAGAACGATTCAAAGATTGAAACTACAGTAGAAAAATCCGGAAAAATTAATTTAAATTCCCGCTTTCTTTTAGATGCTTTAAATGCCCTAGAAGAATCAAAAATAATTTTTAAATTTTCAGATCGCATCGCACCTATCGTCCTTCGTAATAAAAAGAATAATGATTATACGCATATTATAATGCCACTTAACTCATAATGATTATTAAATCTATTAAACTAGTTAATTTTCGCAATCACACAAAATATAACCTAGAATGTACTAACGAAACCTCTTTAATTATAGGTGAAAATGGTAGTGGTAAAACATCGGTTCTAGAAGCGATTTATATTCTTACTAGGGGAAAAAGTTTTCGCGCCACAGACCCAGATATTATTAAACGAGGTACCGAATTTTACCGAATTGAACTTCAATATCAAAACGGTGAAAAAACGGTTGCCACTTATGATGGAAAATCAAAAAATTTCATCATTTCCGACAAAAAGAATAAACGCCTACCCAAAAAAAATAAATATCCTATCATTTTATTTTTACCATCAGACCTTAATTTAATTAGTCATTCACCTGGTCGCCGCCGCGATTACTATGACCGAATTTTCAGTCAATTTAATGAACAGTATGCAGTTAGTTTGTCAAAATATGAAAAAGCCCTCAAGCAACGCAACGAATTATTAAAAGAAGATAATCTTTCTCAAGATAAACTGTTTTCGTGGAATATTATGTTATCCAAATACGGCACAGACATTTATAAACTACGTAAACAATATATAAACGAAATTAATCAACAACTTACGGACGTTTATCGTTCCATAGCTAATAATCAAGACGAAATAAATATAATCTACAAATCAGACCTCAAAAATCCCTCAAGTGATTCATATCTAAAACAGCTTGAAGATAATTTTACAAAAGATTCTTATTTAGGGCATACTTCTTTTGGTATACATCGTGATGATTATATTTTTTATTTTAATCACAAACCCGCAGATGGTTCAGCTTCTCGTGGTGAAACCCGCTCGGTTATCTTAGCGTTAAAATTTACTGAAGCTAATTTATTAAAACAAAAAAACAATCAAACCCCAGTCATTTTATTAGATGATGTTTTTTCCGAACTAGATGAAGCACGCAGAAAAAGCCTTATTAAAAATTTTAAAAACAATCAAGTAATTATTACAAGCGTAGAATCTACCGATTAGCCATTTTATAATAATTATTTAAGAATGCCATCACCGGATTTTCGTCTCCCTCAAAATACAAAATATTATTATAAGCTGTACTTTCTCCAGCGAAACGATTTAAATTTTCTGTTGCTCTAGCTAGAGATACATATCTTTGTGCATATTTATAGGTTTGCCAATCCGGATTATTAGATGAATTTACAAAAGCCGCACCGCTCGCAATTCTTTTACTATTATCTGAAGTTCCGAGAAATGATTTAATCATATCTAAAACACTTGGCGACATATTAATTACAGATGAATCGTTATTTAATGAATCAATAATTCCACCATCCATCACCCCAACTGGAGTAATTCTTTCATTATTATATAAAATATAATTTGCCAACACAGAATTATCATTAATAGTTCTCTTACCGGAATCACTAAGTGTAGTATTACTATTTATAAAAGAAATAAATCCTTCATCATTGAATGGGTCATTAAGTGTTGTCGTATCAAAAGTGGCAATCTCTGAACATCCTGCTGATCCTACCGCCCCGATCGCCCCATAAGTTTCACATTCGCCAAAATTAGTTAAAAATGATTCCGTCGCATCTGCATAACTAGTTGGCATCAGTTGTGCTATAGAGTTACCAGTAGTGGTTAATAATCCACTCATCTGTGACATTATTCCCTGTCCACCTTTTTTATTTAAACTAAATGCTAAATTATAAACCAGCGACCCAAGAAAAGTATTACGCGAAGTAATGTCAAATGGGCTTCTATTTTTTCTATCAATTTCTGCGTCTCTTGCTATAACGGTATTATTAAGTTTACTATATGCAACTACCGCAGCCGCATCACCAGCTGCACCACCACTTTTTTTAGCTAATTCTTTCCCTACATTAATAG
This sequence comes from Candidatus Saccharimonadota bacterium, assembly GCA_017545485.1. Classification (GTDB taxonomy): domain Bacteria; phylum Patescibacteriota; class Saccharimonadia; order Saccharimonadales; family Saccharimonadaceae; genus Nanosyncoccus. The sequence goes on along the minus strand of JAFWMY010000002.1, from coordinate 120,674 downwards.
CTCCTTCCACCAACATTTCTCCAGCATTTATACCGTTTACAGTTTTATAAGAATTGTTTACTAAAGAATTATTAATAATTGGCTCAGAAAAACCTAGAATTTCATAGTTTACCCCTTCATCACCATTATTAATAAATCGCCCCACCTTACCTTTAATTCCTAAAGCAGAAGAAGCCACCGTGTTTAAAGTATCATTATTTTTTTCTACGCCCAATTTATTTTCAGTAAGTTTTAAAATTCTTTCTGAAGAATAATTTTGTACATCATTAATATCAACTTGATTCCCTGCGAGAATTGCCGCTAAACTCGGTGAATCCATTGGGGAACCAGATACCTTTATTACTTCACCAGTTTTAACATCAACTACTTCATTTTCATTGTAAAGATAAATAAAATTCATCGCATCGTTCAATTTAGAATCATTGCCCTCTCCCGCCTTCATCTTGCTAATATTTTCCATGAAAGTAAGATAAAACAAGGATGATCTTTGTTCTTTTGACATCGTATCAGCAACTTTTAAGGCATCAGCAGAGTTTAAAGTTGCCTCCGTACTAGTCCCAGCGGTATTTTTTTCTCCTACTGCATTTATAAATGCTAAAGATTCGCTATCTGATACGGCATTATTTCCCCGCTCTTCGTATTCATAATAAGTTTCAGTCTTACCGGTTTGTTCATTTTTCCGAGTTTTTTCTACCAACACTACAGTATTTACATCTATATTACTTCCTTCTCCTAAAACATTTTCCATTACTGAGTCAAAATCATCGTCATTATTATAATTATTTCGCGTTGTGCCAATTTTCTTAAAAACATCCTGGGCTGCTTCATCATAATAATATGCCGCCCGCGAATAAGTTGCCTCATTGAATGCTTCATATAACTTTAAATTACTTTCCACCTCACTAATAAAATCACTCGCAGCTATAATTTTATTATCTATTTTTAAACTTAGAGCACCATTATTTTTATTAGATTCTACAAACTTATCATCTTTTAAATATCCAACTAACACCCCTTTTCGCTTTAATATTTCCGCAGTGTCTTCAGGTATTTCACCATTAAACAAGGCTTGTTGAAATACTAACTCTTTACTTGCCACCGCATCAGCGTATTGCACGTCAGTCTCTTCTACTAGTCTTTCAGAAATTGCCGAAGGAATAATATTCCCTGAGCTGAATAATATAGCAAAAACTACGATAATTGCCGTCAAAAATCCCATTACTCCCAATGATTTCCAGCCACTTAACTTCTTCCCCTCAATTTTAGTATTTCGTCCATAAACATTTGCTATAAAATCATCACCAGAAATGGCCTTCTCTTCATTTTTAACTAATAATTCTTCAGCGCTCATTTTTGACCTTTGTAATCTGTTTATATTATAACATAATTTTGTTATAATATAAAATATGATTAAGACCGAAAAAATTATTCCTGGCGGACAAGCACTCGCCACTTTACCGGATGGCAAAAAAGCCTTCTTTTGGAACGCTCTCCCTGGCGAAATAATCATTAGTTACGAGATTACTAAAAATAAATCTCATTATTCCGAAGCAATCGCTACGGAAATTCAAGACGAATCACCCTACCGTATCGCACCTAAAGACGCTTGTTACCTCTCAACTTCCCCATGGCAAATTACCGACTATAATTATGAATTGCAATTAAAACAGGAATTAGTTACCGAATTGTTTCGTGAACATGGTATCATTATCAACCCCCCAAAAATTTATACAGACGGCAACGACTATTTTTACCGTAATAAAATGGAATATGCTCTCTATTGGGATAATCAAAAATCACAAATTCAACTAGCATTTCATGCTCGCGGTTCTCATCGTAAAATACCAATCACAAATTCAAGTATTGAACGCCCTGAAATTTTTCAGGCTGCCACGCAAATAATCAAAGATTTAAACGATCGTCACGAAGAAGCTCGCAAATATCAGACTCTCCTCTTGCGCTGCAATCAAAAAGGCGAAGTAGCCGGCGGCCTTTATGAAAATCACCAGCCGCACCCCATTTTTTCAAATCTTAATGATAGTATTTTAGGCCACAAGTATTCTTATTCCCCAAACGGGTTTTTTCAAATAAATCTCCCTGTTTATGAGATGGCTCTCGCTGAAATCAAAAAGCATATCACTACAAACGAAGTTTTAGATTTGTATGCTGGCGTTGGCACAATTGGTTTTTCTGTAGCTAGCGACAGAAATCTCACATTGGTAGAATGCGATAAATATGCGTTTAATGAAATGGTTAAAAATTGTAAACAAAACTTTTCCGAACAGTCCCAAGATAACGACACGCTTCAAATAAAGCAACCCACTACAGTTCTTGCGAAATCAGAAGACGTGCTAAATTATATTAGCCATGATCAAACCGTTATTTTAGATCCTCCCCGAGCCGGTTGCGATAAAAAACTTATTAGTCATCTCTTAGAAGTTCAACCAGTTAAGATTATTTATCTTTCCTGCAACCCCGCTACTCAAGCTCGCGACGTTAAACTACTCTTAGAAAAATACCAAATAACAGAGATAAAAACTTTTAATTTCTTTCCTCATACTCCCCATATAGAAAACCTTGTCATTCTCTCTCGTCATTAATCATAGAGGACCCAACCATTTTTGCTTGGAGGATAGCAATAAGCCCGTTCAAACAATCAGAGCTAAAATCTACTTCTATTTTATTTAAAACCGTGCTAGAATATTTTTAAGACGGAAAGGTGGCCGAGTGGTTGAAGGCGCACGCTTGGAAAGCGTGTGAACCCGCAAGGGTTTCGCAAGTTCGAATCTTGTCCTTTCCGCCATGCTAAAATTCATGGAGTAAGAGGTGAGCGAAAATAATACAATTATTGAATTAAAAGGGCTAACCAAGCGTTATGGCTATGGTGATACCGAATCCTTTGCTTTAAAGGATTTTGATTTAACCATCAAACGTGGTGAATTCATTATGATTATGGGGCCATCTGGCTGCGGTAAGACCACTTTGCTAGATATTATTGGCCTCCTAGATCGTGCAACCCGTGGCGAATATTATTTAAACGGCGAAAGCGTTGCTAGTATTTCGGCTCGCCGTCAAGCCAAGCTTCGCGCCAAAAAAATTGGCTTTATCTTCCAGAATTTTAATCTAATTGAAGACTTACCTATTATTGAAAATGTTGCATTACCTTTAGTTTATACTGGTCATACTAAAACTTCCCGACTCAAAAAAGCTTCTTCCGCACTTAAACGTTTTCACCTTGAAGAACGTGAATACTACCTTCCTTATCAGCTATCAGGCGGTCAGCAACAACGCGTTGCTATCGCACGTGCCATCGTAAGTGATCCTGAAATAATTCTAGCTGACGAGCCAACTGGCAATCTAGACTCTCGCAGTTCTCATATTGTCATGGAAGAATTAAAAGCTATTCACGAAGAAGGCAACACTATCATCATGGTGACGCATAACCCCGCTCTTACAGTTTATGCTACTCGTGTTATCAACATGCTTGATGGTCAAATAGATACTGACGTCAAGACAGTAGCTGACGCTAATCTCCCTCAACCTATTAGCGTTAAGATTAAAAAGAAAAAATCCGATTTTTCTTCTTTATCTAACAATAATGAAAAACCTAAAAAACGCAAAAAATCTCATAGGAGGAAAAAATAATGGCACTTTTATTAAGAACCCATTTTAAGTTAGCAAAAACCTCCATTAAAGAGAATCGTACCCGTTCGTTCCTTACCTGTTTAGGCATTGCGATTGGTGTCGCTAGCATTATCCTTATACTCTCTCTCACCGGTAGCATTTCAAATCTTGTTAAATCAGAAATTAACGAAATTGGAGCTGATCTCATGGTGGTGCGCCCTAGTTCCACTAAAGATTCTGTGACCAGTATCGTAGAAGAGCTTACTTCCACAAATTCTTTCCAAAATTCTAGTTTATCTATTTCTGACGTTGAAGCCATCAAAAAAATTGATAATGTGACTGCTGCTGCCCCAATAGCTATCAGCACTAACACTGTAGCTTCCGAAAAAAACACTTATGAATCAGTTTCTATCTTAGGTACAAACACTGATTTCATCCAAATTGAATCTCTCCCTATTAAATATGGCGCCTTTATGAATGACGAAAATGAAGAAAACTCTGTTGTTTTAGGCCATACTTTGTCACTTGCACTATTTAACACTATTAACAGTACAATTGGCAAAACCGTTACTATCATGGGCGAAAAATACATGATAGTAGGGGTCCTAGATAAAATTGATAAAACAATTAGTTTTGACAACATTGATTACGACAACGCTCTTATTATGGACATTAAATCCCTAGATAAACTAACTCATTCAACCCAAATTCAACAAATCAATATTAAGGCCGCCAACACAGATAGTCTCCCAACTATTAAAGAACAAGTTACTAACACATTGAAAGAACAAAAGCACGGTGATACCAATTTCTCCGTTGCATACGGCGATGAAATCACTCATCCGGCTGGCAATCTCTTTACGATAGTTTCTGGTATGCTTGCTTTAGTTGCGGGTATTTCCCTAGTCGTAGGTGGTATTGGAGTAATGAATATTATGCTTGTCTCTGTTGCAGAGCGCACCCATGAAATTGGAATTCGCAAAGCCGTTGGTGCTTCTTCTCGTAATATTCTTATTCAATTTCTCTTTGAAGCTATGATTCTCTCTATTCTTGGCGGTATTTTTGGTCTAATTCTTGGTTATGTTTTAGCTTTCCTTCTCTCCACCATTACGCCATTTACTCCATACATCAGTTGGGAAATTATTGCCATAACCTTCCTCACGACGCTCGTCATTGGTATCATTTTTGGTATTTATCCGGCCCTTAAAGCTGCCAGCAAGGATTCTATTGATTCACTAAAACACTATAGATAGTATGAAAGCACAACTCCAAAAACTCCCATTTTATAACCAAGCAGTTTTGCCTTATCATTATGTTCAGGCACTTTTTGCCAGCACTAAATATCATCATCCTGCCAAAAAATTACGTGTTATTGGCGTTACTGGTACTAACGGCAAAACTACCACCTCTTTTATGATATGGCACATGTTAAATCAGGCCGGTCATAAAACTGGTCTCATGACGACTGTTTCCTACGGTTGCGAAAAATTAAAGCCAGAGCTAAATCACATGACCACCACTGATGCTTTTACTCTCAATCAGCGCATCAGCGACATCGCAAATCAAGGTGCAGAATTTCTTGTTTTAGAAGTTACTTCCCACGCCCTTTCCGAATTTCGTACTTTAGGTATTCCCTTTGAAATAGCCGTTTTTACCAATCTTACCCACGAGCATCTAGATTATCACAAAACCATGAATAACTACCGAAAAGCCAAGGGTAAGCTATTTAAAGCTGCTAAATTTAGTATTTTAAATGCCGACGACCCATCCACCAAGTATTATAAAACTATTGCAAAAGAATATATCACGTACGGCATAAAAAATGGCGAAAATCGCGCAGAAAACATCAAATTAGCTGTTAATGGTGTGAAATATTCATGTGGTGATATAAATATCGCCACAAGTATTCCAGGCGAGTTCAATGTTTACAATTCCCTTGCCGCTGCCATGGTAGGAAAAAAGCTAGGTCTCACTAACGAACAGATAGAACAAGGAATCAAGTCTCTCACAGAAGTTGAAGGCCGTATGAATATTATTAACGAAGGCCAGCCATTTACGATTATAGTAGATTATGCTCATGCTCCCGATGCTCTTGAAAAAGTCTTCGCCTCAGTAAAAGACCACAAAGGTAAAATAATTTCCGTTCACGGTGGCGCCGGTCGTCGCGATCCTTCCACTCGTCCAATCAGAGGTGAAATACTCGCAAAATACTCTGATATCGTTATTATCACCGAAGATGATTCTCGCGATGAAGACCCCGAAAAAATCGCCGCCGGGTTTATTAAAGGCGCCGAAAAATATGGCAAAATTCAGGGCAAAGATTTATTCAAAGAACTAAATCGCGAAAAAGCAATCGCTCTCGCTCTCCAAAAAGCTCAAAAAGGCGACCTTGTTCTTATATTAGGCAAAGGCCACGAAAAAACCATCCTTAGGAGTGACGGTCCCCACCCATTTGAAGATATTAAAGTAGTCAAGAAATTGCTTAAATCTCACTATTCAGGATCGTAATTAGCTATACCGTCAATTACGTTATCAAGCGGTATTTCTAACCCGTGTGCAATTGCCACCGCACAAGCCATATAAGAAACCGTAGTTTCTCCAGGAATGAACGTTGCCACGTTGATAACATCCGAATTAACTGATAAAGTGGCCTCAGTTCCTTTTGCATATATCTTAGAGTTTAGTATCTTAACATCTGCACTAATTTGCCCATAATTAATCGTTTTATTACTCCCTTTAAAATCCTTAAATGCTTCATAATTTGCATCGTCACTATTTAAGACAACTATCTCAGGTTTCATATCAAATAATGTTTTTTCGCAATCAATATATTCATCTGGCTCCATATCTTTCAGCCCAGCAGTTACAAAATTTGTCATTGCTGCTACAGTTACCGGCAAACCATAAAAGATATTATCTCTTAAGCCCTCTGCTGGTACCGTCACAACTACATAATTTGCCCCTGCCTTCCATGCATCAGACAAAAACTTATGCAGCATCCCCATCTTAAATGGCTGATCGGAGGCTAAAACCGCCACCTGCTCGCCAGCCGACCTCAATATTTCATGGATATAATGCGCCACAGTTACCTTCCCTGTTGTCCCAGTAATTGCAATTAAACGCATGTCCTTAGTCGGGTTGCCATAATAAGACTTCAAAAGCTTCGCCTTAAGCCTTTGCGAGCTGTTTTTTAATCCACCGTTTTTGTTTTTTCCTCTAGGTTGTTCACTCTTTCCCATAATAACCTCATTATATCATATTTACTCTAATAACTTACAAACCAGGCTCACAATCAACCCTTTTTCTTTTGGCTCACTTTCCGCAATTAATAGAGCAATTGCAGTTAGCGCCTTGTCCGATATTTTAGTTTCACCTTTTTTTGTCAGGTGGTAATCATTCAAAGTCAAAAACAAAATAAAAAGTAGCGCCCCAATTCGCTTATTCCCGTCATAAAATGGATGATCTTTAATTATGAAATACAATAAATGAGCCGCCTTCTCTGGCACCGAAGGATATAATTCTTTTCCATCAAAACTCTGAAAAATTGCCGTTAAACTTCCCTCAAAACTACCATTCCTCTCTTTTCCAAACAAATCCGACCCCTTTACGCTACTGCGCAATTGTTCTACGGCCGACTTGCACATCTCTATTGTTAACTCTTTAATCCGCTTCTTCCCGCTCATAAATGACAAATCTATAAACCCATCATCGTATTCCTCTAAAGTGCGAAAACTCCCTGCATATTTTGAAATAACTTCTAAAACCCCATTTGCTTCTCCCGCACTCAGCTCATTTCTCATTGTCAATCTCCGCACTAGGGCCATCATATTTTCTACGTTATGTAATTTCTTAATTTCACGTTGTGCCGCCAGCTCCTTTATTCGTTGTTCATTCACTACCGCCCCATTTACCAAATATTTTTTCAAAACGTTTGTTGACCACACCCTAAACTGTGTCGCCTTTTTAGAATTCACACGGTAACCCACCGAAATAATCATGTCAAGATTGTATACTTTCACCTTACGTTGTATTTTACGTCCACCTTCATCCCGAACTTGTAAAATTTCTTTACAAGTTCGTTTGTTTCCTGCAGGCTCCTCTGCTAACTCCCCTTCTTTATAAATATTTCTGATATGGTAAGTAATGTTCTGAGGAGCTACACCAAAAAGCTGTGCAATTTGCGCCTGTGTCGCCCAAATTGTTTCCCCCTCCATGTCTACATCAAAAACTACCTCACCCTCCAGCCCCTTATAGATTTCAATTCTCTTCTCTTGACCTTCCATCTATCTTCATTATATCAGATAAACTATACTATACAACCAGCCAAGCACCTCTATTATAATTGACAAAATAAGATATATGTGGTATAATAGAAGACATAAATGAGTTTTAGGAGTTTATGATGTTATCAAGAGAGCAAATTAAGCAAAACTTGCGCGATATGGTCGCAAAAGGTAGGGTCCATGAGGACAGATTACGCAACCGATAATTATATTCTTACCGAATATGATTGTGAAAATTGGTGGAATTTTTTGGAGAATGAATATCCAGAAAACTATGATCTTGCATGTAAATATTATTCTGATGAAGATGAAATCTTTATGGAAGAAGGTTACAGGCCAGGCAATTTTGATGTAAACGATTATTTTACTATCTATGGTTTGCCTCGCATCACCGCCCGAAAAGGTTATATTACAGTAAATGGCGAATTTGTTAAACGTTATGATAACTTTGAAGGGTGGAAAGCCTTAAGAGATGAATTTGAAGAACTCAAAAAAACCGACCTATTTAGAAAATGGAAAGAAGAAGAGTATATCTGCCAAGATAAAAAATGTGCATGGTGTAAACGTTATATCAACATTCATTTGCCCTGCACTCACACCGATCATATTAAGCCTCTGATTACCAATGGCGACAATAGCTTGTCTAACTTAGTTCTTACCTGTTCTAGATGTAACCGCATTAAAGGCACCAAGGGCCGCGGGTACAATAGCACAATGAACAAAGAATATTACAATGCCAAACCATCTTGGATTAAACCAAATAAATACGCAGAAGAAGAACTCTCTGACTCCTATGAATATCTTTATGACAATGAATTAGACCTCAGTGAGGTCCCGTTCTAATCCTATATAAACAAATTAATGGCGGAAGCGAGAGGATTCGAACCTCCGAGACGGTCACCCGCCCACACGATTTCGAGTCGTGCGCCTTCAACCACTCGGCCACGCTTCCGCTGTTAATTATATCATAATCTCTCTGATTACAAAATAAACAAAACTTCTAAAAATCCCTCTACATTTTTTTAAAAAATATGTTATAATAAACTCGTCACCCCATAAAGGTGATGCTCATTTAATTTCTAGGTGGATGTAGCGATTTTTCAAAGCATCCACATATTTGCCTGAGGGCCCTAAAGGCCCAAGGGTGAACCATTTTCTGCGCCCGTAGCTCAGCTGGATAGAGCGTTTGCTTGCGGAGCAAAAGGTCGTAGGTTCGAATCCTGTCGGGCGTACCATTGTGAAATTAAGCCTTCTTTAAGGCCTTTTTTCATGCAGACCTCCTTATTACACTTTTTACGCTTATGATTATTATGATTTATTACATTAATATCAATATTTTTTTAAAACTAATCCGTTTTTCCCCTTCTTAATGATAAAATTATTATATGCAAAACACTTCAATAAAATACATTCAAGAAGGACCAGTTTTTGATGATGAAGTCGAAATAGAAATTTCAATTCTCCCAGGTGACTCAGATATTGTTTTCTTAATCGTTCCTGGTATAGATGGCTCTATAGATGGATACGAAAACAAATATAAAAGAATTGCCGAGAGTATTAATCATAAATACCAAGCGACCGTAATTCGTATGAGCAACCCCTACAATCTAATGAAGTTTCATTATCGCAATTTATTTGAAGTTCTAGATTATATCGAAAAGCATTACGACATGCAAAGCAAAAAACTCTATGCTATGGGACATTCATTAGGTGCGTACATGCTTGGCGCAACTGCGCATCTATTTGATTATATTGACAAGATATTATTAATTAATCCAGCTACTGGTCTAGAGCAAAACGAATTCTCAAATATGTCAGAACGTGATAAAAATAAAAACATCATCTTAATTGGTGATAAAGACCCATCTTACGATAACTGCAATGAATATTCAAAATACGCCAAAGTCCACATAATAAAAGGGGCAGACCATCATTTCTCTGGAGATAATTTTGTAGATTTTTTGAATGCAGCAGACAGATATCTTTTTAATTAGATAGCTAAACCTTCTCATTTTTTCTAGTATAGCTAAACCGCCCGTACCAAAACCCCTCTTCTTCGCTATAATCTCCGATGCTTTTATGGACAAAATCATCAGATTTTTCTACCATCCCTAAAATCTTCTTATACCAAGGCGAAGAATCTTCTATTGTCGCCATCGCATTCCAACCGTGAACCTTCAAATACACTTTCATTGTCCAGATACTAGCCGAAGTATCATAGTACGGATCATCTCTTTCGCACACCACTCGAGTAATATATTCCGGCTTAACCTTATCTAAATATTCCGCATTTTTCTCCGTACTAATCTCATTTGGCCATTTCTGATATTCGGAAAGATTAATATCTTTGTCCCCTAATAAATAAGCATGCGCATATTCCATATGGTCGGACAATCCATACCAATCAAAGAATTCCTTTTTGTGTTCCTTAAGATAGTGATAGGCCGCCTCTTTGTATTCTTCTTCTACGCAATCAGCTACAGACCTCATGATCCTTTCATCCAACAGAATGTTAGAAAATCTAGATAACGCCCGATACGTATCCTCTTCGCATTGCTTTTTATGTCCATACGAAGGATGGCAAATATGGCTCGGTTTGTACTCAAATTCAAATTGTTGTAGCAACTCTTTTGCCACATTTCCCACCGAGGCGACACATTTTATATTTGGAAAGACTTCCAAAAAATAATTCATAATCATCCAACTGGCTGATTGAACTTCGGCTTTACTTGGTTTGCGGTTAGACTTACGTTCGCCTTTCTTGTGCGGATGAAATGGGAATGCATTCCACATCAAGACATCGGTATTTGGGCTATATTTATCAATGGCACCCTGCAAAACCTTTGCAGAAATTTCACCTGAATCACTCGTAAATGGCACGCCGGTTCTGGCGCAACCCTTGTATCCTGGCGCCTCACCAACAAGCAATATTTGGGAATTCTTATGTTTTTCTAAATACTCTTTTAAATTTTTACGACATTTTTTAGCGGCCACAGAATTCCCACGGTACATATTAAAAACCACATCATTGCTTTTATAATTAGCTAGCCTTTCAATAAAATCGTCTATACTCACGCAATAATTATAACATATTCTACCACTGTTTCAAAATCAATCAAACTCCAACACCCGGTATAAATCCCCCTTATCGCAATCAAACCTTCGTCACACACAGTAACTAAGACAAAGGCCATTATTAAAATAATCCTTTATGTTGTATAATAAAACTATGCAATGGGATAAAATCACAAATATCATCTTAATCGCATCATTTGCCGTGCTTCTTGTTTTTGTGATTCTTGCCCTTACTCAGTGGATTAAACGCAAATCACTTAAAAAAACCGACAAAGAACTCCTCTGGTTCCCGCTCCCGCTCGTTCTTATGGTTATCACCTATATAATTTTTGATAAATTTCTCATCTGTAATACTCGCCCAGACGGTTCCGGCGAGGCTTCTTTTCCCTCCACCCATGTCATGGTAGTTGCCACAATATTTTTTCTCGTCGCCATCATTTTACCTAAATATATCAAATCCAAAGTTGCCTGTGCAGCACTCTATGTCTTTATGCTGGCCTTCATTTCTCTAACATGTGTCGGAAGAATACTCGCCAACAAGCACTGGCTTTCGGATGTTTTAGGTGCGCTCGGATTTGCCCTCATTTTCGCTGTAATCTACTATCTAATCATAAGGAGGACCAAACATGCCAAGCATCTTCAGCCAAATCATCAAGGGTGAAATACCCTGTTACAAAATCTATGAAGACGACAAAACCATTGCTTTTTTAGATATTCATCCTGAGACAAAAGGCCACACTTTGGTCATTCCAAAAAATGAAACCGATAAAATCTATGAACTCCCTGATGAAGACTACCAAGCCCTGATGCAAACAGTCAAAAAACTCTCACAACACCTAGAAAAACAACTAAATGCTCGTATTCTCTGGAAAGTAATAGGAACCGACGTGCCCCATGCTCACGTTCATTTAATGCCTTTAGACCCCAATTGGCAGCATGGCCACACCCTAAATCTCACCCCAGAAGAATTTGAACAAATTCGCACAAAGCTAGAATTTAAACAATAAAAAAGTCCTGCATTAATAGCAGGACTTTTAGCCAAAAATTATTCCATTATTAGAGTGTATTCCGTATCACCGGTGTCCATTATGATTTTATAGCCTAATTCAGTTTGTGAATAATCTTCAGCATAAGGTACAGTCAGTTGCCCCCATTTAGGTATTTGGCAGTGTTTTATACTGACTATCCGATAGCCATATTCATTTCGCAATTTTTTAGCTTTCGCTCGGGCACCATCTAGCCCCAATTCTTCTGCAGAATAATAAACACTAATTGCCACGTTCCTTCCTCCTTTCAAATGTACGAGTTTTGCAAAACCTGTCACTACATTTTACCACAATTATCAGATTATGTTATAATAAACCCATGAAATTTGCATCTAGTTATGAACCAAACCAATACGAATCAGAAATATATGCCGCCTGGGAAATGGCCGGTGTTTTTAATCCTACAGTTCCCACCGTCCCTACCGATGATGATGGCGATGGAGAAGATGATCGCAAGCACGCCAAAAACACCTATTCTATCGTCATGCCGCCCCCAAATGCCAACGGTAACCTCCATATTGGCCACGGCCTAACGGTTGCAACCGAAGATTCTTTAACTCGCTATTATCGTCTCAAAGGAAAATCCTCCTGGTATATCCCAGGTGCCGATCACGCCGGCTTTGAGACCTGGGTAGTTTATGAAAAAAATCTAGAAAAAACCGGCCACACCCGTTTTGAATACGATCGTAACGAGCTATATTCCAAGGTGTGGGATTTTGTTGCTGAACAGCGCGGCAATATGGAGCTCCAACTCCGTGCACTCGGTGCTTCTTGCTCCTGGGATGACCTTACTTTTACTCTAGATGAAAATGTTACCGATCGCATATACACCACTTTTGAAAAGATGTGGAACGATGGCCTTATCTATCGTGGTGAAAAACTTGTCAACTATTGTCCGAAACACCGCACAGCATTCGCAGATATTGAAGTAGAACACAAAGACGAACCAGGCACTCTCTGGGATATCGCATATGACGATATCATCGTTTCTACTACTAGACCAGAGACATTATTTGGTGATGTAGCAGTGGCAGTTAACCCCGAAGACCCTAAATACAAGGATAAAATTGGCAAAACTGTTCATTTACCTCTTACAGACCGCGAAATCCCTATCATCGCCGACGAGCATGCCGACCCTGAATATGGCACTGGCGCCGTCAAGATTACCCCCGCACACGATTATGATGATTATGAGGTAGGCGAACGCCATAATCTAGACCGTATTCAAGTTATTTCCGAATCTGGCAAAATGATTAATGTACCTGAGAAATATTATGATCTCACTACCGAGGAATGTCGTAAACAAGTTATTAAAGACCTCAAAGAGCAAGGCCTCTTAAAGGGCGAGCATAAAATAACTCACTCTGTTGCACATTGTTACAAATGTGGCACTGTTTTGGAGCCAATGCTTAAAGACCAATGGTTTATTGACGTAGAAAAACTTGCCAAAGTCGCCATTCAGCATCTAGAAGCAGGCGAAATTAAGTTTTATCCAGAGAATAAGCAAAAAGTGCTCATCAACTACCTCAAAGGTCTCAAAGATTGGAATATTTCCCGCCAAATTCCTTGGGGTATAGCTATTCCAATGTTCAAAAAAGCCGATGAAGACGCCACAGATGAACCAGATTGGATTTACGACCGTCGCACTAATCTCAAAGAGATAGAAAAAGCCGGTGTTCGCTACGTTCGCGATGAGGACACCTTTGATACCTGGTTTTCTAGCTCCCACTGGCCGATTGTTTGCACTAACTGGACAAAGGAAAATTATAACCCATACTATCCACTCAATGTAATGGAAACTGGGGCAGATATTCTCTTTGCATGGGTTGCCCGTATGATTATGATGGGGCTATATGTTACTGGGGAAGTTCCGTTTAAAGAAGTCTATCTTCACGGTCTCGTTCTAGATGAGCATGGCCAAAAAATGTCCAAATCTAAAGGCAATGTTATTAACCCAATGGATCTTGTCACTAAATATGGTTCTGATGCTTTCCGTCTTGGCATATTAAGAGGTCGTTCAGCCGGTATGAATCAAGCATTCTCTGAAAACTCCGTTATCGCCGGACGTAATCTCTGTAATAAACTCTGGAATATTTCACGCTTCGTTCAGGGCATCGTAGATGAGTGCAACGAGAACGAACCATCAACGACGACCTATCAGACAGATAACATGGGCGAAGATTGGATTTGCCAAGAGATTAATGACTGCCTAAATCAAGTTGAAAAATCAATGCAGGAATATCGCTTTAGCGAGGCAGTTGAAGTCTTGTATCAAACAATTTGGGATAAATACGCAGACTGGTTTTTGGAATCGCAAAAAATCTATAAGAATGCCGAACTACTAAAAACTACCCTAGAAGCAATTCTAATAGCTCTTCACCCATTTGCCCCATTTGTTACAGAGGTAATTTGGCAAAATCTCTCATGGACTGAAGGGTTTATTGTGACAGCCAAGTGGCCAGCCAAGCTCAAATACGACCCAATTTCAGCCGCAAACTTCCAAAACATAAGAATTATCGTGTCTGAAGCCAGAACCACCTTACAGGCCCTGCCAGGCACTAATAACGCGAAAAAATATAACCTCATGTATAACAATGACAGCATTGTAGCGGACAACCAACTATTAATTAAGAATCTCACCAAGGTCCCAGCCGTGATTGCATTAAATGGTTCTCCAAAAGGCCTTAAACTAGCTTTAGCTAATCATGAATTATACCTAGATGTTCCAGAGTCAGTTGTAAACGCTTACAAAGATACCCTGACAGAGAAAATTCTCTCTGTCGGTCGCGAGCTAGACGCTCTTAATGCACGTATGGAAAACCCAAACTATGTAGAAAAAGCCCCCGCACATCTAGTGAAAGAAACGCAGGATCAAATAAACGAAAAACAGGCTCTAATTTCTCACCTCAAACAACAGCTTGAAGTTATCTAAATAATTGACTAATAATAAAAAATATGGTAAAATAACACAATGAAGCAATGCTTTGCATCTTAATTTTTTGAAAAGGAGGAAACTGCAGCGATGGGTAAAGAAGACATCAAAAGACTTCTTAGTAGCATGAGTCCGAAACAAATCTGGTATAACTTAGATGAGATACTAGAGAGTGGGGTTGAAATTGACGAGTTAATTGAGCTCGTCGGCGAACCATATCCACTGTACTTCGTAGAGCACTATAAAACGCTCCTTCAGTACGGTGCTTCCCCGTCCCTTTTAGCTAATTACTTAATTAGCAGAAATGGCTATTTAGAGGAAGAAAGTTACCTGTTCGCTCTAGCGGAATTGTGTGCAAAAGGCGCAACAAATGCCGATGCAAACAAGATTATTGATTCCCTCACCTATAAGGCCTATGCCTACAGAGACGACGAATCAATTCGGGAGGTCAAAAAAATGTTTTATGCAGTATTAAAAGATGTTGCTGAAGATAATCATTTGAGGAAACTTAAATGATAGTCTCATTTACTCCTTTCAAAAGAGAGCTCCTAGGAGCTCTCTTTTTCTTGCTTTATATTAAACTTATCAAGATTAAATAAAGGCTTATTGTTACCGTCAATTATTCCCTGTGCTTTGCGAAGTAATTTAGCAAGCCCAACTTCGGAAGAAGCGGACCCAACATGCACGGTTTTGACGACCTTACTTCCCTCTTTGTAGCAAACCTGAACGCCAGTTGCACCGGAAGTAGTTTTGAATTTTCTAATATAGGCCATAACCTTATTTTAGCACACTAAAAGGCAAGTTTATCCACCACAATTCCCCATTATTTATCCACAAAAAGCATAACCAAAATAAATGCTAATACCGTAATATTAGCAACCAAACTGACTAGCAACCCACTTGACAAACCAAAATGCTTTCGCTAAAATCAAACTAACAATTGCCGCACCAGCGACAATTGGGAGTAGTTTTAGCAACCAAGAATGTTTAAGTAAGTCTCCACAACCTCAGCGCTAAAACAGGGAATAATTAAATAAATTTACCGGCAAAACCTCATTTGACGGAAATTTTGCATAAGCATAAAATAATATGCTTATGTTGTCAAAAAACTTCACAGCAAAACATGGTATAATTGTTTTTATGGATACGCCAATTACACAATCAAAGGCATGGTATAAGCTGCAACAGGACCTAAATGAGAAAGCAGTTTTTAACCAAACAGAGAATTATCAATTTCTCGCAATTATTAAATCTACCCCCGTTTGTAACTACCTATATTTGCCATACGGCCCAGTATATCGTGATAAAAAATCCTTCCAGGAAGCCTTCAAAGAATTACAAGAAATTGCAAATAAATATGACGCTTCGTTTATCCGCACCGAACCACAAGACCCAAACTTCACAGAATATTTACCAAAAAATACCAAAAAATCCCATGATTTAAATCCAAAGGAGACTTGGGTATTAGATCTTACGGGTACCGACGAAGAGTTGAAGCAAAAACTCCCTAGCCGACTCTATCGCTATTATAAGTCAGCCGACAAAAAAGGAATCACTACCGAAGTTTCCCATAACCCAGAAGACATCCAACATTTAATCAAATTACAACAAGCTCTTGCCAAAGAAAAGGGAATTAACACTTTTTCAGAAAACTATCTGAAAACAGAGTTAAGCCAACCATTTGCAACTTTATATTTAGTAAAATATCAGAATCCCGAAACAAAAAATCAAGAAATCATAGCAGCTGGCCTAGTTTTTGACGACAAAACCACCCGTTATAACCTCCAAGGTGCCCAATCTGACAAAGGTCGCGAACTCCATGCTACCGGGATTCTCACTATTCAACTTATAAAAGACGCCAAAGCCAAAAATCTCAAAATATTTGATTTCTGGGGTATTGCACCGGAGGGCGCCCCCAAAAATCACCCCTGGTCCGGCTTTACCAACTTCAAAAAGACCTTTGCCGGCTACCAAAAAAACTACGCCGGGACCTATGATATCATCTTGAAACCAGCCAAATATAAGCTGTATCAAGCCACCCGCAAACTAAATCAATTAAGAAGAAGAATCAAATGACTTTTGAAGATTTAGAAAACGCTCGCAAAGCGTATATAGAAGCTAGCAGAAAGTCAACGTCACCAGTTATTATTAGTGTAGCTCTCTGGATAGTAATAATTCTAACAATCGCCACTTTCCCTCTAGCGGCCGTAATTTCATTCCCAGTATTTATCATCGATGCCTATTTTCTTGCTAAAGCATTAAAAACAAAAAAAGAAAAAGTAGAAATCTACAACTCAATGTACAAAGCATTTTTTGTAGAACAGAGTATAAATAAAATTTTTACAGAAGTAGATTATCATCACGAAGCAGGAATGCCCGCAAGCGAATTAAAAGAAACCGGAATGATACGTATGGGCGATGTCTACTATTCCAACGATTTATTTACCGCTAAATATCACAATGTTTCTCTAAAACAAGCCGATGTGGATATTTTACAATCTCATGAAGACTCAGACGGAAACACCTACTACACCACTGTTTTTAAAGGAAGATGGATGATTTATGAATTCCCCAAAAAATTTACTTTTCGCCTTCAAGTCATTCAAAAAGGATTCAACGCAGCAATTAAACTAAATGAAAACAGAGAATTGAAACGCAAAATTAAAAAAATCACCACAGAATCTCCCACTTTTAATGACTTATTTATGGTTTATGCAGAGGATGATTTTGAAGCATACTATCTGTTAGACCCGGCCTTTATTGACCACTTGGAGCAGATTAGCACAAAGCAGCAAGGTAAAATCATGCTTTGCTTTACCGATAATAAATTGCATATTGCAATTTACGACAAAAAGGACGCTTTTGAGCCGGCAAACCCCCGTAAACCAATTGATAAAACAGCCGAATTAGCTAAAATAAACCAAGAAATCAAAACCATCACCGACTTTGTTGATTTTCTAAAACTTGACCGAAAGCTTTTCAAAAACAACTAGCAAAGTGCTATAATGTGATTATGAATTTTATAACTATAAATCCAGAAGAATTCCGCCAATTTGCCGATAAATCTCCCTATAAATCATTCACCCAAACCCCAGAAATTGCCAAACTCCGGGAGCAAAACGGTTGGACAGTCTATTATTTTGGCGTAAAAGAGGGCAACGATCTTATCGCAGCATCCATGCTTGTAGCTAAACCAACCTTTCTTGGCAAATCCACCTACTTCGCCCCAGGTGGTCCTATCCTAGATTATGAAAATCAAGTACTAGTTAATTTCTTCTTTAAGAACCTCAAGAATTACATTAAAACTCATAATGGATACAACCTGATAATTGATCCAAACTACCAATTAATTGAACGCACAAGAGACGGCGAAATAAAAGAAAATGGTTTTAACCACAAAAACGCTGTCAAGAACCTCAAAAACTGCGGCTTTATACCTCTTAAAGATGAATCCACCCCTAAATACCAGTTTATCCTCATAACAGACAAAAAAACTCCTGACCAATTATTCACAGAGATGAAGAGAAACACTAGGAACCATATCCGAAAGGCCGAAAAAGCCGGTGTACAGATTCGCGAGCTAAATAGGGAAGAACTAAACATCTTTAAAAAAATCACCGAAGCCACCTCTAAACGCCGTGACTTTACAGATAAATCCTTACAATATTACGAGCAAATGTATGATCTGTTCCATGAAAAAGGAGAAGTAAAATTTATGTTGGCCGAAACTTCAGACCACACACCTCTTTCTGCTGCGATGTTTATGCTTTATGGCGACGAAATTATTTATCTTTTCTCTGGAAGTGACGAAAAATACATGAAAGAATACAATGCTCAATACCTTATCCAATGGCATATGATTAAATACGCTGCCGAAAATAGCTTCAAAATTTACAACTTTTACGGCATTAATGGCCTCCCCAACAAATCATCCAAAGATTATGGCATTTATGATTTTAAAAAAGGATTCACCTCCGAAGAGACCGGTAAAGTCACCGAGTTAATAGGAGATTATGAGCTCCCAACTAACTTACTTTTCTATCAATTCCATAAATTACTCAGTAAACTAAAAAACCGCAAATAGAAAAAGTGCCGACTATAATAGCCGGCACATTTGTTAAGGCTTTTTATAATATAAAGGTTTTGCTTCACTCTCTATAATTTTATAAACTAAGTCCTCAACTTCGCGTCTCTCTGCTTTGTCTTCAATTTTGTCAATTAAGATTTTGTAATGATAAAGTTTTTCATTATCACTCAATCTATGAAATTGCGAATCGGAAGGCAGTAAAGATGAATAATTGGAATACAAAATAAAAGTAAATAGCATTTTATTGCAGGCAACTAAATGTTTAATAATTTTTTTTGCATATCTATAAGAATAATCTCCCAGAAAATGGATTTTTACCGGTTCAAACGGGGCAACCATTGCTCCGATATCGTATATCCTCTCCATCACCCATTTCAGGTCATGGATTTCTGGCAGAGTTAGTAGTGGCGTTACCAACTTACAGGTAGGATACTCCTTGTTACCTGGACCTAGTAGCGTCCCACAATCAATTACAGACCAAAGCCCCTTAGCAGAGATTTTTTGCTCTAAACCGTAAGTTAAAAGCAAAACATCAACTTTTTCTTTAGTAACCCCAATAAAATCAAATTCAACTACAAATTGACGCATAATCAGTTCCCTCCTTTTTAATGTACAAATACTGATTAAATTTTAACATTTATCCCTATTAAAGTCAAAAGTATTCAGATATGCTACAATTATCACATGGAAGGTCTTACCAATAAACAAATTGAAGCCAAAATTAAACAGGGGAAAGTAAATCAGAGCACCCATAAAAATCGTAACACGATCTCTAAAATTATTTTTAAAAATACTTTTACAATTTTCAATCTTGTTAACCTGATTCTTGCTGTCCTTATTATCTCAGTTGGCTCCTACAAAAACCTCTTATTTGTTTTTATCGCTATTGCAAATACTCTGATAAGCATTATTAACGAGGTAAGAGCAAAACGAATCGTAGACAAATTACGTTTAGTTTCTGAGCAACAGCCAACCGTTATCAGAGAAGGCAAAACCATTCAAATTCCCGCCGATGAGCTCGTAGAGGGTGATTTGCTAATTTTATCTTTAGGCGATCAAATTCTCGTAGACAGCGAAGTAAAAGAAGGCGAAGTAGAGGTAAATGAGTCATTTATCACCGGCGAACAGGATAATATCAAAAAACAAAAAGGTGATAAACTCATTTCCGGCTCATTTATAGTTTCCGGCACCTGTAAAGCCGAAGCGATTGCTGTTGGCACAAAAAGTCAGCTAAACAAAATTGAAACCACCGCTCACTCTATTAAAACCACCAACTCTAAGCTATTTACTCTTATGAATAACATCGTCAAATACATTTCGTTTGCATTAATTCCAATTGGCGCACTTGTGTTGTGGAGCCGTTTTAGAATTAACGATGGCAACACAACTATCGCCATCACCAGCACTGTGGCCTCACTAATTAACATGATCCCAGAGGGTCTCGTCCTCCTGACCAGCACAGTGCTAGCCCTTGCCACAATCCGTCTCAGCAAAAAACAAGTTTTGGTCCAAGATCTCTATTCCATAGAAACCTTAGCTCGTACAGATTGTATTGCTTTAGATAAAACCGGGACACTCACCACAGGTCGTATGAAATTAAAAGACCTTGTTCCAGCGAAATCATATACTAAAGATGCCCTTATTAACGCGCTTAAGCTTATTTTAAGCACTGATACAGCCGGAAACGCCACTAGCACCGCCTTAAAGGAAAAACTTCTAAAAGACACTGAATATGAGCCCACAGAGCAAATTAATGAAATCATCCCATTCTCATCTGACCGTAAATATTCAGGAATTGTTACAAACAAAAACACCTATTTAATGGGTGCCCCGGAGTTTATTACTAAAGAAAAACCCAATTTTTCAGATGAATATCGCATTTTAGCTGTCACCAAAAACAACAAATTATTAGGATATGCACTCCTAGAAGATGAGCTTCGTCCTAATGCAAAAAACATTATCAATTATTTTTATAAAAACGACATAGCCGTCAAAATTATTTCTGGTGACAATCTTCGCACCGTCCAAAAAATAGCCAAACAAACAGGGGTCAAAGATTATGAGCGGGCTACCGACTTATCAACTCTCAAAAATCCAGATTATGATCAGTTAGTAAAGGACTACACAATTTTTACTAGGGTAAAACCCAACGAAAAGAAAAATCTTATCAGGGCACTTAAAAAACAGGGAAATACTGTTGCCATGACCGGCGACGGCGTTAACGATATTTTAGCTATGAAGGAAGCCGATGTTTCTATCGCCATTGGTGATGGTTCTGATGCCGCTCGCCGCTCCGCCAAAATTGTGCTCCTAAATTCTGGCTACGAATCTGTCCCCTCTATTATGGATGAGGGCCGTCAGTCCATAAACAACCTTGAACGTTCCACCGCCCTATTTCTGGCGAAAACCGTATACGCCAGTATTCTAGCAGTTATTTTCATTTTTATCCCTATCCAGTATCCCTTTTCCTCGCCAGTTGAAATGTCGTTACTAAATTTTGCCTGTATTGGTTTTCCGGGCCTCATTCTCGCCTTGGAGCATAATACTGCGCGCATCAAAAACCGCTTCATTCGCAATATCATTGAATATTCCGTGCCCGTTGGTTTTACAATTTCTGTCTCCATGCTTGTAATATCGCTTCTTGCCCACTTCGGAGTTTTCCCGAGTACCGATCTTTCCACCATAGCTATATTTGTCACATTCGCCACCGACCTAGCCCTAATTTATTGGATTTCCAAACCTTTAAACCCACTGCGCTCCAGCTTGCTTCTTGCAATCATTGGCATAATTGCCGGCGCATTCCTTATTCCTTTCACGCACCGTTTCTTTGATTTTGTCTTTTTAAGCCCTACCGGTCTTATTGCAGCTCTAATCGCCATCGTTTCTTCATTAGTTTTCTACGAAATACTTCGTCGTATTATGAAGCTTGTTTCTAGTCGTATATTTGATCAGAACGATATCTAAAATCTACTTTTCTACAGATATTCTTGGATAAATGTTAAGCTTATAAGGATTCACTGGCTTTACTCCAGATTTTATCTCATAAAAACATGCCGCCCCTACCATCGCCCCATTATCCCCAGACAACTCAGGAGTAGGGAAATATGCCTCTGTTAGCTTCTCGCGCAACGTCTTATTCGCCGAAACTCCACCAGCCACTACGATAGATTTTGCATCAGGATACATCTCTAAAGCCATCTCTAATTTTTCGCACAAAATATCTGCAGCTGTCTTTTGAAATGATGCGGCAAAATCACATACTTGTTTAGGTGCGAGTAGTTCTTTAAGCTGATGCGATGGATAGGAAATTGATACTCCTACCTCTTTCTGTACAGTGCGGAGCACTGCCGTTTTTAACCCAGAAAAAGAAAAATCTAATCCTGGCAATTTAGGATGAGGGAATTTATATTTGTTAGCATCTCCTTTTAAAGCTGCTTCGGCTATCGCTGGTCCTCCTGGATAAGGCAGCCCTAAAATCTTTGCAATTTTATCAAAGCATTCTCCTACCGCATCGTCTCTTGTCGTGCCAATTATTTTAAACTGATTATGTCCCTTCATATACAATATCTGCGTATGGCCCCCTGATACTACTAACGCTAGCAAAGGGAACTCAGGATGCTTCTTTGTGCCGTCTGGCAGCCAATTTGCATACACATGCGATTTTAGATGGTGCACGGCATAAAGAGGCTTATCATGTAAAATCGCCAAAGTCCGAGCAGTAAGTGTTCCAATCAACAGGGAACCAAGTAGCCCCGGTGCGTGTGTTACTGCAATCGCATCAATATCATCCCAATTGCAAGAAGCGTCAGCTAATGCCTTATCAATCACCGGCAATATCACTTCCAAGTGCGATCTTGCCGCTACCTCTGGAATAACACCCCCGTATTCCGCAAAAATATCAATTTGGCTTACCACAACATTAGACAAAATATCACAGCCATCCCGCACTACAGCGGCAGCCGTCTCATCACAACTTGTCTCTATCCCAAGTATCAACATGCATTACATTATACCACATCTTAAATATATCACCAGACGAATATTACTCGTGATGATACTTTCCTCCGCCCATAATTTGTGAAGCCCGATATATCTGTTCACAAACAATCACACGAGCAAGAGCATGCGGAAATACTAAACGTGAGAAGCTCCACACAAAATTGGCCTTTTCTCTAACGGCCTCAGAAAAACCATAAGCTCCACCTATCAAAATCACCACATTTCGCGATTCAACGAAAGACCTGTTTAATAGCGATGCATATTCGCCTGATGATATATTTTTACCACGCTCATCACAACATATCACAAAGTCGCCATTATCAAACGGCCATTTTTCCAGTTTTTTCTCTAATTTTTCCTCATCCATAAACTCCCACGTAATATCAAATGGCTTCCGCAGCCTTTTTTCGTATTCATCACAGGCCGTCTTCCCCCAATCGCTATTTTTCTTGCCCCCTGCAATAATCCTAATCATAAACAAATTATAACAAAAAAATGGCTGGACCGGCAGGATTCGAACCTGCGAATGCTGGGACCAAAACCCAGTGCCTTACCGCTTGGCGACGGTCCAATATTCCACATTATACCACAAATCCCCAAAAACGAGAACTCTATACCTCTTGTGTTTTTCTTTAAAGTGTGCTATAATATACCTATGACTGCTAAAAAAAGAAAAACTTCACGAAAACGCTCCACCAAGCGGGCCAAAGAAGCCCCAGTAGAACACGAACTCCCAGGTGGTTTTTGGCGACAAACCATTGCAGTCTTTATGATTGCTCTAGCTCTCTTTTTCGTAATTACTTGGTTTGGCCAAGGTGGCAATGTTCTTAATAATGTCCATCAGTTTTTTCTTAAATTGATAGGCACCGCAGCATATTTTGTTCCAGCCCTCCTTATTTACTTGGCTGTCAAAATCTTCCGTAGCGAAAACAATCGTGTAGCCGTCCCGGTATATATCGCAAGCCTCCTCATGATTATTTGGATTTCTGGCATTGCTGCAATTTGGCATTCTGGTGGCGGTCTTGGTCAGTGGCTTAACTCTCTCATGACAAATGTTTTAAGCCAAGGAGTAGTGATCTTTATTTACATCGTTTTAATTTTCATCACCACTGCCTTTATCCTCCAGATTTCTCCTGTAACTATGTTTAAAGGCACCAAAAATCTCGTCAAACCTGGCAAAAAATCTGCCACCGCCGACGACAACCAATCCAAAAAATCCAAAAAACTCGGTCAGCTTGAAATTAAAGTTAATTCTGGCGTTAGCACTGAGACAACGCCAACAGACGCCAAACTTGCTAAATCTCCAGCCAAAGTCCAAGCCGCTCCTGTTAAGGAAGAAAAAGCTCTTGTTGCCATTTCCGACCCAGACTGGAAAATGCCAGCAATTGATTTACTGGAAAAAAAGCAGTCGCCTGCTGATGCCGGCAATATCCAACAGAATGCCTACATCATTAAGACCACACTTGCCGAATTTGGCATTGACGTAGAAATGGAAGGCGCCAATGTTGGTCCACGCGTCACCCAATACACCATGAAACCACCAGCTGGCGTTAACCTATCCAAAATTCTCGCCCGCGACAAAGAATTAGCCCTTAACCTCGCCGTAGACAAAATACGTATTGAGGCGCCTATCCCAGGCACCCGTTCAGTTGGTGTAGAAATACCAAACGCCCGCTCTGCCGACGTGAGGTTGCGAAGCGTCCTAGAATCCAGCGATTGGAAAAAATCCACCAATCCGCTTGATTTTGCAGTAGGCAAAGACATTTCAGGCCACGCCGTTATCGCCAATTTGGCTAAAATGCCTCACCTTCTCATTGCAGGTACCACTGGTTCAGGTAAGTCTGTTATGACCAATACTCTCATTACCTCTCTGTTGTATCGTAACGCTCCATCCGACATGAAGCTCATTATCGTTGACCCGAAACAAGTTGAAATGGCGCAGTATCAAGACATTCCTCATCTTCTCACTCCGATTATCACCAGCACTGAAAAAGCTCTTTCTGCCATGAAATGGGCGGTCGGCGAAATGGAACGCCGTTATACTCTAATGGCCGAAGAGAAAGTCAAAAACATCTCAGACTATAATGCCAAAATTGCCAATGAAGCCGAAAGTAACCCAGACGAAAAAGCTAGCAAAATGCCATACATCGTTGTGGTTATTGACGAGATGGCCGACCTTATGATGATGGCAGGTAAAGATTTGGAAATGCTCATAGTCCGCATCGCACAAAAAGGTCGTGCAGCAGGTATTCACCTCGTACTCGCTACCCAGCGTCCAGAGGTAAAAGTTATCACAGGTCTCATTAAGGCTAATATTCCTGGTCGTATCGCTTTCGCCGTCGGTTCTCAAATGGATTCACGTATTATGTTAGACCAAGGTGGCGCCGAAAAGCTTCTTGGTAAAGGCGACATGCTTCTTCTGACCACCGAAATGATGGGCAAACCTCGCCGTATCCAAGGCGCCTGGGCTTCTGACAAAGACATCAATGCAGTTACTGATTTCTTACGCACTCAACGCCCACCAGAATACAATGATGAGGTCATTTCTCAACAAGTCGCCATTAAAGGTATGACGCCTGAAGGTGGAGGCATGGGTGACCTTGGCCGCCGTTTTGACCCCCAAGACCCAATCGTCCGAAAAGCTGTAGAAATATCTCTTAACAAAGGCAAGTTTTCAACCGCAATGCTCCAAACTTACCTCGGTAAAGGCCATGGTTTTGTCTCCGGCCTTGCCATCTGGTTTGAAGAAATCGGTGTCATTGGCCCGCAAAACGGCAATAAACCTCGCGACGTCCTCATCTCCTCCATGGAAGAATTTGATGCATTAGCAAACGTCTAAACTTTTAGTTAGTTCAAAATACGAAAAAGTCCTCTTGAAATCTTTATACCTCTGTGATATAATACAACCATTATTAGCTCAGCAGGTGTGTCAACCCGCCCCAAGAAGGGAATCGGAGAACAGCCCCTGCTTTAACCAAAGGAGTATTCATGAAAGACTATGAACTCACAGTCTTATTTCATCCTGATTTAGAGATGAATATAGACCCCGCCACCGAAAAGGTGAAAAAAATCATCAAATCAGCAGGCGGCAAAATTACCAAAGAAGAAGCAGAAGGCAAGAAACGCCTCGCCTATTCTATCAATGGCCAAGATTTTGCCATCTATTACTATTTTGATGTTTCTTTGCCTGCCGAGGCACCAAGCAAAATCTCATCAACCTTTAATATTACCGATGAAATTTTGCGCTATTTGCTCGTTCGCACCGACGAACGCAAAGCCAAGTTTCTTGCCAAAAAAGAAGCTGAATCTAAAACTGATAACGCAGAAGAAAAAGGAGAATAATCATGCGCGGTTTTTCTAAAGCAATCATTACTGGTAATTTAACTCGCGATCCAGAACTTCGCACAACGCCAAATGGTTCCACCGTTTGTAGCTTTTCAGTAGCTGTTAACCGTGTTTATCGTGATGCTAGTGGCGAGCAAAAAGAAGATGTTTCATTCATTGATTGTTCTGCTTGGGGTAAACTCGGTGAAATGATCGCCCAATATGCCAAAAAAGGCTCTGGCGTGCTCGTTTCGGGTCGTCTTGACCAGCGCAGCTGGGAAGATAAAACTGATGGCAAAAAACGCTCTCGCGTTGAAATTGTTGTTGAAGATTTTAATTTTGCCGGCTCAGCCAATCGTGATGGTGGCAATTCTTATTCTAATGATTATTCACAAGAATCAGCTCCAGAAGCGTCTCCAGCCAACGATATCCCAGACGATATCCCAGAAGGCGAAATTGATTTAAGTGAAGTACCATTCTAAAAGAGGAAGGAGGATAGAAATGAAAAAATATAAGAATGACCCAAATCTTTACTTTGACTATCGTGATGTAAAGACCTTACAACGTTATACCGATAGCTATGGTCGTATTGAACCTATTAGCAAAACTGGCCTTTCAGCTAAGCAACAACGCCAGTTAGCAGTTGCTATCAAGCGTGCACGTCATTTGGCACTTTTACCATTTGTAAGTAAATAAGGAGTAAATATGTACGGACCAACAGATCTAAAGAAAAACACTCTCATCACTTTAGACGGGCAGCCGTATAAGGTGGTGGAATACTCACAAAAAGTTATGGGCCGAGGCGGTTCCATTGTTAACGTCAAGGTCAAAAACCTCATTACAGGTGCTTTACTTCCTAAGACTTTTAAAGGTCAAGAGAAAATTGAACCTGCTGAAGTCACAACCAGGAAAGTCCAGTATTTATACAGAGACGACGAAAAGTTTTATTTTATGGACCCAGAGTCATTTGAACAGTATGAGCTAGCCGCTGAAATGGTTGGTGATTCCAAAGATTTTATGAAAGATGGCGATGAAATGGAAATTCAGTTTTATAACGGTACACCTATTAATCTCCAACTTCCAAAGAATATTTGGCTCGCCGTTACTTATACCGAAAACGCAGTAAAAGGTGATACTACTAGTTCTGTCATGAAAGACGCTACTCTAGAGACTGGCGTTGTTATTAAAGTTCCAGCGTTCATCAAAAAAGGCGATATCGTCTCAGTAGATACCGACACCTATGCCTATCGCGAAAGGCGCAAATAACATCTGTAGTGAATAATCAAGAAAGACGAAAGTAGATGACGAATAAGCAGAATTTCCAATCCGAGGGAGTAAAACTTGGGCAAGCACCCCGGAGCGCTCCCGAGAATGGAAATTCTGCTTTTCGTGGTTATATAAAACTTTCTGATGCCGCCAAGGCCTTCCATTTTGATTTCAATGGCAAAACAGTTCTAGATATTGGCTCTTCCACCGGTGGCTTCACTAAATATGCCTTAGACCATGGCGCCAAAAAAGTCATCGCAGTAGAAAAGGGAACCAATCAAATGGTGAAACCCTTGCGCTATGATAAGCGCATCGTTCTCCACGAAAAAACAGATGTTTTTAATGTAAAGACAGTAGAATTGTCTTCTGGAGAGTGCTCCAAAGAATATAATTCAATTGTCTGTATTGAGGTTCCTGATGTTATTGTAGCAGACGTCTCGTTTCTTAGCCTCAAAAAAGTTTTAGCATATGCCAAGAAATCTCTTTCTAATACACACACTGAATTTCTAGTCATGCTAAAGCCTCAATTTGAGGCTAGACCAGATCAGCTAAATCGCGGTATAGTCAAAAACGAAAAGATACGTCGTGAAATCATCAAAAACTTTGAATTATGGCTAAAACAAAACAATTTTGTCATCATAGAAAAACATGACAATGAATTAAAAGGCAAAACTGGCAACAAAGAGCGATTTTATTTATTAAAAAAAGCAAAATAAACTTGCATTTTACAAAACATAAGCATATAATATAACATATGAACTTATTGCATGGCGTGGGCGATTTCTTCTCGCTAGATATAGGGACGAACTCGATGCGAATCGTACAACTTTCTGGTGGGTCTCAACACGGCTGGACGCTTCAGAAGTTCGCATATGTACCCATTGATCAAAAATTAACACAAGATTCGTCTGACCTTGGTAAAAAACGCCTAGGTGAGGCTATTTTGGGCGCCGTAAATCAAGCAGGTATTAAAACCAAAAACATTGCTTTAGGTCTTCCTGCTAGCAAAACCTTCACTTCTATCGTAGAGACCGAAACCCTTCCCGAAAAAGAACTCCGCAAATCCTTTAAATACGAGCTTGATAAGTATGTTCCTATGGCCATGAGCGACGCTAAAGCAGATTATGTTATTCTAGGCCCTAGCCCAAACGATCCTGCTAAGACTGAAGTCTTAGTTAGCTCTGTTGCAAAAGATTATGCTGAATCATCCATGGAGATGATTGAAAAAACTGGTCTCAATATTGTTGCCATGGAGCCAGAGCCACTTGCTATGGCAAGAGCGTTAGCTATCCCAGGTGCAATTGATGCAACTATGATTGTAGATTTTGGCGAAAAATCTACTGATTTAGTAATTTATTTCAAGAACCAACCAAGACTAGTCCGTTCAATCCCAGGTGGATTTAACACATTAGTCAAGGCGGTTTCAAATGGCTTAAATGTTCGCGAAGACCAATCTCGCCAATTTATCCTAAAATTTGGTATCGACCAAAACCAAGTAGAAGGAAAAGTATTTGCAATTCTTAATTCACATCTTGATAACTATGCTGCAGAGTTAGCCAAATCCGTCCGCTTCTTCCAAACCAAATACTTAGGCGGCAAAGTTGGCGGCATAGTTTTGTCTGGTTACGCCGGTATGATCCCACTATTCCCAGAATACATTGAATCAAAAACTAATGTTCCAGCCATGCGCGGCAATCCATGGCAGCTGGTTCGCACTACAGCCGGACAACAAAAAGCACTGATGAGTGTCGCAAGCGAATTTGCAGTAGCGATAGGTTTATCGGAAAGGAGCAATGACTAATGGCACGTGAAATTAATCTAGTTCCTGATATTAAAGGAGAGATGATTAAAACTCTCAAACTCAGAAATTTCATTTTCTTCCTTTGTATTGTTGTAGCTGCCGCTGCAGCAGGCGTCACAGCACTTGCCGGTCTAATCATGGGCGGCCAATTCTCCGCAATAGATGGCAAGAAGGCTACCATTAACGAATTATCAAATAAATTAAATTCCTACACCGATTTAAATGACTTTCTAACCTTTAAAGACCAATTAGGGAACATCAGCACGCTCACGAGCAATAAGAAAGTTCTTTCGCGTACCTTTGATATTTTGTCAGCATTAATTCCTACTGGTGCGGATACAATTAAAATTTCAGAACTAAATGTAGATTTGTCAGGCGATGCTCCGACATTTTCTTTTGATGCTCAAGCTAATGCCGGTGAAGAACCACTTATTGACTACCGGGTATTAGATTCATTCAAGAAGAGTATGGATTATATGCGATATGATTACGGTAGCTACGTAGACCGTCAAGGCAATACCATCCCAGCTTACTGTATGATAGAAAGTGGTCTGGATGGTGCAGTCTTTAATGACCCTGCAAAAGGCAACTATGCCTATTGGACAATCAACGAAGACGGTTGCAACCCTTCAGCCAATAATTCTGAGAACGCCGACAGTGATAATAACAATAATGGCTATGCTACCGAAAACTACGAAGGCCAAACTGTAGTTCGCATCTGGCGTACCCCGCAGTTTAGTGATTGGTACAAAACAACCCCATCCGATAGCCAACCCTACATGAGCTTAGACGGTACTATTTCCAATGTTGAGCACTTTGAGAGCTCCTGTGTTAAGTACGTTGGTGTTATCACAAGTGACAGCCAAAATCCAAAATGGAATCAAGCCGATAACCCGTGCAATCTCGTGCAAGGTTCTAGTGAGGATGGCTCAAATGGTATTAAAATTACCGATTCATCAAATGGTCGTGGTGCTGATGACCAATTAGTATTAAGATTTTCGGCAATTATCACCTTAAACCCTCAAGTGTATTTATTTAATAACCATCATTTACTAGCTCTTGCTCCATCGGGTCATCACAACGTGACAGATTCCTATGTTCAGATTCAGACTATGTTTGGTGAGCGCGCAGCAGATTGTGCGGCAGACGATACTGCGTGTAATACTAATACCAACACAGATGCAAACAACGATACTAATAAGAATGGAGGTAACTAAAAATGGCAAAAGAAGTCGCAATCGGCAAACGCGCCAAAATCTCCGAAGCCCAGCAGTATATGATTTTATCGGTTATTGCAGCCTCTGTTGTATTAGGAGTTGCAGTATCTCTTACTAGCCACTTTGTTCAACAAATTTTCTTTAATGCTAAAGTTATCGCTGCAGAAGAACAATCCATTGCCTCTTATTCCAAAATAATTGAAACTACTGGTGTTTGTAAAAAACCTGCTGGTTCCGTTTATAACAGCGAAGAATTAAAAAAATGTGATCCAAATAGCATTGAGATTTCTCAAATTCCAAATACTTTACGTTCAAACATTCTAGAGAATCTTGCCGCCAATCAAGCTCTAAATTCAGTTCCTAAGGAAGGTGACTCTTCTTGTGTTAATCAAAGTACAGGCAAACAATACACCTACAAAGAGCTTAAGACGATTCTAGATGGTGCAAAAACAGCACAAGACTTATTAGACGCTAGTCAACTAATGAAAACTTGTTCCGCCCTTCGTATCATTCCTGATGCCTTGCCGGCTTTTCGCAATGAAGAAGCTCTATTAGCTAGTCTTAATAAGTTATTTATTACTTCTGGTTGGGAGCCACAAACCATTAGCCCAGGCACTACTCCTTCTGGGAAACAAGCAAATGTAGGTATTAACGCATTATCTATTAACCTCTCTATTGAAGCAAGCACAGCTACGACTATGACAATTCTCCACAATATTGAACGATCTATTCGTGAATTCAACATTGGAAGAGCTACTATTGAATGGGGCGGCGACGATACACTGATTTTACATGCGCAAGCCGATTCTTATTATACAGATCCATCTAAAATCACTGAATCCACAACAACTATTAAACCGGAGGCCAAATAAACATGAAAAAAGATCTTACTACCGCAATTGGAACAGCTCTCATAGGCGCAATCGCTGCATTCTTCATTTGCAACTTGTTTTTAGGCGAAATCCAACCAGTTGAATTTAAAACCGTGAATTCAAATATAACCACAAATCTCACCGACCCAAACCCAGAACTTTTCAATTACAAGGCGCTCAACCCAACCGTAGAAGTGTATGTCGGGGATTGCGATGAAGTTAATCAATACGGAGAATGCATAGATGAGGCATCTCAGGAGAATCAATAATGGCTCTTCTGACTAGAGAAGCCGAAGAAAAAATTACTGAACTTCTGTTAGCAGAAGGTCTTGCCGACCCTAATTTAGTTGGTACCATCAAACAAGATGCCGAAATGAATGGTCGCCCAATTCTTGCTGATTTAATCGCTCACAAAATTATTAGTGACGATATGGTCGCTCATGCTACTGCGGTTATTATTGGCGTGCCATACGTTGAACTCAAGAATATTACGATTGACCAGGACATTTTAGCCAAAATCCCAGCCGAAGCCTCAGAACGAGTTCTAGCTGTACCGTTAGGCGAAAAAGATGGCATGTTAAATGTAGCCATGGTAGACGTCACTAACGTCCAGGCTACCGACTACCTTTCTAACTTAGTCAATCAGCCAATTCGTGTTTGGATGTCCTCTGAACGTGGCATCCGCGAAATGCAAGAACAATATCACGGTGACTTTTCCGGTGTCAAAGATGCAGTTCGCGAAACTGGCGAAGAAGCCGCTGAATCAGCGAATTCCAACGTCAAAACCATCGTTCAAGACTCACCAATTTCCAAAGCTCTCACCACGATTCTAAGTTACGCCGCCAAGACTAAAGCCTCAGATATCCACATTGAACCACTAGAAAACTCTCTCATTATTCGCTGTCGTATTGATGGTGTACTTCGCAAAATTATGGATTTACCAAAAACCGTTGCACCAGCATTAGTATCTCGCATTAAAATTTTGTCTAATCTGAAAATTGACGAACATCGTATCCCGCAGGATGGTCAGTTTACTGTTTTAGTAGATGACCAGGAGATTGACCTTCGTATTGCTATTTCGCCGGTCACTTGGGGCGAACAAGTTGTCATTCGTCTTTTGGACAAAACCGGCGTCAGTATGGAAATAGAAAAAATGGGTATGAGTGGCCGTGCTCTTCGTGATGTGCTTGAAGGTATTAAGAAACCAAACGGCATGATTCTCACCTCCGGTCCTACTGGTTCTGGTAAGTCTACTACACTCTATGCTCTCATTCAAAAGATTAAATCTGAAGAAATCAACATCGTCACATTGGAAGATCCAGTGGAATATAAAATGGAAGGCATTAACCAGATTCAAGTTAACGTTGATGCTGGTCTTACCTTTGCTAGTGGTTTACGTTCCATTCTCCGTCAAGACCCAGACGTAGTAATGGTAGGCGAGATTCGTGACTCCGAAACTGCCTCTCTTGCTGTGCAGGCTGCCCTTACCGGCCACTTAGTATTTAGCACACTACACACTAACTCAGCTGCCGGTATTTTGCCTCGTCTTCTTGATATGGGTATTGAGCCATTCCTTCTTGCGTCCACTCTAAATGTTGTTATTGGCCAGCGCCTCGTACGCCGTATAACTGAAAAACGCGAAATGTATAAGTCTTCTGAAATTGAAACCAAAGGCATCAATGATTTAATTGGTGATTTATTACCAGACGATAAAGAATCAGTCGCAAGTATTAGCGAAGACCTTGGCTATCCTGGTCTTCCAGTAAGGAACGATGATTATTATATGCTAGCCAGGGGTATTAATTCCAAAGAAACCCCAGGCGGCTATTCAGGTCGTGCCGGTCTTTATGAAACCATCGTCGTGGATGAAGATATCCAGAAGTTAATTATTTCCCATGCTACTGCTAACGAAATCATGCGCCTTGCTAAAACAAAGGGAACTGTCACTATGCGCCAGGACGGCATGCTCAAGGTCCTGTCAGGAATAACATCATTGGAGGAAGTCAACCGCGTTGCCAGCGATCTCTCGTAACGTCAAAGCTTTAAAAAACTATGGAAAACACTGGTCAAATCAATACTACAGTTAAAATAGAAAACTTACTTGAAGAATGTGTTCGTCGCAATGCTTCAGATTTGCATCTCCAATATGGCCTCCCACCAATTCTACGTATTGATGGCGTGCTTACACCAGTAGCTGGGAGTTCTCCATTAAATGAGGAAACCGTTCGCAATTTAGTTTTTGCTACCTTAGACGAAGAGCAACAAAAAATCCTTATGAAAGACAAAGAATTTGATTATTCTTTTGCTTTTGGGGATATCGCCCGTTTTCGCGTTAACGCTTTTCATGAAAGAGGCAAACTCGCCGCAGCTTTTCGTCTCATCCCGAACCAGATTAAAAACATTAATGATCTTGGTATGCCAGCCATCGTGGAGACCTTTGCAGATTTCCCACGTGGTTTAGTTCTCGTCACTGGCCCTACTGGTTCTGGTAAATCTACTACCCTAGCCGCCTTAGTAGATAAAATTAATCGCGAGAAATCTACTCATATTATCACTATTGAAGATCCAATTGAGTTCACCCATCGTTCTCAACGCTCTGTCATTGCCCAACGTGAAGTTCACTACGATACTTTTAGTTTTGCAGCTGCACTTCGTTCGGTTCTGCGTGAAGACCCAGATGTGGTTCTAATTGGTGAGATGCGTGACCTTGAAACTATCCAGGCCGCTATTACCATCGCCGAAACCGGTCACCTTGTCTTTGCTACCTTACATACTAACTCAGCCGCTCAATCTATTGACCGTATGGTAGATGTATTCCCATCCCACCAGCAACCCCAAGTCCGTACACAACTTTCTAATATGCTAATGGCCATTTGCGCTCAGCGTCTTGTTCCGGCTATCGGTGGTGGTCGTGTTGTCGCCGCTGAAATTATGGTAGCAAACTCTGCTATTCGTTCGCTTATTCGCGACGGTAAAACTCACCAAATTGATAATGCTATTCAAACTGGTGCAGACCAAGGTATGCAGACTATGGATCGTACCCTAGCAAAGCTAGTCCAAACAGGCGTCATTACTTATGATTCTGCTCGCGAATTTGCCGTAGATATCAATGAATTAAACAGGCTAGTCAAGGGCTAAAATGAAACGATATAACTATAAAGCTAGAGAAAAGGAAACTGGCAAAGCCGTCAAAGGTACCATTCAGGC
The DNA here is from genome assembly GCA_017545485.1 of Candidatus Saccharimonadota bacterium. Taxonomy (GTDB): domain Bacteria; phylum Patescibacteriota; class Saccharimonadia; order Saccharimonadales; family Saccharimonadaceae; genus Nanosyncoccus. The sequence goes on along the minus strand of JAFWMY010000002.1, from coordinate 85,941 downwards.
CGAAAACGAGCAAATTGCCGGACGCCTTTTAATAGAACAAGGTTATATCCCAGACACTGTTGTTGAAGAGGGAACAGGTCTCTTTGGCGGCAAAGGCCGCGTCACTACTAAAGACCGCATCATGTTCACTCGCCAATTGTCAACTCTAATTGGAGCCGGCCTGCCACTCGCTACCAGCCTACGTACCGTTGCAAGCCAAACCCAGGCCAAGACTATGAAGACGATTGTAGAAGAAATTCTTACCAATGTAGAATCTGGTAAAACCCTATACGACTCATTCGCCCAATACCCAGACATATTTAACGGCGTTTATTTGGCACTCATTCGTGCAGGTGAAACATCCGGTACTTTGGATCTTGCTTTAAAACGTCTTGCCGATCAGGAAGAAAAAGACGCCGCCATGATGAGCAAAATCAAAGGTGCCCTTGTTTATCCAGCCATTATTTTAGTTGTAATTATTGCTGTACTTGCATTTATGATGATTATGGTCGTTCCGCAGGTTAAGAATCTTTATGAAGATATGGGCGAGGAACTACCAGGCCTTACCCAGTTCTTAGTTAATATTTCTGATTTCTTCGGCAATTTTTGGTGGTTAGTCGTAATTATTATTGCTGCTATTGGCGCCGCAATTTGGTATGCAATTAAAAAGACCCCAGCTGGTCGTAAAGTCGCAGATGGATTTAAGATTCACGTTCCAATTTTTGGCGGTTTGTTCCGCAAACTTTATGTTTCACGTTTTGCACGCACTGCCGAAATGATGTTAGCGACCGGTGTACCGATGCTTGATTCTGTCAAAATTGCTATAGAAGCAGTCAGCAACACTGTTGTAGAAGAAGAGTATACTAAATCCATTGAAATTATTAAAGGTGGCAAACCACTTTCCGAATCGTTAAAAGACCGCGAATATATGTTACCACTCGTCCCGCAGATGGCGAGTATTGGCGAAGAATCCGGCAAAATTGACGAAATGTTAGGTAAAGCCGCCCAAGTTTACGAAAATGAACTTGACGAGCAAATCAATGCTATTTCCACTATGATTGAGCCAATTCTTATGGTTATCATGGCCGGTCTTATTGGCGTCGTAGTGGGTGGTACCTTGCTCCCAATTTACTCACTCGTCAACTCAGTCGCCACATAATTTTTAAAACTCTTGATTTTTATTTTGAATTAAGTTATTATAAGCATAAGGATAAAAAATCTAAGAAAGGATTTATTTATGGCTAAAGCAAATATCAACTCTAAAAAAGGCTTCACCATCATTGAGGTCGTGCTTGTGCTTGCTATCGCAGGTCTTATCTTCTTGATGGTCTTCGTCGCGCTCCCAGCGCTCCAGCGTTCTCAGCGTGATACAGCCCGTCGTAACGACCTTGCACGTGTTGACACTTCACTAGTGCAATATCAGACCAACAACCAAGGTACGAATAATGGCTCCAACTTGCCAGTTGATTCAGCAACCTGGGAAGGCGTAGAAAAATATGCAGATAGTACGACTGATCCAAACTGTCAAACCTCAGCTTGTAAATTTGTGCGTAACTATATGAACTCTGGTACTGCGGATAGTACTACTGTGAACTACTTCCAAGACCCAGATGGTACATATTATGGCATGAATATTGGGTCTGGCGCATTTGAATATGACAAAACAGAAATGGACCACATCGTCTACATCCGCACAGGTGCTAAGTGCGATGGTGAAAAAGCCGTAGTTGACACAGCTCGTCACTTTGCTGTTATTTATCGTCTAGAAGGTGCCGGTACTTACTGTATCGACGATCAGTAGAATTAGCTAATATACAAAAGATCGCCCCACATCAGGGGCGATTTTTTCTTGACAAACAAGAATAAGCATGATACACTAGTACACGTAGAGGGTCAAAACAAAAATGAAAAACAAAAAAATACAAACTGCGTCGTATATTATAATTACACTCCTTATCTCGCTGTTTTTTGCTTCTAGGGATAGTTATGCTGAACACATGCTCAGCCTTTCAACTAGCGGTATCCAAGAAATTGAGGTTTCTCCTTCAGGGGATGGCGTAACAATCAGAGAAGCAGAATTAAATGTTACCACCACCTGCCATGCCGGGTATCACCTTTCTTTATCTACTACCGTAAACGATAATAATCTATATTTGGATGGTAGTGCAAATAACAATTCTCCAGGTTCATACTTCTCCCCTTCAGATGGAATTAATAGCCTAATATCTTCAAACAATACTTGGGGTTTTTATTTCTCAGATTCTAATGAAGTCCCTACAAAAAATAGTATTTTTAGACCTGTCCCTACACTTGATAATTCTATTACACTTCGTACCCCTGCTCAAACAGCAAGCTCTTCTTTAATCAATGACAATTTATTTATATATTATGGCGTAAAAGTTGCAAACAATACTTTGGCGGGCCAATATAAAATGGCCGAAGATGAAAACCATAACTCAGGCACTATTGTTTATTATGCTACTCTACCAGAGGACTGCTTCCAATATACCGTTATGTATGATCCCACGGGGACCAATTTGGGCATTCCTGTCACTGGCACAGGCGAAGTGTCCAACCAGACTATACTGGAGGGGGCCACCACAAATCTTACCACAGAAGTATATGGCAACCCAACACAGGATGGGACTACTTACTATTTCATAGGTTGGAATACCGCACAAGATGGCTCTGGAACACAGTACCAAAGTGGCCAGCCTGTGACTGATCTCGCTTCTGCTGAAAACTTTGTCACGCTTTATGCACAATGGTCAGATTGCCCGAGTGAACACATTTGTTATTATCAAAATAATTCAGACGCTGAAGGAACGATGGGACAACAACCAGTATCTAGTAATTCAAATGTAACTTTGTTAGCTAGCAATTATTCACTGCCAAATTATGGCTTCCTTGGTTGGAGCACAGACAAGAATGCTGCCACGAAACTTAATAATAACGAAGTTGTCACTGTTTATGGTCCAAATGAAACAATTCTTACTAACGATTTGTCATTGTATGGTATGCATCTATACGCTGTGTGGCTAAAAGCAGACGAAACCTTACAGGAATGGGATGGTTGCAATGAACTTGGAGTTGGTAGCGTCATTGCGCTCCAAGACGCTCGCGATGATAATGCCTATGCTGTAGCAAAACTTGCTGATGGAAACTGTTGGATTACAGAAAATCTAAGATTAGAATCCGAAAATTCCTTGGATAATAAAGCATTGTTAGCACAGGGTTACAATCCAAGCTTCACGGGGCTTGCCGAATCCGAAAATAACAATTTTGCAGATGTAGCAATAGCAAACAGCTTATATAGCACAGACGGTACAACGGAAAACATTATTTCCGGAGACTATATTAGCAGCAGATTCCCACGTTATAACAATAGCAATACATTCTCTCGTGCAATTAAGCCAGCATTAGGGAGCACTAATATTTATAGTTATGGCAATTATTACACCTGGGCCGCTGCAATTGCCGACACTACATCCTATTCTAGTTCTGATACGGTAGTTAATGATACTTCCATTTGCCCAAAAGGCTGGCGATTACCAAAGGGAAGTGACAAAAGCAATAAGGACGCTAATGATTACTGGGGGCTCATAGTCAATAGCATTAATAATGGAATTCTTCCTGAAAACTATAACAGTTCTAATAGACCATATTATAGTGGTTCTAACGAAGTTAGCCCTATATCCAATGCCTTAAGACACTTCCCGAATAATTTCGTTTGGTCTGGTTATTATTATAACGATTCTGCATTAAATAGAAGTACTATTGGCAGCTACTGGACTTCTGCTACTGGCCAAAGCAATAGTGCATATTTACTCAACATCGAATCCTCAAGGCTAGACCCGGGCACAGGCACTTCCAACAAGCATCGTGGCTATTCTATTAGATGCCTAAAAAGTGAATAATATAATTATCTATATATTGTCGCAGTAAACTCCAGCACCTTCAAGCCGATACAACACTGCCACATTCCTCGGATTAGATGTTTTTATAGGTTTATCACCATCGCAAGCTGCCCTTTCAACCACCAACAGGACGAATGATTTGTCACCGTATTGGAAAGGGAATGGAGAACTATATACATTATTGATAACATTGTTATTACAAGCTGCATCGGCGTTTACATCTCCACATTGGACTACAACCTGTTGATATTCGCCACCAGAAGGATCAACGAAGTTCTTAAAGTATTCACTAAAAAAACTATTCCACGCCGTAGTGTTATTAGGCAGATACCCGCGATTATTCCTCTGGTATGCTTTTAGCTCTTCCAAATATGTCATCACATCCTCTCTTCTTCTCGCATCCCGCTGGTTGCGTTGCAGAGAGGGAAGAGCGACAAACACCATCAAAAAAATTAGCCCAGCAATTGCCAGCACCAATGAGACCTCAATAATGGTAAAACCTCTTTTAAACCTAAAATCACCCTTTTTCATATTTCTCCTTATGCTTATTATAATCAATTCCGCATAAAATTCAAGAGGCTTGTGCTACAATAAAACTATGCAAGTTTTATTCTATATTCTATTATTCATCCTCGGGGCTTGTTTCGGTTCCTTTCTTTGTTGTGAGGCTCGTCGTCTTCATTATCGTGAGGTCAATAAATCCGCCAAAAAATTAAGCCCCCGCTCACTCTGCATGCATTGCAAGTACCAACTCAAATGGTATGACAATATTCCAATCGTTTCGTGGCTCATCCTCCGTGGCAAATGCCGTAAATGCCATCACAAAATTGGTCTAGCCGAAATCATCTCTGAACTCACACTTGCTCTAGGGTTTTTATTCCTTGGCTTTACGATAGATATTACAACTGCCTCTCTTATCACTTGGTTTCAATTTGCCATCCTTCTTATCTTTGTAATTATAATTAGTTTTCTCGCTATCTACGACGGTCTCTATGGCGAGCTCCCCACTAGATTTCTCACCATCGCAATTATTGTCGCTATCATTAGCCTTATTATTAAAGAAATTACTATTCTTCAAACCTCTCCATTTTCTTACGAACTAGTTATTAAACCGCTTCTTTCTATTCTTATCCTCGGCGGTCTTTATTTGGCGCTTTACATAATCTCTAAAGGTAAATGGGTAGGCGATGGCGACTGGCTACTTGGTACTGCTCTTGCAATCGTACTATATGAGCCATGGCTAGCTCTTCTTACGCTTTGCCTCGCCAATATTCTCGCCTGTCTCGTTATGGCACCTGCCGTCATTAAACGCAAAAACCACCAGATTTATTTTGGCCCATTTATGGTTGCGGCTTTTGTCATCGTCTGTTGCCTTGCTGATTTTTTACAACATATGCTATAATAAGCTTATGATTAAAAAGGGTGACACTCTCATTGAAGTAACGCTTGCCGTAGGCATTTTTTCCATGGTTGCAGTAGCTGTTGTCGCCGTCATGAGTAATGGCACTGCCGGGGCTCAAACCTCTCTAGAAACCACCCTCACACGCGAACAAATTGACGCTCAAGCCGAAGCACTTCGCTTTATCCATTCTGCCTACATTTCTGACATGGAAGGCCTAGACGGTCGCTACTCCAAACTATGGGAACGCATCACGGACAACGCCATAGAGCTCAACAGTTCAAATTCTGATGTAACACAGTTCTCAATCGGTTCTTGCGATGATATGTACCAAATTCAATGGCCAAGTACCGAAAACAAGCAACCTTTCGCCATCAATATCAATTATTTAGGCGAATATGCGAACCTTTCCAAAAATGAATTATCTGATGACGTTGTTAGCCAAGCAATAAAAACCTTCGACAGTGGGTTTTTAGTTCCTGCTATGACTTACCCACATTTAATTTATTCCAACGAACATAGCAACATTACTGCAGATATTTCAAATGCACGTTTAGCAGAAAATGGAGTTGAGGGGATATATATAGTAGCAGTAAAAGACGACAATAGCACCAGTGTCGTTGACGGTAGTGGTAAAAACGCTTCAAATGTTTCAGCCTTTTATGATTTTTATATTCGTACATGTTGGTATGGCGTAGGCGACAACACCCCGTCCACTATTTCTACAGTTATCCGTCTATATGACCCCAATGCAATTGTAATATATACTCCAGAACCCGAGCCCGAACCAGAGCCAGAACCCGAGCCAGAACCAGGGCCCAAGTATAATCTCGTAATAATGGACGATAATAGAGACTATGGATACTCTGGCGTGTCGTCAGTGAATGTGAGGGTTGGGTCTGCTAGTGGCAGTCTGATTAATTGTCCATTGACTGATTCTTCTCATGGTTATTACACTTGTCCAAATCTCACGCCCGGAACAAATTATTATCTTTATCCAGCATTGGTCTCTGGTTATAAATTTGATGACTGGATAAATATTAATGGGAATGGGCAACTTGGTTCTACTGATATAATGAATACTTACTTTACAATGGGTGATGCAGATGCATTGCTATTATTGTTGAGCAGTTCATAAATAGGATAATAATTAATAAAACTTACTTCGTTTCACTATGAAACTTTTCATGGATTTCTCTTAAATGCGCATCCGTCACATGCGTATAAATCTGCGTCGTAGAAATATCCGCATGTCCCAGCATGGATTGTACCGCCCTTAAATCCGCCCCATTCATCAGTAAATCCGTTGCAAACGAATGGCGCAAAGTATGTGGCGAAACGTGCTTCGTAATCCCAGCCAATCGTGCATATTTTTCTACAATTCTTTCCACGCTCCTCACCGTCATTCGCCGATAATCGCCAGACGTGTCTGCTGTTTGCAAATTACGCGAGTTATTCAAGAACAGCGCCGGTAGGGAATCGGTCCTTGCATCTAAATAATCCTGTACTCTATCCGCTGCAGATTGCGAAATAAATATTGGACGGTCTTTGGACCCCTTTCCTCGCACCATAAACTCTCGTCTTTCCAGATTGATAGAATCACGGTTTAGCCCCACTAGTTCAGACACCCGGAGCCCCCCAGAATACAACAATTCAATTATTGCCCTATCTCTCAGCCCAGACTCCGACGACAAATCAATTTGTTCCAACATATCTTCTACCTCGTCATAATGTAGAAATGTCACTTGCTTACGAATCACATGAGGCAGCTCCACCAGGGAAGGATCTAATGATTTAATGTCTCTCCTCGCCAAATATTTCAAAAAACCTCTCAGCGCAATCAAATGGTATGCCTGCGTAATCACTTTTAAATCCTCTTCGCCATTCTCGGAACCATAACGGTTTAGTTTAATTCTATATTTTCGCAGTAGTTCCTTTGTAATATCTTGTGGCCTCATTTCGTCTTTATTTAATATTTCCAACGCAATCTCCACAAACCTCTCCAAATACAGCCGGTAGTTATCAACAGTTTTTTTACTTCGCCCAGCCTCCACCTCTAGGTGTTCCAGAAAATCATTAATCAAATCATAAATATCCATACCTAAATTATACCAAAATTTAATAGTAGTTTTTTACAAGAATTACCCTTGCCTTTTAACCTTTAGCATTATATAATTAAAGAGACCAAAAGGTCATACATTTAACAAACAGGTGTTTAAAGGTGAAAAGAACAAAAACAAAGAGTATTTTTGGGGCACTGTGTTTGTTTTTTGGTATCTCATTATTTTCTATTTATCTTAACGTTTGTTTTAACTCTAATTCTGTTTTTGCCTACTCTATTTCTATAACTACAAGTAATTCTGTTTCACTAGACGTTTCACCTTCTGGAACCAACACTTCTATAAAAGAAGAGTCTATTAACGTACAATCAAACTGTCGTGCAGGCTATAACCTAAACATTGCTACTCCTAATGGCAGTGACTTATATCTAAATGGGGATGGTACCACTACCGCATCCTTCACTGCAGTAAATGGCACATCTGCACTTAGCAGTTCTAATAATACAAACAAATGGGGATATACTCTAACTTCTAATCCAACAAGTAACACAGTCTTCTCGCCATTATCTACAAACACATCAGTTATTAAGACTTCAGCTCAAACTGCTAGCCCTAGTAGTGACATTAATGATACCTTTTCTATTTACTATGGCGTTAAGGTAGACGACACTATTATCCCAGGAGCCTATCAAATGGCTAATAATGGTGCTATAGTATATTACCTCACCGTAGACGAAACTTGTACTAGAGTGAACATTGCTTATGATGGTAATAATGCAGATGCTGGTACTATGGGTGCAGCTGGTACCGGAATAATCCATACTGGAGTTAAAGATGGTGATGCAGTAAATCTAATCGCTAGTAACTTCAGTAGGACCGGCTATGGCTTTGCAGGCTGGAGCACTGACCAGAATGCTGGAGCAAAGCTCATAGATAATGATAACACTAATAATCCAATCGTTTATGGTCCACAAGAAACCGTCACTCTCCCTAATGGTTTTATAGATAATGATACTGATAATGATGGCATTGTAAAACTATATGCTGTTTGGATACCAAGCCAAGGCAATTTACAAGGCTGGATGGGCTGTAACAGCCTAGATACTGCTACATATGACAGTACTACCGGAGCATTAGATCTAACCAAAAACAGCGTCACTGCCTTAACAGACCAGCGCGATAATGATACCTACGCCATAGCCAGACTAGCTGATGGACAATGTTGGATGATAGAAAATCTAAGACTAGAAAATATCGCAGCGTATAATAGTGATGGCGCTCTTGCACAGGGCTATGGAACTAGCGCCACTTATGGTAACTTCTCTGGACTAGCCAACCCAGAATCTTCATGGGAATATAATAGCACTGTTGCCAATAGTTTATATAGTACGGATGGTAGTAATAATACTATAAATATTGGTAATATTAACAATTCTAAATATAGATTTCCCCGCTATAATAATACTAACACTTTTGCTCGCACTCTCAATCCGACAGGGAATGGTGCAACAATTTATTCTTATGGCAATCATTATACTTGGCACGCTGCGATAGCAAACCTCGCTGCTATTTCTACAAATAATAGTTCCGTTGTCAATACTTCTCTTTGTCCAGTCGGCTGGCATTTGCCTACTGGCGGTAGTGCATATGCTTCAAACAATACTGGTGGAGTGAATGTAACTGGAACTCCATCTACTTATCGCGAATTTTATAATTTAGGTTATAAAATCATGCACGAACTAAAAACTGCTTATGAAGACACAACTAATAGTGGTAATTCTCGTTACACGAGCGCCACGATAAACATGGCCGGTGATACTGCTACTAAGGCTTTCCGTAGGTATCCTAATAATTTTATTTATTCTGGCTACAGTACTGATGCGATTCGTGATCGTGGCTCTGGCGGCTATTATTGGTCGTCAACGACTTATTCTGGCGATAGCGCTTACCTAATGTATTTGAATTCTTCTACCGTTTACCCAGGGACAGGCAGTTACTATGGTAAGTATATTAGCAAGTCTTACGGCGGTTCTGTTAGATGCATTGCTTCTAATCCTATAAATTATGTATTATCCTATAACGCCAATGGGGGTTCTGGAGCGCCCGCTTCTCAGACAATTGTTGCCAATAGCATTGCTACCCACGTTGTGAGTAGCTCTACTCCCACTCGCATTGGTTATACTTTTTTAGGCTGGATGGATAAAAATGGTAACGAAGTTCAAGCGTCTGGTGCATTCAAAACCAGAGACACCAATGCCGTGCTTTATGCTGTTTGGGCAAATAACAGTTGTAATCCATCTGCCACGACAATCGGCACTGGTAATTCTTCTACAGATGCAGTTTGTCTCCAAGATGTAAAACCTAGTATGAAGGCCAATCTTCCTACTGCAGATACCTCATCTGGCACATATAGTTTAATAGACGCAAGAGATGGACAATCTTATACTATAGCTAAACTAGTAGATGGACAACTATGGATTACTAAAAATCTAAACTATGGTAACAATAGTGATATTTTATTAACATCATATGACACAGATCTCCCGCCTGGTGCTACCTTTATGGCTCCAGCTTCTACTACGGCATTTGAAACTACTGATAACGCAGATACTAGAATCAGCCCCAAAATTCTCACTGATAGCACTTACGGTGGCTACTATAGTTTTGCTGCAGCTATTGCATCAGTTGATGCTTATAGCACGTCCGGCCAAAACATCACTACTTCCATTTGTCCTAAAGGTTGGGATTTGCCTACCAGTGCAATATATAATAATCTCCGCACTACTTCCGGCAATAATTCTTATGTTAAAATGAGTGCTGCGCCATATAGTTTCATTTATGCCGGTTATCGTAATGGTACCAGTTTTTCTGGTCAGACAAACTCTATAAGGCTCTGGACTTCTACTAACTATAGCGACCGTTATGCCTATTACACTGCCGCTTATAATGCTGCTTCATATAGCAGTAATTACAAACGCTATGGCGAATCCGTAAGATGTGTTGCTTCTAACGGTACTGCTACTATTAACTACAACGCTAATGGTGGTACTGGCACTATGACAGGACAGACGGGAGATATTAATTCTACAACAGTTAAATCAAATTCTTTCACCGCTCCAGCAAACAGCCAGTTTAAAGACTGGAACACCAAAGCTGATGGTACCGGTACTACAATTACTGCAGGCACTTTAGCATCGTCCGTTGTTTCCGATGGTGATAACATTACTCTTTATGCTCAATGGGATGAAGTTTATTACATTGCCTTTAATGCTAACGAAACTAGCGTAGGTGGTACTTCTGGTTCTGCTACTGGGACTATGACTAACCAGACCATAGCAAGAGATACTGCCACTGCTATCAAGGCTAGCACCTTTGCTCTTACTGGTTATATATTCCGTGGCTGGAATACAGCCGCTGACGGTACTGGTACATTTTATAGTGACGAGCAAAAAGTCACTAACCTCACTACTACTGGCAACACCATCACCCTTTATGCTGTCTGGGTAGAAGGCGCTTATCTTGACACTGGACAAACTGTTAACCAAAAACTTAAACGTTTAGCAGGGAACAGTTCAGCTACCTACTCTACTCAAGATACTGCTATTACTGCTATCGTCCGTTCTAACACTCTACCAAACAATTTTTCTTCTTCTACTGAAAACACCATTTCAGACAGCTCTTCACCATACCCTATTTATGCCTGGTATGATTCGTCTAACTCTACTATCTACTATTACTCCGAAGCCACAACGATTTTCATGAATAAAAGCTCTAATTATTTCTTTAATGAAATGAGAGCCTTGTCTGACTTAACCACAATCTCTACATGGGGTACAATTATGGTTACAAGTATGTCCAGTATTTTTGGCCATACCGGCTACAACGCCGCCAACTTCATCTTGGATCTTTCCTCCTGGGATACTTCTAGCGTAACAAACATGCGTTATATGTTTCATGCTGCCGGCTTCAACGCTACTACTTGGTCCGTTGGCGACCTTTCTTCATGGAATACCTCTAGTGTGACAAATATGTATGGCATGTTTGCCACCACCGGCTTCAACGCTACTACTTGGTCCGTTGGCAACCTTTGCTCCTGGGATACCTCTAATGTGGCGGATATGGCTGGTATGTTTCGCTCTGCCGGCTACAGTGCCACTTCCTTCACTCTAGACCTCTCCTCCTGGAACACTTCTAGCGTAACAAACATGTATGAAATGTTTGATGGTGCTGGCTTCCTTGCTACCACCTGGTCTATTGGCAATCTCTCTTCCTGGAACACTTCTAGCGTGACAGATATGAGTGAACTATTCGCCAACACCGGTTACAATGCTACCACCTGGTCTATTGGCAATCTCTCTTCTTGGGATACTTCTAGTGTGGAAAATATGTCTAATATGTTCAACACTGCCGGCTACAGTGCCACTTCCTTCACTCTAGACCTCTCCTCCTGGAACACTTCTAGTGTGACGAACATGTCTAACATGTTTAATTCTGCCGGCTACAGCGCCACCACCTGGTCTGTCACTATTCCAAAGACTAATAATGGAACAACTACGGGGCCAATCGCCAATACTACTTCTAATCTTTACGGTAATACTACTTCAGTTACTGCTACTCCACCATCAGGCAGATCTTTTACACTCGCAAATTAAGATTTTAACTCCCCCGTAATTCGCTCAAACACCAACCAAAAACCAACCCACCTCCACAAAAAGACGACCTCGCGGCCGTCTTTTTAAACCACCTAACTACCTATTTACAAAGTTTATACGCATCACGTATAATCATCACTTCTTCATTTGTCGGCTCTACATATACCGGCACCGTGGAATCTTCTGTTGTAATAATACCACTAGTGATTTCCTTAAAACTTGCAATTGCATCGTTTACCTCACGATTAATCTTAATTCCCAGTGGCGCTAATCCCTCAATAATAGTCTCGCGTGTCTCGGCACCATTTTCTAGCACGCCCGCTGTAAATACAATAGCATCTACTTCGCCACCGAGCTCCAAGTAGTACTCCGCGATGTAGCGGTCAATCCGGTCAACATACATATCAAGTGCCAAGCGAGCGTTTTCGTCGCCCTCTTCAATCGCTTTCTCTACGTCACGGTTGTCATTAAACCCACAAACACCTTTAAGCCCAGATTTTTTGTTCAGGGCATCATCAACTTCATCGTACTTCATCCCAGCCTCATCAATCATATATTTGATAATTGACGGGTCAATTGAACCAGAACGTGTGCCCATCATCAGACCATCAAGCGGAGTTAATCCCATAGTAGTATCATAGCTTTTGCCGTCTTTTACAGCGGTAATTGAAGCCCCAGACCCCACATGGCACACAATCAGATTTACCTTTTCTTTGCCGAGCTTCTTTTGCATTACTTCTGTAATATATTTATGACTCGTACCATGAAAACCATATTTTCTTACTCCATATTTCTCATACCATTCAATCGGTACAGGATACATATATTGAACCTTTGGAATTGTCTGGTGAAATGCCGTGTCAAATACTGCCACCTGCACAGCCTCTGGCAAAGCCTTTTGCATCGCCCGAATCCCAGCCATATTCCCAGGATGATGTAGAGGCGCAAATTTAGAAAACTCCTTGATATCTTTCATGACTTCTTCATCAATCACTACTGATTTTGCATACTTCTCACCACCATGCACTACACGATGTCCAACTCCCCGAATTTCACTTAAATCTTTCACAGCCCCATAATTTACTAGTTCTTCTAGCATTATTTTTACAGCGTCAGTATGATTCTTGATAGGTTTTGCGGTCTCAGTCTTTTTACCCTCGTGTTTAATAGTATAAAAGCTATCGTCCGCTCCAATTTTTTCTACATAACCACCAATAATAGCTATTTCGGCAGGCATATCATAAAGTTGGAACTTCAAAGAAGATGAGCCTGCATTGACACATAATATTTTCATTTTTTCTCCTTTACGATTGACGTTATTATATCACGGAGCCACCCTTTTAAGCAAATCTTTGCGCCCACAAAAACAGTTACAATCGCCAAATAAATTTACAAAACCTTTTTCAAAAATTCCCGTACTCTAGGAGTCTTTGGATTTTCAAAGAATTCCTTAGGGGTGCCTTCTTCAATGATTCGCCCTTTATCAATAAACACAATTCTTGTCGCAATTTCTTTTGCAAAACTCATCTCATGCGTCACAATCATAATTGTCATCCCCCTGTCTGCCAGTTCACGAATCAAAGACAACACATCCCCAATTGATTCTGGATCTAGCGCCGATGTTGGCTCGTCAAATAGCAATACTTCAGGATTTAGCATCATCGCCCGAATGATGGCAATGCGTTGTTTTTGCCCCCCAGACAGGGAAGCAGGGTAAGCGTTTGCTTTCCCAAGTAGCCCAATGTGCTTTAATAATTCCATCGCACGTTTTTCTGCTTCACCGCGTTTCATTAGCTTTAATTTCAGTGGCGCCAACAACAAGTTGTCCATCACCGTCATATTAGAGATTAAGTTAAAATGTTGAAATACCATTCCAAGATTTCGTCTTACTCGCCGTACATTTTTCTCCGTCACTACTTCACCATCAAAGATAATTTCACCAGAAGTTGGCTCTTCCATCCAGTTAATACAGCGTAAGAAGGTTGACTTGCCAGACCCAGATGGCCCGAGCACCACCACTCGCTCGCCTTCACGGAGCTCAAAATTTATTCCATTTAACACTTTATTTTTGCCAAACGATTTGTGCAAATTTTTTATAACCAAATCAGTTTCTTTGTTTTCCATTTATTCCTCCGCCCTTAAATCGCTCCGCCGCAGCCCCTTTTCAATACGCTTCACAATAAATGTAATCAGATAAATTGTTGCAAGATAGAATAAAGCCGCTACAAACATCGGCACGAGATAACTTGCCATGTTCTGTCCAGAGCCAATGTCTTTTGCCGCCATATTAAGGTCATACATCCCAACCATGCTCACAATGGCCGTCTCTTTTATTACCGTGATAATTTCATTTCCAAGCGCCGGAATAATGTTTTTAATAGCCTGTGGCGCCACAATTTTCATAAAGATTGTAAACCGTGATAGTCCTAAAGCCAAACCAGCTTCCGTCTGCCCCGGGTCCACCGAAAGAATTCCACCACGAATCACCTCGGCTGTATATGCAGCAGAATTTAGCCCAAATGCAATAATTGCCGTAATAATGCTTGGGAAACCTTTCACTGCAAAGATAACGAAAAACATAATAAATAGCTGCAACGCCATCGGTGTCCCCCGGATTATCCCAACATATAATTTACAAATAAATTTTGGTATTTTCATCCATTTGGATGGTCTAGCCGTATCTACTAATGCAATTATTGTTCCAAGCACTATCCCAATTAAAATTGCAAAATACGACACTTGCATGGTTAATAAAAAGCCGTGTAGCAGAGATTCAATATACTCCGGTGTACTAAACAACTCTCCAATTTTACTAAAGAAATTATCCATCGCTTAACCCCATATATTTTAATACCAATCTATCTATTTCACTTACTCCATCTTCATTTTCTGTCAGCATCTCAGAAAGCACCCCATTAAATGCCTCTAGTAGTTCGGGCCTATTGCGATTTACTGCAATTGCATAGGACTCTTCTACTGGGTAATCATCTTCACGCGTAGCTCCGGAATAATACAATGGCAACGCAGACAAACCAGGGTTCTTTTCTACAATAAACTTTGCTGCTAACTCATCTGCTACCGCATAATCTATAATGTGTGCTTTAATGGCATCTGCTGCAAGTTGATGCGAGTCTATACCTTTCGCTGTTGTACCGGTTCCAGATAATACACCATTTTCTATTTCATCTTCAATGAATAAATATCCAGTACTACCAATTTGTGAGCCAAGTCGTGATCCAGCCAAAGCTTCCCACACTACATGGTCTTCACGAAGCGATGGACGCATCTCGTCACTATAAATTACATATTGTACTGAATTATAGTAGGGAATCGTAAAATCTACTTTTTCAGCTCGCGCCGGCGTAATAGTTAAACCAGCCGCTCCTGCATCAGCAATTCTACCTGCCTCCACATTATCTATAATCACATCAAATTCTACATTCTTCATCTGTATAGTTTTATTCAGCCGCTCCGCTACTCTGTTCACTATCTCTACATCTACACCCACAATTTCCCGATTCTCATAAAACTCAAACGGCGCAAAAGGAACATTTGTTTCCACTATATAATCCGCCCCTTTTTCGTCATCAATTGAACGCCATACGCTAATCCCCATTCCCACAGTTACTAGCAGAAATACAACAATAGCAATCACATGTTTAACCTTATGCATAATCCCATTATAACATCAAACATCAGATTATGATATAATAATTGCATGGTCCGGTAGCTCAATGGATAGAGCAATTCCGTCCTAAGGAAGAGGTTGTGCGTTCGACTCGCACCCGGATCACCAAGAGGAAAGCATATGAGTATACTAAAGAAAAAAGACGACAAGAAAACCGAACAAGAAAAGGTAAATGAACGTCGCGAAGAAGTTTTAGCGCAAGGTCGCAAATTTAAATATCCCTTGCAATGGACACGACACCGCATTATTATTAATACTATTCTTATCGCTGTTATTGTTTTTGCGGTTATTATTATTGGCGGCTGGCTAGCCCTCTATCGTTTAGGCAGAACAGATGACCTACTTTTTAAGGTCACTGAGATTATACCAGTTTCCGTTGCTAACACCGATGGTGAAGAAACCAGGTTTTCCGATTACCTTATGTTTTATCGTAGTAGTATGACCTCCATTGAACGTCAATCTGGTAGCCAATTTGATTCAGAATCATTTGAAGCACTCAGGAACGAGTACAAACGTTCCGCTCTCACTGAAGCTGAAGATTATACCTATGCTCTAAAACTAGCCAAGGAGTTAAATATAACTGCTACTAACGAAGAAGTTCAAACAGAATTTGATCGTCATCTCAAAATTGGCGGTGTTGACCGTTCCGAAGAAGGTTTTATTAAAATCATCTCTGACAATTTTGGTCTTACCAAATCAGAATATGAACGCATGCTTTATCTAACTCTCATAAAGGCCAAAGTTTCTACCGCCATTGATGAAAATGCTAATAGCATTGCCACTAAAGTAGAATCTCTTCTCGCAGGGAACGGTGAAAATTTTCAAGCTGTGGCAGACGCCTTAGGGGATGCCATTATTTATGAGGAAACCGGTGGTCTGGTTGACAGCAAAAACATTGATGGCGGTCGTGCCACCGAAGCCATGAAACTTGAACCCGGCCAGAGCAGTGGCAAGTTTGTTTCCATGAATGGTGATGGCTACTATTTCGTAAAACTAATTAAAAAGACCGACTCTTCAGTAGATTTCGTCTCTATAAAAATTCCTTTCACAGAGTTTAATAAACGCCTCGCCTCTCTTCGCGACGAAGGCAAAATTCATGAATACATTTTTATAAAAGACCCTAATCTCTCCGAAGCTCCAATTGAAGCCCCCGCTAATTAAAAAAACGCCACTATGGCGTTTATTGGTGCGGGTACAGGGAGATTGCTCTCCCTAGGCTCCACTCCACAGAAACTAAAAATAACCACAAGTGGTTATTTTTACTTTCTCTGGTGCGGGTACAGGGAGTCGGACCCTGATCTCATCCTTGGGAAGGATACATAATAGCCGCTATACGATACCCGCAACCTCTTCATTATATCATATCCCTATTAATTATGGTATAATTATTTTATGCAAGAGATAAAAGACCAACTTAAAAAAGTTATTCAAAGCCTTTATGGCCTTAATTATAATCCAGAACTCACCCCCTCACCAGACAACATTGATGCAGACTATTCCTCAAATGTTCCATTAAAACTCGCTAAAGAAATACACCAATCGCCAATGGATATTGCAAAGGCTATTGCAGAGAAGATTGCACAGGCGGGCGACAGACCTGGAGAGGATCCCCTATCCACCGAAAGCGAAATGGGGGAGGAAAAGGTTTGGCAGGATCCGCCCAAAGTAGAAACCACTCCTCCGGGCTTCCTAAATTTTACATTATCAGATAGTTATTTACAAAACGCAATTAAAGAGCTAAATGGCGACTATGTTTCAGATGAATATAAGGGAAAAACTGTCGTTTGCGAGTTTAGCGACCCAAACCCTTTTAAAGTCCTTCATGTCGGACATCTGTATACGTCTATCGTAGGTGACTCTATTAGCCGTCTTTTTGAATACGCTGGCGCTAAAGTAATTCGTGCAAATTTTGGTGGTGATGTTGGTCTCCATGTAGCAAAAACCATGTATATCATGAAACAAAAGGATTTGGCTGACCTCACTATTGACGATATCTCTAGATGCTATGTTGAAGGCACTACTGCTTACGAGGACGATGAAGCTGCAAAGGCCGAAATTACCAAGTTAAATAAAGAAATCTATCACATCAATTCTGAAGATTTACATGACAGTGATCTGGCCAAGCTTTATTGGCGTGGCAGGGAATTATCATATGACTATTTCAAAGATTTTTATAATTCAATTGGCGTAAAGTTTGACAAATACTATCCAGAGTCTACCGTAGCTAGCCTCGGTCTTGAGAAGGTCAAAGCTGAGTTAAACAAAGGAGTTTACGAAGTGTCTCAAGGCGCTGTAGTATTCAATGGAGAGAAGTTTGGTCTTCATACCCGCGTCTTTATTAATCAAGAAGGTGTCCCCACTTATGAAGCAAAAGACGTTGGCTTAATCTTTCAAAAAGACGCAGACTATCACTTTGATAAATCCGTTGTCATTACTGGTAGTGAACAACTTGAATACATGAAAGTTGTTCTCAAATCAATTGAGCAGTTTGCCCCAGAGTTGGTTGCAAAGACCTCACACCTGATTCATGGTATGGTCCGACTCCCCGGCAATGTCAAGATGTCTTCCAGGAAAGGAAATTTCCTCAAAGCCACTGATGTCATAGACATGGTCAAAGACGAACTAAAAGATGAGTATAATTCTACCGACGAGAGAGTTTCTCTCGCCGCCACTAAATATGCTTTCCTAAAATACAAAATGGGCGGCGATATTGTTTTTGACCCTAAAGAATCTGTCAAAATGACTGGCAATTCTGGCCCCTATCTCCTTTACTCTTGCGTCCGCGCCAAAAAGATTCTTGATAAAACATCTGTACAAGAAGAAGCGGGCGAGCAAACGAGGCCAAGAGACCTTCATCCAAGTGAAAGAAACCTAATAAAAAAGATTCTTGAATATATATCAGTTCTGAATGAATCAGTAGCCGAAATGGCTCCTCATAAAGTTGCGAACTATTTATATGAACTTGCCCAAACCTTTAGTCGTTTTTATGAAAACTGTCCAGTTGTTGGTAGCGAAGAAGAACCGGAACGTCTTAAACTCGTCCAAGCCTATTTTAACACCATGTCTCATGGGCTAAATATTTTAGGAATTGAAATTCCGGAGGAAATGTAATGAAAAAAGCAAAATTATTATGGCTAGATTTAGAAATGACCGGCCTAGACCCAGCCAAAGATAAAATTCTTGAAGTTGCTGCCATTGCTACAGACATGAAATTAAATCAAATTGCCACCTACGAAGCAGTAGTTAAAACCGATGAAAAACTTATGAAAGAACGCATGATTGGCGATTTCTGGGATAAAAATAACAAATCCCGCGAAGCTCTCATCGCTCAAAACTCAAACGGGCAATCTATAGAAACAGTTGAAAGGGAATTATTGAATTTTGTAAAAAAGAATTTCGGCAAAGAAATCTATTTAGCAGGCAATTCAATTCATCAAGACCGCAAATTTATTGAGAAAGAAATGCCAGAATTAAATAAAATTCTTCATTACCGCATGCTAGATGTTTCAGCCTGGAAAATTTATTTTGAAAACGCGCTAAATAAGAAATTCATTAAGCCAGAAAATCATCGCGCGTTAGATGATATTAATGGCTCAATAGAGGAGCTAAAATGGTACTTAACATTTCTAAAATAAGTGGTATCGGCCCTTATGAGGTTAAATCAGAGCCCGAACGCGACTTATACTACAAAAATCAACTTGTTTTCCTAGTCATGCATCGCAACACTATTGAGGTTCGTTGTGACCAGATGCTCAGCGAGAATCTCAAAGCGAAATATGAATCAGTTATGGAATCTCGTTACTATGGCAAAGGCGGCATAGAAATTGTCCTCGCCGGCCAATTAAGCCCTACTGAAATAGAGGACCTAATCCGCCTCAGCTACAATATAACTCAGTAAAGCATAGTTCTGGTTTTGAGGCATTTTGAAACTGCCCAATAAAAATTACAACAGTCACGGGCGAGTAGCTGGTACTGAAATACCAGGACGAGCCCGCCTGACCTGTTGTAATTTTTATGTGGCGCATGTTTCAACGCCGAAAAACCAGAACTATGCTTTACTTAGCTTCTTTTTTAGCTTTTCTTTCGTCACGCTTGCGGTTCATGCGGTTCATAGCTTTAATCACCATGAAGATTACCCAAGCAATCACTAGAAACTGCACTACATGTTGAATGAAATTACCATAAGCAATGACGGCTTCATCGCCTGTTCCAAAGAAGTTTGGAATATGCAGCGCCAAACCAGTAAAATCTACGCCACCGAGTAATAATCCTACAATAGGCATTACTATATCGTTTACTAGGGAATTAACAATAGCAGTAAATGCTCCACCTACTGCCACACCTACAGCGAGATCAATCATTGAACCACGATTGATAAATTCAATAAATTCTTCCTTTAGACCTTTCTTCTCGGCTAGTTTTTTTGCCTCTTCTGATTTAGTCATAAAACTCCTTTCTTAGTATTATTTGGCCTCCGAAAAACTATCTACTTTATTGTATAAATTTTCCAGACTAGTATAATTATTTGACAAAAATCCTTTTAAGCTATCATCATTAGAAGCTCCGGCAATCTGGTTTTCTTCAGCCATTATCAACGAGATTTCATACGCCATCTTGTGCGCATATACTCTATCCAAATTACCATTAATTTTTGCCTCAAACAAAGATGCCTCTAAATCATCTTTCTCTAATTGTAACTGTTCAATTTTTTTCTCATTTAATTTCTTTTCTATCTCATTGGCTTTCATATTGTATTTTTCAGTAACATATCCTTCAATATTGCCGTTCAAATCTGCTAACAAACTAGATAGTGTAGAACCATCAGATCGTAAAGCCGAAGATTTAACCTTACCAAGATAGTCGTCTATTACATTTTTAGTATTATCAGCATGAACTTTAAGAGAGAAAAGATTATCTTTTACGTTTCCTTTAGCCCCTCCAATTATTGCACCAATAGCCCCAATTACGATAAAAAGCGCAATAGCCCCCACTACAATCATAGTAATTTTTGATGATAGAATTTTTCCAAACTTGCCACCTTTTGCGGTGCCCACCGGCCTACTTGTAGCCGAAATCTGATTAAGATATTCCTGCTTGTTCATATGCTATAATTATAGCATATGTATGACCTAAAGGAGGAAATTAAATCCCGGTTAGCCGTGGAGGACGTGGTGGGTCAATATGTAGAGTTAAAGCGTGCCGGCCGCAATTTAAAAGGCCGTTCGCCTTGGGGCCCCGATAAAACTCCTTCCTTTATGGTTTCTCCCGAGAAAGGTATCTGGCATGATTTCTCCGCCGGCAAAGGTGGGGATATCTTTACTTTTGTCATGGAAGTAGAGGGTATCAGCTTTAAAGAAGCCCTTGAAAAACTTGCTCACCAAGCAGGGGTAGATATTTCCAAATATCAAGGTGGAGATCCAGCCGTTAGCCGCAAAAAGCAACGCGCAAAAGAAGCTCTTGCCCTCACAACAAAATACTATCAAGCATGTCTCATCCGCAACAAATCGGTTTGTGAATATGTTTTTTATAAGCGCAACCTTAATCGCCGAACAGTCTCAGAATTCAAAATTGGTTATGCCCCTTCAAGCGGTAAAGCTGTCACTGAAGCACTTAAAAAACGCGGTTTTAAGCTTGCGGAACTAGAAACTGCCGGCCTCCTCAACCGCTTTAAGACTGATTTATTCCGTGATCGTATGACAGTACCTTTTATAGATACTAATGGCGACGTTATCGGATTCACTGCCCGCATTTTAAAAGACGGGGAGCCAAAGTATCTCAATACTCCGGAAACACTGTTATTTAACAAATCTAGATTTATCTTTGGTTTATTCCAGGCCAGAGAATCAATCCGAAGGAATGGCTATGTTGTTATAGTAGAAGGGAATATGGACGTTATTTCTTCTCATCAAGCAGGCGTCAAAGAGGCGGTTGCGACTTCTGGAACTGCCATGACTGAACAACACCTAAAAACCCTCTCTAAGCTCACCACAGACATTCGCCTTGCCTACGATGGCGACGAAGCAGGCATTAAAGCTACTGAGCGCGCCATCATGATGGCAGGCGATTTAGGGGTTGATTTAAAGGTTATTTCCGATTATCACGGCGCCAAAGACCCAGATGAATTAATTCAAAAAGACCCAAAACTATGGCAAAAAGCCGTCACTAAAAGCATCCCAGCTACCGACTGGCTACTCCAAAAATACGAAGAAAATCTTGACCTCTCATCTGCTCAAGACAAACGCAAATATTCCGACGTTGCTATCAAGTTATTAAGTTACATTAAAGATGAAATAGAACGAGCAAGTTACGAAGTAAAAATAGCCAAAAAACTAGGCGTTGACGTAGCTACTCTTCGTGAAAAAGGCGATCGTCTGAATAAAAAACTAGAACAATCCTCCAAAAAATACCTTAAAAAACCCAAAACTACCATCGCAAATGCCAAATTAGAAAAACTCACAAACTCTCTTCTTGCACTCAAAATATATGGTGGTGTTACTAAAACCAAAATCCCATTAAAGATACCAGAAGACGACACTAAACTTGCCGAACTTGAATTAGTATTTAATTCTGAGCATGAGCTATCTAAAACCGATGATTATGAAAAAGAAGCCGCAGAACTCCTCGCGCTTTATCAAAAAGAAGATAAAAAACAACAAATAGCCATACTGAAACAGAAGTTGTCTGACTATGATGAAGAATCAGATGAGTATTATGACATTCTCCGCGAAATAAATAATTTGCAAAAAAAGTGAAAGTGCTTTATAATCTATCATAATGAACTTGAAAAATGACGACATTTTGAACGCAAAAGAACAAAATATAGACTTTGAAGAGCCTGAGACCAGGGACCTAGAAAACGAAGAAGAGTTAACAGACGAAGAATTGGCCATTACTGCAGAGAATGTAGATGCTTTTGCTGATGACTCAGTCCGCCTCTATTTAAGAGAAATAGGCAAAATCCCACTTCTCACGCCAGAAGAAGAAGCTGATCTTGCTCAGCGCATCGTCAAAGGCGATAAAAAAGCCAAGGACAAAATGGTTGAAGCTAACATGCGTCTAGTAGTTTCCATTGCTAAACGTTATGGTGGCCGTGGTCTTGATTTTCTTGATTTAATTCAAGAAGGGAATACTGGCCTTCTTAGAGCCGTTGAAAAATTTGATCCTGAAAAAGGTTTTAAGTTTTCTACATACGCTACCTGGTGGGTACGCCAAGCAATCACCCGTGCTATTGCTGATCAAGCTCGTACTATCCGCATCCCAGTCCATATGGTTGAGACTATCAATAAAGTTTTAAGGACCACTCGCAAGCTCACTTCAGAGCTAAATCGTGAGCCTACCAACGATGAAATTGCTAAGGCTCTAGATATGGAACCAGAGAAAGTTGATTACGTTATGCGCATTAAACAAGATATCGCGTCTCTAGACGCCTCTGTTGGCCGTGACGGTGACGATGAAGATTCTGTATTAGGCGATTTTGTGGAAGACGAAGAACGCGATTCTCCCGAAGAAGCTGCTTCCAACCAAATTCTTAAAGAACAACTTTCTGAAATCATCGCTACCCTTACTGAACGCGAGCAGAAAATCATCCGTCTTCGTTTTGGCATCGGCGGTGGTCGCCCTCATACCTTGGAAGAAGTAGGGAATGAGTTTGATGTCACACGCGAGCGTATTCGCCAAATTGAGGCCAAAGCCCTTTCCAAACTTCGCAAGAACAAAGACACAAAAAAACTACACGAATACTTAAGATAGGAGGTATATGAAAAAAATAATTAGTTTATTCATTACAGCATTCGCGATAATTGCCAGTTTAGGCAGCATCACTGCTCCAGTTTACGCCGATGGTGAATGCCCAGAGGGATGCGTTCCCACAGCTATCTTAGGTGAAAATCATTGTAGTTGCGATGATGGCAATGGCTCCGGGGTGATGCATATTCTAAATACCGTAATTGATATCATGACGATTGGCATTGGCATTCTCGGTGTGATAGGTATCTCAGTTGTTGGTATACAATATCTAACTGCCGGCGGCAGTGAAGAAAAAACCCGTAAAGCCAAACGCCGTATGTTTGAAATAGTGATTGGCTTAGTCGCCTATGTCATACTCTATGCCGTTGTTAAATGGCTCATGCCAACACAATAAATATATGAATCGCTTGTTAGTAGTTTATAATCCGCGCTCTTCACGGTATTCTGATGTGCGAAAAGAAGTCTTAGACCGATTAACCGATCTCAAGGGTTACATAATTGGAAAGTACGAAGTAGCTCACACTAATATAGAAGACAACATCCTAAAACTATCAAAACTGTTAAAAGATGGTGATTTAGTTATTTCTGCCGGAGGCGACGCTACCGGCGTTATTGCTAGTAGCGCTATTTTAAAATCTGGCAAAGACGCTACTTTGGCAGTTTTACCTTATGGCAATTTTAATGACCTCTCCCATACCCTCGGCACCAAAACCTTAGATAATATTATGCAAGTTGTGTCGTCAGAACCCACTCAGAGCGTTTTTTATCCCCTTGAAATCTATATTAATGACAAATTTTATCGCTATGCTACTTGTTATGTCACTATCGGCATGATGGGAGAGGCTGTTAAAATCTATGATAGCCCCAGTCTTCGCCGTAAATTAAAAACTAACTTCGGCCGCAAGATTAGTTCCTATACTCAGCTCGCAAAATGGTATTTTAAAAATCGCCATAAAAGAGTATTTTTGCCAGATTTTAGATTAAATGATGTTCTTCAGCCATCTCGTACCTCAGATTATGCCGCCGTTAATGGCCGTTATATGGCGCGTGTTATGAAAGGAAGAGAGGACTTTAAAAACCCCAGTATTTTTCGTTCAAAGACCGACCGTCTTACCAACTTTTGGCGTCTTTTTAATCTAATGGCAAGAAGTATTCTATTCCGCATCCCTGGTTCAAATACCACCAGTGATACCTTGGAATTCACCGAATCTGCCACAATTACTCTTCAATCAGAAGGTGAATCTACAAGTTTTCAAAATGTTAAAACAATTAATATAAGGAAGAGCAAAAAATGCCTGAAAGTAATCACGATTTAGAGCAAATTATTAAGTACATGAAATCTCACTGGCCTAGTGAGGTTAAACCAGAATGGCAAGTTGGTTTGGCTGAATATCCCGCCATTTTACAAAAAGCAATGGACGATTTTACTCTCGCTGCTACTAAAAACCATCACCTCATCCGTCTTGCTGGCATCTCAGGTTCTGGCAAAACTACTCAAATCTTGCCCGCAGTTGAAGCCTATTGCGAAAAAAATGGTTATGAGCCTATCTTAATGGCTGCCAGAAAATTCGTAGAATATCATCCCCATTACCAAGAAATAAAAGATTATTATGGCGATGAGAACCTTCGCAAAAATACTGACGAATTTGCCACCATTATGCTATTTTTAGCTCTTTCCGAGCTTATCAAAGGCGGCTACGATATTATCCTTGATGTTACACTGCTGGATCCTGAAATGGAGGCAATTTTACTGAGGCTATTAAAAGCAGGAGATTATAAACTATTAATTCTCATGATTGCGATTTCCCCGACAGTCACTGAACAATATTTAAGCGGTCGCGCGTGGCGTCATTCCAAAGAAACCGAATTAGAATTTATTCGCGCCACTGAAAAAGCCCTACAGTTTTATGCAGAAAGCGCCTCAGATACTCGTATTGTCCTCTGGAGCGTATATGATAAGCCACCAGTTTATGACGGCCCCGTTGCAAATTGTCTAAATATCTTTAAAGATTATTCCTCCCGTAACACCTTACCAAAAAAAGACGACGACGAGAGAAGAGAAGCTAAAATAGAATACTTATTAGACGATAATTTTTAGTTTATTAATCTAAAGTTGATTCAAATTAATCTCTGGAAAATGCGCCCGAATATGCTCAGCGTATCCGTTATCAATATGCTTCCAAGCCTTTTTCATTCGTTCTATTTCGCCAGTATTTTCAAAATAGCCTAAGAACTCTTTTTCAAAATCTTCTGGTGCTGGCCGCGAAACCATTCTCGCCACATCCATATTTGGATTACCGGTTCCAGCAAACGCAAAATCAATTACGCCGATTACTTTATCATCTTTATTTAACAAAATATTTCCAAGGTTTAAATCCCCATGTACTAGGGAAGAGCCTTCGGTCTTCTTTATATATTTATGGTCAGCATCTATGTGCTTATCGTAGTGTTCATAATCCAGTTCATGCAAGAACTCACTCAATGGATGTTTCACTTCTTGTGGTGCACCTCTTAAATCAATTCCTGAAAGTTCCTTTATAAACTTTGCTACATCGTAAGCTACCCCAGTCAAAGCCGTATGCGATAAATGATATATTCTATCTCCCAGAGTATATCCTTCAATTTTTTTGTGCACTGAAAATGGCCTACCTTGGGCGTCATAACATAATTTCATCTGAGGCGTATAATAAGAAGTTTTGCCATCCACAAAGTTACATACCGCTGCATCCTTTACAATCATTCGTGACCAAAAAGGGTTTCTAGGAAAGCGAAAAAAATACGACCCAGCATCTGTTTTTACCTCAATTACAATATTTGTCCACCCAGTTAAGATATGTTTTGTTTCTAATACTTTGTTGTCAGGCATTGTTTTACAGATTATTTCATCTAAAGCATCACCTGTCGTAAAAAACATTTTCATATGGTACAATTATATCATGGACAATGTTAAAATTCTTGCCATCGTTGGCATGCCTGGCGCTGGCAAATCGGTAGCTGTTGATTATCTCACTGACCAAGGCTATCCTAAAGTATATTTTGGGGGCATGATTTACAAAGAAATGGAAAAACGCGGTATCCCACGCACTGAAGACGGTGAGTCTGAGAAAAAATTCCGTGAACAAATCAGAGAAGAAGAAGGCAAAGATTGGGTAGTCAACCAAGTTGTTGCTGAAACAAAAGATCTTATCGCCGCCGGTCAGAAACGCATTGTCTTGGATGGCGTCTATTCATGGACCGAGTATAAAATTCTAAGACGTGAATTTCCCAAATGTCTTACTTTCCTCGCTATCGTAGTAAACAAACACCTGCGTTATGAACGGGTTGCGAAGCGCCCCGGTCGCTCATTTGATGCTAAAGCCATCCGCGAGCGCGATCGTAGCGAAATTGAAAACCTTGAAAAAGGTGGTCCCATTGTCGCAGCTGACTACTACATTTTAAACAACGGCACCATAGAAGACATGCAGAACGATTTAAAGAAGTTATTAAAGGAGATTGAGTTTTGACCGATATTGCTAAGCTTTCAAACGTAGCCTACAAAAAAGGGAACTGGATGCGCTACTCGCTTTGGGCATTTGCGGCAATTTGCATTGGCACTCTAATATATACTTTTATTAACACTATGAATAGCGAGGTTTCTGCCTCAGTTCCAGAAGGGTATAAATTTTCAGTTACAGATAATTATACCGAGGGCAGTAGAATTCGTACTAAATATTATGTTTATGATGACCACATTATTGTAGAAGACGAGAGCGTTAATGATAATATAGTGAATCGCAGCATGCTCATTTATGACAGCATTAATACTACTACTTTAAAATATGACGAAGATACAATTGAGCTCTGCGAGCTTGGTGCATGCTCAGAAAAACCAAAAATCCTCGCCACTATTAAAGCATTAATATCGCGCAAAATTGGCCGCGAATATATAGGATTATAGAATGAAGCGACTTGTTATCATAGACGGAAAATCGGTGTTTTACCGTGGTTATTATGCTATGGGCGCACTTAGCCTCACGGATGGCACACCTACTGGCGGGATTTATGGCTTCGCTGCAATTTCAATGGAAATCGTCAAAAAGCTAAACCCTACCAAGGTTGTAGTTGCCTGGGATTCTAAATCTTCCACCTCCAAACGCCGTGCGATTTATAAAGATTATAAAGCTGGTCGCATCAAACCAGGCGAAGATTTTTATACTCAAATTCCATTGCTTGAAGAACTAATTCATAGTTTGGGCTGGGAATTTACCGAAATTGAAGATTACGAAGCGGATGACATCATTGGGACTCTATCTAAGCAGGCTGACGATGCTGGCGACTGGGAGACTTTCATTATTTCATCGGATCTTGATATGCTTCAAATCGTAGATGACAACACTCACATGTGGCGTATTCTCAAAGGTTTTACCAATATTGAACAAATTAATGTTCCAGAATTAGAAGCAAAATATGGCATTGACAAATCACAATTTCTAGATCTTAAAGCACTTAAAGGCGATTCTTCTGATAATATTCCAGGCGTACCAGGCATTGGCGAAAAAACCGCTGCTAAATTGCTCAACGATTACGGCGATCTTGATGGCGTGTATAATAATTTGAATCAAATTTCTGGCTCAACTAAAACTAAACTAGAAGCCGGCAAAGACTCGGCCTATATGTCTAAAAAACTCGCCAAAATCATGACCGATGCCCCTATCAAGTTGTCAGACATACCAGACTTCACTTTTAATCACAATCAAGTTATTTCTGGTCTCAAAAAACTTGAATTTAACTCTCTGATCCGTAAACTTGAGAAGGAGAAATTAGTAGAAACCGTGCCCCGCGAGAATCACGGTCCGAACGAAGCGACTAAGTTACATAACTCTCAGAACGAAATACCGGAGGCAAATGGTCGCGAGGAAACGAGCCCGAAAAACCATCAGATGGCTTCCGCCAAAGGCTTACTCATTGATTGGGATATCAAACTTTCAATGCATAATAATAAAGAAATCGCAAAAAAAATTTTAGATGACGGCGCAAAATACTGGGATCTTGGTCAAGCTGCATTTTTGTTAAATCCTTTAGCGAGGGAAGAACCACGTTTGTCTGTCCCCGAAGAGGAATTCCAAACCCAGTTTACTAATCTCCAAAAATATCCAAGATTATTCAATGTTTATACAGAATTTGATCTGCCGTTAATCCCAATTCTATATAAAATGGAAGAGAAAGGCATGTTAATTGACCGAGATTATTTTAAAGCCCTTCAGGCCGAATACACTGCCGAAGTTACAAGGTTAGAAAGAGAGATTCAAGACCTCGCTGGTGCTGATTTTAATGTTAATTCGCCAATCCAACTATCTGAAATTTTATTTACGAAGCTTCAACTTCCTACCAAAGGCATCAAAAAGACCACTCGTGGCTATTCTACCGGCGCCAAGGAGTTAGAAAAGCTAAAGGGCTCTCACCCAATCATTGATGTTATCACTGAACACCGCGAGGCTGCTAAACTCTTAAATACCTATATTATTCCAATGCCAGATTTAGCAGATGCAGATGGTCGCATCCACACTACTTTTACCCAAAACGTTACAGCTACTGGACGTCTTAGCTCCAAAGATCCTAATTTACAAAATATTCCAGTTCGCACTGAAGAGGGGAAACGCATTCGCACGGGCTTTATCGCCCCCAAAGGCAGAGTTCTCGTTTCCGCCGATTATTCACAGTTTGAGCTCCGTCTCGCTGCAGTTTTGTCAAATGACGAAGCGCTCATCAACGATTTTAATAATGACATAGATATTCATACTAAAACTGCCTCTGAGGCATTTAACGTTCCAATGGATAAAGTCACCAAAACGCAACGTCGTGCTGCTAAAGTTATTAACTTTGGCGTGCTTTATGGCATGAGTGTCAAAGGTCTTTCTGACGCCGCTAAAATGCCAATTGGCGAGGCAAAACAATTTATTGATAATTACTTTAAACTTCGTGCCCCAATTAAGCAGAAGCTAGACGAAATACTAAAGCAAGCAAGGGAAGAAGGGTACGTGGAGACCTTCTATGGCCGTCGTCGTCCTACTCCAGATGTTAGGTCGTCTAACTTTATCATCCGCCAAGCTGCCGAACGCGCCGCGCAAAATATGCCAATTCAGGGGACCGAGGCCGATCTAATGAAACGTGCCATGATTAAAGTTAATCAGGCCTTACCAAAAGGCGCCGATTTAATCATGCAGGTCCATGATTCTCTTATTGTTGAATGCGATAAAGCTCAAGCCGATTCTGTAGGTAAGATTCTTAAAACCGAAATGGAATCCGTTGCACCTGAACTCAAAGTTAAACTTGCGGTTGAAGTCACCACAGGAACAAATTGGGGCGAGCTTTAATTATTTAAAAATGTTTCATATTTAAAGTAAACCTTAACCTTTTTCTTCCAAAGCACTTATGCAACAAATAGCGGGATACAGGGGTTGTTTTTTCAATTTTTCCATGTTTATAATTTCCCCCATAAAAAAGGAGACACTATGCCAAAAACAGCAAAAAGTGTCGTACATGGAAAACCACTCGCTCCGCCTCGCATTTTCATATATATTGCTTTACTAGCTACGCTTCTTGGCCAGCCACTTCTTAAACCAACATCAAGTCAAACAAACGCAATATCATGCCCAGACCTCAAAGTAATTTTCGCCCGTGGCTCTGGCGGTGAAAGATACAACAACAACGATTTTCTTACATTTAAGTCTGCTATGGAATCAAAACTAAACACTTCAAGTCTTAGCTATGAAATAGAAGATTTGGACTATCCCGCAATTGGAGTTGGGGCCGATAATATTTCAGTTGCTTTAGGCGCTCTTATTAGTGGCGGTGAATCTTATGCATTTGGCGAAAGTGTGAAGCAGGGAATTGCTAATCTCGTCAGCCAAGTCAATAGCAGCGTTTGTAAAAACACTAAATACGTTGTCGCCGGTTATTCGCAAGGCGCAATGGTTGTTTCGGGCGCACTCCAAAAGTTAAATCCAAGTAAACTTATATACGCCGCAACTTTTGGTGATCCAAAAATATATCTTCCAGAAGGATTTGGCATGATCCCACCTGCTTGCAAAGGCGATAACCTTTCAGAATATCGTGTTTATGTCCCAGACTGCCGTGCCTACAAAGGGCTACTAGGCGCCAAGGAACCATATACAACCGCAGACTATGCAGGTAAAGTAGGAGTATGGTGCAACAAGCATGATATCTTTTGTAGTTCACATTATAGCGTTAGTAGTCATACCTCGTATGACAAAGACAATCTTTATGAAGATGCCTCTCGTTTTATTTTTAGCAAAATTGCCATGGAGTTTGGCTTTTCTAACGAATATACTTCACCGCACGACACGGCTATTTTGATTGATTCAACTGGTTCTATGAGCTCACTCATAGAAGAATATAAAGCCGAAGCATTGCGCCTAGCCGAAAAAACTCTTAACGCAGGCGGTCGTGTCGCTCTTTATGACTATCGTGATTTAAATGATCCATATCAACCAACTGAGAGATGTAATTTTGAAACTTGTACCTATGAAACCTTTCAAGCTGGCTTGGCAGAAATAGTTGCCAATAATGGCGGTGATGCAGACGAATCGCTCCTTTCTGCTTCTCTTCATGTCATGCAAAGCTTGAATTGGAACTTTGGCTCTACAAAATCTCTTGTCATTCTCACAGACGCCGGTTATCACTCACCCGACCACGATGGCACTACTTTTTTTGATGTTAAAACTCTTAGTCAACAAATTGACCCAGTCAATTTTTACATCATCACTACGCCAGGGAACATTGCGACTTACCAGCCTCTCGCAGAAGCTACTAGCGGTGCTGTCGCCTCCACTTTGGACGATTTAAGCATATTAACCGATACTATCATCGCCCGATATGACAGCCTTCCAAGAGTAGAAGAGTCACTAGAAGACACAGGCTATGATGCCCCTCACCTAGAAATTAACAATATCTCACCTCTCTCCGACACAGAATACAAAATTAATATCACTACTGATGCCGAGAAAGCTATAGTTATTCTAAACGACACCATACTTGGCGTTACTGACTTTACAGAATTTACAATTACGAACTTAAACTCTAACCGAGAAAACGTCCTAACTTTAGTTCCATTTTCTTCAGATACTCGCGGTGAGCCAGTTTCCGTTCAGTTAAAAAATAAGGATTCCGTTGTCCCCGAAATCCTTATTCCAAAAACTCCTAATACTGGCAAGAATTAGCGCGCATATGCAATGTTTTGTGCCATCGCTTGTGTTTCCAATGCAACCAGTCTCTCCGCATCATCAATAGATGAGTTCACACAATGTTTCACTCTAGCCTTTTCTTCTGCCTTCTTTGCATCGTTCCATCTGTCCAAAGTCCCTACTAGGTAACCAGTAATTCTGCGAAGTCTCTCAAATTTACCTTCTTCAAACCACATATCGTGTTCATCAAAATATTCTTTCATCGCTTTATCGCCGGCCTTTGCCCCAATTAGTTTCATCCCTACTTCCACTAGGCACGAAACATGCATTGTCTCGTATTGATCAAAATCTGCCAAAGCTTCTTTAACCTCTTTCTCTGACACCTTCGCATACTTAGAAACCGATTTAGTAAATCTTTTTAAATCAAAATTTTCTACTTCATTTGGGTTTCTGTAGATTATTTTCTTCATGGTTTTTCCTTTCTTTCGCTATGTCGGGCGGACGTTCTACTTTGTACCTTTCGTTTTATATTCAACGTTTTACTTAGTAAATTTACGCTCTGCCTAGCTATTTATGTGTTTTTAAGCATTACCTATAACCTATTCTAACCCTACATATAGCGTCTGTCAATACCTTTTCTACACTAAATATAGCGTTTTTCCACAATTTCGCCTCACCATATATTATATATATGATAGAATATAGATATGCCAAGTTGGAATACACATCTAGAAGCGGGGAATCGTTTGGCAGATAAACTCAAGCTTAAAGGCAAAGAACGAGAAGAATTTCTACTCGGTTGCCTCTTGCCAGATATTAACAACGGCTATGTGAATAAAGTAAAAACCATAAAAGACCATAACGAAACCCACTACGCCTTCAATCAAAAATCAT
The DNA here is from genome assembly GCA_017545485.1 of Candidatus Saccharimonadota bacterium. Lineage (GTDB taxonomy): Bacteria > Patescibacteriota > Saccharimonadia > Saccharimonadales > Saccharimonadaceae > Nanosyncoccus. The sequence continues at coordinate 53,423 of JAFWMY010000002.1, read as the reverse complement.
CACTTAATTTTTATGCTGAAAATAAATCTAAAATTAACCAAAAAGATCCATTATTTTTAGGCTATTTATTTCACTTATATACTGATGGGTTCTTTAATTATGATTTTTATCGCACCATCAAACGTCATAAACTAGGCGAAGGGAAAAGCCGAGAGGAAAAACGCAAAATAAAACATCATGATTTTTGGCTTTATGATAATAGTTTTCATCATCACTTAGGCTACGATCCGTCTCGTCTTCAAAACTTAGTTAAGCGCGCAAATCAAATTAGCGCCACCAATATTACTAAAGAAGATATTGAAACAGTTGAAAACATACTTCTATCAGACGTTCTTTCTTCTAATATAAAAGGAGAAAAATATATTTTTTACTCCAAAAAACGGCTGAACGACCTCATGGAGGATATGATAGAGAGCTTTACGCATGATTATTTAGGAGAACGATATGCCTGAACTCCCCGAAGTTGAAACAATTCGTCGTGGGCTAAGCAAATTCATCATTAAAAAGCAGTTAGTTAGCACGGAAATCTTTTGCGACAAATCTTTTATTGGAAAACCAGTAGGAGGTATAGTTAAAGGTCTTCGTCGGTTTGGTAAAGCCCTAATCATTGATTTAAATAACGGAACATCACTCATGATTCACCTTCGCATGACCGGTCAGCTCATTTATGATCCAGGCACAGAAAAATCACAACGCTATGCAGCCGGTCACCCTAGCGAAAATTTCACCGCCAAACTGCCAAACAAACAAACAAGAGTTATTCTTAAGTTTAAGGAAGGCGGCACTCTTTATTTTAATGATCAGCGCAAATTCGGTTTTATCAAAATTATCCCTACTAATGAAGTTGTAAACGACTCTTTTGTCAGAAAACTCGCCAAAGAGCCATGGGATATGACCGAGCAAGAGTTCTATGAGAGGTTACAACGTCATCAAAATTCTAATATTAAGGCTACCATTCTAGACCAAACTATTATTTGTGGTCTTGGTAACATTTATGCCGATGAAGCACTTTTTGCCGCCAAAATTCATCCCGAACGTAAATCCGGTTCTATCACGAAGCAAGAAGCAAAATTATTGTTACAGTCTGCTAGAGAAGTCATGGACAAGTCCATCGCATCCGGCGGGTCTACTATGCAGACTTACGTTAAAGCAGATGGCACCAAAGGTGATTATTTAGAATTATTTGCTCAGGTATTCCGTCGTGAAAATCAACCCTGTCCTAGATGTGGTGCCACTATCCAAAAAATCAAAGTTGCAGGTCGCGGCACTCACATTTGTCCCAACTGTCAAAGAAAGAGTAGCAAAAAATGATTAGAATATTTACTGGTGATGACCGCATTAGAGCACAGAACGATATCGTTAAAATTCTTGGCAAAAATTATGAAATTATAGAAGGCACTGATTTAACTCCAGAAATTCTTCCTACTATCTTTTATGGCAATTCGCTTTTCGCTACCGAACGTAATATCCTTATTCGCGACCTTAGTGCTAACAAGTCAGTTTACGATAAGCTTCCAGAATATCTAGACACTCCACATAATATAATCATTCAAGAAATCAAACTAGACAAACGTTCCAATACTTACAAAGCTATAAAGGACAAAACCGAAATAAAAGAATACAAAATTCCTGAAGACCCTAATTTCCGTAGGGTTTTTGACATTTATAAAACCGCCAAAATAAACGGACCAAAAGCCGTTAAAATCTGTGAGGAAATTAAGCAAAATGAAGATCCGATTATGTTTTTTGGTCTTGTTGTTTCGCAGGCTCTCAAAGACTATGCCAGCCGTCAGGGAACTAAAGAAAAACGAGTCCTAAGAGAACTCGCTAAATTGGACTTGCAACTAAAAACCACGTCTCATGAGCCGTGGCTTTTAATTGAAAGTTTTTTACTTCGTCTTAGTAGCTTTTAAAATAGCATGCAATTTGGCTTTACGGCGAGAAGCAGTGTTTTTCTTCAACAAATCTTTCTTCACAGCCTTGTCAAACTCTGATTGAGCTTTTGCCAAAGTCTTAGCGGAAGGTTTCGCTTTAAAGGCTTTTACAGCAGCCTTAATATCCTTCTTGATTTGTTGATTGTGCTCAGTTCGCTTTTCAGCTTGCCTCGCAGCCTTCTTGGCAGATTTGATAATCGGCATTTAACTTCCTATATAGATTAAAAATTAATAACTTTTCATCATTATACCCCATTTTTCTCCAAAAGTAAAGAGTAAGTTCACTACCGACCGCTGATATTCCAAAGTAAAGCCAGAATTTTAATCTTGCGAATTATTAAGGCTTATGGTAATATAAAAAAAGAAAGGTTTAATAATGCCGGACGACAACACAAACCCCTTACCACAAAATGACGACATGACAAATCCGCCTGCGGATAATTCTGTCTTGCCGCCAGTAATGGACCCGACAATGTCAGGGGCTGGTGTTGCTACTTCTATGCCGGAACCTCCTCTGCCAGGACCGGCTTTTCCAGAGCCATCCGTACCAGAGCCTTCCAAACCAGAACCGTCCACTCCTGACCCATCTTTGCCAGAACCAAACTTCCCAGAGCCATCTATACCTGCTGCTGAACCCTCAAGCCAACCATCTGACGATATGCCAACACCTGCACAATCATTTGGTCCACTCCCGGAAATCTATGGTGAAGTGGCCAAAAAAATCTCCGAATCGCAAAATGTTCTTATTGCACTTTCTGGCGATCCGTCAGTAGATGAAATGTGTGCCGCTATTGGCCTTTCGCTGTATTTAGACAAACTCGGCAAACGTGCCACTGCTATTTATTCTGGCTCCACCCCTAATGCTTTGGAGTTTTTAAAACCTGAAGAGACTTTTGAATCTACTGCCGACACATTGCAGGATTTTGTTATAGCTCTAAATAAAGAAAAAGCCGACCACCTCCGATATAAGTTAGACGGTGATTATGTCAAAATTTATATCACTCCTTATCACTCCAGGCTATCAGCTGATGATTTGGAATTCTCATATGGCGACTTCAACGTTGATTTAGTTCTTGCTTTGGATGTTGTAAATGGTATAGATTTAGACGCTGCTCTTCGTGAGCACGGTCGCATTATGCACGATGCCGTAATTATTAATATCACTACTGGTAATCCAGGTAAATTTGGTGAAATTGAATGGAGCGACAAAAAAGCCAGTTCCGTTTCCGAGATGATTGCTAGAATGCTCTATTCTATTAAGAGCGATGTAGAAATTGGCAAAGAAGAAGCTACCGCTTTTCTTACTGGAATTGTTGCAGCTACGAACCGCTTTTCTAATGCGCATACTACTGCCGAAACCATGCAACTATCTAGCCGCCTCATGAAATCTGGCGCAAATCAGCAACTAATTTCTAAAAATATCACACCGGATGTAGATAACGAATTGTACTCATTACTAAATACTCCATCTTCTTCTCCAAAAGAGGAAGACCCTACTAAACTTGATATTCAACATGGCAATGAAAAAGATGTTGACGAGACCAAGGAAATTAGCGATAACGTCACTGAAAAAGAATCTACTCTACTTAGCGACCTCAAAGCTGCTGAAGCCAGTCTTGCGCAAACCGGCACCGAAACTACACCAGATTTATCTAATCAACCAGTTCAACTTAATAGTGACACCACTATGGCAGAAGAGCCTTCTTTACCAGAACCATCAACTGAATCAACAACCGAGCCTCTAGAATCAACTCCAGAAGCCACATCTGATAATGAACCCGCCATTGCCCCAACTTCCGAACCATCTACTGGGCTAATTCCTGAGGCATCATCAGAATTGACTACTGAACCAGCTCCAGAAGTCGCATCTGAACCGACAACAGATTCTGCCGAATCCACGTTAGGATCTTCTACTGATGAAGGTACCATAAACAATGCTGAAAAGGTAATTGCGCCTCCTTCTGATTTTGAACCAGCCCTTTCCGATGGTGAAGCTGATAAATATGGCCATATGCTAGAAGAAGCCCTCGCAGAATTGACTAATCCCGGTAGTGCTACTGCACTAAATAACAATCCTGCTACCGCTAGCGCTCCTATAGTTTCATCTAAACCAGAAATCAATGGTGTCCCAGAAATGAACTTTATGCCTCCAGCTGGAGAAGACCTTTTACCGCCACCTCCCGCTCCACCAATTGACATGTCTGCTAGCAGCATAGAAACTAGTTTGCCAACAACTCCTATTGAACCAGCTGCTCCGGTGTCAGAACCTACACCAGAACCTCTTGGCCAGCAACCAGCTATGCAGGATCAAGTCTATCGTCCTCAGGCCTCTGACCCAGGTGCCTTTAAAATACCAGGTATGTAGAAAATGACCCTTCGGGGTCTTTTTTTTGTGGTTTTTAAACATAAAAAATGGCGGATCCGCACCAAAGGTCCGAGATCCGCCTGATAAAATTAAGTGTCTATTGTGCAACAGAGGCGAAATGTCTAATCTGAGTTTTTTAAACATAAAAAATGGCGGATCCGACGAGACTCGAACTCGCGACCTCTGCCGTGACAGGGCAGCGCTCTAACCAACTGAGCTACGAATCCAATATACATTATTCTACACTATCTTGTCATTTTCGTCAACCTATGATATAATCACTCCAATATGGCTATTAAAGTAACAAGAAAAGACCAGGGCGAGGCGAACGAGAATATTATCCGTCGTTTCAACCGCAAAGTCCTCCAGAGCGGCATGATGCCTCTCAAGAAGTCGCAAATGCGTTTTAGTAAACCTATTTCTAAACGCGAGCGTCGCCTTAAGGCTATCATCCGTGAAGCCCGCAAGGCCGAAAAGACCGAACGCATCAAGTTAGGACTTAAATAATAAAATCTCCCCTAGGGGAGATTTTTTCACGAGCGGGTGACGGATTTGGAAAGGGGACCCAAAATTTTTTGCGAAGCAAAAAATTTGGGGAGGAAGAAGGTCCGGCGGGACCCGCCCAGAATATGATATAATACTACCAAAGGAGATTTATGATTATATTATTTGGTTTAGCAGGTTCCGGAAAGGGAACACAAGGCAAAGCGTTGTCCGAGCTTTTTGGTTGGCGCTGGCTCTCTGTAGGCGAAGCAATTCGCCAGACTGGCGGTTATGAGGAAATAATCAATAACGGCGGCCTTATTCCTGATGAAGACGTGATTAAACTGATGGATAAGCAGATTAAAAAAGCTGAAGCGGAAGGTTTTGACCTCATTTTGGACGGTTATCCTCGTGACGTAGAGCAAGCAGAATATATTACTAGCACCATGGCAGACAAACTAGACGGCGCTATTATTTTGGAAGTGCCAAAAGAAGAATTATATGAGCGCCTAGCTCTTCGTGGTCGCGATGATGACAAAGAAAAGGAAAGCATTAATCGGCGCTTTGCTATCTTTGAACAAAATATTTGTTCAATTTTACCGCTGTTAGAAGCTAAAAATATCCCTATAGAACGTGTAAATGGTGTTGGTAAAATAGAAGATGTTACAGCTCGCTTAACAGAAGTAGTCAAAAAGCTAAACCCTACTGCTACCATACAAGAGCAAGACGTTAATGGTGGAGAGATTGAGAAAAGCTATGGCGAGTAACGACCAAATTAATATCCTAACTGCTGATTCAAAAACTCTTCAGCAAAAAATTACTGCCATGCGAGAAGGTGGTAAAATTTTGGGCAATCTTCTAAAAGACCTCAAGAACTATGTAAAGCCAGGTATGACTGGCAAACAAATAGACGCTTGGGTGCGTCAAGAGATTGTTAAACGTGGTGCCGGTGTTGCTTATGACATGTTAAACGATGAATTTCCAGGGGCAATTTGCATCTCAGTCAATGACGCTCTTGTCCATGGTGCTCCCACCGACGAGCCACTAGAAGAAGGCGACAAAGTCTCCTTTGATTTAGACATTTATTATAAAGGTTATTTTACAGACTCTGCTTTTACCATGATTGTTGGTAATAAAGCTAACCCAGCCGTCAAAAAAATGCTCCAAGTCACTGAAGCCTCCATGTGGGAGGGGATTGAGCAAGTTAAACCAGGCGCTCATATTGGTGACATTGGCCATGCTGTGGAACAGGTATTAAGAAAAGGTCATCTTGGCGTTATTGAAAATTACATCGGACACGGTATTGGCAAAACAATGCACGAATCACCTGAAGTACCGAATTATGGCAAAAAAGGACACGGCTATAAATTATGCGAAGGTGATACTATTTGCATTGAGCCTATGTCTTGTCTTGGCAAGCCTGCTAATTATGTAGACAAAAACAGCAATTGGACTGTCAAAATGAAAGACGGTTCCATCGGTTGTCACTGTGAGCACACAGTTCTCGTCACTAAAGACGGCTACGAAGTTTTGACATTACCGGATTAAATATGTATAATAAGCTTATGGATGACAATAAGCGCTTTGTAACTGGTTTAGATGTCGGGACTGAAAACGTCCGTGCCGTCATTGCCAGCGTTAATAAATCTGGCGAAATCGCCATTGTAGGATATAACGAAGGCAAATCTGCCGGGATGCGAAAAGGCGTTCCTGCTAATCTTGCTGGCCCCGCTGGCGCTATTGACCGTATGCTCGGCGACGCAGAGCGTATGGGGGGTTACGATGTTCGTAATGCCTACGTTTCTATTAACGGCTCTACTGTTATCTCTACCCATACCGAAGGCATGATCGCCGTCGGCACTACTGAGCACGAAATCAACGACGAAGATTTAGACCGTGTAGAAGGCGTAGCCGTTTCAGGCCGTATTCCAGCCAATCGCGACGTATTAGACGTGGTCCCATTAGAATACGCTCTAGATGGTCAAGGGGGAATTAAAGATCCTATCGGCATGTCTGGTGCCCGTCTTGAAATGCGCGCGAACGTTATTTCTGCACTCACCCCAAACTGTGAAAATCTTAAAAAAACTACTGCCGCTGCCGATGTCCAAGCTGATCGTCTTATTCCTAGTGCAGTAGCCGCAGCAAAAGCCGTTCTTAACGAGAAGCAAAAAGAAAATGGTGTTGCCGTAGTTGACTTTGGTGCTGCCACTACTGGCATTGCAATTTACGAAGAGGGCGATTTACAATATGTCGGCGTAATCCCAGTTGGTTCTAATAACATCACCAACGATCTTGCCATTGTTCTTGCAATCGCTCCAGAACTTGCCGAAGAAATCAAAACTCGCTTTATTACCGGCGACTTTAATTCAGAAAAATCCCTAGCAATCAAAGTGGGGAAGAATAACGAACGAGCTTTTGATCGCAAAGAAGTAGAAGAAGTAGTTAAGGCTCGTTTGGATGAAATTTTTGCTGAAATTCGCAAAAAACTTAAAGCCGCCCATTATGATCAACGTCTTCCAGAAGGTATCGTTCTCACTGGTGGTGGTGCCAAAATGCGCGATATTGAAGTCTTTGCTAAAGAAGCCCTAGAAGCTTCAGTCACTATTGGTACGCCACAAGGCTTAGATGGTGTTGCTGATGCTGTAGAAAAACCTGAATTTGCTACAGCCGTAGGTCTTGCTATTATTGCCGCTGAGTCTGGCGACCTTGCTCCCACTCAGAGCAAAAAAGCCAAAAAATCCGGCAAAAAACCATCCGGTTCCGGCCCGTTCGGCCTCGTAAAAAAAATATTTTCAAAGTTTTAAATATTCACCCCTGTTAAAAATATAATAATTATTTTTTAAACCCCTTGCCTTTTAACCTTTAGCATTATATAATAAAAGAGACCAAAAGGTCATACATTTAACAAACAGGTGTTTAAAGGTGAAAAGAACAAAAACAAAGAGTATTTTTGGGGCGTTGTGTTTGTTTTTTGCTATCTCATTATTTTCTGTATTCTTAAGTATTTTTTCTAACACAGTCTCAGTATCTGCCTATTCAGCAGCGATTTCTACCAGCGATTCAGTAACTCTGGATGCAACTATTAATGGTACAGGTACCAGCATAAAAGCTGAAGCCATTAATATTCAGACAGACTGCCGTGCAGGATATAACCTAAATATAGCAACTCCTAATGGCAGTAACCTATATTTAAACGGAAACAATTCAGAAAATGCATCATTTACTGCAGTAGATGGTACATCTGCTTTAAGTAGCAGTAATAATACTAATAAATGGGGCTATACTCTAGCAGCTAATCCTACCAGTTCTACAGTATTCTTACCATTATCTGCTAATACATCAGTGCTTAAAACTCCAGCTCAGACTGCCAATCCTAATAGTAATATCAATGATACCTTTAACATTAATTATGGTGTACATACAGACGAAACTATAACTCCTGGTGCATATAGAATGGGGAATAATGGTACAATCGTTTATTACCTTACTATGGATGAGACCTGTATGACAGTTAACATTGCTTATGATGGTAATAATGCAGATGCTGGCACTATGGGTGCAGCAGGTACCGGAGTAATCCATACTGGAGTTAAAGATGGTGATACTATAGACCTAATTGCTAGTAACTTCAGCAGGACTGGCTATGGCTTTGCTGGATGGAGTACTGACCAGAATGCCGGAGCTAAACTCATAGATAATGATAATACTAATAATCCAATCGTTTATGGTCCACAAGAAACCGTTACTCTTCCTAATGGCTTTACTAATTATGATACAGACAATGACAGCATCGTAAAACTATATGCTGTCTGGATACCTAGTCAAGGTAATCTACAAGGCTGGATGGGCTGTAGCAGTTTAGATACTACTACATATAACAGTACTACCGGTGCCCTAGACCTTACTAAAAACAGTATTACTGCCCTTACAGACCAACGCGACAACGATACTTATGCTGTGGCCAGACTAGCAGATGGTAATTGTTGGATGATTGAGAATCTAAGACTAGAAAGCACCAATAGTGATAACAGCACTGGTAACCTAGCTCAAGGTTACGGCGCATCTACTACTTACGGCAACTTCTCCGGACTAGCTGATGCAGAATCCGCCAACTTCTCCTATTTCACCACCGCCAACAGTCTATACTACAGCGGCACTCAGGAAGGTACTGCTAGTATAGATATCGGTACATCTAATTACCCAGGCTACCGTATGCCACGCTATAATAACGTTAACACTTCTACTCGTGCTTCTTCACCAACTAGTAATGGTGTAGCAATGTATAGCTATGGCAACTACTACACTTGGCATGCGGCTATAGCAGATCTTACCCACAATGGTACTAATAATCAATCTACTACTAATACTTCACTATGTCCTACTGGCTGGCATCTACCACAAAGTGGCGATAAAACTAGAATAGAAAGTAACGACGATAATGATTTCTGGAATCTAACTGTAGATGCATTAAATGGCGGTGTAAACCCAGCTAACTACAGTAGCAGCACATATCCATATTATACAGGCACAGCTGAAGCTAGACCAGTAGCTAACAAACTTAGAAGTTTTCCTAACAACTTCCTCTACTCCGGCATCTTCGGTACGTCGTCCGCGGGCGGTAGGGGTAGCAGCGGTTACTATTGGTCGTCTACTGCGAACAGTAACATCGGTAGCTACTTCCTGTACCTGGATAGTCCCTACGTTTACCCAGGTACGAATTACGACAGTAAGTACTACGGCCGAAGTATTAGGTGTATGGTCCCAAGCAATCTCTATGCCATCCATTTTGACGCTAATACTACAGATATAGTTACTGGGACTATGCCTGATCAAAGTATTACTATTGGTGAGGCTACTGCTCTAAAAGCGAACGCTTTTCAACGTTCTGCTACTTCTAGCACAGCTTATCGTTTTGTTAAGTGGAACACCAGGGCAAATGGTACTGGAACAGACTATGCAGATGGCGCTTCAGTTACTAATCTTGCTCCTGTTGGCCAAACTATTACTCTTTATGCTCAATGGGAGCAGATTACTCCAATGACGGTTAATTTCAATGGTAATGGCCTAAATTATGATAACTCTGCTTCGGTTAATACTGTTTCTTATTATAATGAATGTGCTACTAAATACGTATCATATCCTAGCTATTCACATACTTCTAATATTAATAATGATGGCACACAAATTGGCACTACTAAGTATGACAACAATTTAGCCACTAAGGACGTTATTACTATCCCAGGCGCTGAGTCGCTACATGCCACTATTACTTACGGCACAGAGAATAACTGGGATATGCTATATGTCTTCCAAGGAGAATACACTGGCAGTGTTACCAGGAACATGTCTGCTGGGCAATTAGCTACATACATGGGAGGGAATAACACAACTACTACAGTAGAATTAGATATTCCAGGTGATACTGCTACTTTCGCATTTTATTCAGATGGTTCAGGACAATATTGGGGATACTATGCTAATGTGGTTGGCTATTATAGCACTGCGCCTGCTAGCTATGCTTCTACTGCTCAAGTTTGCTCACGCACCATTGTAAGTGGTGAATATAAAACACCCGTTATTGATTCACTTCGCACATTCTATGGGTGGGGTGAAAACCAGTCCGCCACTACTGCGGATTATACTACGGCCGATGCAGTCTTAAATGATTTTCCTGGTAATAATGGCGAAACTAAGACTTTATATGCTGTTTGGAAAAACAACCTAACAATTAATTACAATGCTAATGGCGGGAGCGGTACTACGGCTAGCCAAACTGTTGCTGCAGGAGAATCTATCACATTAAAGAGTAATGGTTTTACTGCACCAGGAGCTAATAAACAATTCAGAAACTGGAACACTAAAGCTGATGGTACTGGTACTTCTTATGCTGCTAACTCTAACTTTACTGCTCCAGCTAATGTAGCTTATAATGATTCGCTTACTCTTTATGCTATTTGGGATGATGTTTATTATATTGCCTTTAATGCTAATGGTGGGTCTGGTACTATGACCAACCAGACCGTAGCAAGAGACGCAGCTACCGCCATTAAAACTAGTACGTTTACCCGTTCTGGCTTTATTTTCCGTGGTTGGAATACGAACGCTAGTGGTACTGGTACATTTTATGGTGACGGGCAGCAAGTCACTAACCTCACTACTACTGGCAACACTATTACCCTTTATGCTATATGGGTAGAAGGGGCCTTACTTGATCAAGGCACAACTGTAAACCAAAAGCTCAAGCGACTGGCTGGAAATAGTTCAGCTTCTTATTCAACCCAAGATAATACCATCACAGCTCTTGTCCGCTCCAATACATTACCAAATGGCTTTACTCCTGCTACTGCAAATACTATCTCAGACAGTACTTCGCCATATCCAATTTATGCTTGGTATGATTCTACTAACACTACTATTTACTATTATTCTGAAGCTACAAATATTATTATGAATAAAAATTCTAGTTCTTTCTTTTATGAAATGAGAGCCTTATCTGACTTATCCACTATTTCTACCTGGAATACTGTTAAAGTGACAACTATGTCTCAGATGTTCTATTATACTGGCTATAGCGCCACCACCTTTACTCTGGACCTCTCTTCCTGGGACACCTCTAGTGTAACAAATATGGCTAGTATGTTTTTCTCTTCTGGCCGCAGTGCCACCACCTGGTCTGTAGGCGACCTCTCCTCCTGGAATACTTCCAGTGTGACAAATATGTCTAGTATGTTCTTCGGTGCTGGTCATAATGCAGCCTCTTTCACCCTGGATCTTTCTTCCTGGGACACCTCTAGTGTAACAAATATGGCTAGTATGTTTTCCTCTTCTGGCTACAGCGCCACTGCCTGGTCCGTTGGCGACCTCTCCTCCTGGAATACTTCCAGTGTGACAAATATGTCTAACATGTTCTACCAAGCCGGCTACAGCGCCACCACCTGGTCTGTAGGCGACCTTTCTTCTTGGAGTACTTCTAACGTGAAGTACATGAACAGCATGTTCAACCAAGCCGGCTACAGCGCCACCACCTTTATTTTGGACCTCTCTTCCTGGGACACCTCTAGTGTAACAAATATGGCTAGTATGTTTTCCTCTTCTGGCTACAGCGCCACCACTTGGTCCGTAGGCAATCTCTCCTCCTGGAACACTCCCAGTGTGACAAATATGTCTTACATGTTCAACCAAGCCGGCTACAGCGCCACCACCTTTACTTTGGACCTCTCTTCCTGGGACACTTCCAGTGTGACAAATATGTCTAGCATGTTCTATATGGCTGGCTACGATGCCACTACCTTTACTTTAAATCTCTCTTCCTGGAACACTTCCAATGTGACGAATATGTCTAACATGCTTTTCTACGCTGGTTACAACGCCACCACCTGGTCCATTACTATTCCAAAAACCAATAACGGTACAGCAACAGGCCCGATTAGCAATACTACTTCAAATCTTTATGGTAGCACTACTTCGGTCACTGCTACTCCACCATCAGGCAAATCCTTCACTCTCGCAAATTAACAAAACTCCGTATTAATCTTGCAAAAACCTATATCACATCATTAGCCCCCAAGCTAAAATCACACAAAAAGAATACAAACCCAGCAACCCAACAAAATAAAAAAATTATTCAACCAAACCATCAAATTTTACCCTTGATAAAACCTCTCATTAGGTGTATACTATTATTAAATTAAAACGAGGTAAATTATGCCAGAAGTTAAACCAACAGAGGTGGAAAGTAAAGCAAGTATTAAAGTTGTAGGTGTAGGTGGTGCCGGCGGTTCTGCAGTAGAGCGCATGAAAGAAGTGGGTCTCACTGGCGTTGAATTCGTCGCCATTAACACTGATGCACAGGCTCTTCATCATTCTCCGGCTGATGTCAAAGTCCATATCGGAAAAGGCTTAGGCGCCGGTGGCGATCCAGAAAAAGGTCGTGAAGCTGCCGAAGAAGGCAGGGAAGCCATTGATAAGGCCCTAGATGGTGCAGATATGGTATTTATCACTCTAGGAGCCGGTGGCGGTACTGGTTCTGGTGCTGGCCCAATTGTCGCTGAAGAAGCTCGCAAGAAGGATATTCTTACAGTAGGTGTTGCAACTAAGCCGTTTACTTTTGAAGGCGCTCGTCGTCGTGCTAATGCCGATGTTGCTATTGATAAATTGGCTCGTCAAGTAGATGCGCTTATCACTATCCCTAATGATCGTCTCTTACAGACAATTGACCCTCGTACTCCACTCCTTGAAACCTTTAAAATCGCCGATGACGTTCTTCGTCAGGGCGTGCAGGGCATTTCTGAGCTCATTACCGAGCATTCATTAATTAACCTAGACTTCGCCGATGTCAAAGCTATCATGAAGAACGCCGGCTCTGCCCTCATGGGTATTGGTCGTGCTTCTGGCGAAAACCGCGCTGTGATTGCTGCCCAACAAGCCGTAGAATCGCCACTGATTGAAGTTAAGATTGAAGGCGCACGTGGCGTGCTCTTTAGTGTAGCCGGTGGTTATGACATGTCTATGAGCGAGATTCAAGAAGCCGCTGAGGTTATTACCGGTGCTGTTTCTCCTGACGCCAATATTATCTTTGGTGCCTCCATTCGCCCAGAGCTAGAAGACGAGATTGTAGTTACTGTAGTCGCTACAGGTTTTGACTCAGATTATTATACCGAACCAGAGCCAGAAAAACCTGAAGAAACCAATTTCAAAGACGAAAAGCCTTCCACTGAAGCCAAAGATTTTGCCAGCGAAAACAAATCCAACATGTGGGATTCCATTAAGAACGAACCAGAACCTGAAGAACCTACTCCAGAGCATGATGATGATATGGATGTACCACCATCCTTGAGAGAGCGTTTTAAAAACCGCAAAAAGAAATAAAAGAAGGGCATCAGCGGAATGGAACGACCATTTAGAATAGGGGACAGTAAAGTTCTAGAAAGCCGCGAAACCGTAGACGGCACCATGATTCGTCGTCGTCGTGAGTCAAGCGATGGTCATCGCTTTACCACTTATGAACGTGTAGAAATGCCACCACTCACCGTTATTAAACGCAGTGGCAACAAGGAAATATATGATCGTGACAAATTACTCTTAGCTGTCCGTCGTAGCGTCGGTAAATTTTTCAATTCCGAATTAGAAGTAGAAGACGTTGTTAATCGCGCGTCAGAAATACTTTATTCCTATAATACCGACGAAATCACTAGTAAACAAATCGGTGAAGCCGTCTTAGACGTTCTCGCCGAAGTAAACGAAGTGGCCTATGTCCGTTTTGCCTCCGTTTTCCGCGAATTTAAGACCTTGGAGGATTTTGAAAACATCCTTAAAGAACAGAAGAGAAAAAAGAAACATGACGGGTGACGGACCTAGAAGGGGGCCCCAAAATGTTTGCGAAGCAAAACTTTGGGGAGGGATAAGGTTCGGCAGGACCCGTCAGAGAGGAATTTTATGCGTGTAGTGTGTATTTACCGAGATAATCAAGATTACTCAAGGTCTGTTAATGAATGGCTTGAAAATCTTCGTCGTCAAACCGGTAGGGAAATAGAAACCATAGACCCCGACCAAGACCCAGGCTTTTGTGAAGCCTATGATGTAGTTGAGTACCCCACTATTATGGCTCTCGGCACAAATGGCGAAGTTCGTGCTTCATGGCGTGGTAAAACTCTCCCCCTCATCAACGAGGTTCTATACTATATGGTATAATAAGCATATGAAGTTTTTAGAAGCCATATTTGGTAATATTTGGGTTCAACGCTGTTTTTGGTCTCTCATTTTAATACTGTTCAGTTTTCTCGTTTATCATATTGTTGCCAGATTTCTTAATAACAAAGAAAAAAAGAACTCTAAAATTCTCTCTAGCAAAAAGAACAAAACCTTTATTCGCATGTTAAAAAGCATTATTGGTTATGGGCTTGGTATTTTTACCTTTTTAGTGATTTTGCAGATTTTTGGTATTAATGTTACCTCTATGCTAGCGGGTGTTGGCATTGCTTCCATTGTAATCGGTTTTGCTCTTCAAGATGCCATGAAAGATATTTTTCGTGGTTTTGACATCATTTCAGATGGTTATTACGAGATTGGCGATGTAATTAAATTTGGCGAAAATACTGGTCAAGTTCAATCAATCAGTCTTCGCACCACTAAAATCCAAGATATTAATACTATGAATATTGTTTCTATCGCAAACCGTAATATTAATCAGGTTGAGGTTGTTTCAGGCTGTATTTACATTCCAATCCCTCTCCCCCACGAATTAAAAGTAGAAAAAGCCGAATCCATTGTCCATGAGATTGTTAAGCTACTCGCCAAACATGACGGCATCACAGACATCAAATATCAGGGAATTACCACACTAGCTGATTCCTCCATTGATTATCAAATTGTCGTCACCTGTGATCCTATAAATAAACTCCAAATTCGCAGGGACTGTCTTCGCACTATCGTTACCACTCTAGAATCACACAAAATTCACATCCCTTATTCGCAGTTAGACGTCCATACTAAATAGTGATATAATATACCATATGAAATATAGAGCTGGAGAACGCCGCAAGGCTATTGTTTATGAAAAAGCCATCGCTGACTGGTGGAAACAAAATAAAACTTTTGAACAATCAGTAGAAGACAGACCTGCTGATAAATCTTACGTTTTTTATGATGGCCCACCGTTTATCACTGGTAACCCTCATCACGGCACACTCCTTTCAAGCATTGTTAAAGATGCGGTTCCGCGTTATTGGACTATGAACGGTTACAGATGCGAGCGCCGTTGGGGCTGGGACTGTCATGGCCTTCCTGCCGAGAATTTCGTTGAAAAGCAGCTTGGCATTACTGACCGACGCGATATCGGCACCAAATGGAGTCTAGAAGATTATATTATCAAAGCTCGTGAATCCATGGTCGCAAACTCTGAGACTTGGCGTGCTACTATTGATCGTATTGGTCGTTGGGTAGATTTTGATAATGCTTACCGCACCATGAACAAAGATTTTATGGAATCCGTCTGGTGGGCCTTTAAACAGCTTTATGATGCAGGCAAAATTTATGAAGGCCGCAAGGTTCTCATGTACGATACCAAGTTTGCTACACCTGTTTCTAAGGCTGAAGTCACTATGGATAATGACGCATATCAGACCGTCACTGACCCCAGTGCATATGTGAAGTTCAAATCGGGCGACGAATATCTCTTAGCTTGGACCACCACGCCATGGACCTTGCCAGGAAACATGGCTCTCGCCGTTAATCCAGAACTAAACTACGGTATATATAATGTAAATGATGAAAAATACATTTTGTCTACAGAGCGTGCCAAAGTTTTGTTCAAAGACCAAAAACCTGAGACTGTCTTTAAAGGCACTGCCTTAGTTGGCAGGCATTACGAGCCAATTATAAAAGTTGCCGATGGCCTCTATGATCTTGGTCTTCGTGGTGACAAGGGAACAGTTGTCCGTAAAGATACCTATACAGTTCTTCCAGGTGACTTTGTTTCCGCTGAAGATGGTACCGGCGTTGTCCATATTGCTCCAGCCTATGGCGAGGACGATTATGAGCTATGCCAGCATTATGAGGTTGATTTTACTGACTGTATTGACGAAAACGGCTACTACCTTCCAGAGATGGCGGAACAGCTTCACTCACTCGGCGTTCGCGATACCGATGAAAACGGCATTCAGGTTTGGGCTGGCAACAAATTCATTGCCAAATGTCTAGAAGAAAAGGGTATTATTTACAAAATAGAGTATATCCAGCACGAATATCCCTTTAACCCTCGTTCAAAAGAGCGTATTATGTATCGTGCTTTTCCGTCTTGGTTCTTTGATACCGAAGGTCAAAAGCCTCTCATGCTTGAGGAAAATGAAAATATCAATTGGTTCCCAGCCTATCTAAAACATGGACGCTTTGCCAAAAACATTGAACAGGCTCCTGATTGGAATTTATCTCGTGATCGGTTCTGGGCCACCGCTATGCCCGTCTGGAAAGGCGATAATGGTACTGTTAAAGTGGTCGGTAGCTACGACGAGCTCTACGCTCTCTCCGGCCAGCGCCTAGATGATTATCATCGTCCTTGGGTAGATAAAATAGAATTTGATATCAATGGCGAGCACTTTACCCGTATTGAAAAGGTCCTAGATTGTTGGTTTGAATCTGGTTCCATGCCTTTCGCTCAACTTCACTACCCATTTGAGAACAAAGAAAAGTTTGAAGCTAACTATCCCGCCGATTTCATCGTAGAATATGTCGGTCAAGTTCGTGCCTGGTTTTATTATGTGCATACTGTTAATACTGCTTTAGCATCAATTGGCGCCTTCGGTGAAAAAGCTAAAAATGGCCCTAAAAACGCCTATAAAAATGTCATTACTACTGGCACTCTTGCAGGAAATGATGGTCGCAAGATGAGTAAATCTCTCGGTAACTTCACCGACCCCAATGAACTCATGGACCAATATTCAGCCGATGCTTTACGCTTTCTCTTGCTCTCCAGCCCCGTCCTCTCTGGTGAAGACTTCGCTCTTCTTGATAAGGATGTCTCTGACGTTAATCGTAAACTTGCCATGATTTGGAATGTTTATGATTTCTTCATCACTTATGCGGAATTAGAGAAAATAGATAGTAATGATTTAGCAGAAAATAACATGTCTTCAACAAATCCATTAGATATCTGGATTATCTCCCGCATCTATCAGCTAAGAGATGAAATCACTGAAGGTATGGGAGAATACAACATCCCTAAGGCCTTAGAAGGGGTTTTACCATTTATCGATGACATGAGCAACTGGTTTGTTCGCCGTTCTCGCCGTCGCTTTAGTAAAAACGACGATGAAAACGATAAGAAACAAGCTTTCTCTACATTGTATTTTGTATTAGTATATCTTGCTCATTTGCTCGCCCCATTTGTCCCATTTCTAGCCGAAGAACTTTATCAGAAGATGACCGGTAACGCTGACTCTATCCATCTCAAAGACTGGCCAGAACCAGGCGTTATAGATACCGACGTTCTAGAACAAATGTCGCGTACTCGCCAAATCATCACCGACGCTCTTGCCCTTCGTATGCAGAAATCTGACACTGAGGACCAGATTAAGATTCGCCAGCCACTCTCCAAACTCTCTTATGACGGGGATAAACTAGACAGTTTTTATGAGCAAATCATTGCCGACGAAGTAAATGTTAAAGAAGTAATTAACGGTAAAGAGTTTAAACTAGATAAGACCTTGACTCCAGAACTAAAAAGGGAAGGAGAAGCCCGCGAACTCATTCGTGCCGTCCAATCAGCCCGTAAACACGCCAATCTTCGCCAAGACGACCAAATTAAGCTCTCAGTCAGCTGCAGCCTCCCAGAAGGCTACGAAGACCTTATTAAAGCAGAAGTTAATGCTATTAGCCTTACTAAGGGTGAAAACTATTCTCACGACGAAACCGCCAAGTTAAATGGCGAAAACGTCACCATTTCATTAGAAAAAGCATAAAAATATTTAAACCAAGACATTTTTACAGCATTATTTTTGGATTTTTTGTCTCTGTTAATTTGACAAAACCAACATTTTTTAGCATAAGTACTATTGACAAATTTAGCAATCTGTGCTACAATGAAAACAAGTTAGAACACAAAACAAAAATTCTAACAAACAAATAATAAAAAGGAAAACAAACAATGACACAAACACTCACAATACCAACTAAAGTAGTTGATTCAGACTGGAAAGACGATATTGACTACGAGCCCTACGAAGAAGAGGGAACTTACATTTCGCCAAACAGCATCAAAAAGGAAACCATCGCTAAAATCAAAAAATCCCCAGTTAAACTCGCAATTAGGAACATGGTGGACTGGAAAGCGTTAGTGAATAGCTAATATTTATCCGCTTACCAAGTATTTAACAAAAACAAAAAAAGAAAGGAGACCAATGTAAGACGAAAATAATTAAAACAATATGTCTATAATAAGATAGACGAGACATAAATTACGCAAAAAACCGAACACTACGTTCGGTTTTTTGTCATAAAATCCATAATCCAAAAGTTGACCAAAAAAATCGCTTATGTTAAACTAAAACCAGAAAGGTCAATATTATTTAACAAAAGGTTTCTATGGATAACTATCTTCTAGATTATGAGACTCTTGGCGGTTTTGTTGACAGTCTCATGAAGGCAAAGCCCGTGCCAGCACAAACCCCCGAGGAGCTCAACACTCTTCGCGAAAACAATATCAAACGATTAGATGACAAAATCACTCAGGCAGTTTTTGGCTCGCTTAACGACAGCCAATTAAAAAAACTTAACGTACTGCTTGACCAAGATGATGGCACTCCCGAGGTTTATGAAAAGTTTTTCCAGGACGCCGGCATCAATATTCAGCGTACTGTTGCTAGTGCGATGCAAAGCTATAAAGAAGAATTTCTAGGAGGTCAATATGCCTAGTGGTGAAAAAATTGGAAATAGCGACAATACAAATGCTGGCGAAATGTCCGGCAATACTCTGCGCCAAACCTACGAACAAAGAGGGGAACTTACGTTAGAGGCAATTCACGCTCACGAGGCTGAAGTAGAAAATCTTGAAGAACTATATAACATATATGACAAAATGGGTGCTTTGTCCGATGAAGAAAAGACTGAATTGAAAAATAATATTGAAAGACTAAAACAGCTTAATTCCCAAGAACAAGAAATCTTTTCAAATGATAACAAAAACCAGCAGCCATCAGATTCAACCCCAGAGACCGATGCTTCAAACAAAGAGCTAACAAATGAATCCGCCGAAAAAGCTAAAGCTAAAAGAGGCTTCAGAAGATTCATAGTTGGCGTTGGTGTTTCTGCTGCCATAGTCGTGATAGCTTCTATCGGCGCTAATATAATTAAAAATAGCAGACAGGGCAATGAACAAGATTCAACCAGGACAGAACAAGCCGAACAAGACCAAGACACGACTGAAGACAAAGAATCAATTGCAGAATTATCAACTTATCGTGGACAATTCGCAAATGAAGACGGAACTAGCTACAATTCGGAAAAAGGCGCAAAAGTTAACTTCGGCGAAGAATTAAAGAGCGATGCTCCAGAAGCCGAAATGAAAGATGAAATGCTTGGGCGTATGATACAACCCGGGCAACTTGCTGCCACATATTTCTATATGCAAGAAAAAACTTCTAATCCAGATTTCGGCGTAGAAGGTGCTAAATTTAGTAATCCAGACGACCTTCTAGAAGCAATGGAAAATGATTCGGAACTTCATCAAAAAGTTTACAATTACATAAAAGATACCATAAAAAACAATAGCTTAGCAGAGAGTACTGTTACTGGAACATTTCATAATTTCTTTATGGACTCGCAATTTGAAACAGGGAACATAGATACTAGCAATGTAGAAGTTGTCGGTTGTACAACAAACGAAGATGGTACAAAGGTTTATTCTCTTGCATACACTTGGGAAGATAAAGATGGTAATTTCCATATGGATACTTTTACCTTTAAGGAAAAATGTGGTGGTCAGCCACTAGACCAGCTTGATTTTACAACTACTGTTCGCCAGATTCCATCCCCAGAAAATCCAGATAATCCAGACGACCCACATGACGATCTAAAACCAAAAGACTATGACAATATGACACGAATTGATAATCAAATTCTTGAAGATATCGCGGATGATATCGGTACGGAAGAGGTAAGAGTAACTCCTACGCCAACTGAAGATGTATCGCGACAAACTCCAACCCAAAAACCATCTTCCGAGTCGTATCAAGGCACAGAAGCGACTACGGTAGTCAACAATTCAGCTTCAGAGGCGACTCCAGCGCCAGCTCCATCTAATCCGCAAAATAATTACAATGAAAATCGTGGCGGAGCAAATTCCGATCAATATGCCCCAGTCCAAGATAATCAAAGCGCTCAGAAAGCCGCCGACCAAGCTGAAATACCAATCTCCGAGGCGCCGACTGACGGACAAGAACTTGAAGATAGTCTAAGTGATTTAGGTATTAATTAATGGTGGGAAGAAAGGAAACACATGAAAACAATTAACAATAAAGCAATCAAAGCTATTGTCTTTACCTCAACAGTTTTAGGCATATGCTTGGCCGCCATTACACCAGCGTCGGCATGGGGACCAGAACGTTCAACTTTTACTATGGAGAACCCCGCCACTTACCCGACCTTTAATTCCATTACTAATAACCCAACTATTGGTGATGAAAGAGATTTTGTAAGAGTTGGTGAGATTAATGCCGAAGTTACAGATTTAAAAAATGAAGTAGAAGTTATTCCAGGTAGGCAATACTTGGTATATGTATACTTTCACAACAATGCTTCTTCTACACTTAATGACAAAGCTCATAATAATGTAGGTGTAGCTGTAAGGACCCGTATGTCTACTTCATTTTCTACCGTTCTCACTCCATCAGAAAGAGGAGAAATTACGGCCACAATTACAGCAGACAATTCTAACCCTCTTTCGGTTTGGGATGAAGCTTATATGACTACTAAAACCGATAATGTATTCCTACGCTATGTTGCCGGATCAGCTAAAATCTATAATGACTGGAGATCAAATGGTACAGTTATGCCATCTAGTATATTCACGGAAGAAGGCACCCTGTTAGGACTTAACGAGCTAAATGGTGTTATCCCAGGATGTGAAGAATACCATGGCGTTGTCACATACGTTCTCCAAGCAGAGGAGCTTGGTGGTTCTATTGACAAGCAAGTATCAAAGGATGGCGAAAAGTATAACGAAAGCTTAATCCTTGGCCCCAGCGAAGAAGCGTTCTTCCAATTAGCCATTCGCAATACTGGTGACGTTGCATTAACTAACGCAGTTATTAAAGATGTTCTCCCAGAAGGTCTCACTTTAGTACCAGGAAGCGTTCAGCTCCGTGCAAATGAATCCACTGTTTGGGAAACCCTCACCGACGATATTGTAGGAGGCGGTATTAATCTTGGAACAATCGGGACTGGTAATACTGTTTATATAAGATATAAGGTTAAAGCCGGAGAAGATTTTGATTGCGAAGGTAAAGAATTATCCAACCACGCAACCTTAACTTATGACAGCAATGTTGCTACTGGCGAAACTAAGGAAGACGAAATAACAGTAACAGTAAAGAAAGAAGATTGCGAAGAGCCAGATGTTCCATTAGATAACTGTGAAACCAATCCAGGTCTCCCAGAATGCCAAGAAAAGAACTGCAAAACCAACCCTGAAATGGAAGGCTGCCAAGAACTTCCTAACACCGGTCCTCTTGAAATCGTGTTAGCGATTGTTATTATCGGTGGTATTGGTGGTGCTGGCTACTACTTCTATCGCACCAGGAAAAATCTTAAAACCGTAGAAAATGGTGTAGCAGGGAAAGACGCAAAAGATCTAAATACCCCAGAAGAAACTTCTGGACCAGAAGACTCTTCCCAAAAACCAAATGATATGGTATAATTACCAGAGTTAACAAAGGAACAATATGAAAAAAGCAGTCATTTTGGTCGGCGGGAAACAATATCTCGTTGCCGAAAAAGAGACCCTACGGGTGGACCTCCTCCCGGCAGGCACCAAAGAGCTCGAACTTGACGCTTTACTCGTAACTGATGGCGACAAAACGACCGTCGGTACTCCAACAGTAAAGGGCGTAAAAGTTTCAGCTAAAGTCAAAACGCCCGAAGTTAAAGGCGATAAACTCCGCGTTATCCGCTACAAAGCCAAGAAACGTGTTCACAAGGAAACTGGCCACCGCCAGAAATATTCCGAGATTGAAATTACCAAAATCGCATAGTGGTTTTTAAATCGCAATAATACCTTTCGGGGGTGTCCGGAGGCTACGGCCGCTCGCCGAAGGCGGGGCGTAGCCCTGGATGAAGGGCGCGAGCCCCGTAACGACGGGCGCGAGCGACCCGTCCCCCGAAGGTATTATGCGATTTTTTGGTAACTTTGATTATTTGTGTTATAATCTTAAGTATTATGAGTGCGAAGGTAATTTGTGTCACAAACCAGAAGGGCGGTGTAGGAAAAACCACTACAGCCGTTAACCTCGCTTATTATCTCGCAAAAGACAAATTTAAAACTTTACTAATAGATTTTGACCCTCAAGGTAATGCTACCTCAGGTCTTGGCATAGAAAAGAATCAAGGAGACCTCGGGCTTACCATGACTGATGTCCTATTAAACCTAGCGAAGTTAAACATGGTTATTCGCTCTACCCAGTATAAGAACTTTGATATTGCTCCTACCACCCCTGAACTTGCTAATGCCGAAGTAGAGATTACTACCCAGAATAAAAAATTTACTCGTTTGCGTGACGCAGTACGCACGGTAGAAGCAAATTACGATTATATTATCATTGACCTTCCGCCGTCTCTTAGCCTCTTAACTGTTAATGGCATGATTGCGAGCAATTATCTTTTACTTCCGGTCCAAACTGAATTCTATGCCCTAGAAGGCGTTGCGCAACTTTTAGAGTCCATGAAGCTTGTTATGAAACAGGCAAATCCTCATCTCCAGCTGCTAGGAGTACTTGCTACCATGTATGATAAGCGTACCAGCCTTTCCACGCAAGTTTATAATGAGATTAAGAAGTATTTCAAAAAACTTACCTTTAAGACTACTATTCCGCGCAATGTCCGTGTCGCCGAAGCTCCATCCCATGGCGTTCCTGTCGGCGCATACGACCGTTTTAGTAAAGGTGCCAAAGCATACAAAGAGTTTACAAAAGAAGTAGAGGAGAGAACCAAATGAAAGGATTAGGCCGTAGTTTTGAAAGTTTAATTCCTACAGAGCTCATCGACGATGAGTTTGACCCCACATCTGCAGAGGATAAGAAGGAGAGCAAACTTAAAGAATTGAAGCTCAGCGACATCGTCCGAGACGAAGAACAGCCTCGTCGCGATTTTGATAAAGATGCCTTGGAGGCTCTTGCCGCCTCTATTAAAGAGCACGGTGTTTTGCAACCTATTGTCGTTACCAAAGAAGAAGGCAAATATAAAATTGTCGCTGGTGAAAGAAGGTGGCGCGCCGCCAAGATTGCTGGCTTAAAAACCATTCCGTCCATTGTGCGAACTCTTGATTCTCAGAATCGTCTTGAGCTTTCCATCATTGAAAATGCCCAAAGGGAAGACCTCAATGCGATTGAGCTTGCTACTGCTTACGCTAAACTAAAGACACAGTTTAATCTAAGCACTGAAGATATTGCCGCAAAAGTCGGTAAGTCCGAAACCACCATTCAAAACACCATGCGCCTGTTAAGTCTCCCAGAAGAAGCCAAAAAAGTCATGGTCAAAGAAAAGCTTTCCGAAGGCGTGATGCGTCCTCTAGTCTCCCGCGATGAAGAAACCATCAATAAATTACTTCCAAAAATCGTAAAAGAAGGTTGGACCTCCCGTAAAGTTGAACGTTATTTGGCTGAGCACAAAAAACACTCTTCTGCCGCTTCAATTAAACGCGGTAAGCATATTAAGGAAGAAAATGCCCTTACCGCTAAATATAATACTTCTGCCGTTATCCATGGCCGTTCACTCACCTTCAGATGTAAAAGCGAAGCAGACCTACAAGAACTGATTAAAAATTTGTTATAATAGAGTCATGACAGACTCCCCAAAAGTTGAAAAAGCAATTGCTATGGCCAAAAAGGCCCACGATGGGCAGTTTCGTAAAACCGGAGAGCCGTACATTGTGCACCCTTTAGCCGTCAAGAAAATTCTTGAAGAATGGGGAATGGATGAAGACACTATTATCGCAGGGATTTTACATGATACCGTAGAAGATACAGAACTAACTTTGGAAGATATCAAACAAGAATTTGGTGACTCAGTAGCATTTTTAGTAGATGGCGTGACAAAACTCTCTACCGCTCGCAATGGTATGCGCGATATTGATACTTATCTTCCTGCCACAAGAGATAACTTCTTGAGGCTCATGATAGCGCTAGGAGATGACATCCGGGTTCTAATTATCAAACTCGCTGACCGTCTTCACAATCTCCGTACTCTTTCTGCTTTACCGCCAGACAAGCAGAAAAAAATTGCCAAAGAGTCTCTAGAGGTGTTCGCTCCGCTTGCCGATCGTCTCAACATGGGACGCCTTCGCGTTGAGATGGCAGACCTCGCTTTTAAATATGTTGATCCTCGTCGTTATGAAGAGCTCAAAGCCTTAATTGCAAAATATAACAAATCTGCCGAAAAATCTTTAGCAAGGGTAGAAGAAGAAGTAGGGAAGGCTTTAAAAAAAGAAAAAATCAACTATGAAATCTCCGGTCGCGTGAAGTCAGTTTACTCCCTTCACAAGAAACTAGCCAAACACAATCAAAACATCAACGAAATTTATGACCTTACCGCCCTCCGTATCATCGTAGATGATATTACTGATTGTTACCTTACTCTTGGCATCATCCATTCTCTTTATACTCCGATGAATGGTCGCATCAAAGATTATATTGCTATGCCTAAGCAAAATGGTTATCAATCTCTTCATACTACCGTTATTACGAAAGATAAGAAAGTAGTTGAATTCCAGATTCGCACCAAAGAAATGCATGAATACGCTGAACGCGGGTTAGCCGCCAGCTTCTATTATAACGAGCAGAAGCTTACGGAAAACTACAAAAAGGGCAAAATAGAACATCTACCTACTAATTTACTTTGGATTACCGAACTTCAGACTACCGCTGCCCGTCTTCGCGAAGGGAAGAAGGTTGATTTAAAAAAGCTTAAAATCAATCTCTTCGCTGATAAAATTTTTGTTTATACTCCTAAAGGTGATATTATAGATCTTCCTAAAGGTGCCTTACCACTAGACTTCGCTTATAGACTACACTCTGAAATAGGCGACCATGTCGTTGGTGTCAAAATTAATGGCAAAATGAGCAACTTGAATACAAAACTTGAACAAGGGGATATTGTTGAAATCTTAACCTCTAAAAATCAAACCCCCAAACGTTCTTGGCTAGACCGTATCATTACTCCTCATGCTCGCACTAAACTTCTTCATGCTTTGCGTCCCTCAACTATAGATGATAATCAGCCACACAAGAAAAAACGTAAACCTCGTAAAGTGTGATATAATTTAAATATTACCATATTATAATTATGCCGATGTAGCTCAGCTGGTAGAGCAGCTCATTCGTAACGAGCAGGTCACAGGTTCGAACCCTGCCATCGGCTCCATTATTTAAAAGGAGTGATTATGCCAAAAGCCGAAATCATTAAACGGCCAATTGAACAAATTGGTAGTGATGTCAAAAGATCAGCATGGTCTGCTATTGTCGAGTCGTTAGCGCTCATTGTCATTGGGATCTTGTTCATTGTTTTACAGGAGACCATGGTACAAATTTTGGCTTATATCGTTGGGGCTTTCTTTATCGTCAAAGGTGGCTTCCAAATCATTAATTACTTCATGGAAAAAGGCCAGAATGATTTTCTTAACAACGGCCTGCTCAGTGGCGTAGTATCAGTATTAATTGGTATAGCCGCTCTTCTTATTGGGGATGATATCGCTGATATCTTCCGTGTCATTATTGGCATAATTATCATTTATGAATCGCTCGTCCGCATCAATACTGCCACTAAGCTTGCCTCTGCAAAGATAAGCGTTTGGAAATATATCCTGATTCTTGCCCTCGTTATGTTAGTTCTAGGCGTCTTTGTCACCTTTAACTCAGGAGCTGTAGTAGTGCTAGTTGGGTGGATGATGATTATAACTGGTCTCGTAGGTATAATCGGCGATGTGATGTTTATCCAACAAGTCAATCAAGTCGTGGATACTCTAACTGGGAAACATAATGAAAACAATTAAATCAGATATTATCAAACTTTATCAAAATGAGCGCGGTATTCTCATTTTGATGATTTTTAATTTCTTGTTTTCTCTTGTCCTCTTTATATTCTCAATTATTCAATTAAATCCGAATGCTTCAGTAGTTAAAGTTGGCTATGGCGATATCGGTGGTTACCGTGATGGTAGCTGGACTGATCTTATTGCATTTCCGTTGTTAGCGATATTGTTTGGTATCTTACACAATTTTCTAGCCGTAAAAATCTTCAGAAAACGCGGTGGCGGTATGGTAAAATTCTTCCTAATTACCACTACTATGTTGATTGCCGGCAGCTTCTTAGTCTTAATACGGTTACTTGGAGAAGGATAAATTAGAGGTCGCAATGCGTAAAAATCTTGAAATCCCTCAAGGCAAGCGTACTAAAGGCTATCGTTTTTTAGAAATGCTACCAGGTTTAATATCATACGGAGCAATTATTTTACTCTTTTTGTTGTCCTGGCTTGATCCCGTTATTGGTTCAATTTATTTGTTCATCTTAATCTCTACTACCTTAGTT
Organism: Candidatus Saccharimonadota bacterium; assembly: GCA_017545485.1. Classification (GTDB taxonomy): domain Bacteria; phylum Patescibacteriota; class Saccharimonadia; order Saccharimonadales; family Saccharimonadaceae; genus Nanosyncoccus. Next base: position 26,354 of record JAFWMY010000002.1, on the reverse strand, counting down.
AAAGCTATAGGCATCGCTTATCGTACCGTGCAAGGGTATAACGTAATTAAACGTGCTGAGCGTGTTGATTGGCGACGCCGTATGGAAGATTTAGAAAACCCTCATGAGGCATACGAAAGATTGCATGATGACGACAATAAAAGCTATCATTTTGAAAACCATATTGAAAATCTTAAAATGATGGCAGCTATGGGCAAAGAATACCCCAACCCAGCCAAAGTGTATCACGTAGTCATTATGACTGCCTATAACGAAGGGGAAGATATACTAACCCCATCTATAGACGCAGTCAAAAATACTACCTTTCCAAATGACCATATTATTTTTACCTTAGCTTATGAGGAACGTGGTGGAGAAGAGATGGAACAGATTGCAAATTCTCTTGCCAAAAAGTACAAAGGTGTCTTTAAACACTTCATGATTGTAAAACATCCAGATAACATCCCTGGCGAAATAGTTGGCAAAGGCCCTAATCTCACTTATGCCGGCCACGCTGTCCAAAAATATGTTGAAGAGAAACATTTACCCGTAGAAAATATTATTGTCACATCTCTAGATAGTGATAATCGTATGCATCCTAAATATCTAGACTCTGTAGCTTATGAATTTATTACTCACCCCAACCGTCAACGACTCAGCTATCAACCCGTTTCAATTTTTACTAATAATATATGGGACGCTCCCGCTCCTTCCCGGGTTATCGCTGTATCTAACTCGTTCTTTAATGTTATATCCACCATGCGCCCTCATGTTCTGCGCAATTTTGCCTCTCACTCTCAACCACTTCAAGCTTTAGAGGCAATGAATTTTTGGAGTAAACGCACCATCGTAGAAGATGGCCACCAATACTGGCGTAGCTTGTTCTTCTTCAGTGGTGATTATAGTGTCTTGCCCATCCGTATCCCGATTTTTCAAGACGCCGTGATAGACGAAACTCTTTGGAAAACTATTAAAGCCCAGTTTGTTCAAGTTCGCCGTTGGTACTATGGTGCAAGCGATGTCGCATATGTCGGTTCTCGCCTCTTTACTAGTAGGGAAAAGCGTATTATGCCATTTTGGCAGTTACTACCCAAATTTTGGCGATTGCTAGATGGGCACATCACTCTCGCCATTCTCGCTCCAATCGTTGCTTTCGGCGGCTGGGTCCCAATGATTATGAACGTATCCGCTCACACCATGGTGGCGTATAATTTGCCAAACATTGTTAGCATCGTGGAAACATTCGCTTCTGTCGGTCTTATTATTTCTGTTTTGGTGTCCTTCAAAATTCTCCCAGAACGACCTGCTAAATATAAAAAAGGGCGTAGCATTCTCATGCTCATCCAATGGATTCTTATGCCTATTACCTCTATTATTTACCAGTCACTAGCTGCGTTTTACGCTCAAACACGACTTCTTTTAGGCCTTTATATGGAAAAATTTGACGTCACTAAAAAGATAGTGAAAAAATAAAACACTCTTCATCTAGTGTCCTCTAGTAAAAAAATGCGTTTTATGATACAATAATTGCACGGGTTGTTAGCTCAGTTGGCTAGAGCGTCTCGTTTACACCGAGAAGGTCGGGGGTTCGAGCCCCTCACAACCCACCAGATTTAGAATAAACCCCACAGGGGTTTAATTTTTTATTCCAATGATTAATAATGCGCCGCTAAAAGATTATTTTAAAAGATGCGACACTTGTCGCATCTTTTAAAAATACAGTCATTATTCGCTGTCAGTTTGTGTTAAAATTCCATTCAAGCGGAGGGGAAAGGAAAAAATGTTACAGATTGCAGTTTATGATAGCGGGTATGGTGGAGAAAATTTCGCTGACAGGCTAGAACAAGAGCTTCCAGTTGTAAAAGTTATAAGAATCATAGACTGGCGCCATGCCACTGAAATCCAATCCAGCGCCAAAACTGCTCGTAGATGCGCTGAGGTAGCTTTACACCCCTATATTGGCAAAGTAGATCTGATTATCTTCGCTAATCATCTTTTAACCACTACTAGTCTTAAATACTTTCAAAAGAAGTATGAAAATCAAAAATTTACCGGTCTACAATTAGAGCACCCATGTACGTTTACGAGAAAAAACATTTTAATCCTCACTACTAAAGCAGTTTCCCGAACCTTCCGCTTCCATTGTTTCGTACATTTTTTAAAAATGAATACTAAAACACTTGTTCTGGATTCCTGGCCTTCAAGGATAGACGACGGGGAACTATCATTTACTGAAATCAAGGAAACTCTACAGCGTGAAGTGTTTAAACATAGTTTTCAGCCCGATGAGATTATTCTCGCTTGCTCGCAGTTTAGCGATATTTTAGAAGATCTTAAAAAAGTATTTGGTAAAAAAGTAAAATTTCATGATGGTTCACGCGATGTCATTAGCAGCATATACAAGATGCTACACATTAAAGGTATCACTGGAAAATAATTATGATATAATTGTTTTATGCAAATTGAATTAACGCAATTTTATATCCGTCTCGGCACAATTGTGTTAATTCTAATCTTAGGTTTTTGCCTCGGCAAATGGAAACTAATCAGCACTAGCACGAACAAAGAAATCACTAATCTACTTCTGACGGTCTTTATGCCAGCTTCTCTTTTTGTAGCTTTTCCGGATGAATATGACGAGAATTCACTCGGTTTGTTCTTTTCTGGACTAGTTGCCGGCATTATTATCATGGCTCTCTTAATTATCATCTCTAGAATATTTTTCAATAAATGGTTATTTAAAGGTGGTTTACGCTACGAATCCCAATTTGCTTTTATCTTTAATAACGCTACTTTTCTTGGCTACCCTATCGTAGCTAGCACCTTCGGCCCTACCGGAGTAATTGCTTATTGCGGTTTCATCATTGCCTTTAACGTAGCTCTGTTTTCTTACGGCATTTGGCTATTTGAACATAAAATTAGTATTAAACTATTTAAGAGCATAGTCACTAATCCTAATATTCTCGCCGTATTAATTGGCATGATATTATTCTTAACCAACCTCCATCTCCCCAGTTTTGTAATGGACGCAGTGGGTTTTGTCGGGGGTGCTACCACGCCACTATCAATTATTTGTATAGGCTTTATGCTCTCTCATGCTGATTTTAAAGCTCTTTTCAAGAAATGGCGTCTTGTCCTTACAGCCGCCGTCCAGCTCATTGTCGGCCCAGTTGTCACATACTTTGTACTCACTTGGCTTAAATTTCCAGCAGAAGTCATCAGTGTTTGCACTCTAATTCAAGCTCTACCTACAGCCACCTCGCTTGGGCTCTTTGCCACCAAATACGGCGGAAATAATATTGAATCTTCTGAACTCGTTACTATATCTACTATTCTCTCTGTTGTCACTATGCCACTAATGATTTTAATTCTTTTAGGTTAAAAACAAAGATTAGCTCCTGGCTTATTTATACCAGTCCCAAATCAGGGAACTGTGCTATAATATACTAAAGAAATGGAGTAAACATGAATGATTTAGAAAAAACGAGACATACTCTCAGCCATGTCCTTGCGGCCGCAGTCAAAGAGCTTTATCCAAAGGCAAAATTCGGCATTGGGCCTGCTATAGACAATGGGTTTTATTATGATATTGATTTTGGTGATGCCAAGGTATCAGATACAGACTTAGCAAAAATTGAGAAAAAAATGCGAGGCATTATTGCCCGAAAGCTCCCAATGACTAAGCGACTCTCCTCTAAATCTGAAGCGTTAAACTGGGCTCGCGACAACCAACAAGATTATAAGATTGAACTTATTGAGGAATTACCAGAAGATTCTGAGATATCTTTTTACGATATGGGTGACGTGTTTACAGATTTATGCAAAGGCCCTCATGTCAAAGATTTGTCTAAGGTTGGACCATTTAAACTTATTCGCGTCGCTGGAGCCTACTGGCGCGGCGATGAGAAGCGCCAAATGCTCACTCGTATTTATGGTGTAGCGTTTAATACTGAAAAAGAACTAGACGATTATCTTAAACAGCAAGAAGAAGCCAAAAAACGTGATCACCGTAAACTCGGCAAAGAACTAGACCTATTTTGCTTCTCAGATTTAGTGGGTGCTGGCTTACCTCTATTTACGCCACGTGGTACAGAGCTTCGCGAACTTATGGCAAATTATTCGCTATCACTCCGTGGCAGAGAAGGGTTCAAGAAAGTTTGGACTCCTCACATTACCAAAACAGATTTGTACAAAACCTCTGGTCACTATGCTAAGTTTGGTGATGAGCTGTTCATGGTTCACTCTCAAGTTAGTGGCGAAGATTTTGCAATGAAACCAATGAATTGTCCACACCACGCGCAAATATTTGCCTCTCGTCCACGCACTTATCGTGATATGCCAGTTCGTTACATGGAAGCTACCACAGATTATCGTGACGAAAAAACCGGTGAACTTGGTGGGCTTTCTCGCGTTCGTTCGCTAACGCAAGACGATTCTCACGTTTTTTGTCGTAATGATCAGATTAAAGACGAGGTCAAGCGTTTAGTAGGCATCGTTAAGGAATTATACGAAACCATGGGTATGCAGAAGCTTCGTGCTCGCCTTTCTTACCGTTCTGATGAAGATAAATACCTAGGTGACAAAAAACTTTGGGAAATGGCACAGCAACAAATCAAACAGGCTGCGATTGATAATGGCCTAGACTACTTTGAACAGGAAGGTGAAGCAGCTTTTTATGGCCCTAAGATTGATTTTATGGCCGAAGATGCCATTGGTCGCGAGCATCAGCTTGCCACTATTCAATTAGATTTTGTTCAACCAGAACGTTTTGGCCTTGAATTTACTAATAGTAAAGGCGAAAAAGAACGTCCGGTTATGATTCATCACGCTACTCTAGGCTCCATTGAACGCTTCTTATCAGTATTCATTGAACATACTGGCGGTTGGTTCCCATTCTGGTGTGCTCCAGAACAAGTCCGTATTGTTACAGTGAATGACAAAGTGAGCGACTATGTCTCAGAAATTACTGCCATTTTAGATAAAATAGTCTTAAATAAACCACTTAAATATAATGAATTACGTTATTCGGTGGATGATTCCGCAGATTCTCTTGGCAAAAAAATAAAGCGTGCTACCGAAATGAAAATACCAGCAGTTTTCGTAGTAGGCCCTAAAGATGCTGAAGAAAAAGTTGTTTCCATCCGTCTTCGTGACAAGGAAGAAAAGGTCAAACTTGCCAAACTCGCTGAGTATTTGAAAAAACTGAAATAGCATGCATAGTAATTCGGCTACCCCTACGATAGTAATTTTAGGTCCCACCGCTTCCGGCAAAACTGGAGTTTCTATAAAAATAGCAAAAGCCTTAAATGGTGAGATTATTTCTGCTGATTCTCGCGCGATATATAAGGGTATGGACATCGGTACCGCTAAACCTAGCAAGGAAGAGCAACAGGGCATTCCTCATTACGGTTTAGATTTAGTAAAACCAAATGAACGTTTTACTGTTGCAGATTGGAAAACATATGCCGAAGAAAAAATCAAAGATATCAAAGCGCGGGGCAAAGTTCCGATTATTGTTGGTGGCACAGGCTTATATACCGATGCTTTAATTTATGACTACCATTTCAAAGGCCCAACCGGCGCCAAGATTGGTGATTTTGAGCAAAAAACTTGTTCAGACAGACAATCCATCAAAGGAAATTACCTGCTCATCGGCATCAAATGGCCAACCGAAGAACTACGTGAAAGAATCCGAACAAGAATCAACCAGATGTTCTCACAAGAATTATATGACGAGGTTACAAAACTAGTTCAGGAATACGGTTGGGAAAATCAAGCTATGAAAAGCGATATATATGAATACGCTTGGCAATACTTACAAGGAGAATTGACGCTGGATCAGGCTAAAGAGAAGTGTTTTTATGAAGATTGGCATCTTGCTAAACGCCAAATGACTTGGTTTAAACGCACTCCTCAAATTACCTGGCTAAGTTTAGAAAATGTTTATTCATATGTTATAAAAAAATTTCACAACATCCAAAAATAATAAACGACACTTAACAAAATTAACAAAATCGTGCTAAAATAATATATAGTATGACTAAAGTTTCTAACACTCCAACAGAAAAATTATTCGGTTCTAAAACCAGAGCTAAGCTCCTTAGACTATTTTTTGAAAACCCGGAAAAATCTTTTTACGTACGCGAGATGACTAGGGTAATTGACGAACAGATTAATTCTGTAAGAAGGGAACTTCTTAATTTAGAAAGTATCGGAATTATTAAAAATGAAACCTTTGACAACAAAGTTTATTATTCAGCTAATAATAAACACCCATTTTGCCGTCCACTAACTGATATTTTTTCTAAAAAAATTAATACACTTAGCGACCAAGATATTCGCGAAACCACATGGGAAGAATATTGTCGTCCTGTTAAAAAATACCTTAAAGGTTTAGTCGTCACCAATCGCTTGCCAGGGCAAGATGGAATTGACCTCTTGATTATCGGTAATGACAAGACTAAAAAACTTACCCGTTGGGCAGAAGTAATTGAAAAGAAGCAGGGCAAACCTATTAATTATGTTATTATGTCGCCAGATGATTTTACCTACCGCAAAAGCGTTCGCGATCGTTTCGTTGCTGATGTATTAGAAATGGAGATTACCGAAATATATGACCCAGAAAAAATAATAAAAGAATAGGAGAAACATGTTTGAAATAGAAAGCAAAAACCAAGACGAAATTATTCTGTCAACCAAAACTACTGTGGCCAAATTCAATGTCGCTGAGGGAGTGATAGATGCAAATCTTTCTGTAGGCAAAATTCATGGGCCTGGAGAATTTGAAATAGGTGAAATGACCATTCGCGGTATTCAAACTGAAAGCCATAAAACTATTTATGATACCGAAATAGGCGGTGTTCATGTTGGTATTATTGGTGCTAATGAGGAAAACCTAGATGATATTGTTGCAGATATCCTTTGCACCTCATCTGTTCGTGCTATTCGTGAGATTGAACCAAAGCTCATTGTTTCTATGGGCAACGTTGATGGCATGGTTTCCGAATTAAAACTTACCGCTCGCACCGAAAAGAAGCTCAAAATCAAAAATGCCGACTCTCTTCCTGCAGTTAAAGAAGTAGTGGTCTTAAGCTAAATGGATTTTGTTTATATTGTTCTAGTATTAGTTATCGTAGTCGGCTCAGTTATTTTGCATGAGCTTTCTCACGGTCTCGTAGCATATTGGCTCGGTGATCGTACCGCCAAAGATGCCGGCCGTCTTTCTTTAAATCCAATTAAACATATAGATCCTTATATGTCTATTCTTGTCCCGATGATATTATACTTACTAAAAGCTCCAGTCTTCGGCGGTGCTAAGCCGGTGCCGATTAACAAATATAATCTCAAATGGAAAGAATGGGGAATGGCTCTGGTTGCTTTGGCCGGTCCTTTTACAAATTTACTTATTGCTTTTATCTCTTTTCTAATTGGTCACTTCACGGGTTTATTATACGGTAGCGGTGGGGAAGTTCCAGAATTTATTTTTGCAGAATTAGTTTTTGTAAATTTAGGTTTTACAATCTTCAATATTATACCTATTCCTCCTCTTGACGGCTCCAGGCTTCTTTATGCTATCGCCCCTGATCCAGTTCGCAACATCCTACAAGTTATGGAACAATATGGCATTATTATCATTTATGCTCTAATCGTCATCCTAGGACAAGTTTTCTCCGGTATTATGTCTGGAGGCGTCAATGGGATTCTAAATTTCTTCTATTGGATTGTCGGTGTGGTATAATAGAATTAGCCCTGTTGGCAGCATGATTTTCCTGAATAATCATGTTTTAGGGATTTCGTGGCTTACGTCTGTGGATGTATCGCATAAGATTTTACCCACCTTGTATATATTACGGGGAAAACAGGCTAGCAGGGCCCTAGACAATTACCGAAAAGGTGGGCATGAAACAAAGAATACGCGTAGTAGGTATCATTAAAAACGAAGAGGGGGTTTTAGTTTTTAAACGCAACCGGGGACGCAGCGAGTCGCCGGTTTTTTGGGAGCTCCCAACCGGCAAGATTAAATTTGGTGAACAACCAGAGGAAGCCATGGCACGTTCTCTTACAGAGTACACTGGGCTGGTTGCTTCTTCTGTCAAGCTAAAAGACGTGATTACGTTTCTCGCTCCCGAAGGCTCTTCTCAATTAAGCAATCTATATATAATATATGAACTCACCATTGCTGGAGAAGAAAAACCATCCCCAAGAGAAAGATACACCGCTTACAAATATGTCAAAGATTTCGCTAATTCCAACATTCATCTCAATGAAACCAGCATTGCCGTTACCGAGATAGTAGAAGAAAAGACCTTTTCTAACCGAGTGAATGCTCGTGATACTGCAAATAGCATCACAATTAACGTAGATGGAGCTTCACGCGGTAATCCTGGACCATCTGGTATTGGTTACGTAATTCATGATAGTAAAGGAGCAATTATTGAACAAGGAGGAGAATTTATTGGTTTTGCTACCTCTCGCATGGCCGAATATTATGCTATGCGTAAAGGAATAGACCGTGCCACCGAATTGGGCTACAAAACTGTAAAATTTATCTCTGACAGCCTTATGGTAGTAAATCAATTATCAGGTATCTTTTCGGTTAAAAATCAAGATATCATGCCAATTTATCAAGATATCCAAGCGAAGCTTAGCGATTTTGACGCTGTTTCTTTTACTCATGTGCCTCGCTCCCAAAACGCACTTGCAGACCATGAAGCCAACGCTGCAATAGATAATATATTACGAAATAAATAACAGAGGTAAGATATTGACTATATTAAGCAAAAATGGTATAATTAAGATTATGACTGGGATAAATAATAAACCTGTTATGAGAACCATTGGCTCTACCGAATACATTGACGTGGAAGACTATAAACATATTCCCGCCAAGATTGATACCGGGGCTGATTCGTCCTCAATTTGGGCTAGCCACATAGAGGTTAGCCAAGACGGAGTATTACACTTCCAGCTTTTTGATAAAAAAAGCCCTTTTTATACAGGCAAAACTATAAAACGCAAAGATTTTAAAGCTGCTGTTATAAGAAGTTCTTCCGGTCATGAACAAATCCGTTATCGCGTTCAGCTTAGCCTTAAACTATCTGGTCGCAGGATTAAAGCTTTATTCAATCTCTCAAACCGCAGCCTTAACACCTTTCCAGTTTTGATTGGACGTCGCACTATTGCAGGCAAATTCTTGGTTAATGTAACCGAAAAAAACGTTACCATTCGTCCAAAAAAGCCTAAAACTAGGGCTATAGAGAAGCGACTCAAAAAAGACCCCTATTTATTCCATCAAAAATATGTTAGAACAACTTTAAAACAGGCTTAAAGCAGAAAGGATAATATGAAATTAGCAATTCTTTCAAATGGTAATGCCAATTATTCTACTAAGCGCTTGGTTGAAGAAGCCGAGAAACGTGGCCACAAAGTAAGAGTAATTAAATACAAAAACTGTTATCTTTCTCTAGATGATAAACATCCAGATGTCTATTACAAAGGAGAAAAGTTATCAGGTTTTGATGCGGTTTTACCACGTATCTCTAATGGTATGACTAGGTATGGTTGTGCCGTTGTACGCCAATTTGAAATGCAAGGTGTCTACACCTCCGCAGCCTCTGTAGCGATCACGCGTGCTCGTGATAAATTGCGTGCCGCTCAGATTTTAGCTAAATATGACGTAGATACTCCAAAAACTCTAGTTTCGCGCAACACCTCTGATATAGACGACTTATTGGAACAGATTGGCCTCCCTGTTATTATCAAGTTAGCTTCCGGTACTCACGGTAATGGTGTCATTCTTGCCGACACCCGTAAAGCCGCTAAATCAGCTCTTCAGGCGTTTTATCTCTATAACGAAGACGGCACCAATATCCTTTTGCAGGAGTTTATCAAAGAGTCTGCCGGTACAGACATTCGTGCTTTTGTAGTGGGCGGTCGCGTAGTCGCCTCTATGAAAAGGGAATCGTTAGATGATGATTTTCGCTCTAATCTTCATAAAGGTGGTCTTGGTACACCAATCAAATTAACAGATCAAGAGAAAAAAGTTGCAATTAAGGCTGCGAAAGCCATGGGGTTACATATTTGTGGTGTAGACCTCATGCGCTCCTCACGCGGTCCATTAGTGTTAGAAGTAAATGCCTCTCCTGGTTTCGGTATAGAAAAAGTTACTGGCCGCGATGTAGCTTCTAAAATTATTGAGTATATTGAGCACAATGCTCCTCGTCACAACGGTAAAGACCGTGTTGGCGCTTAAATATGATATAATATAGGGGAGCCTGAAAGGCAATCGCTTGTTAAAAAGAGGAAAGTCCGGGCAACATAGAGCAAGGTAGTCGCTAACGGCGACCGTCCGCAAGGATAGGGAAAGTACCACAGAAACAAAACTGCCCAATGGGCGATGGTGAAAAGAGTGGGGTAAGAGCCCACAGCGATATGTAGCGATGCATATCGGAGGCAAACCCTACCTGTTGCAAGGAGTGCTATCAGCCTCTGCTCGAGGACGCACGTTCACCGCTAGAGCGTTATAGCAATGTAGCGCCAAGATAGATGATTGCCAACTCTGCTTGCAGAGTTACAGAACCCGGCTTAACGATGGCTCATATCAAAAATCCACCCGAAAGGGTGGATTTTTGTATATAAAGTGATAATTATTTGTTCGCTTTTTTCTCAGCGCGAGCTTTAGGGCTTTCAATTAAACCTTTCTTCTTCAAAGTGCGTAGTGCAGAAGTAGAAACATTGCATTTCACTTTTTGACCGTTAATCACTAAAGTTCTCTTACTTACATTTGGCTTAAACACCTTACGTGTGTGCCTCTGAGAGAAGGAAACATTGTGACCATACATTTTGCCTTTTCCAGTAACTTCACAAATCGCCATCTTATTTCTCCTTCACTGTATTTACAATTGCTTTAAATGCCTCAGGATTGTTTACGGCAAGATCGGCAAGAACTTTACGATCAAGATTGATGTTCTTAGCTTTCATACCAGCAATCAACTGCGAATAGGAAAGACCTAACTCGCGAGAAGCATTGTTAATGCGAGTAATCCATAAAGCACGCAAATCGCGTTTGCGGTTGCGACGATCTCTGTAGCTGTATTGTAGGGCTTTAATAACACCCTGTTTGCCTAAGCGGAAACTACGTCGGCGATAGTGTTGCATACCCTTGGTAGCAGATAACAATTTCTTGTGTTTCGCATGTGCTGCGACACCTCTTTTAACTCTCATAATTAAACCCCCAAAGCTTTCTTAATATTCTTATTAATTTTGCCATTAATTGTAGCAGCAGTTTTCATGTTGCGCTTTCTGGCCTTAGATTTTTTGGCGAGAATATGATTTCCAAATGCTCGCTCGCGTACCAATTTGCCAGAACCAGTAATCTTGATTCTTTTGGCAGTACCTTTATGCGTTTTTAGTTTTGGCATAAACTTTCCTTTCGTTTGGTTAATATTATTAATCCCCCAAAATGTGCTACCAGGGAACCGTGGAAGTAGGAAAATACTTCTTCCGAATTCTATCTGGTTATTTTCTGCGAACTTGTACCGACAAGTTCCGCCCGCTCATTTGCTGCTTGCCTTCTGTTATGACGTCATCGCCAAGTAGGCCTAGAACTCTGTTTAGTAAATCTGTACCTAGTTCCTTGTGAGCCATCTCGCGACCTTTAAAGACAATCATAATCTTTACTCTGTCGCCATCATCTAGAAAAGCACGCATTTTACGGACTTTAATGTTAAGGTCGTTGTCTGAAATCTTAAGGCCAATCTTCATCTGTTTCAACTCGGATTGTTTTTCACGAGCCTTCTTACGGTTCTTAGCCTCTTCTTTCATCTTCTGGTATTGGTATTTTCCCCAATCAATTATTTTAACGACCGGCGGATTGGCGTTAGCAGCAATCTCTACTAAATCCACTCCCTGTTCTTTCGCAAGAAGCTGGGCATCACGACTAGACATAATGCCTAGTTGCTCCCCATCTGAACCTATAACGCGAACCTCTGGATAACGAATTTCTCCGTTTAACCTAGTTCGTGAATTGTTTTTTATAGTAGTCCTTTCTTCTCTTGAATTAACCTGAGAGTAATTATACATTATCTGCTCCTAAAAGTCAACGCTTCTGCAAGGTGTTTTACTAGAATAACATCCGATTTTTCTAAGTCAGCAATCGTTTGGGCTACTTTAATCGTCTTAAAATACGAACGTGCCGAAAGGCTAAGTCTTTCAGAAGCATTAGCGAGTAATTTTTCGGCAGCTGACTCTAGCTTTAAAAGCTGCGTCACTTGGTAAGAAGAAAGGGAACTATTATACATACCGTCTTGCTTATATCTCGCTCTTTGACGCGATATTGCCTCTGTTATAGTATTTTTTACAACATTATGCTCATGGTTTGTTGGAGGAAGATTTTCGCGCAACTCTCGGTTGTTTACTCTATCCACTACAATATTCATGTCAATTCTATCGTATAAAGGACCAGATAGTTTTTTCTTATAATTCTGAATTTGTGTTTCAGTGCATTTACACTCATGCGTAGGGTCATTTAAATAGCCACAGGGGCATGGGTTCATCGTACCAATTAACATAAAATCTGCAGGATAAATAACTTTGTTTCCAACTCGCGATACTGAGATGCACTTATCCTCTAGTGGCTGTCGCAATGCTTCAAGTACTGATCTTGGAAATTCCGGCATTTCATCTAAGAACAACACTCCCTTGTGAGCCAAGGAAATTTCACCAGGCCCATTTGCGCCTCCTATCACCGATGTTGCACTTGCGCTGTGATGTGGTGCTCTAAAAGGGCGAACTCCGATTATTTCATCCGTTGTCAGTCCTGCGATAGAATAAATTTTCGTGATATCAATCATCTCTTGCGGAGATAAATCGGGCAACAGATTAGATGCTACTTTTGCAAGTAGCGTTTTTCCAGACCCTGGAGGCCCAGAGATTAGCAAATTATGATGGCCAGCTATAGCTATTTCTATAGCTCTTTTTGCTAAAGATTGGCCAAGAACATAATCTAAAAATGGTCCGTTTATCTCTTGCTTAGAGTAAGCTATGTTTATTGTATCTGAAGAAACTAATGAAACCTGGTTTTTAAATGATAAATATAATTCCCGCAAAGAACTAACACCATAAATGGTGATTCCTGATATCAATGATGCTTGTGAGAGGTTTTTTATTGGCACAAATATTTCACGAAAATGTGCCTTTTTTGCCGCCTCCACGATATTAATTATGCCTTTTATCGGTCGTATTTCGCCATTTAAAGACAGTTCACCCACAAACACCTTGTCTTTTATGTCATCTCTAATTAATTGTCCAGAAAGCAGCATTATAGACAACGCAATTGGCAAATCCAAATAAGCTCCATCCTTTTGCAAGCCCGCCGGCGCTAAATTAATTGTCACTTTTTTATCAGGAAACGAAAAACCAGAATTAACCACAGCACTTCTCACGCGTTCCTTAGACTCATTAATTGTTTTGTTTGCCATTCCTACAATATTAAAAGCTGGAAGTCCACGATTCATATCGCCTTCAACTTCAACCAATTTTGCGTCAAAACCGTAGGGAATTAATGAATGAATTTTTGCTATCATGTGAGTTTTTCTACCACGTCATAATGGCCAAAGCAACGTTTTAAAAGTGCTTACGCTAAATTTTATTTGCATGAGAATTTTAAAAAGCAAAAACGTAAAAAATGTCATATGAGGAGTATAGATAAAGCCTGTGGAAAACTCGCAAAAAATGTATAAAAAAAATATCAAAAAAGTGTTGACATAAGCATTTTTTCGCGATATTATAGAGATAGCTTTTGAATAAAAAAATTATTCAAAAGGTCAAAACAAAAATTTAGCCAAAATAACTCCACACTCTACAAAAAGACCGGTTTTCCTCGCAGTTACCGGTCTTTTTCTTGCTCTGTTGTTCCTCTTGTGGTATAATTATAGGCAGTTGGGGCTGATCATAGCTTAGACGGGATATTAACAGTTGTAAGGCGCGTCGATTAAATACCGTAAGTATTGAATAAGTGCTAAAAACACTAAAACTGCGCATGTCATGTACATGCCAGCTTATGCCTAATATTATTTTCTAGGCTGGTTTTGGTGCAAGTTTCCGTAGCATCAAAATTATCATATGACGGAAATAAGGTTATTTGATTGGCGAAATTTAACACGAAAATTTAGCCATGGTGTTCGTTAGTTTTGTTTCTTGCAGCTAACGATACTTGCCAAGACGAAACAAGGAACTATGCGCGTAGAATTATGACCCAGTGATATTTCGGACCCGGAGGCAGTATCCGGCAGCTCCACCAAGTTTTATAAAATGCCATTATTATGGCAATTTTTTAAACCAAAAACGCATAAATGTTGTAAAAAATACAACAAAATGAATAATAAAATTATACAGAGATAAATAGGGAACAATGTTGTAAATTTTACAGCGAAAAACCTGTATAAAACTATTGCTTTTTTTGTAAGAATGTGATACGATGAAAATAGTCGTGATGACTCAAATAAAAACAGCAAACCAAAAGGAACCTTACCAACATGAAAAAGTATCAAACGTAATATTTGGCGGGCAAAAAGGTAATTTCTAGCCATAAATTACACCAATAGGAATTACCTAGAGCTCCGCCAAATCCCGACAAAGGGAAAAGCGTAGAGCGCATAGTTAAATCTTTCGTTAGCACATTCTAAATACATAAACAAGAGCGAAAGAAATAGAACTATAAGGACATTTGCTTCACCTAGCGTGAAGCGGTCAAAAGGGATAGCGACAGGGGTTGCGGTAAATAGTTAAGATTTTAAGAGCCGGATAACCCCCCGCTTCCTCCCTAAAAACATTATTCTTGGGGGCATGGACTAAATATGATACAATGAAGTTATGAAACGTAACCGCATTGTACTGATCGTAAGTATTATCGGACTCGCAGCATTAATTCTTATGATCAACCTGACATCTCCGACGGAAATAGGACCGTTCGGGGTTTTGTTATTTTTTACAACATTATATGTGGTATGTTTTGGCGTTGCTACTTTCATGCTCCAGCTCTTTGTGAAGGTTGCTTTTAAAAAGACGGCCACTAGAAACAAGGACTATTTGTACTCAGCAATCGCAGCTTTTGCTCCAATTATGCTGCTTATGGCTCGCTCATTTGGCGCAATTAACCTCTGGACGATCAGTTTAATCATTATTTTTGTGGCTTTAGCCGAATTTTTAGTATACAAAAGAATATAAAGTATGATAAAATAAGCATATGGACTATGGTCAATCAAAATCTACCCCTAGCGGTCAACCGACTGATGCTTTTTTTACGTCTGGCGTAGGCACAAATCAAGAGTCTAACAATAATTACGAGTCAGAAAATAATCTTGATTTAAACAGTAGCGGTGCCGCAACTTGGGGCCAAACTCCTGAACGGGATTCACGCAAAATTGGTAGTGAAGTAATTACATCTTCGCTTGAAACAGACGCCATCCCTAATCCAGAAGCTCAAGACAGTGCTCCAAATCAAATGATAAATCCAGACATGCCACCGGGATATCCAGAAATCACCGAAATTCCTACCGCCGAAAAAGAAAATGAGCCGAAATCAGACACGATTTTAGATTTTTCAACCATCAAAGAGAGAAATAATTTTATTTCCAAAGGCACACTAGAAACTACCGAAAAAGCAGTCCACAAGTTTAAAAGTGGTGAGATTACCCCTGCAGATTTGAATGACTTAAAATGGGAGGCGACTAATGCGTACCTTGAAAACAGCTTTGGGAGGAAATTAGGAAATGGTTAAGCTTATCTGTTTTAGTATTTTTTACAACAATAATGCCTCTCTTAGTGGCCATCTGAGGAGGAGTATTTAATTATGGAACCTTGGGTGGTGATTTTAATCATAGCGATATCAGTAGTATTATTCATCGCCATTGTTTTTGGGTCCAAAATTTCTAAACTCCGTAAGGCTAAAAGGTATGAACGTGGTCTCAAAATGGTGCCACTACTTATTCACTTACCGCCAACTACCGACGACATTGAGGGAGGTGGTCGTGACAAGCGAGATGTCGCAAATGAAGCTATTTCTAAAGCTCAGGTTATGTACTCTATTCTTTCTTCTACTATCACTAAAGGATATAAGACTAAACTATACGGACAACGTCATTTTTCCTTTGAAATAATCGCAAAAGACGGTTTTATCAGATATTATGCTATAGTTCCGGCCGTTCTTACAGAGACAGTTAAACAGGCTATTCAATCAGCTTATCCTACTGCCCGAGTTGAAGAAAAACGTGAGGATAACATCTTTGAAGGGGGTGGCGGTACTGAGGCGGTCACTGGTGCTGAGCTAACTCTAAATAAAGACTATTATTTACCAATCGCAACCTACGAAGACACTAAACGCGACGCTCAACTTGCAATCCTGAACGCAATGTCCAACCTGAGTAAAGGAGAGGGAATTGCTGTACAAGTTTTGTTCCGCCCTGCAGACAAAAATTGGTCAGAAGGTGCCAAAGAACATATTAAATCCGTACAAGAAGGCAAAAAAGTCACCACCGGGGGTGCTTTATTTGGTCAGCTCGTCATAGATGTCATGAGAGCCCCCTTTGAACCACCTGCCGAACGTGATGAGAAGAAGACAGAGATAGTCACCAATGTTAAACAAGAAGAAATCAACGCTATCAACAATAAGATACGCTATCCGGCTTTTGAAACGTTAATTAGGGTTGTCTCAAGTTCCGCAACTAAGGCGCGCTCAGAGGCACTTACAGGCGGTATTATTTCTGCCTTCTCGCAATTTAATTCGCCAGAACAGAATGGTTTTAAAGTAAACACTCTAAAAGATACTAAAAAACTAATTGTAGACTACATTTTCCGATTTTTCCCCTTAAAAACCCGTTCAAATATTTTGAACAGCGTGGAGTTAGCAAGCATTTTTCATTTGCCGGAGCAGTCGGCTATTCCTACTTCTCAAGTTGAACGCCAGCTCACTAAGGAAGTTGATGGTCCAGCCAAATTAACTACCGAAGGCGTGTTCCTCGGCACTAATGAATTTAGAGGTAATCAAAAAGCAATTTATCTAGACGACAAAAACCGCCGCCGCCACATGTACGTTATTGGTCAAACTGGTATGGGTAAATCTGTCTTCTTGGAAAATATTGCTTTCCAGGACATGTGTGACGGGCGAGGCTTTGCCTTCATTGACCCGCATGGTGACGCCGTTGACGCCTTGTTAGAAAGAGTTCCAGAGGAAAGAATTGACGATGTTATTTACTTTGACCCATCAGATATTGAGCATCCTGTCGGTATGAACATGTTTGAATTTACCAACCCAGATCAAAAAGACTTCATTGTCCAAGAGGGAATAAGCATGCTTCAATCTCTATTTGATCCACAAAACCAAGGCTTCTTCGGCCCACGTGGCCAACATATGTTCCGTAACGCCGCTCTCCTCTTAATGGCTGATCCAGCTGGTGCTACTTTTATTGATATTCCTCAGTGCTTCACTGACCCGGAATTTGTCAAATCCAAGCTTAAATATGTCACTGATAAAGCCGTCTATGATTATTGGACTAAAGAGTTCCCAGCTTCCCAAAAATCTAGCGACGCGGGCGAAGTTATTACTTGGTTCTCTAGTAAATGGGGCCCATTCCTCGCGAACACCATCATGCGAAATACGCTTGGTCAAGTTAAATCTGGCTTTAATATCCGCGAAATAATGGATAATAAGAAAATATTCCTTGTTAACCTATCTAAAGGTAAACTTGGCGACATCAACTCTAATCTTCTCGGTATGATTTTTGTTATGAAGTTTCAACAAGCTGCTATGAGCCGCCAAGATATACCAGAAGACCAACGCCAAGATTTCTGCCTTTACGTTGACGAGTTCCAAAACTTTGCTACAGAATCATTTGAATCTATCCTCTCTGAAGCACGTAAATATCGTCTCAATCTTATCGTGGCCAACCAGTTTATGACTCAGCTAACTGAGAAAATCAGGGAGGCACTACTTGGCAACGTCGGCTCAATTATCTGTGGACGTATTGGTGTTACAGATGCGGACCTTATGGTCAAAGCTTTCACTCCTACCTTTACAGCTGAGGATCTAACAAAAACACCAAACTTCTCTGCAGTTGCAAAAGTGATGATGTACGATATGCCGTCTGCTCCGTTCACTATGAAGTTACCTGCGCCAATGGGAGAACCAAATGAGGAGTTAATGAAGACCTTAAAGGTTTATTCTGCCACCAAATACGGTAAAACTCGTGCAGAGGTAGAAAAAGAAATTCAAGAGCGTTGGTCTGCAACTGACAAAGCCAAGCAAGAGGCTACAGAAAAAATCGCGCCAGAGGCCTCTAATAGCCCTCAGGAGCCGTCTTCTATTCAAAACGCTCATGGTTCCACAAATGTCGCTAGCTCCGCTCCTAACGCGTCTGACGCGTCAAATAACGAATTTTTAGACAAGTGGTTAAGCCAGAACAAATAAGAATCGTTCTTGCTATTTTATTTCGCTATGAAGGTATTAATTAATTGTACTTATCTGTTGTAATTTTTTTATAATTCCAGGCAATACTTTCATTACTTCATTCACATCATTTTCGGTGCTATTCAACCCAAAAGAGAAACGAATAGAGGAGTGCGCCACCTCTGCATCTCCGCTTTTTGCCATCAAGACATGTGAAGGTTTGGTATCGCCAGCCGCACAGGCCGAACCAGTAGAAACAATAATCCCTTCTGCATCTAAGTATAATTGAACCGATTCGCCCTCGGCTGCCCTAAACGAAACATTCAGGATATTCGGCAAAGATGCATCAGGAGAGATATCGGTATTTAGAGAACTACCAGGAATTTCATCAACTATCCTTTTAGCCAGTAAATCGCGTAGTTTTCTGACACCCGTGTTATATGTAACCCAACTCTGTTCTTTTAGAACCTTCTTAAGAGCAGCCCCAAATCCTACAATCCCCACTGTATTGTATGTCCCGCCCCTACGTTTTTTCTCCTGATTACCTCCAATAATTAAAGGCTTAAAGGGGACACCTTTTCGCACATATAACGCTCCTACCCCTATCGGACCACCAATCTTATGTGCTGAGAAAGTTGCATAATCTAATCCTAGCTTATTTACATCTATCTGCATTTTGCCTAACACCTGTGTTAAATCAGAGTGTAAATATGCCTTCCGTCTGTCTGTCACTAATGCGTGGCCCCAGTCGTCTTTTATTTCAAACAACGGGGAATTATTATACTCATTTTTATCAATTTTTGGCATTTCTAGAAACTCCCCAGTCTCATTATTTGCCAACATATAGGAATATAACTTTGGCAGCTTCCGGCCCCGATAAACCTTCGCTGCCTCTATCACCGAATGATGTTCTAACGGGGATGTTTCAATCAAACACCCTGCAAAAGTGCCTATTACGGTATTATTTGACTCTGATGCCCCTGAAGTGAAGATTATTTCATCTGGTTTCGCCCCAATTAACTGCGCTAATAATTCGCGTGTGTTTTCAACCTCATTCATCGCTAAATGACCAGGGGTGTGAAGTGCCGACGCGTTCGCATAAAACCTTTCTTCTGCCTCATGCATCGCCTCTCTCACCTCGTCAAGCATTGGCACAGTTGCCGCATTGTCCAGATATATCATGTTAAGATTATACCACACCAGCGGGTGACAGACATGGAAGGGTTCCCGCGGAGCTCCCGAAGGGAGGAGCCGCGGGAGGGAAATGTCTGGCAGGACCCGCTGGGAGAACTTGATTTTTAATATTTTAAGGTGTATAATAGATAAAGAACAATTAAGAAGAGGTAAGAAATGACTGCTAAAGCAGAAGAATATGACTCGTCCGAAATTCGGGTGCTAGAGGGATTAGAGCCTGTCAGATTACGTCCAGGTATGTATATCGGTTCCACGGGATACGATGGCCTACATCACCTCATTAAAGAAATCGCAGATAATGCTATAGATGAAGCGATTGCTGGTTTTGCCAATAAAATAGATATCACTATCTTGAACGATGGCGGTATTCGCATTGATGATAATGGTCGCGGTATCCCAGTAGATATTCACCCAAAAACTGGTAAATCCACCCTAGAAACAGTACTCACCGTGCTCCACGCTGGAGGTAAATTCGGCGATGGCGGGTATAAAGTTTCGTCTGGCCTTCACGGTGTTGGTTCTTCTGTCGTGAACGCCCTCTCTACCCGTATGATTGCCGAGGTTTACAGGGAAGGCAAGACACACCACATTGAGTTTGACACCGGTAAACCTACAATGGAACTTCAAGTAACCAAGGGCAGTCCTCGTGAATCTGGTACCTCTATTACTTTTTATCCTGACCCCGCCATTTTTAAAGAAACTACCACTTTTGATTATAACTGGGTTTCCAGTTATGCGCGTCACCAAGCATATCTTACCAAGGGTATTTTAATTACAGTTATAGATGAGCGCACCGGCGACAAAGAATCCTTTTATTTTGAGGGTGGCATTAAGAGCTATGTTAAACGTCTCAATAACGGTAAGGAATTACTATCTGATGATATTTTCTATGTTGATAAACAAATAGGCGATACAGGGGTTGAAATTGCTCTACAGTACAATGACAGCTATGCAGAAATCATGAAGCCATTTGCAAATAACGTTCTTACCCCTGATGGTGGTATGCATGTTGTAGGCTTTCGCACTGGTCTTACTCGTACGGTCAATGATTACGCCCGCAAAAACGGCCTCTTAAAAGAAAAAGAAGACAACCTTACCGGTGACGACATTAAAGAAGGCCTCACCGCTGTAATTTTGGTTAAACTTCCAGATCCACAATTTGAAGGTCAGACCAAGAATAAGCTTGGTAATCCAGAGGTACGCGGCATCGTAGATAAAGTCATGACAGAATACTTTGGCTATTATTTAGAGGAAAATCCGGCCATCGCTAAGAAAATAGTGGGGAAAGCTACTCTTGCCGCCCGTGCTCGTAAAGCTGCTCGTGCCGCAAGGGATAATGTCATCAGAAAAGGCGCTTTTGAAGGCCTTAATCTGCCAAGCAAACTCGCCGACTGTTCCAGCCGTAACAGGGAAGATTGTGAATTATTCATCGTAGAGGGTAATTCCGCAGCTGGTTCCGCTAAGGAAGGTCGCAACCCTCAAATACAAGCAATTTTGCCTCTAAGAGGTAAAGTGCTTAACACCGAACGCGCCAGGTTAGACAAAATGCTTGCTAACCAAGAGTTAGTTTCTCTGATTAAAGGGCTCGGTGTAGGTATTGGCGACCAGTTTAATATTGAAGGATTAAGATACGATAAAATCATTTTCATGACTGATGCCGATGTAGATGGTCTCCATATTGCTACACTTTTGATGACTTTCTTCTTCCGTTATATGCCACAAGTTATTGAGGAAGGCCATGTTTATTTAGCAAAACCACCTCTGTTTGGTTTAATCAAGGGTACAGGTAACACTCGCAAAATAGATTATGTATATGATGAGGTTGCCCTAGAAAACAAACTTACTGAAAAAATTGCAGAACGTAAGAAGGCTGGTACTAAAATTGATGAAACCCAAGAGAGATTCAAGCAAGCTGGTTATACCGCACAGCAACGCTTTAAGGGTCTTGGCGAAATGGACGCCAAACAGCTCTGGGAAACCACTATGGACCCCGAGAACCGCATTTTAGTCAAAGTTCATGTTGAAGACGCCGAAAAAGCCGATGCAGTGTTTACGAAGTTGATGGGAGACCAAGTCGAACTCCGCAAAAACTTCATTCAAGCCGGCGCCGCATCTGTTAACCTTGATGATTTGGACTTTTAAGGAGGAACTATGGAAGACGACAAGAACAAGAATGAACAAAATATAGAAGCCACCGGGCCGTCTGAGGCTCCTGTGATTCAAGATGGTATTGAAGTTAAACCAGTTGAACACACCATGGAAGACTACTTCCTTAGATATTCCATGTCTGTTATCGTTGATCGCGCCCTCCCAGATGTCCGCGATGGTTTGAAGCCGGTCAACCGCCGTATCCTCTATACTATGAATAAAAATGGCTGGAAAGCTCCTCATGCCACTGTCAAATCCGCTCGTATCGTCGGTGACGTTATGGGTAAGTACCATCCTCATGGTGATTCCTCTATTTATATGGCAATGGTCAATCTCGCTCAACCTTGGAAGATGCGCTACACCTTGATTGAAGGTCAAGGTAACTTCGGTTCCATGGATGGTGATGAACCAGCCGCCTACCGTTACACCGAGGCCCGCATGGACAAAGTTGGTGCTGAGTTACTTACAGACATAGAAAAGGACACTGTAGATTTCCGTGACAACTTTGATGGTACCGAGCAAGAACCAGTAGTTTTGCCGGCAGCCCTCCCGAATATTCTCTTAAATGGCCAGATGGGTATCGCCGTCGGTATGGCTACCAATATTCCACCTCATAACCTCGGAGAATTAGTTGACGCTACTGTCGCTCAGATAGATAATCCCGATATTACTCTTGATGAACTCATGAAACATGTTAAAGGCCCGGATTTCCCAACTGGTGCTGAAGTTTATGGTGGTGCACCGATGAAACAGGCCTATGCTACAGGGAAAGGCTCTGTTGTTATTCGTGCTGTTGCAAACATTGAAGAGCGCAAAAACGGCCGCTACAACATTGTAATTACAGAGGTGCCATATGGCATGAGTAAAGAAGGCTTTATTGAGAAGGTCCGTGAGCTAGTTTTGTCTAAAAAACTTGATCATATTGCAGATGCTCGCGACGAATCTGCTAGAGGTAAAATTCGTATAGTTGTAGAACTAAAGAAGGACGCTTTCCCTAAGAAGATCCTAAATCAGCTCTATAAACTTACCCCACTCCAGACAGCTTTTCACTATAACATGCTTGCTCTTGTAGATGGCGTTCAGCCTCGTATTTTGGGCCTTAAAGAAATCCTAGCTGAATTTATCAAACACCGTCAGGTTGTTACTCGCCGTCGCACCGAATATGAGTTAAAGAAAGCCAAAGAGCGTGCTCATATCTTGGAAGGCTTAAAGATTGCCCTAGATAATATTGATGAGGTGATTAAAGTTATTCGCGCCTCTTACGATGATGCTGATCAGCAACTCATGAAACGTTTTGGCCTTTCTGAGATCCAGGCTAATGCTATTTTACAGATGCAACTTCGTCGTCTCCAAGGACTAGAACGTGACAAGATTGAAGAAGAACTAAAAGAGCTCCATGAATTAATTAAGAGACTAGAGGCAATTCTTGCCGATGAAAACGAAATTTTGCGCGTTATTAAGGAAGAACTCACTGCTCTCAAAGAGAAATATGGCGACGAACGCCGTTCCAAGATTATTAATCACGAGGTAGGTAAGTTCTCCGAAGAAGAGTTAATCCCAGAGGAAGAGAGCGTTATCCTCTTAACAGCAGAGAATTACATGAAACGCGTTCCTCAAACTGATTTCCGCAAGCAAAACAGAGGCGGCAAAGGTAAACGTGGTATGACTACCAAAGAAGAAGATGTTATAGCTCAGATTCTTACGGCTAATTCTCATGATTACCTCTTATTCTTTACCAACCAAGGTAGATTATTCCGCATGAAAGCTTATGAAGTCCCGCAGGCATCCCTATCTGCTAAAGGTACAGCTGCGGTTAACATGCTCAATATGCATCCAGAAGAGAAGATTACCGCCATCATCAAACAAGGCGATGCGGGTGCTGACGGCTATCTCTTCATGGCTACTAAGAAGGGTACCATCAAGAAGTCTGCCATCAAAGATTTCTTTAATGTCCGTTCCAATGGTCTCATTGCAATTAAATTAGATACTAACGACGAACTCCGCTGGGTTAAAGAAACAACAGGGGACAACGACATCGTTATTTCTACTTCCGCTGGTCAAGCCACACGCTTTAACGAAAAAGAAGTTCGCGCTATGGGACGTTCCGCCATGGGTGTCCGTGGTATGCGTCTCCGTCCGAAAGATGAAATTGTAGGGATGGATGTGATTACTGACCCCAATCAGAAGTTGATTGCCGTTTCTGCTAACGGGTATGGTAAAGCTACTCTTGTTTCCAACTTTCCACCTCATAAACGTGGTGGCGTAGGTATTAAAGTCGCAGCTGTTACTGCTAAAACCGGGCCAATTGTAGCGGTTCACACTCTAGACCCTCTAGCAAAAGAAGTCATCATGATGTCTACCAAGGGCCAAGCCATCCGTGTCGCTATGAAGGAGATCCCAACTCTCGGCCGTGCTACTCAAGGCGTCCGCATCATGAAAATGAGCGAAGGTGATACAGTTGCTTCCATCGGCATTGTTCTCCCAGATGAAGACAATGAGGACAGTAAAGATAAAACGGCAGATAGCGCCCCAGCTAAAGCCAAGTCTTAAAATACTGAGTCATGAAAAAAGACCACTATGAACGTGGTCTTTTTTGAGCGACGTTTAATGAGCTAAATAAGAACTCATAATCAAAGACATAAATCTTTTCGCCTCATCAATATTAAAATAATATTGATGTCCAGACGCAGTTGTTGCACAAAAGATTTTGCCTTCACCTAGACACACAATTTCACCGAGAGAATATCTCCCGTCGGAGAACATTTTTTCGTCAAACTCCATTTTTTCAATTTGCGATATCTGTGAAGTTTCTATTAATGTTGCATCTTTAAAAATGCTATGTCCGTATACTTCTCCGCGAAGTATGAATTGACAAGGTGTCTTGAAATATTTTTCCTCAGACATAACAAAGTCTTTTACAAAAGAAGCTATTGCCTCAATTGCGGTAGTTTTGCCATCCTTTTTTAAGAAGCAAAACTCCCATTTTGTCATAAACGGCGAAAGAGCACTTAGCTTGTTGCTCACCTTCACAGTTGCAGCGTTGTTAGCAGTTCCTACAGTAGTGTCCATAGAAGAATCCCCCTTTTCTGATATTACCAACTTAAACGACATTGCTCTTAAAGTTCTCACCTCCTCGGTGCGTACTCAGGTCAAAGCCTAATAAGCTAATTATAGCACAAACCACAAGAAAAGTCAAGCTTAAACCCCTTACAGTATGATTCTTATGCTAGTTTTTATAACATTTATGCTATATAAACCTCATTTTCAAGGTTGATAATATTTTTACTCTATGTTTTACTCCTTCTCAAACAAGCTAACAGAGGAGTTTTATGAAAAAAATATTAAAACTATTATTAACTTTAATGGTGCTGGTTGGACCGGTGCAACCCACTTTTGCCATGATGGAAGCAAACGATACTTCCTGGTGGACTGTGGATGAGATGTTATCTTTTTACGAAGAGGTTCAGGCTGAAAAAGAATTAAAATGCGGCGACAACCAAGATTGTAAAAGAGATTTTAACTACAGTCTACACGAAAGAGACCAAAAATATAGAGCACTAGACAATTTTATCCAAAACCAATTCTGGATTACCTCCGTAAACCCCACCAAAGAAACTATAAAAGTTCTTTTTTTCGGTGAAGAAATGATGTTGAAATATATGGGAATAGATGAAAAAGTCCAGCTAGAACATCTCTATATTGAATGGTATGAAGACTGGTGGGGCCAAGTATACAACGATGATTATGCTCACTTTACAAACGACTATATGGAGGGAATGCATAAGATGTACGCCGGAATTTCATCTATAGACGGACCCGGTTGGATTCCTGCCTGGGAAGAGACCGAGCTATCGGTAGCCGGCTCCAATCTCAGTGAAAACATACAAGGAATTATTGCTTACTCCATTTTTGCGGAAGATAATATGTATAATGCACAAGGCAGCTACGACTATTTTAATTGTATACATTCGCCAGATTATCAGGAGGGAATGGAATGTAAAATGTATGTTTCTGGCGACCAATGGATTTCGTACTTCCCGCAAGAGGAACAAGATTCTGATAAACCAACAGTAGCTCAAACTGAGCCAACGCAACCCAGTTCATCTGACAAGCTTGAGCAGGAAACAGTAATGAATATTCAAGAACCCAACAATAGTGACAATGACCCAGAATCACAAAAACTTACTTTATTAAATGAGATTCCGAAAGCACCAGAAACAGGAGCTAACTTAGAAGGATATGAAAACGAAACAACAATGCCACTTTGGCTAATCATTTTAATAGTTATAGGGGTTATGCTTATAGTTTGGTGGTTTTTACCAACAGAAAATCAAAAAAATCGCAAAAAATTCGGAAAAAACCGAAAAAGGGTATTGACAAAAAAAGCAAACTGCGATAAGATGATATCAGTCTAAAGCTGCGAGTACTTATTTTAGTAGTCTTTGGAAATAATTTAACAATTTAGTTGTGCAATTAATCATCGTCAGTTTTATTTTTATGTTGAGTTTTTCATATCCTTCTAAGTTAGCTCCTGTTTCTGGTGCTTTCGGAATCTCATTTAATAAAGTAAGTTTTTGTGATTCTGGGTCAT
>JAFWMY010000024.1 GCA_017545485.1 Candidatus Saccharimonadota bacterium | reverse complement strand
TGCGCATTTACCTCAGGTACAACCAAAGGCACATCTGAATTCATACGGAAATTTGAGGTATTATCAACAACGACTGCACCTGATTTCACTGCATAGGGTGCAAACTTAGCCGACACACTGCCACCGGCTGAAAATAGGGCTATATCTACCCCTTCAAAAGACTGCTCTGTTGTTGTTTCAACGGTTAAGTCTTGCGATTTAAATTGCAAAATCTTACCTGCAGAACGATGCGTTGCAAGCAGCTTCACTTCTTTTATTGGCAAACTTGATGCCTCAAGCATCTTGATCATGCGACTGCCTACCGCCCCAGTAGCACCGACAACTGCAACAACATATTCTTTTGACATGTAATCTTCCTCGTTTGAATTTTCTAAAAAATTTTAATATCCCTATTCTATCATGTTTCTGGATAGATTAAAAGCCTTTTTAAGTTAATATGCTCTCTAAATCCTGATGAGGTGATAGTCGATTTTGATGCTCAGTTAGCCCACAAAATAAAAAATCCCCCTTGTCCTAAGACAAAGGGGACCCCAGAGCAACTATTTTACAATAGCTGTGCCAAGAAGTTCACAGTTCTTGACAAGATTCCATCAATCCTTGACGGGCTAAGCCCCGAATCTCTCAGCGTAAATAAGGTACTTGCGTACCGAATCGACTCATCGCATCTACTAGTATACCTTATTTTCACCTGCTTTGCAAGTCATGCCATAATAAAGCACAAGACAGTCATTTTATTTTGCCAGTCTTTTTCAGCCTACCCATTTTGCTATCTTGATTATTTTCTGACCCATTTCTGCTTCTGAGCTATCCTGATTGGAAGACAAATTATTTTTCATTATTAACATATCTACTCATTCTGACTTTAAAACCATATACAGTATATCTTACATCTGAAGACATAACTTGAGCACCTTGAACTGCACTAGGAATACTACCACCTAAACCAAACCCCATGCTGTAGGAATAAATGCTACATACCAATTTTAAAATCTATTTTTTAACCTAGTCCAGCATCTACTCCTATATTATTGTTTATTTAGTTATACCTGTAATTTCTATACCTCCCGTTTCCAAATTCACCTTAAATCGTCTACCTGAAAAATCTGTCACAAATAAACGATTATTATCATCTACATACATTAGAACAATCGGTGAGCAAATAAATTCCTCATTATCTTCGGGGGGGATATTCTTGATTTGCCAGACGACATTTCCATTTTTATCTATAGCATAAACATTATTATCCTCATCTTTTATGGGTACTGGCGAGTTCATGATAATTGCTAATCTTATAAACAAATATTCATTATTTTGTTTAATTTCCTCAATTTCATTTGGAAATTCTATTTTTTTACCCGAAAATTCCAGCTCATTATTTTCAAATTTATACTTCATTTATTTTCCACTCCACTCTATAATTTTTCCTATTTCTTTAAATTCGCCAATTCTTTGTTGCATCATATCGAACTGAAATCCTCCACCTTTACTTCCAAATAATGGATTAACTTCTCCAGCCCTAATAACACTACCTTTATTTAACGTAACTTCTCCAATATACTTAGGCAGTTGAGGTAACGCAAACTTTTCTTGTATTTGTAAAGGAGTTAGCCCTCTGATATCTTCAGCTCGCATAACCCAACCGCCATACAGCCCGCTTTCTACACCATCGTATACTCTAACAAATTTAGTATCTTCTAAAAGTTTTATTTCCTGAACAACAGTTTTAGGGGTATATGGTGGTTGATTATATCCTTGTTTTCTCCACCAATTATTGACACTTTCAGCAGATTCATATTTATTGATTTTTACATTATTTTTCAGACTTCCCAGTTGCGTATCTAGAGAGCTAACCCCTCCAGTTTTCTTTGGTAAGGCATCCCCACCTTTGATACGGCTTAAGAGGGAATTACTATCACCTACACCCGCAAAAGCGATTCGCGGATTCTTGATCAAGTCAGATAAGCTATGTCCCACCCGACCTGGCATGGTAGCCAGGTGCTGAACATTTTTTGCACCCGATTTACCTAGCGTCTTCACAAAGATGCCGCTCTTAGACAAGAGA
>JAFWMY010000001.1 GCA_017545485.1 Candidatus Saccharimonadota bacterium | reverse complement strand
TATAGTTACTATCTGAATTATTCACAAGTGCAGTAGTACCATTCTTTACTCCTACTGTAGCACTAAGCTGAAATCCAGCAGAAGCATTAGTATTAGCTCCTACTGTAATAATATTACTATCAGAAGCAGTACCAGGAGCTAAATTATTAATATAGATATTTGCAGAAGATAACTGTACACTAATTACAGAATTAAAAGTAAAACTGACATCTACGTCTGACGAATAGGTGAGGGCGGAGGCGGAAGAAGTCCCAAAACAGACGCCAACAAAACCTACGCTAAATATCATCAACGCTACCCAACGTAAACACTTACTCATACCAAGTATTATACATTAGCACAATAAATTTTGCAATATTTTCTAAAACAGTTTTATTCATCTTTAGACATATTATCGTAGTCAATACCATATTGTGCATATTGATAACGCATGTATGCCTCATCTAGTTCGCTCGCCATTGTTTTAAGCGGGTCTTCTTTTGGCACTGCCATAATAATGAACTTTAGAGGTTTGTTCTTGCCGCCGCAAATATCCATAGAATCACCATAAGCTAGCTCAGAAGAAATAGTTATTTCTCTAATCCCGCCAATCTTCATACCTTCTACGCCAGCAGTCCAGCCCTCAATCATTCCAAGTGAGGGGTCAAGAACTTTAGCAAAAGCCGTTGGATTGTCATTGTCATTAAATGAAGAATCAAATACTGACTCATCGGCACACCAACCCACATAATATGCTAGGTAGTTAGAACCTTCTTTGTCTACTTCAGCCCCAGAACCTTCCTCTAAGTCGTGTTTTTCTACTCCGCCACCATTAGCGGCAGCTTCATTGTAAGCTTTTATTTCAGACTTATACTTAATAAAATGGTCATAATCGCTCTTAGTTGCCGACGAAAACTCTGTTACTTTCTTCTCATAAGCCTCTGCAAGCGCTGCGACTTTAGCTTGATCTACCTGAGTATCATCATCTGAAGTATTTCCATCTTTCCCACCATTAAATACAATTGCCGCATAACTTGCAATAATTGAGCCAAGCATCAACACGGCGATAATAATAATAGCAACACGTTGTTTAGTACTGGTCTTCAGTTCTTTCTCATCCATTTCAGAATCTCCACTTAAATAATAGATATATTATAACACAAAAAATGACCCCCGAAGAGGTCATTTTTTATTATTCAGCCTTTTTTTCAGGTCTTTTTAAGATTGCAACCTGTTTGAACGAACCACCCGCTTTCTTAATAGCTTCAACAGCAGTTTTGGAAGCGAATTGCGTCTCAAGTTCAATTTTCTTAGTAATCTCACCACGTGTGATAACCTTAACTTTTACAAATGGAGAAGAAATCAAAGACGCTTCAGCCAATTTATAATTGTCAACCTTACCAGAAAGTTCATTTAATCTATCAGTATAAACAACTTCTGCTTTTGGATGGAAAGATTTAAAACCTTTAAGTTTTGGTACAGCCTGCATAATAGCACGTTGGCCGCCCATAAACCCTGCTGGCATTTTATTATGGCCAGAACGAGATTTTTGACCTTTAGTACCACGGCCGGCAGTCTTACCTTGACCAGCTGAAATACCACGACCCTTGCGTGAAGGACGAGTATTCTTAATAACATTTAATTCATTGTATTTCATTACTTATCCTCCTTTTTAGAGGTTTTCTTAGCGGCAGCTGGCTTCTTAGCTGTTGCAGCTTTTTTAGCAGCCGGCTTCTTGTCAGTAGCCTTTTTAGCCGGTTCGGCCTTCTTGACTTCAGCCTTTACGGCTGGCTTTTTTACTTCATCCTTTTTAGCGACTGTCTCTTTCGCATCAGCTTTTTTGGCTTCGGTCTTCTTCGCTGGTTCAGTCTTGCCTTCATTGGCAATCCAATCTTTACGAAGAGTTTGTTGTTTCAAGCCTTCAATCACTGCGTAAGCAATATTTACCTTGTTCGTAGAACCAAGAGATTTAGAAATTAAGTTCTTTACACCGGTAAGGCCCATGATAGAACGCACGGTACCACCAGCAATAATACCAGTACCAGGAGCCGCAGGTTTCATCAAAACATCTGCGCCAGTCACCTTAGTACGAGTCTCGTGACAAATCGTCTCACGATCCATATTGAAGGTAATCATTGCTTTCTTAGCTTTACGCTCAGCTTTTGCTACTGCAGTCGTCACATCATTACCTTTAGCGACGCCTACACCAACTTTATTTTTATGATTGCCAATTGCAACTAATGCCTTAAAGCGCATTCTGCGACCACCTGCCACAGTACGAGACACGCGATCAACTGCAATTGTAATGGAATCATATTCTTTCTTACCTGCATCTGCGCGTACGCGATCACGACGATTGCGTCGTTCCATCTTACGCCCAGAAATATCACGAGTTTGTTTTGTCGCAGCGACCTTGTCATCCATCTTAAGGGTGCCGGACTTGTTAATTACCCGAGGGGCTTGTGTTTCAGTCTCTGCCATAATTAAAACTCCAATCCTTCTTTGCGAGCAGCATCTGCAAGTGCAGACATTCGCCCAGCATATAATTTAGAACCACGATCAAAGACAACCTTCTTAATCTTAGCAGTTTTTGCTTTCTTAGCAATTTCTGTGCCGATTAAAGCTGCTTTTTCCGTTTTATTACCAGACATCTTCTGACCAACAGAAGTAGCGTAGCAAAGCGTGGTTTTCTTATCATCGTCAATTATTTGCGCAATAATATGTTGATTACTAAAATGCACAGTTAATCTTGGCCTCTCAGCTGTACCGTGAATCTTAGCACGAGTTCTTTTAGCGCGATAAATATCTTTCATTATTTCTTACCCGCCTTTCCTGCTTTGCGGAGAATTACTTCGTCCACATACTTAATACCTTTACCCTTGTAAGGTTCAGGCTTTTTAAGAGCACGGATTTCTGCAGCTACCTGACCAACCTTCTGTTTGTCAATGCCGGAAACCGTGATTTCCATTTTGTTGGTAGCGAGTTGCACGCCTTCTGGTGCCTTGTACTTCACTGGGTGTGAAAAACCAAGTGCCATTTCAATCTCCTGACCACCGCCAGAAAGACGAAAACCTACACCATTTACTTCTAGTTTTTTCTCATAACCTTTAGTCACACCAACAACAGCATTGTTGAGCAATGCACGCTGTAAGCCATGCCAGGCACGAGATTTTGGCTCGTCATCTTCACGAGTGACGGTCAAAATGTTACCATCAATAGAAACCTTAGTGCGAGGTTGAACTGGGACAACGAGTGAACCCTTCGGGCCCGCAACAGTAATTTCGCTGTCGCCGACCGTAATTGTCACTCCCGCCGGAATCTCGATGGGTTGTTTTCCGATACGACTCATATCTTTTCCCTTTTTAGTTTAATAACCGTACCATTATAACATAGTTTCCCAAAAAAGTCCACACCAAAACCAAAATTAACTAATGATTTTACGTGGATTCGTTTCCAAAATTTTCTTAAGTTCTGTTTCTTTATAATATTTAGATAATTTCTTTAGTGCCGCTTGGATATAACTACTCCTACCAGGACGGTGAGCGTCATTGCCAAAAGCAAAAATCATCTTGTCTTTAGCATATTTCTTCACCAGTTTCTTCGCCTCGGAACCATATTTTCCAGTTATACTACCCAAGTTGCACTGAAATAAACACCCCATCTCATAGAGCGCTTTCGCTTTCTCGTAATCATTTTTCAAAATATAATACCTCTCAGGATGAGCCAAAACCACGGTATAGCCATTATCCATTAGCTCCTGCAAATAATCTTCATAATTTGGAAATTCTTCATTTAATGGTAGTTCTACTAGTAAATATTTACTTCCAGCCAAAGAAGAGATTCTACGCTTTTTGAATAAAGGTAGAATATCTTTATCAATAAATATTTCATTCCCTAAATAAACTCGCACATTAATCCCTTCAGTAACTAAGTGCTTCTTCAATTGTTGTAATAAACGACTATTGTCATATCGTGAAAAGACATAAGAAGATTCATACATAAAATGAGGCGTAGCAATTATGTCAGTTACCCCTTGGCCAGCTAACTCACGTATGATTTCTACACTCTCCACGAAATTTCTTGCCCCATCGTCCACCCCAGGCAAAATGTGAGAGTGAATGTCAATCATTTTTTATTCACTTCGTTATAATAATAGTAATTATTGTAATACTTTGAAGATTTTTTATTCACCATATTAAACACTGTGCCAGCCACTGTCGCACCAACTTTGTCCAAAGCATCCTTTGCCGCAACTAAATCACTTCTATTGGTATTTGAATCTTTCACCACAATCAAAGTTTCATCCATCAAGCTAGACAAAATCACTGAGTCGGCCAAACCGCCAATTGGTGCACCATCAAATATCACTATATCATAATGGTCACATAAGATTTTCACTAATTTCTTATTCTTCTTAGAAGCCAATAATTCACTTGGATTCGGTGGATATGTACCGCAAGTAATTAAATCTAAATTTTTAACCTTAGAAGGATGAATATAGCGACCAAGGTTTCTCAAATCTCCAGTCAACAAATTAGAGAGCCCGGCGGTATTTGGAATACCAAACATTCTATGTAAACGCCCTTTACGTAAATCACAGTCAACTAATAATACCCGCTTATCTGCCTGAGCGAATGAAATCGCAAGATTAGCAGATACGAAGCTCTTGCCTTCGCCGGCATTAGTACTTGTGATTAAAATTGATTCAATATCCTTATCTACAGCAGTAAATTGCAAATTAGTTCTAAGGCTCTTAATATTTTCGCTAATAATCGCCTTTGGCGATCTTTCCACAATTAATTCTCCACCTGCCTGTCTGGTTTTAACGTCGCTTTTCACGATACGACCAGTTACCGGCATACCAATTTTCTTTTCAACTTCATCACTATATTTTACTGTATCATCTAAATAGAACTTCAAGAAAGCAAACCCTGCCACTACAACCACGCCAATTACAACTGCCAGCATCAAATCACGTGTAAGAGTATTGTTAGAAGGTTTTTCAGGCGCTACCGCTACAGATAATTGCGTCACGTTATCAGTTTTGTAAATCTCTGCTACTTGTTTAGAAAACACCTTAGCAATTTCATTTGCGATAGTTGCAGAAAGTTGCGAATTAAGGTCCTTTACCGTTACACTCAAAATTGAAGTATCATCTACCGGCTTAATATTCACATTCTTGCGAAGTGCACCTACAGACACATGTAGTCCCAAGTTTTCAATCACCTGGTTCATCACTAGCTCACTTTTTGCAATTTCACTATAAGTATTTGCAAGCTTCTGGCTAGCATTAATTTCATTTAGAGTTGCCGCTCCACCTTCACCAGTATCAGCTCTCGCAATTACGACAGTAGTATTTGCCTGATAAATCGGCTTCTTAAATACATTATCATAAACAAGCACGCCTACTAGGGCGACTATAATTACTACTATAAATGCAACAATATACTTCTTTAAATAACTAAAATAATCTTTAATGTTTATTTCGTCCATAAATAACTCCTTCACTCATTATAACATAAACAATTTGCTTGTAAATACTTCTTTTTAGTCATTTTCATTAGTTTCTTCAATCGTTAAGTATTCATTTATTTTATCCAGCGCATTTTGCATAGAATCTTCAAATGGTACCATCACGTAAAGTGGCTCATCGGGACCCACACTGTAAGTTGGTTCCATCAATCCATCACCATCTAGGCCAATTGACTCAATCTCCCACTGAATTGTTTTATCTAATTGCATTTGGATAAATGCAGTAATATCATTACGGCTCAAACTTGTTTCAAACGAATCCGCCGCAATCTCTAAAATAGATGGCAATTTCAAAAGATAATCTTTGGAACCAGAAAGTTTATTAATAATTCTTGTGAGCACTTGTTGCTGATTTTCACCCCGACGTCTATCCCCTCTATTGTAAGATTTTCGTTCACGTGCAAATCTGAGAGCGCAATCTCCATCTACATGTTGCATACCTATTACATAATTACAAATCTTTTTTTCCTTCTTTGTAGCTTTTAGATGCATTACCTTATCCGAATAAATATCTATTCCGTCTAATTCATCTACAACCTCAACTACCGTTTCAAAACTCACTTTAAGAGTGTGATCAATCTTAATTCCGAGAAAATCCTCAATTGTAGTTTTACTCATATTGATTCCATACAAACCAGAATGTGATAGTTTATCCCTCAGACCAGTAGTCCCACGTAATTGTACATAAGTATCACGCGGTATTGAAAGCAACAGAATCTTACCCTGTTTAGGATTTACAACTGTTACAATGTTCACATCCGTTCGCGCCGTAGCTTTAATTCCGTCTCTAGAATCACTACCAGAAATATAAAGTATAAAAGGCTCTTCAGTCAGTTTCTTTTCTGACACCCCCAGGCCTTCACCAATCAGTTCTATTTCAAAAATACCAATCACTCGTGTATCATCTAATATATCTGATTCTTCTTTTACCATTTCCAATCTATCTGTTTCTAGCACTATTGCATTCACGATATTTTTGCTCAATACATCTGCCATAGTACTTACATCATCGTATAACTCTGTATTTACTTCTACGATATTTTGCAAATGTTGTTCTGCCTCAACTACCATATTATCAATTTTGAGAAATCCAACATATTTTCGTTCCAATTGCGCCAATCCATCTATTTCGCTATCGTTCATCACGATAACACTATATGCTTTCATTTCTGGTTTTTGCTCAGTTATTTTATTTAAAAAACCATTGAACGCGTCTGTATATCTTAGCGCAAATATCCCGCCTGCAATGCATATCGCAGATACCACCGTACAAATTATTTGCATCGCAAGAGACGTTTTTTGCCTAACTAAAAGTCCTACTATATTGAATAAAAGCAACAACCCTAACACACCTATGATTAAAGCCACCAACCAACCGGTCAAAACCCCCATCCGAATCAAAGAAATACTAAGTAGCACAAACACCACTAATTGTGCTAGCACAAACAACGTCTTAATAACAATCCACGCTAACGATTTAATATATAGTTTCTTCTTATCCATTTAATCCCTAGAATATAAATCTCTCGTATAAACTTTATCGCGCACATCCTCAAGTTCTGGCGTCATCCGGTTCGCCAAAATCAACGAACAATCTTCTTTAAACTGTTTTAGGCTTTTTATTACTTTCACACCATTAAACTCATCATCTTTTAGTGTCGGCTCATAAATAACCACTCTTTTCTTATTATCTCTAAGAATTTTGATAATGTCATGAATCGCCGCATCGCGAAAATTATCAGAATCCGATTTCATTGTCAGACGATACACACCGATTAGCTTCGGATTTTCCGCCATAACCTCATCCGCCACAAATTGTTTACGTGTAATGTTAGCCTGCACAATTGCTTTAATTAAATCTTGTGGTACGTCCTTATAATTTGCCAGCAACTGTTTTGTATCCTTAGGCAAACAATATCCGCCATAACCAAATGATGGATTATTATAATGCGAACCAATGCGCGGATCCAAAGAAATACCATTAATAATACTCTTCGGATTAATGCCCTTCACTTTCGCATAAGTGTCCAGCTCGTTAAAATACGCCACGCGAAGTGCAAGGTAAGTATTTGCAAACAGCTTTACGGCCTCAGCTTCTCTACTGTCCATTGTAAGAATTTGCACATTCTCAGCCAAAGCCACTTCATTTAAAATCTCCGCAAACTTTTGAGCTTCTTCGGAATAAGAACCAACAATAATCCGTGATGGATACAAATTATCATATAGCGCTTTACCTTCGCGCAAAAACTCTGGAGAAAAGAAAATATTATCAATGCCATATTTAAGCCGTATCGCATTCACATAACCTACTGGAATCGTAGACTTAATTACCATGGTTGTTTTAGGATTTCCAAGTGAAATAACTTTTTCAATAATATCCTCTACCGAACTCGTATTAAAGAAATCCTTCGTAGTATCATAATCTGTCGGGGTGGCTATTATTACATAATCCGCATCACGAAATGCCTCTTCCCAATCTAAAGTCGCCTTAAGATTCAGCTCTCGTTCACCCTTAGCCGCCTCATCAAAATATTTTTCAATATATTCATCCTGAATTGGTGAAATATATTTATTCACCATTTTTACTTTCTCGGGCACAATGTCTAACGCTATTACTTCATGTTTTTGCGACAGTAAAGTCGCAAGTGATAACCCTACATAGCCTGTGCCAGCAACTGCAATTTTCATTTTTTCTCCACGTTTTAAATAGTTTATCTAACTATACTCTTTTTTTGATATCTCGTCAACTTAGCATTAGCCGTAATACTCTTTATACCATTCGGCAAATTTTCTCAAACCATCCCTTAAAGGCGTATATGGCTTAAATCCAAAATCTTTTTCTAAAGCCGACGTGTCAGCATAAGTAACCGGCACATCACCAAGTTGCATCGGCACGAGTTCTTTATGTGCTTCAAAATCATAATCTTCTGGCAAAACCTTCGCCCGAATTAATTCATCTTGCAAAATCTGTACAAAATCTAACAAATTCTCCGGATTAGAATTGCCAATATTATACACTTTATAAGGTGCAACCGGTAAACCATCTTCACCGGTACGCTTTTCTGGCGCCTTTACCATCACTCGCATCACACCTTCTACAATATCATCAATATAAGTAAAGTCACGTTTACATTTTCCGAAGTTAAAGATTTGAATCTTTTCACCTTTTATCAACTTGTTAGTAAAACCAAAATATGCCATATCTGGCCGGCCAGCCGGACCATAAACCGTGAAGAATCTAAGACCAGTAGACGGTATATTATATAGTTTAGAATATGCATGAGCTAGTAACTCATTAGATTTCTTAGTCGCAGCATATAAACTCACCGGATTATCTACTTTATCTTCCGTTGCAAATGGTATCTTCTTATTACCACCATATACTGAGGATGAAGAAGCATACACTAAATGTTCCGGCTGATAATGCCGGCACGCTTCCAAAATATTATAAAAACCAACTAAGTTCGCTTCTATATATGCATCCGGATGGCTAATGGAATATCTCACACCAGCTTGCGCTGCAAGATTCACCACAATATCCGGATGATACTTCTCAAATAGATTATTAACAGCTTTTTTATCCGCCAGATTTCCTTTGATGAAAGTGAAGTTTTTATACTGCTCTAAATCTTTCAAACGATACTCTTTTAATTTCACATCATAATAATCATTCACCGAATCAAACCCAATCACTTTCGCATTTGGATTTTCTTCACACACTCGCTTCGCGAGATACCACCCGATAAACCCCGCCACACCGGTAATTAAAATAGTTTTCTCCCCAAAATTAATCTTCTTATCCATATCCTATATCTTACTCTACACTCTTGACTTTTTCAACCCCATACGCTATAATTTAAGTACATTCGGGAATACCCGCCCATCCCTAGCCAAAACTAGGGAGTATTTTTTTAATAATACAATTTTCCAAAGCCTTCCTTCACTATTTGTAAAACCGATTTTATTTTCATCCACTCATCAAAATTTTTCTCATCTTTTTTATCCATAAAACTCCTATTTATTATGATAAACCCTACCACACCACCAAAAACAATTCAACCTTTTTAAAACCCTCATGCTCACTCAAATTAGCAAGAGCAAATTACAACCCAAACATCCATCGAGTCACACGCCACACAAACCTAATCCTGCTTCCTTCTCGCCACCATTTTCATCATCCGTTTTAAATCCCTAAAATCATCCTTATATAATAAATAGTTAAACGGCAACACCACAACTAAAGCCACAGCAAAAACCTCAATCGCGTACATAATCCAGTGTAAATATGAGTTCATTTCTAACATTGGAATAAAATGTACAATTAGTGCAATTAATATTGTGTCAATGACCACAATAAATATTTTCTTCACACTCTCAAAAATGCTCCGCCTTAAAATGTGTTTATTTGTATGATAAATAAATTCTATCGACCTAATCAACATCGCGACTAGAGTGCCAATAGCTACACCAACCAATCCGAACTTCCATACTAAAATCACCGATAGAACGATATTTACCAGTGCCTCAACTATTGCACCTCGCTTAGTCTGTTTGAAATGCCCAGCAGCCAAAACGATAGAATTATATGGCTGTCTAATAGCATAAACCATTGCAGCAATAGTAATCAAAACACCAAATTCCCCCTGAATATAATTCGCATCAGTTACTCCTATTGTATATACTGACACAAATGGTGTAATTAGTAGTAAAGTACACGGATAGATAATGGACACCAATGTCATATAAAATGATTCGTATTTACTAAAACTGGATAATAACTTTTTCCTTTCTTTTTTTGCAATTATATCTCCAAACCCAGCCTCAAGACCGCCAGAAAAAGCAGTTATCAAGCTTTTTATTTCCGTCGTAATCATATTATATACTCCATAGATTGAAACGTTCGAAAGAGTAGAAAACAAGCTTAAGACAATCACATCTGTATTCTGATGAATAGTATATGCCACATGTTGTGCAAGACCATCCCATTTCTGTTTAATTTTTATACGCTCTATATTAGAACCAGTTTCAACATTATATCTCCGCCGAACATATAGATATTGCATTATAGGCTTTATAATAAAAATCAAAGAAGAAATCGCCTTCACCAAGACAATACTGCAGTCGAAATGTACCATAATGATAACCACGATAGTACTAGCCAGCTTCGTAAAAGTGCTCAACAAATGAACAATATAAGATTTTTGTACTGCTTGAAGAAAAATCATATATGTTATACCAAACAAATACTCAGCTATAGTAGATATAGAGACCGCGATAATCAAAGTCACGGAGAAAAAAATGTCAAATTTATCACCCACCGTATTAGGCAAAAATATACATAATACAATAATATACCCAACAGATATCAAACCAATACCTCTAAAAAATAGTTCCGCACTTTTCATAATGCCATTTATGCGATTCTGATCTTTTTTTGCAATTTCCCTGTAAAGCATCGATTTGACAACCGGCCCAACTCCAGCTTGCAACAAGGTTATAAAGGCAAGAAACTGCGTAATTGTATTCGCAAAACCATTCACTTCGGAGCCATAAGCTCCAATTATCAATCTAGGAACAATTAACCCACAAACTAATGTAACTAACTGAAAAAATATAGAAGTCAAGATATTGAGTATTGCACTTTTCTTTCTCATCTCGCCTTCTTTTTCCACCTTAAAAACGCACCGTAAGCATTAATTACAAAAACATAATTTCGTCTAAAAGCCTCAAATAAAACCGTATATCGAATACCTACCGCCCCAAAAATTCCCCTTCTATTTAAAACCTTTTTATAGTAAGATGTAGATTTTATTCTTTTATAAATCCCTAAATTGCTTTTTTGAAATGCAATTTTATTTACGGTACTAATTACAAACATTTTACGACAAAACTTAACATAGTTTTTTTCGTCTTTTACCGACGGCCTAGTATACTTTACAAACATATGATATGCCTTTTCTCTTACTGAATAATCAAGCATAATGGGCTTTTCCAAATCCATTGCCACCGCACTATCCTGATTAATCCTATATCCATATAATTTACTTTTATCTAAAATAAGCGAATCGACCCGCTCTATAATATCTAGAGTTAATAGCAAATCTTCACCCATAAAAATATGACTAAACTTCGAATAATCCTTCCACTTATCAAAACACGATGCCTTAATAGCCTTTCTCCACAGATTGTTCATCGAGCTATCATAAAC
The DNA here is from genome assembly GCA_017545485.1 of Candidatus Saccharimonadota bacterium. Taxonomy (GTDB): domain Bacteria; phylum Patescibacteriota; class Saccharimonadia; order Saccharimonadales; family Saccharimonadaceae; genus Nanosyncoccus. The sequence continues at coordinate 37,262 of JAFWMY010000001.1, read as the reverse complement.
AATAGTTTTCAAAATTTCATTCTTCCCCTTAATAATCCTAGGGCTCCCATCTTTAATTATCTCCATACGATTCGTAGGCGAAGATACTCGGATATAATCAAAAATCAGCATTTCACACTTATTGTTTTCCAAAATAGAATGAATGTGTTCCAAAGCTCCATTCAAAAAATAATCATCCGAATCAATGAATAGAATAAATTTACCTCTAGCATAGCCTATAGCCGTCTGTCTAGCCATTAAGGTCCCACCGTTTTCTTTGTGGATTACCTTTATTTTATCAGATTTGTATTCATCAGCAATCTTACCAGCCTTGTCCGGTGAACCATCGTCCACAACTATTAACTCCCAATCATCAAAATCCTGCCCAATAACAGAGTCTATTGAATCACGTATATATTTTTCAGTATTATAAACCGGCATTATTATACTAAAATAGGGTACCTTCTTCACGTATTATCCTCCAATTCACTAGCCAACTCAATACATAACATCAGGATCTTCCTTCCAATTTTGGCAATTCTATCATATCACCCAATCTATCATCCCATTCTTTATTCGAAAATGGGATAAAACCAGAACGAGTTGTAAAAGTTAGTTCCCCAAAATACAATTTCCCATTCACCTCATACCAATCTACTCGCACATGTGGTATATCTTCAGATAACATAGCACTAAACTTCTTCATCTTCTTAAAATTAATTGGTTGTTTAGGCTTATAGCCCAAAGGCTTATAATCGCTCCGCCTACAATCAACTAAGTCCATGTTCATATCATAAAAGCTCATTCTAGCTGTTCTGTGATCTTCTAAGCCTTCCGATAAGTACATTATTTTCGGCTCACCATTAAAGCAAAAGAATTTATAATCTCGCATTGTCTTGCTACTCACATCTTCTAGATAACGCTCCACAATTATTCGCGGCTTCACATTCTTATACGGCCACTCACGCCCGCAATAATAATAATTTCTCTTTAAGTTTCTCTCTATTATTTTTTTTGTTGAAAATATATCTAATTTAGTTTTATCTCTACATATTACTAGCCCGCCAGAATCGTGCGTGCATTTAATCACAAATTTATTTGGTAAATTATCAAAATTTATATCATCAAATCTATCATACACCCCCAACGTAGGAATAATATATTCCTCACCAATAATGTCTGCCACATACTTTTTCGCTTGAAACTTATCCACCATTGTAGTATAGATGTCTTTTCTATCATGCAATTTAAGCCACTGCAACTTCTCGTTAAAAGTCTTAGGGCTTGCCAAATCCAATGGATAATCCATATTTAGCTTCCACTCATTTTTGATGTATTTTTCATCCGACACCAAAAAACCAGTTCTTGAACCAATTTTCTTATAAACCCTTCTAATTATTTTCTCAATTCTTCCCATTTACAATCTCCGTTATATACTTTTTCCACCGTTTACAAATCTCTTCAGGATTCATTTTATCACATATTTTCTTAGCTTCTCGTCCAAGTTTTTTTCTTAGCCCATCATCCTCTATCAATACTTCAAGCTTAGCGATAAGTTGATTCTTATCTCCAACTCCAAACAAGATTCCGTTCACACCATCCTTTATCAATTCACGCGGACCTCCGCAAGGACAATCGGTAGAAATACACGGAAGCCCACAAGCCATCGCCTCCATAAGTGCATTAGGCATTCCCTCATAATCCGAAGTCATCACAAAAATTCTAGATTCCGAAAGCTCTTTCTTTATATCTTCCACTGGCTTATGAATCATAATCTTATCAACCATACCAAGCCTTTTAATGTAATCCGATAGTTCTTTCTCCAACGGCCCATGTCCAAATATTTTTAGTTTATAATTCTTATATTTCAGAGATATCTCATAGAAAGCATCAATTAATAACCTCTGATTCTTCTGCTTATGAAATCTACCAACACTGATAATAGTATTTTTCTTTCTCTCATCGACAGCAGAATTTAAAAACTCACTTTTTAATGGATTCGGAATTACGACGGAATGTTCCTGAATAGCTTTTGAGAAAAAGTTTTTTTGTTCATTAGTTTGGAATACAAAGCCATCTGCGCGCTTATATAGCCATTTACATAGTATTCTATTAATCAAGCTCTTATATTCATGCCGAGGGTCATTTCTATCCGAAACAATCACCTTGCAGTTTATCTTTTTCTTCAAAAACAGCACTCTATATGACGGGCTCGGCAAAAAAGACACCACAACATCGGGCTGAATAGCTAGTAACATCTTCTTCATTTTTCTTATCCTTCTAGCATTACGTACTATAGGATTACAGAGATAACCCCCCTCATCTAAATCCAACATTTTTACTTTATCATTTACAACATAAGGATCATCCACTATTCCAGTGATCATAATATAAACTTCGTTGTCATCTGCAAGTCCATTGGATAGATTTGTTATCACTCTTTCTGCTCCACCACGACGAAATACACCAAGATTAAAAACTATTCTCATGAATTCCCTTTCTCGTGATATTGTTTCAAAAGACGCTTAGGAATCAGACCAACAAATAGTGGCTTTGCACTATACGCCAACCATTTCAAACGCGGAACTCCCAACTTGCGAAAGTATTTCTTTCTCATCTGGAATCCCTCTACACGATATTTATATCTCTTCTTCAAATAGCCATTCTTGTCTTGACGATACTTTATTAAAACATCATTCATCACATATCCTTTATAGCCACTTATATATAACCCTAGTTCCATAGCATAATCTTCGCAACGTTCATAACTAGGATACCCATTGTTTTTCAGCAATGCATCTTTATGAATAATCAATGTAGGATGAGCAAAAGGAGTACCTGGTAATAAGTCTTCCTTGCTTTTCTCGCCAGGAACTCCCATAACTCCATATTCCTTCTCCCCATCGAATAAAATATATCTACCGCCAATTATGGCATACTCAGGATGATGCTCGGCAAACTCAACTTGCTTTTTTATTCTGTCTGGCATCATAATATCGTCAGTGTCCATTCGAATAATATATTTTCCTCTAGCTTTCTTAACCCCTCTATTCAATGACCTTGCCAATCCACAATTCTTTTTATTTCTAATTACAATAATCCTTTTGTCGTCCGAATATAGCTTCAATAAATCATCAATATCGTTATTACCACAATCATCAACAATGATTAATTCAAAATCCTCATAAGACTGCCCCAAGATACTTCGCACGCTCTCATGGAAGAAAAACGGATCAGTATTATACTCTGACATCACCACGGAAACTAACGGCTTTCGCATAGTGTTCTCCTACTAACCTTATTTTTTATAATACTATACAATAAACCAATCGCCGCCAAATCAAAGAATAAAATCTTCAAATTATATGACATCGTGCCTCTTACTAACCCTATTGCTCCAATAAAAACAATAATAGCAATAATGTACTCTAAATCATTTTTTCTATTAGTCATTACTTTAGAAATAAAGTATCCAAAGATTATAAAAATAGCTATTGATCCAAGCACTCCACTATTCATATATGCCTCCGCGACAAACGAAAAGCCGGCCCCCCAACCATTCAAATGAAGATAATCTTTACTGAACCAAGAATTCAAATCCACGTAATCTGGAACAAAAAACCTCACAACCTTATCCGAAAAAACACCTAACAACGACAAGAGATACGTATTACCATACGGATAAGGATTGTCGCCAGCTTGTATAATAACCCCAGCTACCTGCATGCTACTACCCATCTCTGAAATACTTTCAGTAACAGCATTATCAGACAATGAATAATTTGTATTCAATGAAACAAATGTTTTTGTGTCATTTCTATTATCTCTGATTGAACTTAGTACAGTTAAAGCAATAAGACCAACTACCCCTATTATAATCCATTGTTTAAACCTTATAGCTTTTATCTTCTCGTGATATATCAAAGCAAGCAAACATAAAGAATATAGCCATTCGCCCCTATCTCCAGTCACGATACCAACCATCATATATGACAAAAATAACATAACCATCAGCAAAAACACCTTTTTATTATATTTATACCCAATAATAATACAAAAAATTGAAGGTACAAATAGTCGTTGTATACATACCAACAAAGTATTAGCCGTCGAATCGGTAGCTATACTCGCATTTAAATATCCATATTCTAAAGACATATTCATTTTTGATATAGCCAAATACATAGTTACACAATAGGAAGGAATAAACAATATTAAGCCAATTACTTTTAATATTTCAGCATGCTCGCTATTATTCTCTTTTTCAGAATCATTATCACAAGAATGCCTCCTTTGCAACAGGTTCCCAGTATTAAATGCTATTATTGCAATAGCAGACAATAATTCAGCCTTGATTATACTCTCATCATACAAATACACGCCGTATGCAGATATTTCGCCAATTTCCTTTTCTAAATGAATACCAAATGCCCACAAAAAACACTGACCAAAGTTAAAAAGGGCAAAAAACAAGAAGAACACACCATATAACGAAAAAAAACGAACTTGCCTTTTCTTATTAGCAATCAGATTAAAAACAAATAAAACAGTAGTAAAAAACGAAACGATATAACGTTGCGTGGACCAATCAAATGTAGATTCGCTTAAAGAAAAAAACCAGATTATTGCTATTACAATAAAAAGAATGTTTAAAAATACAACAACGATAGGCAAAATGCTTCTACTTTTTATTCTAGAATCGCCTCGCATTAACTGCTCCACCGCCAATCGTTTATTATTTTCTGCATGCATTTTATACTATAGTGTCTCATAGCTACGCTCATATCATTCATACAACCTCTTTTTTATATCTAAGCTATCGGCAATTTTTATTACTGACCCAGAATCATATCGTTGGTTCAAAATAACACCGGCACCAACTACATTATCATTACCAACCTTTGCTTTACTTAGAATAATCACATTACTTCCAAACCAATTATTATCCCCTATCACAATAGGACAACATTTAAAACTCTTTTCCATATCAATATTTTTTTTATTAAAAATATGATTATGATCATATATCCTCACACCCTCCCCAAACAAATTATTCCTTCCAATTATAATCTGGTCATGGCAATTAATTGAACAATAATTGTTAAAAAACGTACCATCACCAATTTCAACATAACCATTCTTGGAAATATTAATAATAAATCCTTTTCTAAAATGGACATTTTTCCCAACTTTTAGTCTTTTCCCGTATTTCATCTTGTAATACGCTAATTTAGAAATTATCTTCGCACCCCTTATACCTTTCTCTATCATAGAAAAAACTAAATACATCTACTTTACCTCCATAATTTCAAACATTCGCTCATCAACAATCTCAATCGTAAACTTCTCCAAACACATTTGATATGACTTGTCGCCCATCTTCTGCAAATCGGATTTATGTTCTATCATAAAAATAATTTTATTAGCAAGATCATTAGCGCGCTTCACTTTTACAAAATAACCATTTTCACCTTCTATAATGGTTTCACGACAACCAGGCGTATTCGTAGTAAGGATCGGCCTCCCCATTGCCATTGCCTCAAGTAACGTACGGGGTATCCCCTCACGATAATATGTTGGCAGCACAAATACGCTACAATTTCCTACATATTTTTCTACATGGTTTGTCTCAGAAATATACTCAATTACACCTTCGTCAATAAAAGATCTAAGTTCATCCATGCTAATTGCATTTTTGTTCTTATCAATTGCGCCAATATATGAAAATGTCACGTCAGGATACTTTTCTTTTACGATTTTAGCAGCCTTAAAATATTCCAAAACACCCTTTTCTCTAATAACACGTGAAACCATCAAAAAGCTGACTTTGCCTTTTGGCAATTTGTTGCGGGTGAATTTCTTCAAATTCACGCCCGAACCATTCACAAGTTCGCATTGACTACGCTTAACTAACTCCCTAGCCACAAATTCGTTTATATCGTCACGGTTTTGGAATATTACTTTTTTGTTGTATTTTAAAGCGTATTTGTACAAATGACTACCTACGAATCTTAAAACATGCATTTTTAGCGTATCAGAAGAAAAAATCATACCAAGCCCACAAATCAACGAGTAGATTTCTTTCACACCAGCACGATTTGCAGCAATAGAACCAAAAATTACAGGTTTAATTGTAAAGGAAAGAACTTTATCCGGAGCTTCGTCTCTAATAATCCTCTTAAGATTACGATAATATGAAAAAGCACCGAATACCGATAAAGAATTCTTATTTAGACTGACTAAACGAACTTTAATACCATTTTCTTTAAAAAAACTTTTATTTTCGTTTTCCGGAACTACAACTACAACTTCGTAGCCTTTTTTCTTAATATCACATAGTAAATCGCCACGAAAATTAACTACAGCCTTTGTCTTAGGCCCGACCATCAAAAATTTCTTTGCGGTTGTCGCAGCATCACTTTTATCGGTAATTTTTCTCGCATTATTTTTTGGCATATTACTCCACGGTATAAAAATACCACTATATATAATATATACTTTATCCCCTCAAAAGTCAATTATGTTTATGCTAACAAAAATCCCTCACTAAGAGGGATTTTGTTATAACGTACAGATTATAAGTTAATATAATCTAACGTTTTATTTAGCTATTACTTCTTCTTCGCGTCGTCCTACTGCAAACAAACCTGCATCAAGGATCTACTGGTTTATGATAGTTTATAAATGCAGTCGCATATTCATCGTTATATGTTGCCAATTGTTCATAGTCATCAGGTTCTAACACTTCTTCCGCTGCATTTTCAGAGAACAAAAAAAATAACCCCGAAGGGTTATTTTTTATTCGGCCTAGTCCTTATTACCAAACCTTTACTAAGATTTCGCCACCTAGACGATTTTTCTTAGCTTCACGTCCAGTCATCAAGCCTTGTGATGTAGAAACAATCACTAAACCACGGCCAGACTTAATCGTTGGGATATCGTCCGCTGACGAGTAAACACGACGACCAGGTTTAGATACCTTGGTAATCTCGTTAATCTTGGCATTTGTGCCAGCTTCGTGAATAGTGACTTTTAGCATACCACGTGGTGTGCCATCAATTGCTTCACAGTTAGCAATGTAACCATTTTTAACTAATACATCCACCACCCCAGCTTTCAATTTAGAAGTCGGGACGAGGATTTCATTTTTGCCTACCATTACTGCATTACGAATTCGCGTAATAAGGTCAGCAACTTGATCTGTAGATTGTAATGACATATTCTCTCCTTTCTCCTACCAGCTACTCTTAGTTACACCAGGAATTTCACCCTTACTTGCTTTTTCCCGGAAATTAATACGTGATAAGCCAAAACGACGCATATAACCACGTGGACGACCGTCCAGCATGTCGCGGTTTTTAAGCCTTGTCGGTGAGGAGTTGCGTGGCAACTTTTGCAAACCTTCCAAATCCCCTGCCGCCTTTAATGCTGCGCGTTTGTCTTTATATTTCTCGTACATTTTGCGCCGTTTTATATCACGGTGGACTGCAGATGTTTTTGCCATACTACTTTGCCTCCTTTTCAAACGGCATTCCGAAGAGCTCTAACAATTTTAGACTTCCTTCCTTTGAACCATTCTTAATAATAAACGTTACTTCAAGGCCATGCAAAACTGAAGCATCCTCAAAAGTAATTTCAGGAAATACAGTTTGCTCGCGTAGCCCTAAGTTATAATTTCCTTGTGCATCAAATGCCTTACGTGAAACGCCATGGAAATCGCGTACGTGTGGCAATGCAACATTAATCAAACGATCAACGAATTCATACATTTTATCGTTACGAAGAGTCGTGAGATAGCCAACTGGTGCACCCATACCTTTACGAATCTTAAATGTTGCAATTGATTTCTTAGCCAAACGAGAAGTTGCCTTCTGACCAGTAATCTTAGCTAAAGTAAGTTCTACAGTTTCAGTAAAACGCTTGTCTTCACGCTTTTTACCAACACCGCAAGAAACCACTACTTTCTTGAGTTCTGGAACCTGGCTTATATTCTTAAGGCCAAGCTCTTTCATTAATTTCGCCTTTAGCTCGCTATTATATAGAGCCTTGAGGCGTGGTTGTGCTTTTGCATCAGCCTTAACTGTCTTTTTAACAGTCTTGGTGGCTTCAGCATTAGCAGCCGTTTTCTTTTCCGCCATTATTTAGCTCCTTTCTTTGCTTTTTTCTCGGCTTTTTTGTCAGCCTTTTCAGCCTTCTTATCGGCCTTTTTGTCAGCTTTCTTATCAGTAGATTTCTCAGCCTTCTTTGTAGCAGGTTTTACGAATTTAGCAGCTTCTACTAATTTCAAGTTGGACAAATCAATACCAACGTGGATAGTCTTCTTGCCACCTGCAGGATTATATTGCGTCTTTTTCATATGACGTTCAACTAGTTTAATCCCTTCAAGACAAGCTTTACCATTCACACGGTCAATCTTTACAATTTTAGCTTCTTTACCTTTATGGACACCAGAAATTACTAAAACTTTGTCATTAATCTTCAAGTTCTTTGCCATTTTAGAGTACCTCCGGTGCTAAGCTTATAATCTTAGTAAATCCAGCATCACGTAATTCACGAGGGATAGGACCAAAGACACGAGTACCTTTTGGAGTCTTATCCTCATTTACGAGCACTGCTGCATTTTCATCAAAACGGATGGTAGAACCATCTGGACGACGAATTGGAGCCGTAGTACGTACAATTACTGCGCGCACAACTGCTTTCTTCTTAACGTTACCAGTAGGGGAAGCTTCCTTTACTGAACAGGTGACAATATCACCAACTCGTGCATAACGAGCTCTTGTTCCACCAAGAACACGAATTACACCAAGCTCTTTAGCGCCACTGTTATCGGCAACTTTTAATCTAGTCTCTTGCTGTATCATTATGCTTCCTCCCCTTCAGCTTCCTTAGCTTTTTTAGCCTTAGTAGCCTCTTTTTCAGCTTCTTCAGCCTTTTTGGCTTTCGCAATTTCATCTGCGCCAACTTTTTCTGGTAAATCTACCTCATTAACGTCAGATTTTAGCTCTACAGTACCGTGTGAACGTTCCAAAATCTTTACCAAAGTATATGCTTTGGTCTTAGAAATTGGGCGAGTCATCGCAATTTCTACACGATCACCTTTATGAGCTTCATTTTTCTCATCGTGAGCAGTATACTTACGAGTTTTTGAATACTGTTTACGATAAAGTGGGTGGGTTTCCCGAGAAACGATGGAGACGGTAATGGTCTTATCGCGCTTATCGGAAGTTACAACCCCAGTCAAAGTGTGTGCCATCTTAAAACTCCTCTTTCTTTATTATTTTACATTTCACTGGTAACTTATGTGAAGCGAGACGCAAAGCTTCTTTAGCTTGCTCTTCAGTCACATCAGCAATTTCAAACATCACTGTACCAGCTTTCACCTTAGCAACATAAAATTGTGGTTCACCCTTACCAGAACCCATTTTTACATCTAATGGTTTCTTAGTTACAGGTGTATGTGGGAAAATCCTAATCCAGATTTTACCGCCACGCTTAATGTAACGGGTAATTGCCTGACGAGCTGCCTCAATTTGGCGAGAAGTGATACGCTCATTGTCTAAAGACATTAAACCAAAATCACCAAATGCCACTGTGTTACAGCGCGTTGCAACGCCGCCATTTTTGCCTTTGCGCACCTTACGGTGAGCTAACTTCTTTGGTATCAAAATAGCCATTTTACTTTTCCCCCTTATAAATCCAAACCTTAACTCCTACGATACCGGCAATAGTTGGTGCGTGATGACAATAAAAGTCAATATCAGCCCTGAGAGTATGTAGAGGCACTGACCCCTCAATAAATTTCTCACGGCGGCTCATTTCAGCACCGTTCAAACGGCCAGCTACCTCAATACGTACGCCTTTGGCGCCCGCATTCATAGTAGATTGAAGAGCCATTTTAACAGCACGGCGGAAATTCATACGCTTTCCAAGTTGGAAACCGATGTTTTCGGCCACGAGCTTAGCGTTAAGTTCTGGTTTTTTAACTTCTTCTACGTTGATCCGAATTGGACCCGCGATTATCTTCTCAAGTCCCTTCTTGAGCTCATTGATACCCGCACCTTGCTTACCAATTACTGTACCAGCCTTAGCTGTCAAAATTGTAATAGTAGTAAGATTTGCGGAGCGTTCAATGTTAATTCGCGCAATTGTAGGACGAGCTTTGAATCTATCCTCAATAAATTTGCGAATCTTGACGTCTTCCACTAGCCAGTAACGGAAATCGCTCTTCTTAGTAAACCACTTAGAAGACCAGTCTTTGCTGACCTGGAGACGGTAAGAGATGGGATTAACCTTCTGACCCATATTACTTTTTCTCCTTTTTCGCTTCTGTCTTTAAAGAGGCTTTTACCTCTGTTTTTTCGGAACTTTTAACCGCGCTTTTATCAGCGGTTTTCTTTTCCCCAGAAGCTGCTTTCTTAACTTTTTCTTCGCCTGCGACCTCAACAAAAATGTTGGACGAAATTATCTCATAAGGAAGCGCACGACCACGCGACGCTGGCTTGTACCGACGCATTCTTGTTCCAGTAGTTACAAAAATTCTAGCAATTCTGATGGTTTTTGGATCAATGGAAACCTTAGAATTGTTAAGCAAATTTGCATTTGCTGATTCCACGGCTTTAAGTACTGCCCGAGCAGCACGACGTGGAGTATGTTCCAAAATTACTACTGCATCTGCTACATAACGATCACGTACTAATGCAGCAACGATATTGGTTTTACGAGGTTGTGAATCAACCCCTTTAGCATATGCATGTGCAAAATATGTTTCCGCCATAACTATGCCTTTCCTTTCGCCGCCGCAGCTTCAGCTGCTTTCTTACCACCATGGCGTTTAAATTTACGAGTTGGCGCAAATTCACCAAGTTTGTGACCTACCATATTTTCCGAAATAAACACCGGGACATGTACTTTGCCATTATGAACAGCAATTGTCCGACCTACCATTTCTGGTGAAATTGTAGATTGTCTTGCCCAAGTCTTTATTACGGTGCGGTCCTCAGAAGAAAGTGCGGCAATCTTTTTTGCTAGTTTAAAGTCCACAAATGGACCTTTCTTTAGACTCCTAGACATTATTTCCTCTTTCCTTCGTGGCGACTGCGCACGATCATTTTATTAGTCTTCTTATTGTGACGGGTACGGTAGCCAAGTGTCAATTGACCCCATGGAGTACGTGGCGCTTTACCAGAACCATGACGGCCACCATCACCACCACCGTGTGGATGGTCTGTAGCATTCATTACTACGCCACGTACGGTTGGGCGAATACCCTTACGGCGCTTCCGACCAGCAGCGCCAATCTTAATATTCTGATGTTGCACATTAGAAACTGTACCGATAGATGCTTCACAAGCGCTTAAAACTTTACGAACTTCACCGGAAGGCATCTTAAGCGTGGCATAGCCATCTTCTTTTGCCATTAATTGAGCGGAAGCACCTGCCGCACGTACCATTTGAGCACCACGACCAGGAGTTAACTCTACAGCATACACAAACGTACCGACTGGGATATTCTCAAGTGGCATCCTTGAAGAATCGTCAACTTCAATATCCTTACCAGTCTTAAAGATTGTGCCTTTAGTCATCTTGGTGTCAGCAAGCACATAATAATATGTACCGTTTTCGTCTTTTACGCGTGCAATCCGAGCTGAACGATTTGGATCATATTCAATCTCTTCCACAGTAAAAGTCAAATTCTCTGGTAACTTATAAGTTACTATACGATAGTGACGCTTAACTCCGCCACCACGGTGTCGCACGGTAATGCGACCTTGGTTGTTTTTACCCGCCTGTTGCTTCTTAGCGCGAGTGAGCGACTTCAAAGGTTTTTTTGTCGTAATCTGATCAAAATCCTGTGTCGTCTTCTGCCTCTGCGCCGGAGTTACTGGGCGGTAAGCCTTAATTGCCATTATTTATTCTCCTTCCCTGCATTCTTGTCAGCCTTTTTAGCTTTTGGGGCTTTTGAGGCTTCCTTTGCGCTGGTTTCACTTTCGGGCTCATCAAATACCTTGATAGAATCGCCCTCTTTTAATCTTACATAGGCAAACTTCTTGTCTTGGCGATGCGTGATGCCAGGATAAGCGTGTTTACCTTTACTAAATTTGGTTTTCTTACCATTACGAATCAATGTACGAACATCAGTTACAGTTACATTAAATTCTTTTTCAACCATCTTAGCGATTTCTTGCTTGCCTTGTGATTTTTTCACAGGGAAAACATAAATCCGATTGGTCTGTTCTAAATAGCTTTTCTCAGTTGCACGTGGCTCAATGAGGTGAAGCTGAATATTGGTATTATCATTCTTTGCCATTTTACTTCTCCTCTCCCATCAACCATTTTTCGGTTGCTTTAAGTGCTGATTCAGAGAAAACTACTGCATCTGCATTCATGATATCGTACACGTTCAAATATGTTGCACGTACTAATTTCACGTTTGGTAAATTATTAAATGCTCTCAAAACTTCAGGCGTTTTTTCTGCTACTACAGCCAAAACATTTTTGTCTGCAACCTTTAGCTCAGTTAAAGCTTTTACTGCAGATTTTGTCTTGCCGTCAAATTTTACTGTATCAGCAAAAGTCAAAACAGCTTTGTTTGCATTTTTTAGAGACAACGCTTGACGTACTGCCAATAATTTAGAGCTACGAGATAACTTTTTAGTAAAGTTCTCATTACCGGTGCGGCCAAATGCTACACCACCATGACGCCAAATCGGGTTGCGAGTAGAACCAAAACGTGCTCTACCAGTACCTTTTTGTCTCCATGGTTTCTTACCGCCACCACGTACCTCACCGCGCTTTAAAGTTTTTGCGTGTGAAGAACGAGCATTAGCAAGATATGCATCATAAGCAAGTTTCACGAGTTCATGGTTTTCTACAGTTAAGCCGAAAACATCTTTATTCAAAGTAGCCATATTACTCCTTTCCCTCCACGCTTACGATACCTTTACGTGGACCAGGCACAGCGCCTTTTAGTCCAATCACGTTATTCTCTACGTCAATATAAGCCACTACTAGATTCTTGACAGTTACTCTGTCGTGACCCATACGACCAGGCATCTTTTTGCCCTTAAATACTTTTTGTGGATACATAGAACCAATTGAACCAACTCTACGGATGTTTCCCTTGAAACCATGCGTATTGCGTGATTCATTAAAGTTATGGCGTTTTACTGTACCGGCGTATCCTTTACCTTTTGAGGTACCAGTTACAGCCACCTTATCTCCTAATTTGAAACTTTCAACTGTTAAACTGTCGCCAAGTTTCATTCCTTCAGGGATTTCACTCACACGAAATTCCTGGAGAACCTTAGGACTTACATTTTCACCAGCCTTTTTGACGTGGCCGGAAACCGACTTGCTCAGATTCTTACCCTGACCGTAGCCCACTTGCACAGCATTATAACCATCAGTTTCGGTGGTCTTTATCTGAGTCACTGTGCACGGACCGGCTTGGAGGATAGTCACAGGCGTAACTACACCATCTTCACCGATAATCTGGGTCATACCAATTTTGGTGCCGAGAATGACTTGCATCCTATTCCTTTCGTTTAATATTATTTCTTAGTTTTGCCTCTGTACAACAGGCAAAACTACTATTTCCCGCCTATAGCAGGTTTTTTGAGTATTTTACTTCTGTACACCAAGTAAAATCGCTCTGTTTTACAACCTCACCTTCTCCTCCGGCAAAATTGCACTATTAAAACTAGACTTTTAGGTCGGTTTCCGCTCGTGAGTTTACACGGACCTCACCTTATGTCTAGGTAACTCGTACATTATAGCACAGATTTTTTCTCTTGCCAACCCCTATTTTACTTTTTTGTACAAAAATTTTTTATATTAATTTATACAGTCTTAAACCATATTTTCTAAATAGGCATCTATAAAATCACCGATTTTGCCGTCCAATACCGCCTCTGGATCCGTTTCTTCATACCCTGTACGTGTGTCTTTAACTAGTTTATAGGGTTGTAACACGTAATTGCGTATCTGTTGTCCCCACCCAGCTGATTCGCCAGCTCTTAGTTCCCCAATTGTGGCAGCATGTTGCTCCAGCTGCATTTGTACCAATTTACCTCTTAGAATCTCCATCGCTTTTTCCTTATTTTGCAGCTGCGACCGTTCATTTTGAATAGCTACAACCGTATTTGTCGGAAGGTGTGTAATGCGCACCGCCGAATTTGTCGTATTTACAGATTGACCGCCGTGCCCACCACTATGATATACATCTATCCGTAAATCCTTTTCATCTATCATCACCTCTGTATCAGCCTTAATTACCGGCAAAATTTCCACTAGCGCAAACGACGTCTGCCTCAGGTTATTGGCATTAAATGGCGACAAACGCACAAGCCTATGCACTCCGTGTTCAGATTTCAGCCAACCGTAAGCGTTTGTACCTGTTATTTCATAAACAACGGTCTTGATCCCTGCTTCTTCACCTGCTACCCTCTCTAGACATACCACCTTCCAACCTTTTTTCTCAAAAAATCTTAAATACATTCTTTCCAACATTCCTGCCCAGTCCATTGCCTCTGTGCCACCTGCTCCAGAGGTAATTCTAACAATCGCATCCTTATTGTCATATGGCCCCTGGAATTTCAAAGCTTTTTTCAGCGTCGCTAATTCTTGTTCCATAGCTGTAATCTGTTCGCCAAATTCATCTTTCATCGTCTCGTCAGAGATTTTTAATAGTTCAGACAAATCCCCAATTTGTGTCTTTAAGAGTTCCCACGGCTCCGTTTCATCTTGTAATTTAGCTAATTCCTGATTTTTCTCGGTAGCTTTTTTTACATCACGCCAAATTTCCGGCTCCGCCACCTCTTTTTCTAATTTTTCTATCTCTTGTAATTTACTACCAATTGCCAATTTTTCATAAACCTTCAAAAAATCCTCATTTAGTGTTTCCAGTCTCTTTGCTAAATCTTGCATGCCACAATTATACCATGAAAAATCCCCCGCCATAAGCGGGGGATTTGGCAAGAAAGGGTGTCAAAGCAATGCAGCATATTTCGCTACATCAATTGCCTCATTTAAATAATTAGTTACAGCTTCTGCAACTGATGGATTATAATCCAAAACATCTCCATCATCAAGAGCTTTCTCAATGATATATTTGAAATTTTTTGGAGCATAATTATACCATTCAGGAGCAGTATTAATCATCATCTCAAAATCCGAGACCGCGATATGCATGCAAACTGCAACAAGCCACATCTCATCATTTACTTCATAAGATTGCCTGTTAAACATATTGCAAAGAATATCTTTCACGGTATCTGGACAAGTGATAAACCAATCTGCATATTCTGCCAAAACTGTGTCAATGAGTTTATTAGCTTTAGCCAATTTAATAAATTTGCTAGGACCAATCACTTGGACTATGTCCAATGTATCCTGGCTAATTTTGAATTGGGCCATTTTAGTGAGGATTACACTCTTTCCTTGATATGTAGCTGTTTTAAACATTTTTCATACCCCCTTTTACAGCTATATTTTAAAGATCTTAGGGGACTTAGTTTCTTCCCTATGCGCGTTATTATAACATATAAATCTCAAATAGTAAAGAAAAGCCCCTTTACAGGGGCCATTCTTTAAATAATGTGCCAAGAGAGATCACGTGAGTTAAACTCAAGTGTCATTTGTTCCCGGCCAACGAGCACATCAAAGATATGGAGAGCCACTCCGCCCGCAAATTTAATTGTGGTACGAAGAAGTTCTGTAACCTCAGTTTCGGACTCGCCGTGTCGCCTAAAAGTAAGAGGCTGACAAGGTGTCATCTCGTAACCAAACAAGGCCATAACTTCAACCTGTTCGTTATTATTTTTGTTAAAGTTTTTCATAAAAGACTCCTTTAAAATAAATTTATTAGAGTCATTTATGCGAGCCCCAATTTATAGGCTCTTGGTCACGGAGGCTAAATGACAAACCTCACACGACTAAAAACTTTTCTCAAAGCCAGTGACCGAAGTATAGCTTGAGCATCTTTATTATATCACAAATTTTACCCTGTTGGCGTTGACATTTTAAGATAAGTATGATATAATATACAAAGGTAGTTTGTTTTTTCAAAAAACGAAAGGGAGGAAACTATATGAAGCAAATTTACAGATGCTCGGAATTTAAAGAAAATTACCATGATGTGAGCCCATTTTACATCTTGGAAGTAGGAAAAGACCGTGAAACCGAAAAAATCACGATTGAATCCCATCAACGGATTAAAAAAACTGTGAACAACGTGTTCATAGGTAGAGACAAGGATCTCTGGATAGAAATGGTCCGTATTGATGACAACGGCAGGCTATTAATTGAGTTTAACAAAGACAATAATTTGCCGCTGGAAAAAACCGCAATTACCTTACCAATCTATATCTATGAGTGGAAAGATAATAGACGAGTGAGAAAAACACTTTTTTCCAAAGGCAATGGTAAGCTCAAAATCACGACTTTCTATAGAGAAGGTCGTAAATGGAAAGTTAATGATCTTAGAATTATCAAGATCGCCCCTATAGCGGAACTAGAGCAAATGTCTAGCTAAGCCCACTCAGCCCGGCAAATATGCCGGGCTTTTTCCTATCTGTAAAAATTGCAACTATCACCGAATTATGTTAAAATATAAAAGATTATGGCTAATATTTGGAATGATTTACCAAAACCTTTTCTTATCCTTGCGCCCATGGAAGGTGTGACGGATATTATTTTTCGTCAAATCGTCGCAAGCGCCGGCCGTCCAGATTTATTTTTCACAGAATTCACCAATGTTTCGTCCTACGCCTCAGAAAAAGGCCGTTGGAATGCCTTAAAAAGACTAGAAATCGCACCCTCCGATAAACCCATTATTGCTCAAATTTGGGGCAAAAACCCAGAACATTTTTCGGAACTTACATCCGCACTCTCAAGCCTTGGTTTTTCAGGAGTTGATCTTAATTTTGGCTGCCCAGACAAGCATGTAAACAAAACCGGCGGCGGTGCTGCCATGATTAAAACCCCTGAACTCGCTACTGAATGCCTTAAAAACACACAAAAATCCACCAATCTGCCAGTTTCCGTCAAGACTCGTCTTGGTTGGAAAGATCCAGAAGAATTTCGTGAATGGCTCCCTGTTCTCCTAAATGAACATCCCGCTGCACTAACAGTTCATCTTCGCACTAAAAAAGAAATGAGCAAAGTCCCTGCTCGCTATGAACTAATCCCTGGAATCATCAAACTCCGCACCGAAATCTCCCCAGAAACCAAACTTATCATTAATGGCGACATTAAAGACCGCGCCCACGCCATGAAGCTCCACGCCAAATACCCTGAAGTAGATGGTTTCATGATTGGACGCGGCGTGTTTGCCAACCCCTACTGCTTCACCGATCACACCCCCACCCGAGAAGAATTAATGAAACTTTTAAAAATGCATCTGGATTTATACGAGGACTATGCGAAAGATCTCCTCGGGGGCATCCACAGTCGCTACGAGGACTTTAGAGAGAGCCCCGTGAAGACGGGCGCGAGGAGCGTCCCCGAGAAGATTCCTTCGCATGGTCCTTCTTATGAACCATTAAAGCATTTCTTTAAGATCT
Organism: Candidatus Saccharimonadota bacterium; assembly: GCA_017545485.1. GTDB lineage: Bacteria > Patescibacteriota > Saccharimonadia > Saccharimonadales > Saccharimonadaceae > Nanosyncoccus. The sequence continues at coordinate 19,719 of JAFWMY010000001.1, read as the reverse complement.
ACGTTAATAACTTCCCTGGCGCCAAAGAAATCCGCGCTAAACTCATGGAAACCCACTCAGTCGCAGAAGCCCGCGCTATAATAAAAAAGTCTCAGCAAGAAACTGAGACTGTAGTCTAAAACTCAAATACTATAAGAAGTAAAACACCCCCCTCCGCGTTTTTGGGTTATATAAAGCCGCAAAATTGTCGCAATCATCAACATAAGCCCGATATGTTCCAAGTATTAAAACTTCATCAAGCCCCCACCACATTGCTTCTACTCTGTCTATTTTTAACATTCCATTAACACCTTCAAGCAATAAATAAGCTTCTGCAGTGGTTATAGACAAAGGCTCATTTTCAACAAAGTACCCACGCAAGCTAGATGCCGAAAATAAACAAGCGAGATCCTTTAAGGAAGGCCCATTTATAATATTATAACAATCCCTCTCTTTAACCTTCATTTTTGCGTCATTAAGGCATCTAATAGACATTTTTAAAGTTTCTTCCATTCTGTTTTCTCATCTCCTCTTTTAACTACAACATTACTCAGCACACAATCTTTTCATCCCCTTAACGAATAGCTGTCTAGCTCTCTCTGGTGTGATAGAAAAACACATTCCTATTTCATCAAAATTTAAAGAGTATCCAGCTTTAATTTTGCCAATTGTTCGCTCTTCCAGATCCGCTGGCGCTCCCCATTGCCAAAAAGAAATATCGTTCTTTGGATTGTCGCTCGCCAATAAACCATAACTCAAATAAACAACCACGAACTGTCTGTCTAACAGCACTTCATTGCTATAAACTGCCTCTAAAAAATCTCTCAAATTATCATTCTTCATTATTATTAGCCCCTCCTATTTGAGCTTAAACTGTTAAAAAACTACGTATCAATACGTACACTTACATTATAGCATAAAAAATCTAAAAAGTCAATACCAACATAATAATCCAACCCAGACACAAGAGGATTATCTATGCTATAATAGAATCATGAAAATTGCATTATTGGGTTATGGCAAAGAAGGCCAATCCACCGAAAACTATTTTAAGAAACACCACGATGATTTAGAGTGTGATGTTTTTGAAAACTTTACTCCAGAAGAAATCAGCCAAAAGTATTTTTCAAACTATGACTACGTCTTTCGCAGCCCTAGTGTTCCTCCTCTAAATCTACCAAACGAAACATCTGTCACAAAATATTTCTTTGACCATTGTCCTTGCCCTATCATCGGGGTCACTGCCACCAAAGGCAAAGGTACCACTTGTTCATTCATCGCTTCACTCTTAAAAGCACATCATGATGATGTTTATCTCGTAGGCAATATCGGTACACCGGCAAGCGACATCTTAGATGATTTAAAACCAACCTCTGTAGTTGTTTATGAGATGTCAAGCTTCCAGCTCTGGGATTTGCAAAAATCTCCTCACATTGCTGTACTCGGCCAACTAGAACCCGACCACCTTAATGTCCATAAAGACATGGCAGACTATTTAAATGCCAAAGCAAATATTACTAAATATCAAAGCGAGAACGACTATCTTGTTTATTTTAAAAACAATCCAGAGACAGTCAAAATCGCCGAAAAATCACATGCGACACTTGTCGCATATCCATCTGTAATTCCCGCAGAAATCCAAAACGCAATCACCATACCAGGCAAGCATAATCAAGACAACGCCATTGCCGCCATCACTGCCGTTGCCTGCTATAAGAATCTTTCGCTAGAGGATTATTTGAATAAATATCAATCCGAAATCATCTCTGGACTCCAAAATTTCCATGGTTTACCTCACCGATTAGAATTTTTGAGAGAATTAAATCAAGTAAAATATTATGACGATAATTTTTCTACCAACCCATCCTCCACGCGTGTTGCCATCAATTCATTCCCAAATGATAATCTCGTAGTAATTATTGGCGGGCGTGACAAAACCGACAACCAAGATTTACCTGAGATTTACGAAATATTACAAACTGAAAATATTAAAAAAATCATCCTGCTCGGCGAATCTGGCCATGCCCTCGCCAAAAAATACCAAGACGATCGTTTTATCATCACCGAATCACTGCAAGAAGCTGTTAACACCGCTCGTCAAGAAGCCGAAGCGCTCTCCCCTTCCATCGTTCTAATGTCTCCTTCCGCCGCTTCATTTGATATGTTTGAAAACGTTTACGACCGCGGAGATCAGTTTAAACGCCTAATAGGCGATTTGTGAGCATCTTTAAACGAACCCAGGTAATTTTTACAACGGTTACGGATGAGTAGCTGGTACTGAAATACCAGTACGAATCCGACTAACCCGTTGTAAAAATTACCCTGGCGTGAGTTTAAGCGAACAAAGCGCCTATTAGAAGTTTAACCTATTCTCTAGTTCGTTAATCACGGCTTTTTCTACTGACGATACCGCTGCAAAACCTTTAATACCAGAACCTGCGAATTCTCTTGCGAGCTCAATCATCTTAAATTTATCTATTGATTTAATCAAATTCGGCATATTATCATATTTTTCTACAGTTTCATTGGTAAAATAATGGTCTGCATAATAATCCGCAATTTGTCCCACCGTCTGTGCCCCCATCTGGAAACGTCCCAACGCATAAGACTTTGCTGCTAAGAAATCCATATCCAATATTTCACCATTTAAAGCCCTCATCAGTTCTACCTGAATTAGCTCAAATAACGCTTCCGCATTCTCAATATTCACTTCCCCATCAAAATCCCAATAAGAATTATGTGCATTAGATGCAACGGACGACCCCATCCCATATACCAACCCACGCTTTCTGGCGTTTCCAAAAATCCGTGAATTGGTCGTCCCATTTAATATATGATTTAGACAATTCATCGCAAAGACTTCAGTAGGCTCCAAATGCCTTGGCGTCACCAAAGAAAATCCAAACGTGATATTTGAAGCGTCTTTTCTTCTTACTGAAACCGCCTCCGAAGAATGAAGTTCTGACATCGGAATTTCAAACCGCTCGCCCTCCTTTAAATTCCACTCTTCTAGCATCCGCATAATCTTATGTTTTCGCCCTTTTAGCTTACCAGCAATAATAAACATCATATTCTTAGCTGTATGAGTTCTCCGGTAATGCTCACGAATATCTTTTAATTCAATATTACGGATAGTTTCTAGCCTCTCTGGTAAAGCTAAAATATCTTCACCAATCGCTTGTTGCACTCTAGGCCATAACAACCGATAGTAATCATTCATATAACCAGTCAATTCCGTACGTACGTTGGCTTTTTCAGATTTTAGCTCTTCTTCATTAAACTTCGGCTCACAAATGGAAACTTGCTGCAATTCCATAATACGTTCCCACTCAAAATCTGCACATTCTGTTTCATAACAAACTGAAATATCTGACGTCCAGGCGTTGTGATACGCTCCATTCTTAGTAAACTCCGCCTCAAAAGCTTGCTCATCTTTGAATTTTGCGTTTGCACCAAAAGCCAAATGTTCCACTAAGTGTGGGATTTCGTAAACGTCTTTACTCTTCGCATACATCATCCCCGCCCTAAACTGTATTCTGGTAGACATCACACTAGCCCCAGGAATATCAATTAATAGCCCCTTTGCCCCGTTTTTTAGAGTGACCTCCTCAACTGAATGTTTCATATTAAGATAATTGCACCTTTAATAATCAAATATACTATTTGCGACCTTTTTTGCGTGCTTTTTTACGCTTTTTTGCATTAGTTTTTTTCTTGGTCGCCGACACTTTAGCATGAGATTTCTTCTTAAATTCATCATCTAGATTTCTTTCGCCACGTGATATTTCGTTTACACCTCTTTCTGTCTGACCTTCTGCCATCTTGGTTAATTCAGATTCATATTCTTCGCCATCCATTGCATTGTCCGCAGCAGCCTCAGAAGGAGTAATTGTAAGTAAAATCTTTAGTACTTCTTCACGCAAATTTCTTTGCAATCCATCAAACAACTTCTGTGATTCCGAACGATATTCTACGAGTGGATCACGCTGCCCAACTGAACGCCAATGAATCCCCTCACGTAGATGCTGCATATTCTCCAAATGTTGCATCCACAAAGTATCTAATACCTTCAAATACACCTCGCGCTCTACTTTACGCATTGTTTCGGCGCCAAATTCTTCTTCTTTTTTGTGATATGCTTCCTCAACCGCTTCTAGTGCCAATTTATAGCGATCTTTTTCTTTACGCTTTAAGCCAATACCACGAATTAAATCATCGTCAAAATTAAATACTGCTTTAAATTCCTCATCAAAGTTTTTATTTACACGTGATGAAAACTCGGTTAGTGTTTTAACTTCGTCACGCATCAATCTCTGAATTTCAGGGAAAATATCATCTCCCATCAGGATTCTGCGCCTCATCAAATACACAACCTTACGATGACGGTTAATGACGTTATCGTATTGCACCACATTTTTACGTGAATCAAAGTTAAATCCTTCAATTCGTTTCTGCGCCGCTTCCAAGGTTCGCGAAATTGCCTTAGTTTGAATTGGCATATCTTCTGCCACACCCAACCTTGTCATTAACATTTTCACTCTATCACCCTGGAAAATCCGCATTAAGTCATCTTCACAAGACACAAAGAACTGTGTCGTGCCAGGATCACCTTGACGACCACCACGACCTCTAAGCTGGTTATCCACCCGTCGCGAGTCGTGACGCTCTGAACCAATCACTACTAAACCACCTAGTTCTTTCACGCCCTTGCCTAATTTAATATCGGTACCACGACCTGCCATGTTAGTAGCAAGTGTAATCGCACCTTTTTCGCCAGCTTTAGCAATAATTGCCGCTTCGCGTTCATTGTTCTTAGCGTTTAATATCTCATACGGCAAGCCATATTTTTCCAAATATCTAGCAATTTCCTCGTTATTTGCAATTGAACCAGACCCTACTAGCACCGGCTGACCTTTCTCATGATACTTAACAATTTCGTCAGCAATTGCTTTTAGTTTACCAGCCTTAGTCCTATAAATAAGATCATCCTTATCTACACGAATGATCGGCTTATTGGGTGGAATTTGCACTACATCTAAGGCATAAATCTGTTGAAATTCTTCTGCTTCAGTAAACGCTGTACCAGTCATACCAGATAACTTCTTATACAAACGGAAGAAATTCTGGAACGAAATCGTCGCGAGCGTCATAGACTCTTGTTTTACCGCTACACCTTCTTTTGCTTCTATTGCCTGGTGTAAACCTTCGTTATAGCGTCGTCCTTGCATCAAACGCCCAGTGTGCTCATCTACAATAATCACTTCACCGGAATTCGTTACTACATAATCTTTATCACGCTTAAAGACGATTTCCGCCCGAATTGCTTGCTCCAAATGATACACGAGTCTCGTATTCTTAGTAGAATACAGATTATCTACGCCTAAAATCTTTTGAACCTTTTCAATACCCTGGTCAGTCAAAGTCACCGAGCGGCGTTTTTCGTCAAAAATGTAATCATCTGAATTCAATCTTGCTGCCACCTTCGCAAATTGATAATACGATTCCGGATTATCCCCAGCTGGAGCAGAAATAATCAGTGGCGTCCTCGCTTCGTCAATTAAAATAGAGTCAACCTCATCTACAATCGCAAAGTTCAACTCTCGCTGACGTAAGTATTGCACTTCTGAAGTCATATTATCACGCAAATAGTCAAAGCCAAACTCATTATTTGTACCATAGGTAATATCAGCCGCATAAGCCTCTTTACGCGTACAAGGTTTCAAATGCAAGAACCTCTCGTCATCATGTTGATCGTTCTCATATTCCGCATCATAAATAAATGAAGCTTCATTAATAATAACTGCGACAGAAAGTCCAAGAAAATCATAAATTGGGCCATTCCAACCCGCATCACGCTGTGCCAAATAATCGTTCACTGTCACTACATGTACACCACGGCCTGTCATACCATTTAAATACGCTGGCAACATTGCCACTAAAGTCTTACCTTCACCAGTCTTCATCTCTGCCACCGCACCTTCATGTAGGACCATACCACCAATCAACTGCACATCATAAGGACGAAGCCCAGTTACACGCTTTGCTGCTTCTCTAGCAACCGCAAAGGCTTCAGGCAAAATATCATTCAAGATTTTTGTATCATCTACTGGTGGACGTTTTTTACCTGTTTTGTTAATGCCCTGTTCAGCTCGTGCAGTCTTTAAAGCTTTCTCAATTTTTGCCCGAAAAATCTCTGTTTGCTCTTTAAGCTCATCATCGCTCATTTTCTCGTATTTCGGTTCTAGTTTGGTAATTTCCTGCGCTTTTTTCCATAATTTTTTCAGTTTTTTCTTCTGCGCATCACCAAATACCCCCTGCAAAAACTTGGTCAACGCGGTTTTATCCGCCAACTTATCAGTTGGTTTCTTTTCGCGTTTTACTTTGGTAGGCTTGGGTGTTGCCTTCTTTTTTTTGTCATGCTTTTTCACGTTAGCCGACTCGGCCGCTCCTGATTTTTTCACCATATCGTATATTGACTCCAATTTCCCCCTATTATAACATACTACCCGCGCTTCTTAAAGAGATTTTTTAAGCTTCTCTTCTGACGATGCGGTTGTACCTCCAACTTATATCGCCGAATTTGTCCGAGTAATTTTGCTTCAACTAAATCAACACCAGCAAATAAGTTTGTACACTCATCTCTTGCGGCAATCAGCTTCCCGCCGATTAATTCCATTGCTGCTGAAAGCTCATATTTATCATTCTTACCTTTACCGATTTCGGATACCACTACTTTACAAACTACATCTTTTTTGGCGCCTTTTGGTAAATACTTATCTAATTTACCAATGCGCTTTTCAACATATTTCCGAAAAGATTCTTCAATTTTATAGCCATTTCCGCTAATGTCTATTTTTTCAATCATTTTATAATTCTTCCTTTCCATTTAAATACGGTTGCAAAACTTTCGGGACTTTAAGCTTTCCACCTTCAGTAGCATAATTCTCCATAATCACTACCAAAGCTCTCGCTAAAGGAATCGCAGTTCCATTCAAAGTATGCACAAATTCAACTTTGCCATCTTTACGTCGCACCCGGCAATTCACCGCTCGTGCCTGAAAATCTGTACAGTTAGAGCATGAAGTAATCTCTTGGTATTTTTGATTTACTGGAGACCAATATTCCATATCATATTTCTTTGCTGCCGGCGCACCAAGATCACCTGCCGCAATATTTATCACATGATAAGGAATTTCTAGTCCTTGCCAAATGTCTTCTTCTATTGCTAAAATCTTCTCATGAATTTCTTTGGACTGTTCTGGCAAACAAAATGCATACATTTCTAGTTTGTTAAACTGATGCACCCGGAATAGCCCCCTTGTATATTTACCAGCTGCCCCCGCTTCCTTACGAAAACACGGCGAATAACCTGCATAAAACAACGGCAATTCGTCTTCATCAAGTATCTCATCCATATGATAACCGGTAAGAGACATCTCAGCAGTTGCAATTAGTCCTAAATCTTCACCTTCTATAAAATATTCATCAGATTGTTCCGAAGTACGAGGATTAAACCCACACCCTTCCAACACGCGTGACGACACCATATCCGGCACCGTCATAAAAGTAAAACCATGCTCTAATACCTTAGACAACCCATACTGTAGCAACGCATTCTCAAGTAATGCTAAGCCGTCTTTCAGATAGTAAAACTTCGCACCAGCTACTTTTGCTCCGCGTTCAAAATCAACCCAATCACGACTTACTGCAAAGTCTAAGTGGTCTACGCCCTTTTCATGATTCTTACCCCATTTTTTGACTTCCACAGAGCATTCCTCACCACCAAGTGGCACGTCGTCAAAAATCACATTTGGCACCTGTTTTAGTAGCTCAGTCAATTTTTCCTCTGTCGCCGTGAGTGCACTTTCTTTCTCCGCGAGTTCAGTCTTTATTTCCTTGCCTCGTGCCACTAATTCAGCTGCAGGTTTACCACCTTTCATCTTTGCTGCAATCTCATTACGCTCTTTGCGTAAAGATTCTACTTCCATTAATGTTTTCTTACGCTCATCATCAAGTTTTATCACCTCTCCGATGTTTGTTTTATACCCCTTTTCTTTTGTGGACTTCTCCACTAATTCCAGATTTTCTCTGATAAACTTCACATCTAACATAATGAAACTATTATAGCATATTATTTAGTTTTTGTTTTAATGACATCGCTAGCAAATCATTCTAAGTTTTTTGCCAACTTGGCCCATTCCTCCAATTTCACATCACCAGGCCTAGCGTCTTGCAAAATTCCACATTTTCCTAATATTTTCCCCAGTTCTTCTTTGGATTTAAGGCCCGCCAAGTTATGTATCAACTTCTTTCGTGGTGCCTTAAACCCCATTTTTATTAGACTAAATACCTTTTCATCCACCAGCGGTTTATTATATGGTTCTATAATTATTACTTGCGAATCAACTTTTGGCGGCGGCGTAAACTCTTCGCGTGGTACTACCATACCCGCAAACACCTTCGCATAATTTTTGACAAATAACGACAACATCGTTTCTTTATCGCTTACAATGCGCTCTGCTACCTCTTTTTGTACTAATAAAACCACCCTTTTAGGCTTCTGTTTTAAAGTTAATACCTTTTCTATAATTGGGCTAGTAATATAATATGGTATGTTTCCTGCCACCGTATATGGCTCACTAATCTCATCAAAATCATACTTCAAAATATCCTCATTCACCACTGTTAGATTCTTACCAGGAAACGACCCAGGCAATTTCTGAGCCAAATTACTATCATATTCCACCGCAATTACTTTTTTAAATCGTTTAAGTAAAGACGACGTAAGAAATCCCAAACCTGGTCCAATTTCTAAACACAAATCTACCCCTGTTTTTTCGGAGTTTTCAACCGCGCTTCCATTGTCGCATGCATAATCTGCAATTTCGTCCAAAATCGCCCGGTTTTTTAGCCAGTTTTGCCCCAAAGATTTTTTATTTTTCATCCAAAACCCCTACTGACCGTTCCGGTTAGTCCAGTCTGTCGCAAGATCAAATTGTTCTGGGTTGCTCGCCGCAAAACCACCCGTATCATACACTTTCCCTGGACCGAGCGACGTCTCCACCACCGAACATCTCGGATATCTATTCAAATTCGCCGCCACCAGCACGTAACCGTCAGCATCAACCTTCGCTCCATCCGCACGCACGCTATATGTCGCTGGCACACCACAAGTCCTAGCCACCAAGCTCATCACACCAGACATCGGTAAATCGTAGTAGGTTTCTTTACGTTCAACTGTCACGCCGCCTACCGTCACTGTATAACGATTTACTCCCATCCCAGCTGTCAAAGGATGCATTTCTATTGCACTCGCCCCAACTGCAACCACCCTTGGCACCGGAGCTTTTATCACCTCTTCGCTCAAGAATTCTCGCGAAACTTCATTGCCATCCACATATTGCACATTATAATAAACTTTCTTAGTTCCAACTTCGCCTAACTGTTGTACTTCTTTTTGGCCAGGTTGCAAATTGTAACTCTTTACAGTCTCTTCGCCAAAAGGTATTTCCACCTCTTCTGTAACAGTCCTTCCGCCATTTCTTACTAATTTATATACACTCGCTATACCAGTCTCTAAGAAGTTAGTATTCGGCACTAACTCTATTTCATCTCCGTCATATACCGTAAACCCAGCCTCACGCGCAATTGTTTTTGCATCGTAACTAGCTGTCATAAAATATTTATCATTTAAACCATCTTTGATTATAACCGGGTGTGCTCTATATATATTAATATAAAAATTATCAGCATTAATCTCTGTGTCAAGCGAAGGCTCAATCTTATCGCCTTCATTCAAGATCATTTCTACCCTTTTGATAGCTTCGCCCACGGTAGCAGCATCAGTCTTTACAGTCAATTTCTTACCTTCATCATAAAAAGTCACGTACTTCGCCTCACCAGTAGTATAAATAGTGTTATCTTCACTCTCGGCAAAGGTACTTCGTGTATATATTCCTGCTAAAACGCCAAAAACCACCGCCAAAGAAAGGGTGGCAACAACCGAAAGAACTTGCACGATTTTTCTCGGAAGTCTCATAAACCCATTATATCACACCTATCTCTAAAATACTAGTCCTTAACCGAAAAACAGCACAAAATAAAAACCCGCATAAAGCGGATTTTTAAACGAATTTCTAGGTGGCAAGTAAGTCATATATCTTTAACCAAAACAACTCTACACTCTCCACCCGTCTAGAGTAACATTCATCACCCTAAATGACGCGTTACTGCACACTTCCCTTGGTTCTGGCCTCTCTCAACGTCGGAGTGGTCCGAACCTAACTATATTTTAGCATAGACACAATATGTGTCAACCTTGTTTTTTTAAAATTATTATGGCATAATAATTTTTAGTTATAACAGAGGTAAAAAGCCAAAAACCGAACAAACATTACTTGACATACATAATAATATATTTTATTAAATATTGTACGTTAAATAAAATATATTCATTATATTGTGTTATAATTATGTTTATGAATTGGAGGAAATGGTGCGACGATTTTGTTCTTGCTGGTAAAGGCATTTTGCTAGCAACTAAAGAAAAACGTTTTTGGTTCGGCTTTGTTCCTACTTTCTTATTCTTTGGTTTACTTATGAATCTTCTAGCAGGTGGAACCTCAAAATTTAGTCTAATGTTTGCATTGGGTTTTCCACAGGCTTTTCGGATTTTAGGCCAAAGCTTTCTAGCTATTTTCGGCGTGGGCCAACCATTCTTAGATTGGCTTCCCATCTTCTTAATTAGTCTTTTGCAAGCAATTTTAATTGGTTTTATCGTCTTATTATGGAACAAAAAACGCAAACAAAACGCCGGCGACGTCGGTAGTGCCGGAATTGTTGCAGGTCTAGTAGCTCTCGGTGCAGGCTGCCCTACTTGCGGCACTACATTGCTTACTCCACTCCTTGGCGCTATCTTTTCCACAGGCGGACTTGCTGTAGCAGGAACCATTTCCACCATTGTCACTATACTTGCAATCATTATCGCAATTTTTTCCTTAAAACGTCTTGGCGTTGAAACATATGTTACAATAATAAATGAAAAATATTTAGCGAGGAAAAAATCTCAAGCTTCTGTAAAATCTAAAAAGAAGCCTCAAAAAGCAAAGGAGCCAAATGAAAAAAGTGTTTAGTATTATCGGTGGAGTCGTGGTTGTTATTTTAATCATCGCAGCAATTTTTGCTAGTACGACTGCCAAGCCGTCTAACGCCGAAAAAGTCTGGGTTAAAGAGATGACAGCTGGCGATACTGAAGCCAAAAACTACTTTATCATCTATTCAGATCTAGTTTGCCCTTATTGTGTCGCTTTTGAAAACGCCATCGTAGAACACGAAGAAGAGTTTCAAAATTACATAAAAGAAAACGACATCTTGGTAGAAATTCGTCTTTCTGATTTTCTTTATGAATATGGCGAAACCCGTCCTGAGCATTCTCGCTATTCCGCCATTGCTGCTTACTGCGCCAAAGACGAAGGTAAATTCTGGGACTATTATAATCTCGCTATTACCTCAGTTTGGAATGATTTCTTCTCCGGTAATGGCAAATCTGGATTTACAAGCCTAAATCAAAAAGGTCCAGAATATTGGACTGAAATTGGCGAAAAAGTTGGCCTTGGTGATGAATTTAAATCCTGTATAGCAAATCAAACTCCTCTTAATGAGATCAAAGAAAATGCCGCCAAAGCTGCCAAGTTAACCAACGGTATGCCTTATTTCAAGTTTAATAAATACGTAAGCTCTGGCTTTGACCTTGCTGGTGACTGGCAAGATGTTCTCATGTTCTTCCAGGCTGGTCTAGAAAGCTAATCAGAAGCACCTGATTTAAATATTTTTTCGTCTTTTATACTATCTGGCAAATAATTTTTATCCAAATGAAACCCTGCTTCCCATTTTTGGCCCTTGCCATAACCCAAATCTTTCATTAGTTTTGTCGGAGCGTTCCTTAGCCACACTGGCACCGGCTCACCCCGAGTCTTTCGTGCTAAATCTAGTGCTTTGTACCAAGCATCAGTAGTTGCTCGCGATTTCTTAGACAGAGCAAGCGCTACGCAAGTATGCGCTAGCATCAGCCCAGACTCTGGCATTCCCACCCGTTCTACCGCTTGAAAACACGCCGTCGCAAGACTGAGCGCTCCGTTCCCGGCTAAGCCAATGTCCTCTGAAGCAAAAATCACCATTCTTCTCGCAATGAATTTCGGATCTTCCCCTGCTTCCACCATTCGCGCTAAATAATATAGTGCAGCATCTACATCGGAACCTCTCATAGATTTAATAAATGCCGATATCGTATCATAATGATTATCGCCTTTTTTATCATAGCCAGGCATTTTGCGTCCCGCCGCCTCTTCTACAACTTTCTCGTCCACTTTTTCTGCTAAAGATAAAGCTAATTCCAAGTCTCCTAAAGCACTCCTAGCATCCCCGCCTGATAATTCCGCAATTAAATCCAGAGCTTTCTTAGTTACTCTCTTGGTTGCCTTTTCAGCTTTCAAGGCTCGTTTCAACACTTGCAAAATTGCCTCTTTAGATAAAGCCGAAATCACCACTACTCGTGAACGCGACAAAAGCGGAGAAATTACCTCAAACGATGGATTTTCGGTAGTAGCCCCAATTAAGGTAATTAAACCAGACTCCACGTGCGGCAAAAACGCATCCTGCTGCGCTTTATTAAATCTATGAATTTCATCTACGAATAAAATTGTCCGAGTTTTTAAATTCCAGTTTATCTTGGCCCTTTCTACGACTGCTTCTACGTCTTTTTTTCCGGCTGTTACTGCTGATATTTCCACGAAATCCGCCTTAAATTCTTTCGCCAAAATCCGCGCCAAAGTAGTCTTACCAGTTCCAGGTGGCCCCCAAAAGATTAAATTCACCGGCTCACCCTTTCGTACGATTTCCGTCAAAATTTTGCCATCACCAATTATCTCATCCTGCCCCACCACCTCAGATAATTTTTGTGGCCTCATCCGCTCTGCTAGAGGTATTCTGTTCATACCATATATTATATAATATATGGTATTTTTGCCAAACATAACCACTTTTCCACAAGTAAATATTTACAAAAAATATTTTTTTGTGTTACAATGAAATTAATATTAACAAAAGGAGTTATATCATGTCAGATTCTGACGTCTATCAACTATTTAATAGCTTGGATAGCAGCAGTAGTAGCTACGGTAGTGCTTCTAGCATCGCTGGTTCAGCTGCTGGTGCAGGCATTTGGCTAATCATTGCCTTAATCCTTGCTATTATCGGTGGTATCTTAGTATACTTCCTATTTGTCAAATCTAAGAACGAGCCAAAAGGCAAATTTGGCAAATGGCTAAAGGAATTCTTGGCCTTCAGGGTTATGTGGATTGAACCAATTTTGAAGGTTGTTTATTACATTGCAACTATCTTTGTAATTCTTTATTCCTTCACTTACTTTGGCATGTTTAATATCATGGGCGGTTTAGCGTTTCTCGCTTGGCTCCTTACAATCATCCTTGGGCCAATCATCGTACGCTTAGTTTACGAAATGACCATGATGTTCATCATGATTTGGCGCAATACTAGAGATATCGCTGAGAACACCAAGAAGAAATAATCTGACTAAGAAATAAACCTCCCGCTCCACACGGGAGGTTTTTTCTTTCTATTTGCAAAAAACTGTGTTATAATAACAAAAGTCGGCGCTGTAGCTCAGTTGGTAGAGCAGAGGCCTGAAGAGCCTTGTGTCACTGGTTCAAGTCCAGTCGGCGCCACCAATTTATAAATGAGTCGGCATTTTCGCCGATTTTTTAGAAATAAGTATTGTAAAAAGCCAATATTATATTGACCTCAGTATTCTTCAGCGGATTAATAATCAAGCATATTTAAAACACTTTTTTCATGAAAATTTCAAATTATGTGGTATAATATCAAAAGGTGATAAAATTGTAAAAAGAAAATTGAGTTAAAAAATTCAATTTTCGGTAAGTGCTTCTCTTAAAAACTAGTACTTAAACAATTATTTTCACCAAGCAGTATTATGGGCCGGTAGCTCAGCTGGTTAGAGCACGGGCCTTTTAAGCCCGGTGTCGAGGGTTCGAGCCCCTCCCGGCTCACCATAACACTGTAAAACCAATTAGGGCGGTTAGCTCAGTTGGCTAGAGCGCGTCTTTGACGTAGACGAGGTCACAGGTTCGACTCCTGTATCGCCCACCACGTAATAATTACAACAATAAGAGTTCCTACCGTGTAAAATACCCCCGTTTTATAGGGGTTATTTTGTTGTTTTTGCACACCCCTATAAATGGTTATTTCGCCTATCAAACTTATGTTACTCTTAAATATGCTGTCTAAACCTTAGGGGTGTGCATATGGGGACTTCCCATTCATAAAAAGATTATTTTTTGTTATATGCCATTTTTACCTTTTTTGATTTCCCGTGCAGGAAAAGATTTTGCCGTGCAGAAACGCTGTACAACTTGATAATTCAAAGATGTATACTATATGAAAGAAGCGTATAATGTGCATTTGCCGCATCTACTGCCATTCCAGCCAGAATGCCGGTATTTCTGATCGCCTGGCTGGTATATCCTGCGTGCAGAAGATCGCAGAATGCCACAATTTCTGCCGCTTCATACATCTCTTCTTTTGCAGAATAGTAAAGCATCTGGTTGCTTTCTGCAGGAGCAGTATAAGCTGTCATTGCATTGCTATTTACCATTGTTTTCTCCTTTCTGGACCAACAAAAAAAGGCAGTGCGGGAATAAAACATTTGTCTCATCTTTTGCACTGCCGTCTTACGGTCTTCGCTATTTAATTATAAGTTACTATGCTATCTATTACCCTATATCCCTTAGGACACCCAAAGTTTATCATGGTAGGAGAGGGCCGTCAAAGTTAAAAAAGTTAAATATACTATTAATTCCAGGTTTATATCCTTTCTAATTTGCAAGAGTAAACGATTTCCCGGACGGTGGACCAGCATATGCAGAAGTAGTTTTACCATAAAGGCGAGAAGTAGTATTAGCAATTGGACCTGAAGCCGTACCGTTATTAGTCTTTGGAATAGTCACAGACCAGGTGGTAGCACTGCGACCGGCATTGGTAAACATATTAGTCATATTCGTTACGTTAGAAGTATTCCAGGAAGAGAGATTTAAAGTAAAGGTAGTTGCGCTGTAGCCAGCACTATTAAACATGTAATACATACTCGTCACGTTAGAAGTGTTCCAGGAAGAAAGATTCCCTACAGACCAGGTGGTGGCATTTGTACCAGTGCTAGAGAACATCCCGGCCATATCTGTCACACTAGAAGTGTCCCAGGAAGAGAGATCACCAACAGACCAAGTGGTGGCATTTTGGCCAGCAGCGAAAAACATATTCTGCATATTCGTTACGCTAGAAGTATCCCAGGAGGAGAGATCGCCAACAGACCAATTGGTGGCACTGAGGCCAGCATAGGAGAACATACCATTCATATTTGTCACGCTGGAAGTATCCCAGGAAGAAAGATCGCCTATAGACCAGGTTGTGGCATTTTCTGCAGTACTATAGAACATCCTAGTCATATCCGTCACACTGGAAGTATCCCAAAGAGAGAGATCTAAAGTAAAAGTGGTGGCGCTTTCGCCGGCTTGATAGAACATATCACCCATATTTGTTACGTTGGAAGTGTTCCAGGAAGAAAGATCACCAACGGACCAAGTAGTAGCGCTATCACCAGCCCAGTAGAACATACTAGACATATCTGTCACGCTGGAAGTATCCCAAGAAGAAAGATTAATAGCAAAAGTAGAAACATAAATACTAGCCTCATAGAACATATAACTCATATTAGTCACATTTGAAGCATCCCAACTAGAAATACCAGAAATCTCAGCAAGATTATAAAACATATAAAACATAAATGATGAATCAGCAGACAAAACAATCTGTTCTCCTTCAGTATAAAAATGCATAACACCGGCATCATTAGCATTGTCAAAAACAATATAAATTGGTTTTGCAGAAGCGGAAGAAGAAATAGTATTTTTTGCAGACGGAGTAAAGCCAGCAGGAGCTGGTGTTTCCAGATGAACGTTAATGGATTTAATATATTCATCATATGCATAATCCCAATCGTAATCATCGTCAGGATCAAAAGTCGGAGTAATAGTAGTGTCTGTTTCATTCACGACTGTAGCAGCAAGAGACTTTAGTTTGGAGTTCACGGTCTTACCAGTATCTAATATGGCAGGATTAGCAATAGGTGTAGCATGGTCAGATGGATGGACTAATGTATATATGACTTTACCTTGGTATGTCCCGGCAGGTTGGTTTTGTGACATAAAAGCAGCATAAGTAGTAGTGAGTTTAACTCCACCTGTACTAGCTGTCATGTCTGTAGCAGTGTTCTTATGTGCTACTTTAGTATATTCATTAGGAACTGCATGGTATGTATTAAAGCTATTGTCTATAGTAACAGCATTAGTACCAGTAGTATCTCCGCTATCTTGTGTGATGGCTAGTTTCATAGCCCAGTTAGATGTACTGCCACTTGTAGCTGTTCCTGTATTTATGTTCCCTATGGTAGCTGGAGTACCTATTAGTTTAGTACTGTTTTCTCCTCCTATTTCATCTCCAGTATATCCGGCAGCATATATAGCAAAACCATTAGTATCATTACAGAAGGCATGTAGTGTAGTAGTTCCTATGTTTTGTGTATATTCATTATTACGTACCGTAGCTGTATGAGAATCCATACCGGTACCGGACATAGTACAGGAGACTGGGACGGTGATTTTTACTTTGTCTACTATGGAATCATCTGCTTTTACTTTTATAGACATCAATAAAGCTCCGGTAAGGATGGTAATAAAAACCAGACTTAGTGGAGCAAGAAAGAATTTGGCTTTCTTATGGTCTTTCATGTATATGTTTATTATATCATGCTTTTGGTTAAAGCAAGGATAATTGACCATGAAATTACACGGCAATCTGCACGGGAGATTTTTAATGCACACCCTAAGGTGTGCATTTTGCCATCTCATTTATGCTTTTTACACGGGAAAGGATTTTTGTACATGGGGTTCAGAATTGATAGGCAGCACCAAAAAAGTATAATCTATTATTAACCCTAAACCATACCCAGAGCTCTGGAATGGCACGAACAAAAAAGAAATTGACATACCAGCTGCTAAGAACCTTGGTTACTAGCTATACAGCGGACTGTCCTTCCGAAATACTTGTAATAATTGGTTATGAGTGTGCCTGGGATGACGTTACGGGCCGAGATTCTCAAGTTGTAGGCGCTATTATTACTGACAGCCGTAGAGGACCAAAAGTAGCCGTTACTGCCCCGATCGCTGAGGGAAGCGCCGCTAACGCTGCCCGAGCGAAGCAGGTTATTGGGGAAGTGGCAGAGTCTTTTGTCTATAATGGCAGCAGTTGGAGTAGTAGAACTGGACATGTTTAGTGCTTCATCACTAGCATTCTTGCGACCGCCTAAGCTGTTACTAAGTAAGCCAAATTCGCCAGAGCCAGTACCTGTAGGTAGATGCCAGCCAGCTGGGCAGATGTCGCCTGAAGTGGTTACATCATTACCTGTGCTATATTTACCATTACCAGCTGTAGCAGAATACCAGTTATAGTAGTTACCATAGGAATAGAAGCTTACGTTATGATCTGACATAATGGTACTTGTATTAGCGAAGGAAACGCGATTTGCGGTATTATCTGTACGGATACGTGATTGATCATAGCAGGCAGCAGAGTTAGTAGCATCACACCAGCCTTCTGGAGCAGTATCCGCAGCGTAGGCGATACTTGAAGTTGGAGATAAGTGGTTTGAAGTAGCACTAGTATCATATACATTAGTGAGTGGTAATGATGGGTTGTTGGTATTAGTGCTAGATAGTATTACGTCATTATTGTCACTATCTTTATCTGCTAGTCTTAAGTTTTCTATCATCCAACATTTACCATCAGAGAGTTTAGCGATAGCATAGGTTTGGTTATCTCTATTGTCTGTGAGAGCAGAGATACTGGATAGGTTTGCAGTGATAGACCAGGTTGCTTCATCACTGTCCCCTTCATTGTTATAGGTTGCAGCAGTGAGGCTATTACAGACAGACTGAGCATCAGTTTGCATAGTACCAGCAGATTTAATCCAGACAGCATAAAGTGCTAGACCATTAGCGATAGTACCAGTTGGCACTACAAAATCTTCATTAGGACCATAGAAGTGAGCGTTAGAATTAGTAGCATAGTCATAGACATCAGACCAACCAGCAAAGCCATAGCCTTCTCGTGAGAAGTTAGAAGCAAATAGTTTTACTGTATCGCCATCATTACTAATAGACTGGCAGCCCATAGTGCCTTCTGCACTGCTGGCATTAGCGAAGTAGTTGATGCAACCAGCATGAGCAGTTTGTGGCTGCAATGGTTCTTCTGTTGCCGGGTGCACTAGTGTGTAGATAACTTGCCCAGTATATGTATCAGCAGGTTGGGTTTTGGATATATAAGCAGCATAAGTAGTAGTGAGTTTAACTCCACCTGTAGATGCTGTCATGTCTGTAGCAGTATTCTTATGTGCTACTTTCTTATATTCATTTGGTACTGTATGGTAGTTTGCAAATGAGCCTTCTGTATCACTGTCTATAGTAACAGCATTAGTGCCGGTTGTATTCCCGGAATCACTTTGTATTGCTAATTTCATAGCCCAGTTAGATACATCAGGAGTTGGAGTAGATGTAGCAAGACCGGTTACTATAGTAGCATTATTAGTAGCTGCAGTACCTACCAGTTTATTACTGTTTGTCCCTCCTATTTCATTTCCTGTGTATCCTGCTGCATATATAGCAAAACCATTAGCATCATTACAGAAAGCATGGAGTGTAGTAGTTCCTATGTTTTGTGTATATTCATTATTACGTACTGTAGCTGTATGAGAATCCATACCGGTACCGGACATAGTACAGGAGACTGGGACGGTAATTTTTACTTTGTCAACTATGGAATCATCTGCTTTTACTTTTATAGACATCAATAAAGCTCCGGTAAGGATGGCAATAAAAATCAGGCTTAGTGGAGCAAGAAAGAGAATGCTTTTCTTATGGTCTTTCATGTATATGTTTATTATATCATGCTTTTGGTTATATTTTAATACAAATTTTTACGCAAAAAAATGGTACAATATAACTATAAACATAATAACAGGATTCATATATGAAAAAACAATCTCAGCCACAACTACAAAAGGATTTCCTGTTTTTTGTTGTTTTAGTTCTTTTTAGTTTTTTAATTATTTCCGGGATAGTTCTTACTTCCTCTGGTACTTCCTCCGCTTCCTCCACCGCTGACGCAGCAGTCACAGTAGGCTCAGCCTGTACTATGACTGCTACAGTAGATACTCCACATAATGCAGAAATACCTAATGGTACTAATAGGACAGAAATAGGTACTACTACACTAAATACTATATGTAATGATAGTGGAGGATTCGCTATTTACGCTGTGGGTTATTCTAATAATGAGTATGGCAATACTACTATGATAAATCAAGCAGACAGTAATATTACCTTTAACACAGGTACTGCTACTTCAGGCAGTAATTCTAACTGGTCTATGAAATTATCACAAGTTACTACTGGCACCTTTGCTACTACCATAGATAATAGCTTTAATAACTATCATAATGTACCAAATACTTATACTAAAGTAGCTCATAGGGACTCTGCTACTGATGCAGTTTCTGCTAATCCTGCTACTGGTACGTCTATTAGTGCTACTTAC
>JAFWMY010000023.1 GCA_017545485.1 Candidatus Saccharimonadota bacterium | reverse complement strand
TGATTAAAGGCAACATCTCCCTTAATAGGGGGTAAGACAAAGGCATCAGGTGCATCCTCAATATCGGGTTGGACATCCAATGTTTCAAAAATACGTTCTAAATAGGCTGTTGCTGTAATCAGGGAGTTATAGAAATTGCCGATATTAATCACAGGATCCCAAAAGTTCTTGATATAACCTATAAAAGCAATTAAGGTACCTGTCGAAACCTCTACACCTAACTTTTTGATGCCGATAAAATAGATAAGACAGGTTGTCAAAACTGAAACAGTTTGCACACCAGGCCATAAAAGAAACTGGATATAAATTGCTTTCATCCAGGATGTCCGATAGCCCTGACTGACCTCAGAGAAGATGCTGAAGTTCTCATTTTCACGTGAGAATGACTGCGTCACCTTGATCCCTGAAATACTTTCATGGATGTAGGCATTCATATTAGATTGCTTATTACTCAAGTTTTGATAAGCCTTACGCTGGGCATTCTTGATCAGCATGACAAATACAAACAAAACAGGTAGCAAGGCTAAACTGTATAGTGTTAACTTAAAGTCGATGGCGAACATGAATAGCAAGGTGACGACCACACTCAACATATCAGAGATGAGGTTGATCAAGCCATTTGACAGCAAATCACTTAAGGAGTTGATGTAGTTGACCACGCGAATTAAGATTTTACCATGGGGACGACTATCAAAGTAAGCAAACGGTAATTTCTGTAAATGCTCAAAGATATCTGAGCGCATATCTTTTAAGACGTCCTGACCCAGCACCGTAATCGTTCGAATCCGGTAGCGCATGCACCAGCCTGTTACGATTATAGATAGTGTAAACCCGATTGCCAAAAGTCCTAGCATCCCTAGATTTTTTTGGGGAATGACATCGTCTATCACTAATTTAGTAAAGAACGGTCCTAACATGGCAGCGATATTGGCCAGAAAAATAACTGATAATGTCCGATAGACTGTTTTTTTATAGGGCACGATATAGTTAAGCAAGCGTTTAAAATGTGCAGCATTAAAGGATTCTTCCAGGGTTTCATCGACGTCAAATTTATTTCTAGCCATTAGCTACCTCCTTTCATTTCTATCCCAAAGTTACCGAGTTGTTTATTATAGACATCATAATAATAGCCTTTTTTAGCCAAAAGACTGTCGTGTGTGCCACGCTCTACAATTTTGCCATGTGCCATAATCAGAATTTCATCAGCTTCTTTAACAGATGACACACGATGGGCGATGATAAAGGTTGTCTTATCAGACGTAATTTGGTCTAACTCTTCTTGAATTCTAGTCTCTGTCTCCATATCAACGGCCGACGTTGTATCATCTAAAATCAAGATTGCTGGATCTTTCATCAAGGCACGTGCTAAGGAAATACGTTGTTTTTGACCGCCAGATAAGCCAACACCCCGTTCCCCTACGATCGTCTCATAGCCTTCTGGCATCTGCTCGATAAAATGATTGGCATCTGCTATACGGGCCATTTTCCTGACCTCATCACCATCTGCACCTGGTACACCAAATGCAATGTTTTCTGCAATCGTATCAGAAAATAAAAAGATATCTTGCATGACCAGTGCGATATGGTTGCGGAGCTGTCTGACATGCCACTTTCTAGCATCAACACCATCCAGTTTCACCACACCAGAAGTCGGATCATAGAAGCGGGCGATAAGATTAACTAGTGTCGATTTACCAGACCCTGTTTCTCCGAGGATACCAATTGTTTGACCAGGTGCGGCATTTAGAGAGACATGTGATAAAATCTCTGTTTCTGGATCATCAGCAAAGTGAAAGGATACATCCTCAAAGTCAACATAGCCTTTTAAAGTTTTCGCTGATTTTTCAGATACAAGTGGAATTTTTGTTTCTGAGTTTAACATGTCTCGAATTTTAAAAGATGACGCAACAAATCGTTGGACATCATTGATCAACCAACCACTCATCCGCATTGGCATATTAATCATCCATAAAACACCGTTAAAGGTGACAAGATTCCCTAGGGTCATCTGGCCATTAATCACAAAGTAGCCACCTAAAACAAGCGTAATAATGGCTAGACAGCCCGCCAGAGAGTCTAGTATCGGTAAGTATTTTCTAGACACCTCAGCGGAATCGATATTGCGTTGTCTAAAGTCATCATTGTGGGCATTAAACTTCTCAATTTCAAATGCCTCACGTGTGAATGCTTTAACCACTCGATTACCACTAATGTTTTCCTCCACCATGGAATTTAGTCTAGAAAAACTCTCACGAATTTCGTAGAAAAGTGGACTCGCTTGACGCGACATCCTGCTCGTCAGATAGGCAATCAAAGGGGTAACCGCAAGTAGGGCTAACATCAACCGCCAATCAATACTTGCCATCACAACCACTGCTGCGATGAACAACAAAGCGTTTTCCAATAAGGTATAAACAACCCACGAAACAAAGTGACGAATGGCATCCGTATCACCTGTCATACGTGCCATAATATCTCCTACTCGCGTTTGATTAAAGAAACCAAAATCCATCTCTTGCAACTTAACATATAAATCCTCACGGATTTTATAAAGTGTATTTTGACCAATCACCTCAAACAAAATTTGATAAGCATAGCGCAAGATAATCCGAAAAACGGTTATCCCAATCATGCCACCTAGAATCGGAAGCAACCACTCCGTTTTCCCTTGATCAATCACGACGTCAACTAACTCGCCCCCAAGGAGCGGAAAAATAATAGATAAAGCCGACACGATAGCCACGAGTAACACGGCTAAGACGATCCGCCATCTGTAAACTTTGGCATACTGCCAAACCCATTTAATACTATCCATAATACCCCCTCATACTGCCTAATTATGTTGCTTAACTCTAGCTTAAAACAAGTCTCTCCAAAAGAGAATGGTCTTTATTGTCAAAATAGATAGACAAAGTTACCCTACTTACGATTACGAAAAAATATGATAAAATAGGCCTATTGACCTATCAAATTAACCCTAACTAAATATCTCATTGCCATCGTAAAGGGAGTCATTATGTTACAGCTAAATACGAAAACGTTCAATCCTGAAATTTTATATGTTTTTGATTATGAAAACATCGGCCCAACTACTAATAAGCATCATTGTCATGACTTTTTGGAACTGTCTATTGTGCTAGATGGTAGTGTGGACTATGTGATTGGTGATCAAAAAACGCGCATACCAGAAAAAACACTCTTACTATTTAATCCTGGTGTCTACCATCACGAATCCTACGAAGCTGGTATGTCTGCAACACAACTGCATATCGGTTTTCGAAACCTGACACTGCATGGTGTGCCACGTGACCGGTTTCCATTCACCTCTTCTATTATCAAGTTAACTGATTTTGAAGCCCAGTTTTTTGATGTCTGTAAGGCTATCCTGCTCGAAAAAGCGACTGCTTATCCTGGATACGATTTGATGATCAAGGCTCTCGTCATGAAATTAATTGTCCTTATCTTACGAGACTCAGCCACTAGCCAGCTTGAAACCAATGCACTCAAGTTATCTTATGAAGCACAAGAAAAGCAAGTCATGATTGAGCATATCATCGACTACTTGGAAGCGCATCATGATGAAGAGGTGTCCTTATCTACTTTGTCGCAATCACTCTATATGAGCCCTACCTATATTTCTCGCGTATTTAAAGAAGAGACTGGCGAATCTCCGATTAATTACCTGATCAAAATTCGTTTAGCACGTGCCAAAGCCTTACTAAAAAGCAATGCTAACGTCACCGTTAAGGAAGCCGCAAACCAAGTTGGCTATAGCGATGCTTTCTACTTCAGCAAGCTCTTTAAAAAATATTACGGCAAATCCCCGTCCACTTTGCTAAGACGACATAAATAGCCTGTCTATCAGACAAGGCTATTTATTTACTCATATTTTCCGGCATTTGCACGAGATACTTTGCGTACGCGACCTTTAATTTTCTCAGTTTGGAGCGCTTTTAATACTTTACTACCATTGCCATTTAGAATCTCAACAAAGGTAGATACTTCAACGATGGCAATCACACCGATATCATCACCACTAATACCAGGAATACTGGTAATGGCACCTACCACATCACCTGCTCGTAATTTTGTTTTCTTACCCGCATTGATATGGAGCTTCATGATTTCATCTTTAAAGACAGTACTCTTATCTGTTTTCAAGACGAGTTCTCTATTTTGCTTTGCGATAAACGAAGGCAGACGTTTATCAAACAGACTAACGCTTGGTAACTGCATCTCTGTTATAGTAGCATCAATCCCCGCTTGAACCTGCTCAATTTTAGCAAAATCACTTCGTTGTGCTGCACTAACCAATGAAATCGCTTGTCCCGTTTTTTCGAAACGCGCCGATCTTCCGATACGGTGAGTATAGGCATCAGGATTATCAGGTAGGTCAAAATTATAGACAACCGCTATATCTGCAACATCTATACCACGCGCTGCGACGTCTGTCGCAATCAAATAACGGAAATAATTATGTTTAAAATCATTAATCACACGCGTTCGATCGCGTTGCTCCATACCACCATGCAAGGTTTCATTTGGCACTTTTTTCTGCTGTAAGTAGTCTGAAATCGCATCAACTGCCGCTCTGGTATTGGCAAAAATAATAGCCGAGTCTGGATTTTCCATCACCAATAACTGGTATAGATTTTCTAACTTATCTTCCTTGTCAACTAAATAGAAGGTTTGGTCAATTCGTTTTGACACGGCATTGGTCGCCTTAACCTCAACCAAGATTGGATTTTTTACATAGAAATCGGCGACATCTCTAACTGCCTTTGGTAAAGTCGCTGAAAATAAGGCGACCTGAGGTTTACTAGGTAGTTCTTCAAATATGGCATCAACCTGATCCATAAAGCCCATGCTAAGCATCTCATCCACTTCATCGAGCACAACAAGCTTAATTAAGTCTAACTGAATCGTCCCTTGTGCGATATGATCTAACAATCTACCCGGTGTCGCAACAACAACATGCGTCCGTTCTTTCAAATTACGAACCTGTGCTTGAAAAGAAGAATGGCCGATTAGTGTTTCAACCTTGATCCGTTTGAAACGCCCAACATTAAAGATTTCTTCACTTATTTGCGAGGCAAGTTCACGTGTTGGTGCAAGCACCAATACCTGAGGGCGACGTTCTTCCCAAACCACTGTTTCAACGATTGGTATGGCAAAAGCGGCCGTTTTGCCACTACCCGTCTGTGACTTAACAAGCAAGTCATGCCCCGCTGTCAATTCTGAAATAACAGCTTGTTGCACCTCGGTTGGTTGCGTATATCCTAGAGCAGTCAGTGCCTGCTGTGTTTTTTGGCTAATATTTAATGTATCAAATGTCTTCATCTTGTGATTATACCATATATCGGTACGCTTAGATACTCCCTGATGCCCTAAAGCCTAGTATTTATAGGGTTTAGAATTATCTAATACCTCTTAGATACGCCTAGATACGTTACGCTAGCCTAGAGAGATTGCCATTAGAAATACAAAAACTTTTTTAGTAAGAAGTTAACTAGGAAATAATCAAAAATCTATTCTTTATCACTACCTCAAAATCTCAACTAAGTCCTTCTTAGAAGCCATGTTTGCTGGGGTGATTGAAAACACCAATCCAATAATAAGTGTTACTATAATTGTTAAACTTATTGTAAAAAAGTCTGGTGAAACTCTAAATGGCAACATGATAGATATTATAAGTGCTATCAAATAACCTAAAATATACCCAATGATACCAGATGATACTGTTAGCATTAATCCTTCTGCTAAAAATTGATTCCTAATGTCACGTCTTCTAGCGCCGACACTTCGACGTACACCAATCTCTTTTGTTCTCTCAGAAACTGACGTATACATCATATTCATTACACCAACACCTGCAATAAAAAGTGAAATTCCCGCAATACCAGAAATAAAATAAGTCAACATTTTTAATACTTTACCAATACCGTCTGTCAAGGCACCCATATCAAATGTTTCATATTTGCCAAAATTCCGACTTGAACCTATATTATTTAGTTTTTTAATAACATTTTTTGAAACATTACTCGGTTTGAAATCTTTGGTAACAATCACTTTTATCTGCATCGGACGATCCCGATTGTTTTCATAATACTGATATGTTTTTTTGGACACTTTGATATCAGGTGTTGTATCAAACAGTCCCTCTGATCCTCCCATATAGATACCTACAACTTGATAAAGTTCACCCTTAATATCAATACCCGTTCCTATTACTTTTGTCAAATCTTGGTTAATGTCTTTAGCTGTATCTTTACTTATCAAAACGACTTTCTGGTGGCCATTGTTTTCTTCGCTACGAAATTGACGACCAAACTCAATTTTATCTACACCAAAATTCGAAAAGCCTAAACTCTTAGTTATTTTTTTATTTCTAACATTTAGCTCAACACTTAATAGGTTGTCACTTTGTTTAACATACTCAACTTTGTTTACACCTTCAACTTGCCTCACAAAATTCAAATCTACATCTGAAAAATAAGACATTTTACTGTTCGCAAATTGTGTTAAGTCTGTTGGGTTAAACATAATATCAACGCTCACTTGCTTGTCATTTGATGTTGTTAGATTTCTAACCGTATACATTTCAAAACCACGCCCTAGAGACAATATTGTAATGACACTAGAAATCCCAATAATGATACCAATCATAGTCAGTAAGCTACGTCTTGTATTTTGTCGCAATGCCTGATAAGCATTTGTTATCACCTCACTTATCTTCATAGTGAAACCTCTCCATCAGAGACTTTTATTTCACGACTACAATAAGTCATTAGATTAACATCATGTGTTACCAAAATAATCGTTACCCCATGATTAATATTTAAATCCCTAAATAATTTCATAATTTCTAGAGAAGTTTTGCTATCAAGTGCACCAGTTGGTTCATCTGCGATAATAAACTTTGGTTGATTAACGATAGCTCGAGCTATTGCTACTCTTTGCCTTTGTCCCCCAGATAATAATTTGACTGATTGTTTTTCTAAACCTTCTAGGCCAACTCGTCTTAAGCTTTCTAATACCAGTTGAGTTTTTGTCTGATTAGCAATACCAGCATATAATAATGGTAGCTCAACGTTTTCAGTGACTGTCATTGCTTCAATTAATCCAAAATTTTGAAAAACAAATCCCACATGCTCATTTCTAATTTTAGATAGTTCATCATCTGTATACTGGTCAACTAATTTTTCTTCAAAGTAATACTCCCCTGAAAATTGCCTGTCTAAAAAACCAATTAGATTGACTAGGGTTGACTTACCAGAACCACTCCGTCCCATGATACCAACAAAATCACCTTCAGCAATACTGAGTGATACATTTTTTAGAATGGTAACTCTTTGCTTGCCAAGTACATACGATTTAGTAACATCATCAAGAGTGATCAACATATGTGCTCGCCTCCTTAATCAGCTTATCCCCAACTTTTAATCCAGATAAAACCTGCAATTTACCATCTACTTCTTTAGTATCAACTTTCACCTTTTTAAACTGTTCTCCATTTTTTATATACACATACCCAGATTTAACTGTTGACTTAGGAATGTATAAAGATGCATTAGGTAGATGAATTTGAACAGTATAACCATTTTGTAGAGGTTCATCTAAATTAACCTTAAAATTGTACTGAGTAGAAGTCAGATCTCCTGTTGTTTTTTCTGGTACAGGTGAGATGAATGAAATCTTTCCTGATACCTTTTTTTTAAAATCAACTGTTTCAACTTTAACATTATCATTTACTTTAAGCTTATCATAATCATACTCGGAAACTTTTCCTAGCACAAAAGTTTCTTTGCTGACAACACTAAGTAAGGGCCCCGTCTCCGAATCGATTCCCATTACAACATTCCCCGCAGTTTTAGACGTTACTGATATTGTTTGTTGTGCGACTTGATTAGCCATTGTCGTTTGTGCTTGTTCCAGAGCTAGACTAGCAGTAGTTAAAGCACGTTGTGCTGTTTTAAGTGCCTCATTATTAGTTTCGATTTGATCATTCAATACTTGTTTTTCTGCATCATTTTTTGCTTTAGTAAACTTTGTTCGAAGAGAAACATCCTTATTCTCCACTTCTGTCATGTCTGCTTTTGCATTGACTAACTCATTTTCAGCACTTTTAACTGTAAACTCCTGACTAGATAACTCATTAGATGATTTTGTATAAGTCAGTAAAACATCGCCAGCTTTAATCTCCTGACCTTCTATCACATTGACTTTTGAAAGCTCACCAAGAGAAACGTCTTTTGTGTAATCTGCAAATGTACTTGCAACAACACTGCCTTTAAAAAGACTATCTGCTTGTGACTCAACTGTATAAGTAGCATATGTATGAGTTTGATTTTTTTTTCCTTTGTGTAAAACAAATACAGATAGAACTATAATCCCTAAAACAATTGAAAGCACAACACTTATCAACATAACTAATAACGGATGACGCTTATAATATACCTTCATTTCAAATCCTCAGTTAAATTCCTGTTTATTCACTACAACTAATTGCGTATCTTTATAGCAAAACAGCCAGGTGATAAAACTAACATCCAAACTAAATTTATTTTTTTCATTTTACAAGAAAAGACAACGTAAACTAGTAAAACGACTCGAATGATATTTAAATCCCATGTAACATAAGCTGGTATTACTGCTATACCTTGAAATCCCATTTTATTAAAAATACATTATTTTTCATATTTCTCAATAGAATAATAAACTTTAATAATCTCCGGTAAACTAATCAATATTAAAAAAATCAAAACAAACCACGCTTTATAATATATTGATCCGAGAATAATCGAAAAAAATATGAATGCTTCATATAAACTAGGAAATTTCACCACCTTACTAAACTGCAATATTAACTCCGTTCTTTGTTAAATGTATGAGTTTTCTAACTGAAAACAAGATAATACCTATTGGGCCAAGTATTAACCAAAATATATTCTTCTTCTTTTCTTTAAATATTATGATATAGACAAACACTACGATACCAACTAAAATATTCAAGTAAGAAGCTACCTTACTTTCAAACGGCTGAGGAATTTTAGTTGAATTTGTTATATCTTCCGGATTAATTGAAGAAAAAATATGAGTCGCTCCTCTAAAACCAAGATATAAACTGAGCACACTCGTTAAAGTGAAAACAATTAAAAATAGTATTTTAATCTCTTTTTTATTAATCATATGTATACCTCTATAAGTCCAGCAATAGCTAACAACGTTAGCGTTATAGTCAATAAAAATCTAATATAAAGCCATTCATTAACTAAGACTATAAGTTTTCTTTCTTTCATAAATTTCTTTATATTTCTAGAGATCTCTATTCCTGCCATAGCAATAAAAATAAAAGATAATAATTCAAACAATGCATAGGGAAAAAGTATAAATACAATCTGTTTGAAAGATAATATTCCCATTACTATTCCCATAGAGATACCATTAATAAACAAAATCACCAGACCTCCAACACCTAATGTTAAAGACCCAATAATCAAGATTGTTAAAGCAACACCTGCATTGTGATTAACTATTTCATTAAACCTCAGCATTTGAATACTTGAAGTAGGACTATTACCTGAAAGTTTGATTATACAGATACCGATAATCACGCCAATAACTAAAATAATCAAGGCCAAACAAAAATCTTTTTTTACAGAAAGTCTTTCCATAATTTAAAATGAAATCCCTGCAGCTACTCCAAACATCGCTAAATATGCTTGAGCAGTAGCAATAAATGGTACAAAATAAGGGTATATTATGACTACAGAATAACTCGCTCCACTTGATAAAAGACCGACAATTGTTGAAGCAACAACTTTTGTAAGGCCAAATTTACTAATCAAATCTCCAAAAATACTTAAAATAGACATTCTTTTCTCCTTTATCTTACCAGCCAGCTGCTGCACCAGAACCAATAGTAGCAATCAATCCGCGAAGTGTTAGCAAATATGGTGCAAGAATCGGCCAACATATTGAAATAATTGTAGCACCACCTGAAGCAATTATTCCAACTGCCCAAATTGCATCTCCTTTTGATAGACCGAATTTTTGAACCAAATTACCTATTAAACATACTTTGTAGCTGAATATAATTCCTATAGCAATAACGCTTGATAAAAACATCTCTGTTTTTGAAAACTTTTTTTCTAAATAACTATCCATTTTATAGCCTCTTTCTTATTCTGTTAATCTTTTTAAAAGCAACTTAACACTTAAAACTATTTGATCAGAATAGCTCTAGATATGCAAGTTCCAAACCAGTTAATATATATTGATAACTGACTGTCGACTCGTCAGTATAAGGTTAGCTAGAAAACATATTCTTCAAATTTAATTATTTCTACCATGTCATAATTATAAATCCTTATTAATTCTAGCAAGATATTAATCAAACTTAGATAATGTATTCTTTTAAACCTATAAAATTAATTTTATCACGAAAAATAGCAGGTTAAAAAAAGTTGAATATATGCACATTATGATAATTACTTAAACAATTATCATAATGTGCATATATTCAACTTTTTCGAAAAACATCTAATTTAGAGTAGACTGATATTAGTAATAATTCATTAGAGAGGAAATTTAATATGTTTAAATTAATTAATATTTGGCTTTGGTGGTCTTAACCTTTCAAGTCTATTCTTACAGTAATCAATAATAGGCTGAATGCCTAGTACAGCAACCTTATCTAAGTAGATTTCTGCTTTAATAAGGTTTTTTTCTGTTCTTTCTACCAGATAATCATGCAAATCGTTCAATATCTGAATATTAACAATCGCACTTAGATTACCAGCTAAGTCAAGTTGTGAAATCTTATATCTAAAAAATTCCGCCTCCTCTAACGCTTCATACTCAAGCACAGAATCATATAAATTTGTTAATGTCTGTAAAAATAGATGTTTGTTCCCTCCGTGATAAAAGTGAACCATTCTGTCCAAAAGTAATTCCCCAAACCATTTCAAATCACCTACATCTATTATGGGACAGGTGTAATATAGTAATCTGAGTTCAAATTCTGTCCAATTGTCAATCCCACTTAAATAATCGCCAACTGTAAGCTTCTCCTCATGTAAAACATAGTTGTTCTTTGTAATGTCTTGTAGAATACTTTTAATCATAATATTTGTCAAAATCTGAAATTTATTTTTAGGTTTTGAAATGATTAAACTTTCTGATTCTTCTACTCCTATAAATCCAGAAAAACGAACATTATTTAAAGTGTCGTAAAGTTTCTGCATCGAGTCCGGTTGGTAGCCGTTCAAAACATTTGTAAATTCGTTAGGTGTCATATGCAACTTTTCAATGATATGGAGTAACTTATCAGCCGTTAGCATAGTTGCACCATTTTCAAATTTAGAGATGAGAGATCTAGATATAATGTCATCACTTATATCAGACTGAGTATAGCCTCGTGCTTTCCTAAGTTCCCTAAATGTTTCCTGAAGATTACGTCCTTCATCATTAAATTTACTTTTCTTCATATATTCCGTACCTCTCCATATTTAATCACTATTTATAAAGAACAAGTTATAATTGAGTATTGTTTTTTATTATAACTTTTCTATTTATAGTTGTCAAAATCATATTGAAAAAGCACATATATCATCAAATGAATACCAGAAGTAAATCAACCTCATTGAAAATATAAAGGAAAACGAAATATTTCCACTATCAGCTATTTATCTTTCTTATTTTTATTACTGCTTAAACTAAAAATTTATCCGTCGATACTTACTTCAAATTTCCCTTAAATAGTTCCAACGAAAGCATAGATAACTGATATATAATGGCTCACAGATTCCTTTTATCTAAAGAAATTAGTAATGAGGTTTCCATTCCTATTTTAAATATGTTTTTTACTTAGAGGTGACCTGTTTCTTTGTCCTTAAAACTTCATATAAGATACCAGTTTATAAGAACTTATAACTACCATCTCTACAGTTCGGTATCAATTTTAAGTTCATATCGTTCTATTATTTAAAGAATAAACAAACTTACATCTTACCTACCTAACTTAAACAAACAACAATATGCCTAAAACACTAGTTGACATTGTATACTAGCTATGCTAAACTTTATTCATAAACTAGTATACATTATGTAGTAGCAAGGAGATAAAATCATTGACTATCAACAGCCAATTGCTTAAAGGGACATTAGATGGTGCTATACTCATTGTGATTTCAAAAGGTGAAACTTACGGGTATGAAATTACAAAAAAACTAGAGATGATCGGATTTCTGTCTATAGCTGCAGGAACTATTTATCCAATTTTACAAAAATTAGAGCGAGAAGCCTATATTACAGGAGATATGAAAGCTTCTTCTGAGGGACCCAAACGGAAATATTTTACAATAACCGAAAAGGGACTAGACAAGTTACACGCTTTTTTTAGTGATTGGGCAACACTCACAGTAGCTATGGAAAACCTGATACAAGAATTTGAAAGTGGTGACGACAAGTAACCAGTAACTTAACACTCAGACTTGCTATTTGATCGTTAATTATTAGAGAGGTAATCATTCATGACAACTATAGGACAACAGTTTAAAGCTGA
>JAFWMY010000026.1 GCA_017545485.1 Candidatus Saccharimonadota bacterium | reverse complement strand
ATTAACGACAGCGGCAGCATAGCGTTTCTTTTCCAAATCTTGTTTGGCCATCAGGCCGATTTTACGCTCGCGCTCAGTTAAATTTGGGTTTAGACAATAATCAAAAACTTGATCCAGCAGACCGTCCTCAATTAAGGTCATCTTCTTACGACTCGTAAACATATGAACACCTCCTGCTCTCTAATAAACTAAAAGACTTTTGCAATAAGATGCTTGTCAGCTCAAAACACTGATGCAACCATTCTGCCCTTATTTTTTTATCATTATAGCACTTAGGCTAGGTGAAAGTAATGGATAACATAGCTGGTCATGACTGGCCGAAATGACTGACATCAGACTAATTCATCTTCTTTAGAGAGTCTATCTAGCATGGCAATTAATTCTTGTAATTTCTCATCCAATACGGCATTTCTTAAATAGGCATATTGCACATAAAATGGAACTTTATCCTCAGCAACTAAGGGGATTTTTACCAAACCATCCATGTCTTGAAACGGTAGAAAGTCTGTCATTAGGGTAATACCGATATTTGATTTGACGAGTTGGCCGATTGTATGGACATCAGAAAAATGGAGAAGCACTTTAGCCTTGTTTTTATATTTATCATTCAGACTTTGAAAGGCACCTGTATGTGCCAAGCCTCTTTCCAGTAGGATAAAAGGATAGTCTAAGGTATCAGCAAATGACACTTCCGATTTTTGAGAGAGCGGATTATCTTTTGACACAAAAATAAAGAATTCACGCTTATAAAGCAACTCTACAGTTAGACTAGGGTGTGTTAAAGGCGTGACACTTCCCATTAAACTAAAATCTAGCTGACCAGATAATAAATTCCCCAGTAAGTCCTTTGATCTTGCCGAAATCAAGTTGAAATTTGAAATGAGATTAACAGTGCCCTCCTCCCTCAGTAATTTAGAAAAAATCCTAGCTCTGATAAGTGGTGGAAAGCCGATATGTATTTTATTTTGCTTGGCATGTTCGATTGCTCTATCTACAACCAACAATTCGTCCAATATACTGGTAACGTGGGCCTTTAATATCTCGCCCTCCCGCGTTAAGACGACGAACCGATGTGAGGGATCTTTTTGGATCAGATCACACCCATAGCGTTGTTCGAGACGTTTCATAGCATAGCTAATCGTCGGCTGACTGACATTGAACTGGGTTGCTACTTGGGTAAATGATAATAACTCGCCTAAAGCATTAAAATATTCAAAATCCCGTAAATTCATGATAAAATGCTCCTTTTTTATTATTTTATCATATTATTCTCTATTTGTTATAAGTAAAATTTATCATATCTAGCGGAGTTGACTATAATCTTTTACAAGGGTTAAACTATATACGGTAGAGCAGTTATGCCGCATAATTTTAATTGGAGGATGTACAAATGCGTACACATAAATTGTTTAATAAAGGGTCAACATTGATATCCTGATGCGAGAATGTCAATGTTAGATAACCGAATATACAATAATTAGGGAAACAATAGAAAGTGTAGTAAAAATGAAAACTTGGACAAATGCAATCGTTGATAGATTAGATGCAGCTTACCGCGTACGTTTTGATAAAGATGAATCTTTAATTTTCTTAAATGATGCCTATCAAAATTTATTAATACTTGAGCTCAAAGCCCAATTAGATGACAATGAACAACTTAACCAATTCATTGCCTACTTCATGGAAGTAAGAGATTTATTCATCGGTGAATTAGTAGATCGTTACCCATCAAACTACCACAACATCGAAGCTAAAATCGCTGTATTACATCAAATGAATGATCAAGTGCTAAGTATCAGCAAATAAGTAAGCACAGCTAACACGGATCATCCATAAAAAAAAGGAGTTTACAAGACATTGGAACAGGAAAAACTATTTAATAAAGGGTTTATTTCAATCACACTCATCAACTTTGTTGTCTATCTCGTTTATTACTTATTAATCGTCATCATTGCGGTTATTGCACAAAGTGAATTACACGCAACACTAGGACAAGCAGGCTTAGCTTCCGGCATTTATATTATTGGTACTCTATTGGCCCGTCTGTTCATTGGTAAAAAATTAGAAGTGATGGGTAGAAAA
>JAFWMY010000025.1 GCA_017545485.1 Candidatus Saccharimonadota bacterium | reverse complement strand
TGATTAAAGGCAACATCTCCCTTAATAGGGGGTAAGACAAAGGCATCAGGTGCATCCTCAATATCGGGTTGGACATCCAATGTTTCAAAAATACGTTCTAAATAGGCTGTTGCTGTAATCAGGGAGTTATAGAAATTGCCGATATTAATCACAGGATCCCAAAAGTTCTTGATATAACCTATAAAAGCAATTAAGGTACCTGTCGAAACCTCTACACCTAACTTTTTGATGCCGATAAAATAGATAAGACAGGTTGTCAAAACTGAAACAGTTTGCACACCAGGCCATAAAAGAAACTGGATATAAATTGCTTTCATCCAGGATGTCCGATAGCCCTGACTGACCTCAGAGAAGATGCTGAAGTTCTCATTTTCACGTGAGAATGACTGCGTCACCTTGATCCCTGAAATACTTTCATGGATGTAGGCATTCATATTAGATTGCTTATTACTCAAGTTTTGATAAGCCTTACGCTGGGCATTCTTGATCAGCATGACAAATACAAACAAAACAGGTAGCAAGGCTAAACTGTATAGTGTTAACTTAAAGTCGATGGCGAACATGAATAGCAAGGTGACGACCACACTCAACATATCAGAGATGAGGTTGATCAAGCCATTTGACAGCAAATCACTTAAGGAGTTGATGTAGTTGACCACGCGAATTAAGATTTTACCATGGGGACGACTATCAAAGTAAGCGAACGGTAATTTCTGTAAATGCTCAAAGATATCTGAGCGCATATCTTTTAAGACGTCCTGACCCAGCACCGTAATCGTTCGAATCCGGTAGCGCATGCACCAGCCTGTTACGATTATAGATAGTGTAAACCCGATTGCCAAAAGTCCTAGCATCCCTAGATTTTTTTGGGGAATGACATCGTCTATCACTAATTTAGTAAAGAACGGTCCTAACATGGCAGCGATATTGGCCAGAAAAATAACTGATAATGTCCGATAGACTGTTTTTTTATAGGGCACGATATAGTTAAGCAAGCGTTTAAAATGTGCAGCATTAAAGGATTCTTCCAGGGTTTCATCGACGTCAAATTTATTTCTAGCCATTAGCTACCTCCTTTCATTTCTATCCCAAAGTTACCGAGTTGTTTATTATAGACATCATAATAATAGCCTTTTTTAGCCAAAAGACTGTCGTGTGTGCCACGCTCTACAATTTTGCCATGTGCCATAATCAGAATTTCATCAGCTTCTTTAACAGATGACACACGATGGGCGATGATAAAGGTTGTCTTATCAGACGTAATTTGGTCTAACTCTTCTTGAATTCTAGTCTCTGTCTCCATATCAACGGCCGACGTTGTATCATCTAAAATCAAGATTGCTGGATCTTTCATCAAGGCACGTGCTAAGGAAATACGTTGTTTTTGACCGCCAGATAAGCCAACACCCCGTTCCCCTACGATCGTCTCATAGCCTTCTGGCATCTGCTCGATAAAATGATTGGCATCTGCTATACGGGCCATTTTCCTGACCTCGTCACCATCTGCACCTGGTACACCAAATGCAATGTTTTCTGCAATCGTATCAGAAAATAAAAAGATATCTTGCATGACCAGTGCGATATGGTTGCGGAGCTGTCTGACATGCCACTTTCTAGCATCAACACCATCCAGTTTCACCACACCAGAAGTCGGATCATAGAAGCGGGCGATAAGATTAACTAGTGTCGATTTACCAGACCCTGTTTCTCCGAGGATACCAATTGTTTGACCAGGTGCGGCATTTAGAGAGACATGTGATAAAATCTCTGTTTCTGGATCATCAGCAAAGTGAAAGGATACATCCTCAAAGTCAACATAGCCTTTTAAAGTTTTCGCTGATTTTTCAGATACAAGTGGAATTTTTGTTTCTGAGTTTAACATGTCTCGAATTTTAAAAGATGACGCAACAAATCGTTGGACATCATTGATCAACCAACCACTCATCCGCATTGGCATATTAATCATCCATAAAACACCGTTAAAGGTAACCAGATTCCCTAGGGTCATCTGGCCATTAATCACAAAGTAGCCACCTAAAACAAGCGTAATAATGGCTAGACAGCCCGCCAGAGAGTCTAGTATCGGTAAGTATTTTCTAGACACCTCAGCGGAATCGATATTGCGTTGTCTAAAGTCATCATTGTGGGCATTAAACTTCTCAATTTCAAATGCCTCACGTGTGAATGCTTTAACCACTCGATTACCACTAATGTTTTCCTCCACCATGGAATTTAGTCTAGAAAAACTCTCACGAATTTCGTAGAAAAGTGGACTCGCTTGACGCGACATCCTGCTCGTCAGATAGGCAATCAAAGGGGTAACCGCAAGTAGGGCTAACATCAACCGCCAATCAATACTTGCCATCACAACCACTGCTGCGATGAACAACAAAGCGTTTTCCAATAAGGTATAAACAACCCACGAAACAAAGTGACGAATGGCATCCGTATCACCTGTCATACGTGCCATAATATCTCCTACTCGCGTTTGATTAAAGAAACCAAAATCCATCTCTTGCAACTTAACATATAAATCCTCACGGATTTTATAAAGTGTATTTTGACCAATCACCTCAAACAAAATTTGATAAGCATAGCGCAAGATAATCCGAAAAACGGTTATCCCAATCATGCCACCTAGAATCGGAAGCAACCACTCCGTTTTCCCTTGATCAATCACGACGTCAACTAACTCGCCCCCAAGGAGCGGAAAAATAATAGATAAAGCCGACACGATAGCCACGAGTAACACGGCTAAGACGATCCGCCATCTGTAAACTTTGGCATACTGCCAAACCCATTTAATACTATCCATAATACCCCCTCATACTGCCTAATTATGTTGCTTAACTCTAGCTTAAAACAAGTCTCTCCAAAAGAGAATGGTCTTTATTGTCAAAATAGATAGACAAAGTTACCCTACTTACGATTACGAAAAAATATGATAAAATAGGCCTATTGACCTATCAAATTAACCCTAACTAAATATCTCATTGCCATCGTAAAGGGAGTCATTATGTTACAGCTAAATACGAAAACGTTCAATCCTGAAATTTTATATGTTTTTGATTATGAAAACATCGGCCCAACTACTAATAAGCATCATTGTCATGACTTTTTGGAACTGTCTATTGTGCTAGATGGTAGTGTGGACTATGTGATTGGTGATCAAAAAACGCGCATACCAGAAAAAACACTCTTACTATTTAATCCTGGTGTCTACCATCACGAATCCTACGAAGCTGGTATGTCTGCAACACAACTGCATATCGGTTTTCGAAACCTAACACTGCATGGTGTGCCACGTGACCGGTTTCCATTCACCTCTTCTATTATCAAGTTAACTGATTTTGAAGCCCAGTTTTTTGATGTCTGTAAGGCTATCCTGCTCGAAAAAGCGACTGCTTATCCTGGATACGATTTGATGATCAAGGCTCTCGTCATGAAATTAATTGTCCTTATCTTACGAGACTCAGCCACTAGCCAGCTTGAAACCAATGCACTCAAGTTATCTTATGAAGCACAAGAAAAGCAAGTCATGATTGAGCATATCATCGACTACTTGGAAGCGCATCATGATGAAGAGGTGTCCTTATCTACTTTGTCGCAATCACTCTATATGAGCCCTACCTATATTTCTCGCGTATTTAAAGAAGAGACTGGCGAATCTCCGATTAATTACCTGATCAAAATTCGTTTAGCACGTGCCAAAGCCTTACTAAAAAGCAATGCTAACGTCACCGTTAAGGAAGCCGCAAACCAAGTTGGCTATAGCGATGCTTTCTACTTCAGCAAGCTCTTTAAAAAATATTACGGCAAATCCCCGTCCACTTTGCTAAGACGACATAAATAGCCTGTCTATCAGACAAGGCTATTTATTTACTCATATTTTCCGGCATTTGCACGAGATACTTTGCGTACGCGACCTTTAATTTTCTCAGTTTGGAGCGCTTTTAATACTTTACTACCATTGCCATTTAGAATCTCAACAAAGGTAGATACTTCAACGATGGCAATCACACCGATATCATCACCACTAATACCAGGAATACTGGTAATGGCACCTACCACATCACCTGCTCGTAATTTTGTTTTCTTACCCGCATTGATATGGAGCTTCATGATTTCATCTTTAAAGACAGTACTCTTATCTGTTTTCAAGACGAGTTCTCTATTTTGCTTTGCGATAAACGAAGGCAGACGTTTATCAAACAGACTAACGCTTGGTAACTGCATCTCTGTTATAGTAGCATCAATCCCCGCTTGAACCTGCTCAATTTTAGCAAAATCACTTCGTTGTGCTGCACTAACCAATGAAATCGCTTGTCCCGTTTTTTCGAAACGCGCCGATCTTCCGATACGGTGAGTATAGGCATCAGGATTATCAGGTAGGTCAAAATTATAGACAACCGCTATATCTGCAACATCTATACCACGCGCTGCGACGTCTGTCGCAATCAAATAACGGAAAT
Source organism: Candidatus Saccharimonadota bacterium (assembly GCA_017545485.1). Classification (GTDB taxonomy): domain Bacteria; phylum Patescibacteriota; class Saccharimonadia; order Saccharimonadales; family Saccharimonadaceae; genus Nanosyncoccus. Next base: position 8,093 of record JAFWMY010000025.1, on the reverse strand, counting down.
AATTATGTTTAAAATCATTAATCACACGCGTTCGATCGCGTTGCTCCATACCACCATGCAAGGTTTCATTTGGCACGTTTTTCTGCTGTAAGTAGTCTGAAATCGCATCAACTGCCGCTCTGGTATTGGCAAAAATAATAGCCGAGTCTGGATTTTCCATCACCAATAACTGGTATAGATTTTCTAACTTATCTTCCTTGTCAACTAAATAGAAGGTTTGGTCAATTCGTTTTGACACGGCATTGGTCGCCTTAACCTCAACCAAGATTGGATTTTTTACATAGAAATCGGCGACATCTCTAACTGCCTTTGGTAAAGTCGCTGAAAATAAGGCGACCTGAGGTTTACTAGGTAGTTCTTCAAATATGGCATCAACCTGATCCATAAAGCCCATGCTAAGCATCTCATCCACTTCATCGAGCACAACAAGCTTAATTAAGTCTAACTGAATCGTCCCTTGTGCGATATGATCTAACAATCTACCCGGTGTCGCAACAACAACATGCGTCCGTTCTTTCAAATTACGAACCTGTGCTTGAAAAGAAGAATGGCCGATTAGTGTTTCAACCTTGATCCGTTTGAAACGCCCAACATTAAAGATTTCTTCACTTATTTGCGAGGCAAGTTCACGTGTTGGTGCAAGCACCAATACCTGAGGGCGACGTTCTTCCCAAACCACTGTTTCAACGATTGGTATGGCAAAAGCGGCCGTTTTGCCACTACCCGTCTGTGACTTAACAAGCAAGTCATGCCCCGCTGTCAATTCTGAAATAACAGCTTGTTGCACCTCGGTTGGTTGCGTATATCCTAGAGCAGTCAGTGCCTGCTGTGTTTTTTGGCTAATATTTAATGTATCAAATGTCTTCATCTTGTGATTATACCATATATCGGTACGCTTAGATACTCCCTGATGCCCTAAAGCCTAGTATTTATAGGGTTTAGAATTATCTAATACCTCTTAGATACGCCTAGATACGTTACGCTAGCCTAGAGAGATTGCCATTAGAAATACAAAAACTTTTTTAGTAAGAAGTTAACTAGGAAATAATCAAAAATCTATTCTTTATCACTACCTCAAAATCTCAACTAAGTCCTTCTTAGAAGCCATGTTTGCTGGGGTGATTGAAAATACCAATCCAATAATAAGTGTTACTATAATTGTTAAACTTATTGTAAAAAAGTCTGGTGAAACTCTAAATGGCAACATGATAGATATTATAAGTGCTATCAGATAACCTAAAATATACCCAATGATACCAGATGATACTGTTAGCATTAATCCTTCTGCTAAAAATTGATTTCTAATGTCACGTCTTCTAGCGCCAACACTTCGACGTACACCAATCTCCTTTGTTCTCTCAGAAACTGAAGTGTACATCATATTCATTACCCCAACACCTGCAATAAAAAGTGAAATTCCCGCAATACCAGAAATAAAATAAGTCAACATTTTTAATACTTTACCAATACCGTCTGTCAAGGCACCCATATCAAATGTTTCATATTTGCCAAAATTCCGACTTGAACCTATGTTATTTAGTTTTTTAATAACATTTTTTGCAACATTACTCGGTTTGAAATCTTTGGTAACAATCACTTTTATCTGCATCGGACGATCCCGATTGTTTTCATAATACTGATATGTTTTTTTGGACACTTTGATATCAGGTGTTGTATCAAACAGTCCCTCTGATCCTCCCATATAGATACCTACAACTTGATAAAGTTCACCCTTAATATCAATACCCGTTCCTATTACTTTTGTCAAATCTTGGTTAATGTCTTTAGCTGTATCTTTACTTATCAAAACGACTTTCTGGTGGCCATTGTTTTCTTCGCTACGAAATTGACGACCAAACTCAATTTTATCTACACCAAAATTCGAAAAGCCTAAACTCTTAGTTATTTTTTTATTTCTAACATTTAGCTCAACACTTAATAGGTTGTCACTTTGTTTAACATACTCAACTTTGTTTACACCTTCAACTTGCCTCACAAAATTCAAATCTACATCTGAAAAATAAGACATTTTACTGTTCGCAAATTGTGTTAAGTCTGTTGGGTTAAACATAATATCAACGCTCACTTGCTTGTCATTTGATGTTGTTAGATTTCTAACCGTATACATTTCAAAACCACGCCCTAGAGACAATATTGTAATGACACTAGAAATCCCAATAATGATACCAATCATAGTCAGTAAGCTACGTCTTGTATTTTGTCGCAATGCCTGATAAGCATTTGTTATCACCTCACTTATCTTCATAGTGAAACCTCTCCATCAGAGACTTTTATTTCACGACTACAATAAGTCATTAGATTAACATCATGTGTTACCAAAATAATCGTTACCCCATGATTAATATTTAAATCCCTAAATAATTTCATAATTTCTAGAGAAGTTTTGCTATCAAGTGCACCAGTTGGTTCATCTGCGATAATAAACTTTGGTTGATTAACGATAGCTCGAGCTATTGCTACTCTTTGCCTTTGTCCCCCAGATAATAATTTGACTGATTGTTTTTCTAAACCTTCTAGGCCAACTCGTCTTAAGCTTTCTAATACCAGTTGAGTTTTTGTCTGATTAGCAATACCAGCATATAATAATGGTAGCTCAACGTTTTCAGTGACTGTCATTGCTTCAATTAATCCAAAATTTTGAAAAACAAATCCCACATGCTCATTTCTAATTTTAGATAGTTCATCATCTGTATACTGGTCAACTAATTTTTCTTCAAAGTAATACTCCCCTGAAAATTGCCTGTCTAAAAAACCAATTAGATTGACTAGGGTTGACTTACCAGAACCACTCCGTCCCATGATACCAACAAAATCACCTTCAGCAATACTGAGTGATACATTTTTTAGAATGGTAACTCTTTGCTTGCCAAGTACATACGATTTAGTAACATCATCAAGAGTGATCAACATATGTGCTCGCCTCCTTAATCAGCTTATCCCCAACTTTTAATCCAGATAAAACCTGCAATTTACCATCTACTTCTTTAGTATCAACTTTCACCTTTTTAAACTGTTCTCCATTTTTTATATACACATACCCAGATTTAACTGTTGACTTAGGAATGTATAAAGATGCATTAGGTAGATGAATTTGAACAGTATAACCATTTTGTAGAGGTTCATCTAAATTAACCTTAAAATTGTACTGAGTAGAAGTCAGATCTCCTGTTGTTTTTTCTGGTACAGGTGAGATGAATGAAATCTTTCCTGATACCTTTTTTTTAAAATCAACTGTTTCAACTTTAACATTATCATTTACTTTAAGCTTATCATAATCATACTCGGAAACTTTTCCTAGCACAAAAGTTTCTTTGCTGACAACACTAAGTAAGGGCCCCGTCTCCGAATCGATTCCCATTACAACATTCCCCGCAGTTTTAGACGTTACTGATATTGTTTGTTGTGCGACTTGATTAGCCATTGTCGTTTGTGCTTGTTCCAGAGCTAGACTAGCAGTAGTTAAAGCACGTTGTGCTGTTTTAAGTGCCTCATTATTAGTTTCGATTTGATCATTCAATACTTGTTTTTCTGCATCATTTTTTGCTTTAGTAAACTTTGTTCGAAGAGAAACATCCTTATTCTCCACTTCTGTCATGTCTGCTTTTGCATTGACTAACTCATTTTCAGCACTTTTAACTGTAAACTCCTGACTAGATAACTCATTAGATGATTTTGTATAAGTCAGTAAAACATCGCCAGCTTTAATCTCCTGACCTTCTATCACATTGACTTTTGAAAGCTCACCAAGAGAAACGTCTTTTGTGTAATCTGCAAATGTACTTGCAACAACACTGCCTTTAAAAAGACTATCTGCTTGTGACTCAACTGTATAAGTAGCATATGTATGAGTTTGATTTTTTTTTCCTTTGTGTAAAACAAATACAGATAGAACTATAATCCCTAAAACAATTGAAAGCACAACACTTATCAACATAACTAATAACGGATGACGCTTATAATATACCTTCATTTCAAATCCTCAGTTAAATTCCTGTTTATTCACTACAACTAATTGCGTATCTTTATAGCAAAACAGCCAGGTGATAAAACTAACATCCAAACTAAATTTATTTTTTTCATTTTACAAGAAAAGACAACGTAAACTAGTAAAACGACTCGAATGATATTTAAATCCCATGTAACATAAGCTGGTATTACTGCTATACCTTGAAATCCCATTTTATTAAAAATACATTATTTTTCATATTTCTCAATAGAATAATAAACTTTAATAATCTCCGGTAAACTAATCAATATTAAAAAAATCAAAACAAACCACGCTTTATAATATATTGATCCGAGAATAATCGAAAAAAATATGAATGCTTCATATAAACTAGGAAATTTCACCACCTTACTAAACTGCAATATTAACTCCGTTCTTTGTTAAATGTATGAGTTTTCTAACTGAAAACAAGATAATACCTATTGGGCCAAGTATTAACCAAAATATATTCTTCTTCTTTTCTTTAAATATTATGATATAGACAAACACTACGATACCAACTAAAATATTCAAGTAAGAAGCTACCTTACTTTCAAACGGCTGAGGAATTTTAGTTGAATTTGTTATATCTTCCGGATTAATTGAAGAAAAAATATGAGTCGCTCCTCTAAAACCAAGATATAAACTGAGCACACTCGTTAAAGTGAAAACAATTAAAAATAGTATTTTAATCTCTTTTTTATTAATCATATGTATACCTCTATAAGTCCAGCAATAGCTAACAACGTTAGCGTTATAGTCAATAAAAATCTAATATAAAGCCATTCATTAACTAAGACTATAAGTTTTCTTTCTTTCATAAATTTCTTTATATTTCTAGAGATCTCTATTCCTGCCATAGCAATAAAAATAAAAGATAATAATTCAAACAATGCATAGGGAAAAAGTATAAATACAATCTGTTTGAAAGATAATATTCCCATTACTATTCCCATAGAGATACCATTAATAAACAAAATCACCAGACCTCCAACACCTAATGTTAAAGACCCAATAATCAAGATTGTTAAAGCAACACCTGCATTGTGATTAACTATTTCATTAAACCTCAGCATTTGAATACTTGAAGTAGGACTATTACCTGAAAGTTTGATTATACAGATACCGATAATCACGCCAATAACTAAAATAATCAAGGCCAAACAAAAATCTTTTTTTACAGAAAGTCTTTCCATAATTTAAAATGAAATCCCTGCAGCTACTCCAAACATCGCTAAATATGCTTGAGCAGTAGCAATAAATGGTACAAAATAAGGGTATATTATGACTACAGAATAACTCGCTCCACTTGATAAAAGACCGACAATTGTTGAAGCAACAACTTTTGTAAGGCCAAATTTACTAATCAAATCTCCAAAAATACTTAAAATAGACATTCTTTTCTCCTTTATCTTACCAGCCAGCTGCTGCACCAGAACCAATAGTAGCAATCAATCCGCGAAGTGTTAGCAAATATGGTGCAAGAATCGGCCAACATATTGAAATAATTGTAGCACCACCTGAAGCAATTATTCCAACTGCCCAAATTGCATCTCCTTTTGATAGACCGAATTTTTGAACCAAATTACCTATTAAACATACTTTGTAGCTGAATATAATTCCTATAGCAATAACGCTTGATAAAAACATCTCTGTTTTTGAAAACTTTTTTTCTAAATAACTATCCATTTTATAGCCTCTTTCTTATTCTGTTAATCTTTTTAAAAGCAACTTAACACTTAAAACTATTTGATCAGAATAGCTCTAGATATGCAAGTTCCAAACCAGTTAATATATATTGATAACTGACTGTCGACTCGTCAGTATAAGGTTAGCTAGAAAACATATTCTTCAAATTTAATTATTTCTACCATGTCATAATTATAAATCCTTATTAATTCTAGCAAGATATTAATCAAACTTAGATAATGTATTCTTTTAAACCTATAAAATTAATTTTATCACGAAAAATAGCAGGTTAAAAAAAGTTGAATATATGCACATTATGATAATTACTTAAACAATTATCATAATGTGCATATATTCAACTTTTTCGAAAAACATCTAATTTAGAGTAGACTGATATTAGTAATAATTCATTAGAGAGGAAATTTAATATGTTTAAATTAATTAATATTTGGCTTTGGTGGTCTTAACCTTTCAAGTCTATTCTTACAGTAATCAATAATAGGCTGAATGCCTAGTACAGCAACCTTATCTAAGTAGATTTCTGCTTTAATAAGGTTTTTTTCTGTTCTTTCTACCAGATAATCATGCAAATCGTTCAATATCTGAATATTAACAATCGCACTTAGGTTACCAGCTAAGTCAAGTTGTGAAATATTATATCTAAAAAATTCCGCCTCCTCTAACGCTTCATACTCAAGCACAGAATCATATAAATTTGTTAATGTCTGTAAAAATAGATGTTTGTTCCCTCCGTGATAAAAGTGAACCATTCTGTCCAAAAGTAATTCCCCAAACCATTTCAAATCACCTACATCTATTATGGGACAGGTGTAATATAGTAATCTGAGTTCAAATTCTGTCCAATTGTCAATCCCACTTAAATAATCGCCAACTGTAAGCTTCTCCTCATGTAAAACATAGTTGTTCTTTGTAATGTCTTGTAGAATACTTTTAATCATAATATTTGTCAAAATCTGAAATTTATTTTTAGGTTTTGAAATGATTAAACTTTCTGATTCTTCTACTCCTATAAATCCAGAAAAACGAACATTATTTAAAGTGTCGTAAAGTTTCTGCATCGAGTCCGGTTGGTAGCCGTTCAAAACATTTTTAAATTCGTTAGGTGTCATATGCAACTTTTCAATGATATGGAGTAACTTATCAGCCGTTAGCATAGTTGCACCATTTTCAAATTTAGAGATGAGAGATCTAGATATAATGTCATCACTTATATCAGACTGAGTATAGCCTCGTGCTTTCCTAAGTTCCCTAAATGTTTCCTGAAGATTACGTCCTTCATCATTAAATTTACTTTTCTTCATATATTCCGTACCTCTCCATATTTAATCACTATTTATAAAGAACAAGTTATAATTGAGTATTGTTTTTTATTATAACTTTTCTATTTATAGTTGTCAAAATCATATTGAAAAAGCACATATATCATCAAATGAATACCAGAAGTAAATCAACCTCATTGAAAATATAAAGGAAAACGAAATATTTCCACTATCAGCTATTTATCTTTCTTATTTTTATTACTGCTTAAACTAAAAATTTATCCGTCGATACTTACTTCAAATTTCCCTTAAATAGTTCCAACGAAAGCATAGATAACTGATATATAATGGCTCACAGATTCCTTTTATCTAAAGAAATTAGTAATGAGGTTTCCATTCCTATTTTAAATATGTTTTTTACTTAGAGGTGACCTGTTTCTTTGTCCTTAAAACTTCATATAAGATACCAGTTTATAAGAACTTATAACTACCATCTCTACAGTTCGGTATCAATTTTAAGTTCATATCGTTCTATTATTTAAAGAATAAACAAACTTACATCTTACCTACCTAACTTAAACAAACAACAATATGCCTAAAACACTAGTTGACATTGTATACTAGCTATGCTAAACTTTATTCATAAACTAGTATACATTATGTAGTAGCAAGGAGATAAAATCATTGACTATCAACAGCCAATTGCTTAAAGGGACATTAGATGGTGCTATACTCATTGTAATTTCAAAAGGTGAAACTTACGGGTATGAAATTACAAAAAAACTAGAGATGATCGGATTTCTGTCTATAGCTGCAGGAACTATTTATCCAATTTTACAAAAATTAGAGCGAGAAGCCTATATTACAGGAGATATGAAAGCTTCTTCTGAGGGACCCAAACGGAAATATTTTACAATAACCGAAAAGGGACTAGACAAGTTACACGCTTTTTTTAGTGATTGGGCAACACTCACAGTAGCTATGGAAAACCTGATACAAGAATTTGAAAGTGGTGACGACAAGTAACCAGTAACTTAACACTCAGACTTGCTATTTGATCGTTAATTATTAGAGAGGTAATCATTCATGACAACTATAGGACAACAGTTTAAAGCTGA
>JAFWMY010000021.1 GCA_017545485.1 Candidatus Saccharimonadota bacterium | reverse complement strand
AAATCGGTCAAGAACGGAGCACAAGCTGTAAGCGAAGCGCCAGCCGTAAAGAACGCCCCTATCACTCCAACGACACATGCAACGGTCTCTGCAGCATCCGATCCAGCACTTATTACATTAGCCGCAATCTTTGCATAAGAACAACCCTTAAATGCACTCATGCCAGCACCTATACCACCCAATATTCCACCAATGCTACCCATAAAGTTAAAACTTTTTACGCTTGGATCATTTAAATCAATACGCTCATCACCATATATCCCTGCTATCCCACTTGACTGAATTGCGTTCTTTTCAGTAGTAGCAGATTTCGTCGTTAATGTTTTGATATAACCACCATCTGCACCTGATGCAATATTATCATCCGCATTATCAGCAATACTTTCTCCAGAACCAGTAAGCACGACATTGGTATTCTTCTTTTTTGCAACAAGCGCCTCGGTAAGCTCATTAATCGGAGAGTCATCCCCTCTACCATCCTTAGTTTTATCCACAGCTTCAAAATAACCAGAAGTAAGATTAATTATCTGTAAGCCCTCACTTGCGGCTACAAGTAACCCTACTTGACCCAAAAAATTCATTGCTAAACACGAAAAATTAACAACCTTATTGATTGTGCCACCAGCTTTACCACTATCAAGTTTTTTTCCAATTTCGTCTAATTTTGCTTCAACTTCCGATATTGATTTCATTCTACTAATCGAAGTTTTTTTCGCTTTATCAACCTGCAAATCCAGCGCTTTATCTCCATCCGTATCTACGTCTGCTTTTTTAAAAACGTCAGACGGCTTCTCTTTATCGCTTGGGTCTGGTTCGGTCGGATTTCCATTTTCGTCCTCCTGACTCTTTGGCTCCGCTTTTGTAATTCCCCCATCTTCTATAACACCAGCTTTTTCTGCCATCATCTCAAGTGCTATAGCCTTTCGGTTCTCAGCATCTATCTTCGCATTTCCAGTATTTGCCGCATTAACTTTATCAATATAACCAGCAAAGAGATTCCTAGTTATTTTATTGGAACTTAAGAATTTTGCCGTCACAGAGTTAAACCAGTTTGCGATACTTCCCCGCCACGTCATCGAGCCTTTATTGTATCCATTAAAGAAATCTGGATCTGTAGCATACAAGTTCTTGAATGTATCAGCCTCGATACCTTCAGCTTTTAACGCTTTAACGCCAGCTTCACTCGCCGCAACAATTTTCATTTCACCAGAACCATCATCGTATTTTAGTACTCTTATACCAGTATTATTATAATCATCGTCAACAGTAATCCCCTGCTTAGCCAATTTACCTCTCTGCTTTTCACTTATCTTAAAAGTGTCCATGCTAAACAGTTTTGTTTTAATTGGATTCTTATATTTTCCGCCCCCCATTTGCATTCTAAAAAAACTATCAGAACGCACACTGGCCGATACTTGCATCGAATTAAAACCCTCTCTATATTGTTCAACCAAGCTAAACGGAAGAAACGCTTGTGAACCGCTCATCAGCCCCCCAACACCAAAAAGCATTAAAAGTATCGCAGCGACTGGACCTTTTTTCTTTAATATCCCACCCTTACCTTTTTGTTGTTTTTTGTTTTCTCCTCGTTCCGAACCTTCACCTTTACCGGAATATAATCCACCGGCCTTCTCTTCATTCTCACGCGCATTATTCAAACCATCACCAGCCTTATAAAGGCCACCTTTACTAGCCGAATCTTCTGCATTACCTAATTCATTCGCCGCTTCTTTATTGCCAGCCTTTTTCTTGTCGTCAGCAACTAAGCCAGCCGGTTTCTCTCCACCGCCAGCACCCCCCAAAAAACCCGGCTTAATACTTTCTTCTGCCGTGCTACGCTCACCAAATTTTTTTTTATCATCAACCATTAATCTGTTATCCCAAGAGTTTCTTTAACCTTATTATCTAGTTTCGCTTTTAGAGTTGCATTTTCAGATTTATTAATCTCATTAATCGCAGCCTGCAAATTACTCGCCCCTATGGCTTGCGCCATAGTATTACTAAGCCTTGTTAAACCTTCTGCATTTATTGCACTACCGACCGCAGCTGCATTAAACTCATTAATCATCCCAGCAACCGCTTTAGCCGAACGCTCATTATTATTAGCCGCCGATGTAGCCATATTCGCAATCGCTCCAGCATTTAATGATGACCCGCCATGATTTTGTAAGTATTCAAGCGTTTCTTTATCAGCAGAATTCAAAGCGTTTAAACCTGCATCTGTCGCTAAATAATTAGAAAAGTCTCCATTTCTAACATAATCGCTGAGAGTAGTCGAAGCCGTTAATACACCATTATCATCAATCGTTTGAGCCTTGCTCCAACCTTTTAATGCAGCATTCCCAGAAGCTGCCGCCTTCGCCATAATACGATCTCTCATATCGGTATCTACACCATTCAAATCGAAACGATTCAAAGTATCTAGTATTTGATCTGTATCTCCACTACTAGTTAAAGCATCCCACGCCGCGTCCATTTGCTCAACAGCGTCTTCATGCGAAATACCATTATTATAATGAATAGCATTGCTAAACGCAGATTGTTTCTCGCTTTTGCTAGCATTAGAAAGTCTTTCACTGTGTGCTTTTCTTATTTCACTTCTAATCTGAGAATCCATCTGGCTTCGTTTTGAAGCAGCAAAACCTGGTCTCGTATATAAAACCCCTCTATCATAATTACCCCTTGTTTGTAAATCAGCTTCAATATTTTTTCCTCTGAGATATTCATTATCTCCATACAACAACGTATTTGCAGCTGAAGAGGCCGTATCAAACGCTTGTTTA
>JAFWMY010000020.1 GCA_017545485.1 Candidatus Saccharimonadota bacterium | reverse complement strand
AAGGTCATATTTAACATAAATAACATTTAATTTTCGCAATTTGTGCGGAAGGAGAAAATCTATGAAAAAATCATTAATCGCAACTGGTGCAGCAGCTGTAGCCCTTGCCGCGATGCCGGCTCTTGGTGCTTTCGCTGATGTGACGGATACCGTTATTCTCACCATCAGTAGCTCTTGTTCGGTTGGACAGACTCAAGGTAGTCCTGTAACTGGTACTGGTAAAACGATGGAAGAGACCTCTGCGGTAAACAGCCATCTTTACACTTGGGATGCTGATGGCTCTCAGGGTGGTACCCTTAAAGTTACTTGTAACGATGCTTCTGGTTGGAACGTAAAAGCGGTTGGCGCTAGTACTGGAACTCCTGTAACTTCAATGGTAGGAACTTCTGGTGGTACTACGATCGCAACTGGTACCGCTGAATCTGGTGCTACTTCTAACTGGATGTTCAAGGTAGCTGGTACTAATACAGTATCTGGTTATCAAAGCTGGTCTGCAATCCCTGCAACTGCTACTAAGGTTGCTACGAGTACTACGGCGGTATCTGAAGCCGCTATTAATACTGGCTATCAGGTATGGGTAAGCGCTACTCAGGAAGCTGGTACTTACACTGGTAAAGTAACATACACAGTTACTCCAGGTGCTTAATTTAAGCTTATAACAAATACAGCTCCGCAAGGAGCTGTATTTTTTTACTATCTTGTGATATAATAAATGTATTATAAAGAGAGGTATTAATGAAGGAATCCGAAAAGAGCAAAAAGAAAAAAATAATTACTGATGCGGTGATTGTGGCTGCTATCGCGGCAATTATTGCTATAATTATCTTTTTATTGACTTACAAGAAAGAGACTCGTATTACTGAAAGTTACGATGATGGCGACACTTCGGCGTTGGTCTGCACTTCGCAAAAGAATGACAGTGAAGATACTTTTTTCTACAGCGAAACTGCAAAGAGCGTGAAACATACTGTTAAACTAGTTTATAGCGATAATAAAATCGCAAAAATGTCCTATGAATATGATGGCGAATACAATAGCGAAGAGGAAGCTAAGAAAGATAGCGGGCATCTACATACTATATATAATTTGTACTTAAGTGATCGCGGGGTGAACCATGAAATCCTTTCACCGGTGTTTCAGTTTACTGATAACAAAGCATTAATTAGGCTATATTTGGATGATTATGGAAAAATGAATACTCCAATTGGGAAAGTATTTTATATTGGAAGTGGGGTAATTGATACTATTGGTAAAAATTCCCCAAAAGAGACAAAAAAGATATACGAAAACAAAGGATTTTCGTGTATAATTAATGATTAAGTGGTGGTAATAATAATAAAGGAGGTATGATGATGAAGAGAATCAGTAAGTTATTTGTAGCATTTGGAGTATTATTGGCTTCTTTTGTGGGAATAAGTAATACTTTTGCGGATATGGATGGGATGGACACGGTAATGACGATTTCTCCACCTAAACAAAGAATCGTTTTAACTCCAGGAGAGGATTTTGAAGGGTCCATATCTGTTTCTAGTTCTAGCACAGCAAAGAATGGCTTAAAGTATTCTGTGACGGTTGGTGCGTTTAGCCTGGTAACGGATGAGGACGGTAATGTAGATTATAATGATGTGGATGTAGATACAGTTACTAGCTATAACCAAATTATGGAGTGGATTGAGCTTAAGAAAGATAAAGGCGAAGTAGAAATAGGAGGAATGGACACGATTCCTTTCACTATTCATGTACCAGAAAATGCTCCGGCTGGTGGTCAATATGCAACGATTATTGTGCAAAATGACACGGGAATTGATAACGCTGGTGGCCAGGGCGTTTCAATTGAGAGCCAGGTGAGATTTGCATCTAATATATTTGCAGAGGTGACTGGTGAAACTGAAGAAAAAGGGACAATAATAGAAAACAATATTCCGTCCTTCTTGCTTAGTAATCAATTGAGTGCGACTTCATTAGTGAAGAATGATGGAAACGTGCACACTGATGCGGAATATACCTTACAAGTGTGGCCGCTTTTTAGTGATGAAGAGATTTATACTAATGAAGAAGAGCCAGAGACAAGTATGGTGATGCCTGGAACTGAAAGGTATCATGCAAAAACGGTGACTACGCCATCGTTTGGTATTTTTAGAGTAACGCAAACTGTAAAAATCTTTGGCGAAACATCGGTAGTAGAGAAAACAGTAATTATATGTCCATTATGGTTATTATTCTTGATTTTGTTTGTAATAATTGGGTTAATCATTTGGATATTTGCTAAAGTCAAGAAGAACAACAAACGCAAAAGCCGCAGGGAAGAATAAATAACAATAAATACCGCTCTGTAAGGGGCGGTATTTTGATGGTGCTTTATTTTATTAGCATGAGGTTTATGAAAAGGTTGAAAATTTAAGTGAGGCATGTTAATTAACTGGTAAATGAAGAGAAAAGATAAAAGAATTAAAGAGGTTATGGAGTGGTTTAAAACGGCTGTAAGCTATAAAGGAGAACCATTTGTGATTGATTATGAACAAGCGGTGGCTGTGGCAGATACTTCTTTAAATATGATTGTAGTGGCGCGGGCTGGCTCCGGTAAGACGCGAACATTGGTGGCAAAAATCGTTTATTTGGTGAGTGTTTGCGGAGTGAAGCCAGAAGAAATAATAGCTTTTGTGTTTAATACAAATGCGGCGACAGAAATAAATGAGCGGTTATCAGAAATGCGAGTAAATGGGAAACAAGTGATAGATGACATAAAAATAGCGAGCACTTTTCATGCTTTTTCAAGGCAAATTGTGTACGGAATGCGTGACGGTAGGGCAAAGTGTGGAGAAATTTTGGCTGAAAGAAAAGACGAGTATGTATTAGAGATAGTGAGACGGATGATGAAAGAGGAAAAGTGGAGGATATTAGTTTTGAGTTTTATAAAGGGAGTGGATGGATGCCTAAGTGATGATGAATTTTATGGCGAGTCGGGCCTTGAGTCCCTCAGTGATAGTGAGTTAGAAAAATTTGCAGCAATGATGGTGCAGTTTATAAATAGGGCGCAACAGAGGTATTTGGGCGGGAAAATGACGGTGGGGGAAGTTGCAAAAAAATATTTAAATAGTGAGGAAGTTTTGGAGAGGGAGGAGATATTCATACGTCTTGGAGTAGAGGTGTTTCGGAGGTATCATTGGTATTTACTAAATTCGGAGAGAGGATTAAAGGGCTTTTCTGAATACGGGACGGATTTCAACTTAATTGTGTCGTGGGCAAGTAAGTTAATTAAGAGTGGGCGGCAAGAAATAAGAGAAATGCTTGCTAACAAGAAATATATGTTAATTGATGAGTACCAGGATTTTTCGCAATTGTTTTTGGCGGAAATAAAAGCAATTCGTGAAGTTGCACGAGGAGCAAAGTTATTTGTGGTAGGGGATGATTGGCAGGCAATTAATCGGTTTGCGGGGAGCGATGTGGAATATTTTAAAGAATTTGAGAAGTATTTCCCTACTGATGTAAAACGAGCAGAAATTACAACGAATTATAGATGTGATAGGGAGGTAGTGGATAAGGCGCGAAAATTTATGAAGAAAGCAATGAAGGAAAAGGGGAATTTTAAGGCGTTTAGCCGGAAATTCGGGAAAGTAATGGTGATGAATCCGCGCGAAACGGAGGTGGGGTTTGCGTTGGTGCCATATGATCTCAGAATAAGTGTGGAAGATAGACTGCTACGCGAAGCTGTCTGGCAAATGGATTGCGTAGTGGTAAACAAAAAAATGGTGAGGTATTTAAAGGTAGTGGTAGAGCTTGTAAAGAAAAACTTGAAAGCTAAAGATATATTGTTTTTACATCGGAATAACGAAATGAATATCGGCGGGTTAAGCTTAGAAAAATTCGGAAAAGGGCTGAGATGGGCGCTGGATAGGCTAAATATTATGAATTGTGATGAGTTTGATAATAAAGTAAAAATAATGACGATGCATAAATCTAAGGGTTTGGAAGCGGAGGTAGTGATTATTCTAGAAGCGGATGAGGGAGTGATTCCTAAGACGCATCCAGATACTTTGTTATATAGAATGTTCGGAGAGACAGAGGGAATCGCTTTAAACGATCAAAAAAGGCTATTCTATGTAGCAATGACGAGAGCTAAAAAGCGACTATATATAATATCGGAAGGTGGTGGATTTGTGAAATATTTAGGTAAAACAGTGGCGGAATAGTTTTTATTTTGATTAAATTATTTTGAAAAAAGTCCAAAAAAGGTGTTGACATAGGAGTAAAAGTGCGATATAATGGGGAAAGTTTAAGCAAGTCGGCTTTTCCGACCTCTACAAAAAGAAATAGAAAGCGAGGGAATCTTTTGAGGTCGCTTTGTTGGCTTCAAATATTCTTAAAAACTCTCTAGTTAACAATTTGGAAACGATAAAGATTTTAAAGACGGAACGAGCAATCGAATATCGATTGCTAGTTAAGTCAATGCATAAAAAGGTAATTAAGGGCACTGATAGTGGATGCCTTGACAATCAATACCGATGAAGGCCGTAGAAGTCTGCGATAAGCCTCGGGGATCTGACAGCGAGAAATGATCCGGGGATTGCCGAATGGGGAAACCTAA
>JAFWMY010000019.1 GCA_017545485.1 Candidatus Saccharimonadota bacterium | reverse complement strand
CATTACAAGATTAGTTTTTCCAACCTTTTGGTTTGAGCCTACACCACAAGGTAAGTTTATGTTGAATATGGCTTTTGGGCAAAGCAAGTATTATGTAGATAGTTTGTCCGAGAATACAAAGCGTGGCTTACGAGAGAAAGTTCGGCGTGGCGAGTTTCCCGGACCGGCACCTATCGGTTACTTAAATGATTACCGCACCAAAACAATAGTGCCAGATCCACAGTTTGCGGGCGTTATTAGACAAATATACAAAACTTATTCCAGTGGGCGCTATACACTCCGAGAGATTTCTTTCCTTTTAAAAGAAAAAGGAGCGATAACCCGTAATAAAAAACCTTTCCATCCAAGCAAAGTGCGGTGGATTCTATCAAACCCCTTCTATGTTGGGTTGTTCTATTATGGTGGGGAGATTCATGAAGGCTCGCATCCACCTATAATAGAGAAATCTCTCTTTGATAAAGTTCAGCATATTTTGGATGAGCGCGGGCACGCTGTGCCGAAGGTCAAGAAACAATTCGCTTACTGCGGTTTGTTCCATTGTCCTTGTGGGATGATGATTACTGCCGAGAAACACATTAAACACTTCAAAAACGGAAATAGCCCAGAATATGTCTATTATAGATGTACCAAGAAACATAGATTTGTGAATTGTACCGAGCCAGCGGTGCGTGCCGAAATCTTAAACCGAGAATTAGACGAATTCCTACTCAGTTTCGCGCCAACCAATGATATGTTGGATTGGCTGAACACTAGATTAGAAAAAGACACTAACGACAGCAATAACTCGCAAGAAATGTTGCGCAAAAATCTATCTGACCAAATAACTAATCTTGGCATTAAGCAGAATCGACTTGTAGATAGTTACTTAGAACAAGATATTGATCGCACAACATTTCTTGCTAAAAAAGAGCAAATTGTGAAAGAAAAGCAATCATTAAAAGAAAAACTCGCATCATTAGAAAGTGGGCAAAATGCTTGGCTCGAACTAATGCGAAAATGGCTAGAAACGCTCGGCTCTATCCGTAAAATCGTTGAAAATGGCAATCCAAACCAGAAAAAGCAACTCGCGCTAGAAATGTTCGGCTCGAACCTCATTTTAAGCGGTAAGAAAATCCACTTGGCAGGCTATGAAGTCGGGCAAGGGGCAGGCGAAAATGGGCTCGCGACCCCCGCACCGCGAGCCCATTTTCGCCATTATTCCGAGCTCCGCTCGGCAATAAAAAACGCGCTTTCGCGCGAAGATCCGGAATTTTGTTCCATGATGGTGCCCGGGACAGGATTTGAACCTGCACACCGAATGGCATATGCTCCTAAGGCATACGTGTCTACCAATTCCACCACCCGGGCCTGTACCTATTATACCACAAAAATAGACCCCTAAGGGTCTATTTTTGTTAAGCTTCTTCTTTGGCTAGTTTTCTAGACAATAAGTATGTTACTAAAGCACCACCAACTAAAGCAAATGGGATTATGTCTTCTGGACCAGTATTAGGCATACTGGAGCTTTTACTGCCTGCATTTACGCTAACATTGGCGCTAGCTGAGCTACTAGACGAACTACTAGCTGTAGTTTCAGTAGATAAGCTTGCGCTTACGCTACTGGAAGCCTTAGAATCAGTGCTCTCCTTAGAATTCTCTTCCTTTTCAGACTCATTCTTTTCAGACGTCTCTTTAGTGTTATCATCTTTAGCCGCAACTTCTGAAGAAGTAGTGTCATTATTAACAGTTACTGTCTTAGTAGTTTTTCTAGTGGCTACTACAACAATCGCAATAATCAAAAGTAAAATGATTATAACGGCTGCGATGGCAACTGCGATGATTTTACGGCGTTCCTTACGTTCCGCCTCCTCTTGATAATACATAATAAAACTCCTTATTCTTTAATTATACCACACATTACCAAAAAACGCAAGTGTTTTTATGACATAAATATACAGTTAGTCAACCTAGTCCCCACTCTTGACATAAACAGAAATTGTGGCACCTGCATATTTATGGCTTTTTCGTAGGGACAACCCCTGTAATTCGGGTGCATCTCCAGGATGAGAAAGCACAAAAACCCCATCGTTAGTTAGAAATTGCACTAAATGTTGAATATCATCTAAAATAAACTTATCATAAGGAGGATCCGCCAAAATCAAATCAAACTTTCGTTTGCTCTCAAATTGTGACACTTTTATTCGCATCACATCGGCAGTTTCTTCGTGAATTGGTTTTTTGTCCTCAGCATTACGTATCAGCTCATCCACCAAATTCTTGTCTAATAGCTCATAATATCCAAGGGAAAGCATATTATCCATAATACAGCTCTCGGATTTATGATTGCTATCAATAAATAGTACTTCTTTCGCGCCCCTAGATAGTGCCTCAAATCCTAATGCCCCAGATCCTGCATAAGCATCTAAAACCACGGCTCCAGGCACGTCACTAGAAATCATGTTAAATAATGCCAAACGTTCCCTTTCACCCATCGGGTGAGTTTTTCCGCCAGGGGTAGAAATCACGCGCCCTCTTAGTTTTCCAGATGTAATTTTAACAACATTTTTCATATTAGTAGCCCATAATTAGTTTAAAGTAGTAATTTGCTGATATTTTTTTATCCCGCTCATTAATTCCGTATATTTTACCATATTTTCAGGATTTTGCAAAAACTCCATTACGTCTTTTTGCGCCCTAGCAATCAGTTTCGTATCTGATAAAGAAGCAATGCGCAAGTCCAATGCCCCATGTTGCAAAGCTCCATAAATTTCCCCTGGTCCACGTAGTTTCAAATCTACTTCCGCCAAATAAAATCCATCATTAGATTTCTCTAGTTCACGTAGTCGTCGCGAAGGCGGAATATCTCCAGAGGTCAAAAGAAAACAGTATGCCTCCGATGTGCCTCGCCCGACTCGCCCTCTTAATTGATGCAACTGTGCTAAGCCATAAGATTCGGCATTTTCTATTACCATTAAGGTCGCATTTGGCACGTCAACTCCAACTTCCACTACCGTAGTTGAAACCAAAATGTCAATTTCGCCAGAGGCGAACTGCTCCATAATCTCATCTTTTTCTGATGGTTTCATTTTTCCATGTAAATATTCTACTCTATATTGCGGAAATACCTCTTTTAGCCTTCTAGTGCGTGTTTTTACAGATGTTGCTTCAGATACTGCACTATTCCCATCTTCAATTGCTTTGCAAATCCAATAAATCTGTTGGCCGCGGGCCATTTCTCCGTGTTTTTTACTATCTGGTTCCGATTCTAGTATTTTCAACATCTGAGGGTACAATTTTTCCTGTATTTCTAACTCTGTTAAAATTTTTGTAGTTACTGGCTTTCTGCCAGATGGTAATTCGTTAAGTACAGATACATCCAAATCTCCAAATACCGTCAATTGCAAAGAACGCGGGATTGGTGTAGCCGTCATAGATAACAGATGCGGCGCTAGCCCCGCTGGAGATTTTAGCATCAGTTTTTGTCTCTGTTCCACTCCGAAACGGTGCTGTTCATCAATTACGACTAGCTCAAGTCGCGCAAACTCTGTGTCGTCGGTCAATAATGCGTGCGTCCCTATTACTATATCTACTTCCCCCTTTGCAATTTGCTTTTTTAGGTCTTCTTTATGTTTTGTCGCCCCTGTCAGAAGTGCTACTCTTATTCCATACTCCCATAGAGTCTCGGATATTCCCGCATAGTGCTGTGAAGCTAAAATCGCAGTTGGCGCCAAAATCGCTACCTGCCCTCCGGCAAGAGCTACCCCATATGACGCTAAAGTAGCCACCATAGTTTTACCTGAACCAACATCTCCCTGTAACAGGCGATTCATAGGAGTATGGTTTTGAATGTTTTGAAAAATAGTCCAAATCGCCCACCTCTGTGCATTTGTCAACTTAAAAGGTAAGTTAGATATAAATTCCTTGGTTTTTTCCTGGTTAAAAGGTACCGAAATAGCTTTTAGTTTATCATTTTCTCGCCTGTTTAATCTAGCCGCTAGAATTAATTCAAATAATTCCTCGTATGCAAGATAATCTCTCGCAGAAGCTACAGTTTTTGATGAATTCGGAAAATGAGCGTTAAAAAGGGCTTTTTTTCTGGTATCTTTCGGCACAGTAGGCAATAAATCAGGGATGAAATGGAATTTGTCCCGCGAAAGTCTCATTAAACGTCTAAAGTCATGCGATTTTAATGCCCCATGAGCCACGTAAACGGGGCTTAGACCGGTTTTTAAGTCAACCTCGGCTACTTCAGCCGCTGAAGGCGAAATAATGCTGTATCGCCCATTTTTGAGCTCGTAATTGCCTGTGAAATAGTATTCTTTATCTGGTGAAAACTGTTTTAAACGATATCTTTGGTTAAACCATACTACTTTTACCGCCCCTGTTCCATCTCTTACAACTCCCTCGGTTACAAACAAATTTCGCCTTTTTGCTTGCCGCGAGGTCAAAGAATCAATTTTCCCTTTTATAACTACTTTCCCTGGTTTAATCTCTGAAATAGAGGTTGGAGCTTCGTATACTTCATAATCTCTCGGCAAATTATAAAAAAAATCCCGTATTGTGCGAATGCCAAACTTTCGTAATGTTTCTGCGGTCTTTGGACCTATCCCCTTTAATTTTTCTACCGGATCAGACAGTTCCACTATGTTCCTCGCGCCATTTAGCAATTTCACCATGGTTTCCAGAAAGTAACACCTCTGGCACCTTCATTCCACGAAATTCTTCCGGTCGCGTATACTGTGGGTATTCTAGGTTATCGCCGTCTGAAAAAGATTCAATTTCTGCGGATTGCTCTCCACCTAATACCCCAGGGATCAAACGTACTACAGAGTCAATAATAATCAACGCTGGTAGTTCTCCACCCGTTAAGACATATTTCCCTAGTGAAATCTTATAATCTACAATACTCAAAATCCTTTCATCATACCCCTCGTAGTGTGGGCACAGGATGATGTAATGGCAATTGCCAGAGGAATTTGAAAAGTTTGATGGAGGGAGTGAGACTTGGGCTAGCGCCCCGGAGCGCTCCCGACAGCAAATCTTTTCAAATTCCCCACTTGCAAACTCTCTTGCCATCTCTTGATTCCAAATCTCCCCTACAGGGGTAGGTAAAATGACTTTTGCATCAGGATCAGATGCTTTTACTGATTCAATTGCCGCAAAAACAGGCTCGCACCGAAGTAACATTCCGTCTCCACCCCCATATGGCGCATCGTCTACGGACTTGTGTGGCCCTAGCCCAAAATCTCTCAGATTAACAAAATCAAACTCTGCTAAACCTTTCTCTACCGCTTTCCACATCATAGATGTTTTTAGATATGGCTCTATCGCTTCCCGAAACAGCGTTATAATCGTAAATTTAATCATATTTATATTATACCACCTCGGTAAAAAATATTTAATTTCCTAATTCTTTATC
This sequence comes from Candidatus Saccharimonadota bacterium, assembly GCA_017545485.1. Lineage (GTDB taxonomy): Bacteria > Patescibacteriota > Saccharimonadia > Saccharimonadales > Saccharimonadaceae > Nanosyncoccus. The sequence continues at coordinate 45,946 of JAFWMY010000019.1, read as the reverse complement.
CAGTCGCGAGATGGCAGCTTTGATTGGGATACCTTGCTCATTATTGAATTCGGCCACTCCACGTTCGCCTGAGGCGCTACCGCTCTCCGGTTGTCCATCGGTATCAGCGTCATTAAAAGAATAATAAATCGTATTACCATATTCATCATTTTTAGTCATCTCAAAATAGCTTCCGCCCTCAGGATTGTAATCTGTATATATATCGCTACAACCAGCTAATTCGTTTACTACGGTATTTGTCCACTCTTCTTTAGGCAGGGTGCCTTTTTCTGGTTTTCCGTCAATAGAGGCAAGTCCGATTAAGGCTGCGCCAACACCAATTCCAATTAAAGTTTCAGTAACTATCTTTTTTATTTTGTTCTTAGCTTTAGCTTTTTCTATATCGGAAGCTTTTCGCCTTTCTGGAGTGCTATTGTTATAGGCCAAATTTCCTAGTTTTCTATCTCGTTCTCTATGGTCTTCAGATAATTCAGCTTCTTCGCCATTTTTATGGTTACTCGTTACAGGGATAAAATCTGGGCCCCGAAATTTTTCATTATTATTCATGTTTTGCCTCCTCTGCAACCTTTTTTGCAACTTCTTCTATATAAACACCATAGTCTGCTAAAAATTTACGCAACGTCTCGTTGTCGGTATCTTCCGGCATTTCGGCGAGCTTAATAATAGCCTCATCTGGCAAAGAGTCTATTACTTTATCCTGAAGAATCTCTACTAAATTTAATTGGTCCATAAACCTCCTTTTCTTCATTATACCACACAGCAAAAAAAGAACGACCTTTCGGTCGTCCTTCGCGCTGATGCGCGCCCACCCGTGGGGCACATTGGTTTGTTTTAATCCGCTGTTTGTTTTTAATGTAAGTCTCCACACTCCACTAAATTCAGTGGAACCCCTGTGAAGCGTACCAGCTTAAGCTAATCATAAAGCATAACCATTAAATTGTCAAGTGTTTTTTTATTACAAAAATATGTTATAATATTGTTATGTTTTGTGATACTGCTAAAGTAAGTTTAAAAGCTGGCAAAGGCGGCGACGGTGCCGTTTCTTTTCGCCGTGAAATTTATATTCCTAAAGGTGGTCCCGATGGCGGCGACGGTGGCAAAGGTGGTGATATCGTTTTTCGCGCCGATCGCAACACCAATACTTTAGTAGATTTCCGTTTCACTCCGATTTTGACTGCTGAAAATGGTAAAAATGGCTCCGGTCAACGCTCCGCCGGCCGCTCCGGTAAAGATCTCATTATAGACGTCCCCATTGGTACTGTTGTTTATCGTCTAGGACACGAGGAAATACCTCATCCGAGGAGCATATTTTCCGACGGGGAAAATACGGAGCGACCGAGCCCCGTAACGACGGGAGCGAGGGAGCGTTCCGAGGATGATGGTATTTCTCGTGTGTTAATCGCTGACTTAACACATGACGGTCAGCAAGCTGTCATCGCAAAAGGCGGCTCTGGCGGTTTTGGTAACGCCCATTTTAAATCTAGTACCCGTCAAGCCCCTATTATCGCCGAGGTTGGCGAACCGGGCGAAGAATTTGAAGCTGAATTAGAGCTCAAATCCATGGCAGACGTTGGCCTAGTTGGCTTACCAAATGCTGGTAAATCTACTTTCCTCTCCGTTGTTTCAAATGCTAAACCTGAAATAGCAGATTACCCATTTACTACTATTACACCAAATCTTGGCGTAGCTACTATTGATAACCAAGATATCTTAATCGCGGACATCCCTGGTCTTATTGAGGGGGCCTCTGAGGGCAAAGGCCTCGGTCACGACTTTCTCCGCCACGTTGATCGCACAGCAGTTTTACTTCATTTAGTTGATGTTTACAATGATGATGCTGGCGAAGCTTATCAGACTATTCGTAACGAACTGAATAAGTATTCCGATCTTGCATCTCGTCCAGAAATAGTCGCCCTTACAAAATGCGAAGGGACCGATGAGGAAATCATTAAAATGCAAATGTCTTCTATTCTCGCCAAAAACCCCGATGCTAAAATTTTTGCAATTTCCTCTCAGGCTCATCAAGGCCTCACGGAACTTTTACGAGAACTAAAAAACATCATAGCCGAGCGAAAAAAGTCTTCTTTAAGTAGTGTTCACGACAACAACAGGCAAAACGACGATGACGAAACATCTCAAAATATAGTAGAAGATACGCCGATGACAACCATTTCTCTTAGTAAAGACGCCCTTAAAGATACTTGGAGAGTAGAAAAGCAAGATGACGAACATTTTAAAGTTATAGGTGAAAAAATTGAAAAATTTGCTCGCCGCACTGATCTTAATAATTACGCCTCAGTTAATCGTCTTCGCGATATCATGAAAAAAATGGGTATTCGTGCCGAACTTACTACACAGGGTGCCAAACCGGATTCTATAATAGAAATAGCTGGCAAAGAATTTACTCTAGTAGAAGATTATTAATGAATATAATTCAATCGTGAAGCAGAACCGGCTGGGATTGTGGAGCGAATTACACGGTAAGGAATACCGTAGTTCATTTCTGTTGCTACGATAGAACCATCTGGGTTTACAGACTCAACATAACCAACGTGCCCGTACCATCCAGCGCTACTCTGGAAAACAGCACCAGGAGCTGGGGTGTGGTCAACTCTATATCCAATTGCAGCGGCCCTAGCTGCCCAGGTATTAGCATTTCCAAGTGATGACGGCAAATCTTGACGGTTGTACCAAGCCCACTGTGTACACTGACCGCGTCCATAAGGACCACCAAGATTATAAAAGTATCCGACCACCTCAATATTTTGTCGCTCAGAAGAACTACCCATGTAAGTGTAGGTATAAGTATAAGTCCGAGGTCGTACCACTGGAGCAACATATTCTGGGCGTTCTTTTTCCGGCAAACTACCATCCTTAATCAGAATCCGTGTTCCTTCAACTAGCCCGGTTAACTCCAAGTCATTTAACGCAATTATTTCTTCAGAATTAGAACCATATTTGCCCACAATTGATTCTACGGTATCACCAGATTTTACAGTATAAACAATACCGGATTTACTAGGAACATATAATACAGTACCAACTGATACATTGGTATTTTTTAACCCGTTTGACCAACGAATTTGGTCAGTAGTGACACCATACTTGGAGGCGATGCTATCCATCGTTTCTCCTTCAGCCACAGTATGCTCAATTACGCCACGGGACCCCGTAATATTAGTCAAATTTGGTTTTTCTGGTTTGCCTGCAAGTGAAATCCCAGCATTGTACATAGTAGTAGTTACCACGTAGTTTGAGGCTACATCAGAAGCACTGGCTAAACTTAGCGCGTCAGAAAGATCTGCCACTACATATAACTCTGATAACTGATCAACAGACACATTGTAGTCGCTTGCGGCAAAAGAATCCAAACTTAGGTTAATGTCGTTGTTCTGTTTATCTAAAGAACCCACAAAAACCACGGCTAGAGTTATGACTCCAGTCAACAAATATGGTAGAATGTTCTGTAGTTTCTTAAAATCAAATTTCTTCTTACGTTTTGTCATAATGATACGTTACAGAGTTTCTGGCAATGACTGTAAATATTCCGAATATGCTCAGCCTCTGTATAACTATAATACATCAAACCGTCGTCTCCTGTCAAGAAGTAAAGATAAGAAGTATCGGTAGGCGATGCTACGGCTAATAATGCCGAAAGCCCTGGATTAGAGATGGGTCCACAAGGCAGACCTCCGTAAATTCTTGTATTATAGCAAGAATTTACCTTTAGAGCAGCCTGGTTATCACGATATGTTACTCTATCAGGATCTACGGTATCAAGCGCATAAGATACCGTTACGTCACTCCCAAGCGGTATTCCCAGTCCCAAACGTGATAAAAACACCTGTGCTACGGTAGGTTGTTCAGGGGAAGAAGCCTCTTTTTGCACTACTGAAGCTAGAGTAACTCCCTCATATAAAGACAATCCTTGTGCGGCATATTTACTTTCTAAATCGTTCTCTGTTATTATTTTTTCCATCTCTTTTAAGAAAACATTTAAAACTTCTTTTACAGTACTTTCTCCGTAAAAATTATGCGTTTCTGGGTACAAAAAACCTTCCAATGTAGAGTTTTCTGGTCGTCCAGCTAAGAAGCTATAATCATATTGTGCTGTAAATGCTTCGTCAATCTCCTCCGCCGTATAATTTGGTAGAGGCTCTTCTCTGTTAGACTCTCCATTGCGGTCCACTTTTAATAGATTTGCCTTAATATCGTAAATTGTTTCTCCAGGGCGGATCGTAAAATCAAAAGTTGCAGCTTTCATTTCTGCTTCTTGTCTAGCATACTCTTCAGCGCGTTCTCTAGCCCGCTCAGCTCTAATATGCTGTATTAAAAAGAACCCTCCTACTGCTCCAACAATCAAAATTACAAGAGCGGTTGCACCGGAAATCCATTTTGTAGAAGTTTTAATTTTATGTTTTACTTTAGCAGAGTTTAATTTAACCTTATCAGCTTCTTTTTTTGTTGCACCAGTTACTGCTTCACTCGCTCCAATAACGGCGGTTTTTACATTATCCGCCACTCCAGCTACGCCAGTTCTAACAGGTTTTGGTTCTACGGTTTCAGATTTTTCCTCGTTTTCTACAGTTTCAGCAATGTTTTCCATAAAATCTTGCAAAATTATTGCTGATGCCTCGGCATCAATTTCGCCTTTTTCGTATTTTTTCTTGCGGGCTTTTAATCGTTCTTCTGCTACGACAGAGGTAAAAGACTCATCTTGAAAACGTACTCTAGCCCCAGGGATTTTTTCTGTCAGAGTTTTAGCAAAATTACGAACATACAATGACTGTTTTGTTTCGTTACCTTCGTTGCTTCTCGGTAAACCAAGCACGAATGATTTTGTATTGTTTAAGCTAGCGATTTTTGCAATTTCCTGCCATTCATTACCGTCAACATTTACAAACCCTACTGGGACAGCAATCCTAGTACCCGAGTCTGCTTTCGCTACGCCAATCCGTTTTTCACCAACATCTAGACCAATTATTTTCATCCATCACTCCAATGCTAAAATACTATTCTTTTTTCTCTTCTTTTTTATCGTCTTTACTCTCGCTTTTTTCGGAACTTTCATCCGCGCTCTCATCTTGCTTCTCTTCTTCGTCTGAGTCTTCAGAGCCATCTGTTTTTTGCTCAACTTTATTACCGTTTTGATCTTTTATTTCTAGATTTACAGTAACTTTATTAGTATCGTTTGGTACGGTGGTAACCCAAGGCACTGAACCATTTATTTTTACCTCAGTAACGCCATCAATATCTTTTAATACATGTTGAGCATCACCTAACCCGCGGCCTTTAATTAAATCAACAATACTACTTGTAGTAAGCTTTGGCCCGGTCAGGTAAGAAGTCTTTAGTTTTCCAGTATAGCCATTCTCGGTCTCAGAAAAGTTTTCAATAAATGGGTCTTTCATTTCATAAATCTTCTGGTCATCCTTGAGATTGGCTTTTTTGGTAATAAATTCTTCAACTTTTGTCTTGTCAATTACATAAATAGAAGTGGTCGTAGTCACTTTGATGGTAGGTTTAGTACCTTCTGTCACCTCCTCACCTACTTTTGGTGAAGACTCCGCTTCTGATACTGTTTGCTTTAAGCTAGACTCTAGAACGATCACGCCGTCATCTATATCTTCCAATAATTTAGCTTTATTGTCTTCCAAATTTGTTTCACTTAAAGAAGTTTTAGCTTTGTCAATATCAGATTGCTGGACTACGATGATTTCTTTATCAGTTCCGCCAGCTATTTGCTTGTCTGAGTATACGCCTACTGGAGCAGTAGTATTCCATCCCGAATTAGATGGAGCGACATTATATTTAGAACCTGGTTCTACGGCCGTTACTTCAACTCTTCCATAAATTAAACAACCAGAAGTAATAGCTGATGCCTCGCCGTTATTTTCGCAATCGCTTGCTGTCTCGCCGTCCCAAGATAAAGTCTGCGTAGCATTAGATGTAAATGTAAGGCCATTAAATGTAAAATTAGACCCGCTACTAACCTGCACAGTTCCTTTATTCTTAAAGAATGCGTACACAACTACATTTCCAGTCGCTTTCTCGCCTACATTTTTCTTACCGGTAGCTTCAAATTCAACTTTTTCGGATGTTTCTATCTTCTTTTCTTCTAAGTAAAACTTACCTTTTTCAGCATCTTCTTCTTCCAATTTCGTAGTGAAAGTTACTGCTTCCGAGAAATTATTTGAAGATGCTCTAACGCCAACCGTCACAGTGACGGCGGGAGCAATTACTAACGCCCAAACCAATAATAGAATCAGAACTAATACGCCAACACCAGCAAGAATTGCAATTTTCTTATGTTCTTGTATCCAAGCAATTAGCTTATTGCTACTCAAATTAGCCGAACGTTTTTTAGCTGGTTTTTTCTTGGATTTAGCAGGTGCTTTTTCTTCCTCTTCCTCTTCATCTTCATCCTCATCAGTATTGTCACTTTCTTCTTCGTCATCCTGCTCTTTGGTGTCTTCTTCTGATTCTACGGTGCCATCTGGCTCCTCCACCAACTCCTCTTTGGAAACAACTTCTCCCTCCGGCTCGTCTTGTTCGGTTGGAATCACGGGTGCAGTTTGTAAATCTTTCGTTACTGGTAATTTTGTGGCTGCCGCAAGTTTCACGATTGATGGGTCGGTTGTTACGAGAACAATAGTTTTGTCGGCAGATTTACCGGCTTTATGAATTAGTTTAATGTTTACTACACTACGAAAAACTCCAGCCTTTTTTGGTGGGACTAAAGCAACAATTTTTTCCTTTGATTTTTCAATTTTAGCGATAATATCCGTGATATCATCTTCTGGTTCTATATAAATAACATCCTTATTCATAATTTAATTTTACCACATTTTATTAAGATTATGGTAAAATAATTGTAAATGAATATGTTTAAGCGTAAAAAATCAGCTAATAACCAATCTGACAACTCATTAATGTCTGAGTTGGCCTTAAATTCTATTCATGACGGCGTTATTATTGCCGACAAAAATGGCGTCGTTCAATTTATTAATCCTGCTGCGGTAATTATGACTGGTGTAAATTCTGCTCACGCTGCGGTAGGCCTAGATTATGGTTTAGTTATTAAATTAGAAAGTAAAGAAGGCCGCGAATTATCCGAGCAAGAGAACCCACTTATTCAGGCAATGAGTACAAATCAGCCATTAGAGCGATATCAGGCTTCATTGATTAACGCTACTTCGGACAAACGCCTGCCCGTAGCAATCTCCGTCTTACAAGCTGAAGGGGCTGGTGGTAATCGTGTAATCACTCTCCGTGATATCACTAAGGAACTTGAAGAGGAAGGCGAGCAGACCGAGTTCATTTCCACAGCCTCGCATGAAATGCGCACACCAGTAGCAACCATAGACGGTTACTTGTCGCTAGCTTTAAACCCTCAGACTGCTACAATTGATGAGCGAGCTAGAGGCTATTTGACTGCAGCCGAAAAGGCTTCCAAACACTTAGGCCAATTATTCCAGAATTTGCTTGACGTAACAAAACTAGATGATGGCAAAATCAAACCTCATTTTGAGCCAGTTGAAATGGTGAGTCTAGTTAAAACAATCTCTGATGACTTTATTCCACGTGCTCAAGAATCCAAGCTCAACTATACTTTTGGTTCAGAAGACCAAAACAGTTTTGGCGCTGGCCGCAAAATGCAACAAGTTGTTTATAGCTTCGTAGATTTAAACTTTATGCGAGAAATATTAGATAATTTAATTGAAAATGCCCTTAAGTACACTCCGGAAGGTGGTTCGGTTTATGTTAATGTACGTGGTGATGGCGACCGTGTATTAATTAATGTCACGGACACTGGGATTGGTATTTCCGCCGATGATCTTACCCATATTTTCCAAAAATTCTATCGTGTAGATAATTCTGATACGCGCACTATTGGTGGTACAGGACTTGGCTTATATTTAGTCAAACAGCGCGCCGAAGCCATGGGTGGTAAGGTTTGGGCCGAATCGGCATTTGGTGAAGGCTCTACATTCTATGTTTCTTTGCCGCGGCTTTCTTCTGACGAATACGAAAAGCGTATGATTATGGTGCGAAATCGTGAAGCACAAGAGCAAATGATGAAAGCAAATGCCGCTCAGCCACAGCCTGTAGCATCACAAAATGCTTTTCAAGTAGCTAGCGCACCTAATCAAATTAGTCAGCAACCTCAACTTGTTCAGCCCCCGATACCTACTCCGCAAGCTCCAGCTCAACCAATTGCCCCAGTCCCGCAAGCTCCAGTCCAGCCAATTGCTACCCAACCTACTCAGCCAGTTCAACCTACCCAACCCGCTCAGCCTACTTCTCCGCCCGTTACAAATTCGGTCACGGCGCCACCAGGCTCTGCTCCTCCGGCTCCGCCCGTAAGCCCGCCTTTACAAACTAATCAATCAGTAAAAAACCAAGTCGATATTAACATAAATGGAGGAAAACAATGAGTAAAGTAATGGTAGTTGAAGACGATGCATCGCTTCGTGAAATCTACAGTATCCGTATCACCGCCGAAGGCTACGACGTAGTATCGGCTGGGGATGGTGAAGAGGCTCTCGCGGTAGCTGTCCGTGAAAAGCCTGACCTAATTTTAAGTGACGTTATGATGCCAAAAATTTCTGGTTTTGATATGCTAGATATTTTACGCTCTACACCAGAAACTGCAAATATCAAAGTAGTAATGATGACTGCACTTTCAGCTGAGGACCAACGTCAACGTGGCGAACGTTTAGGTGCCAACCGCTATTTAGTTAAATCACAAGTTGGCATTGAAGATGTTATTAACACAATTCATGAAGTGCTCGGAGACCGTCCAGCTCCAGCGGCCGAAACACCTGCAGCACCAACTCCAGAAGCCGTTCCAGCTCCAGCTCCTGCTCCAGCAGCACCTGGATTTGCAGCCGCACCAGCTCCTGAAGCAAATCTAACTCAAGCTCCTGAAGCACAACCAGCTCCCGAGCAACCTCTACCAGCTGAACCCGTCCCAGAAGCGCAACCAGCTCCAGAAATGCCAGCAACTGACCAGCCTGCACCAGAACAACCAGCTCCAGAAGCTCCAGCACCTGAAGTAGCCCCAGCTCCAGAATCCACAGTTCCAGAAACTACTCCACAAGATGCACAAGCAGTTGACGCTGCAATAGCGGATGCTTTTGCTGAAGGACCAGCAGTTCCAGAGGCAGATAATGGAGACCAGGCTCAATAAATTTTTAGCCGAGCGACTTGGCATTTCTCGTCGTGAAGCCGACGAAATAATTTCTGATGGCAAAGTGACTGTTGATGGTAAAATAGCGCAGTTAGGTGTTAAAATTGACAAAAATAACAAAGTATGCTATAATAATAAGATAGTTCCGCAACAAGCGGAATATCTTTATATTATGTTTCATAAACCTGTAGGGTATGTTTGTTCTCGTCGTGCTCAAGGCTCTGCACCTACACTATATGAATTGTTGCCCCAAAAATACCAGCATCTAAAAACGGTCGGCAGGCTTGATAAAGATTCATCTGGACTTATTCTACTTACCAACGATGGTGATTTCGCTTTTCAAATGACACACCCAAAGTTTCGCAAAACCAAAGTATATGAAGTTGAGCTAAACCGAGCCTTAGAACCACTCCACCAGCAGATGATTAGCGACTATGGCGTAATGCTAGACGATGGCCCTAGCCAGTTTAAAGTCATCAAGGATGAGCAGAACCGTTATATCGTCACACTAACCGAAGGTCGCAATCGCCAAATTCGTCGTACTTTTGCCGCATTAGGCTACAAAGTGACCAAGCTTCATCGTACTCACTTCGGTAAGTATGAGCTCGGCAATTTGGCGCCAGAAAAATATGTTATAATAAAGCCATGAGCACTATTCTGGGTTTAGATATTGGTACGGAATTCGTAAAGGCTGTTTTAGCACGCCCAGATAAAAAAGGCAACTTAAAGATTTTAGGTGTAGGTAAAGCCAAACAAACCGAAGGCAATATGTACAATGGCGCTATTGCTGACATACCTGCCGTAGTCGGCGTATGCGAAGAAGCTTTGGTTAAAGTTGAAGAACAGGCCGGTGAACGCGCCGAACTGACGGTAGTCGGAGTTGCCGGTGAATTAATTAAAGGTTCTACTACTACAGTTAATTACAATCGCAAAAACCCTAATAAGCCTATTACCGACAATGAAATGCAAGAAATTATCAAAAAGGTCCAGCAAAAATCTGGCGAAGTCGCCAAAAAAACCGTTGCGCTAGAGACTGGTAACGATAATGTTGAGGTTAGATTAATTAATTCAGCGATAGTTTCACTCACTATAGATGGTTATAAAATCAGTAACCCCATTGGTTTTAAAGGGTCGGACGTTGTTATCCAGTTTTATACCGCCTTTGCTCCATTAATCCACGTTGCCGCCATAGAAAAAGTATGTGCTGAGCTTAATTTGGATTTACTTACAGTAGCAGTTGAACCATTTGCAGTGTGTCGTGCTTGTCTTGGTGACGATTTAGATTCCAATTTTTCGGGAATAGTCATGGATATTGGTGGCGGCACGACTGACATTGCCGTAGTAGAAGATGGTGGTGTAGAAGGTACCAAAATGTTTTCCATTGGTGGACGTAGTTTTACGCACCAAATTGCAGAATCCCTCGGCGTTGATTTTGAAACAGCCGAGCAATACAAACTAGATTACGATACTACAAAATTAGATGACCGAATCAAAGCAAAAACCGAATCTGCCCTTTCTCGCAATCTCAGTGTTTGGCTTACCGGCGTAGAAGTCGCTTTGGAGGATTTTGAAAATATCGGTAGTTTTCCAAAAAATGTGTTATTGTGTGGTGGCGGCGCTAGTTTATCAATGATTCAAGAAACTCTGGCGGTTTCAGATTGGTATAAATCTTTACCTTTTCCTCGTCGCCCAGTTATTCATCTTATAGACGTGGCTGAACTTCCAAATCTTGAAAACGAGGAGGATTTTGAACTAGATCATTCCTTTGCCACCGCACTGGGGCTTTTACGTGTTGGTACCGATACCTTAGCCGGTGCTCCAGAAGAGCACAAACTCAAGGCTAAAATTGCCAAACTTTTACAAAAGTAAATTATTTAATCAATGACAGCTTTTATTCTACGGACGCCAGCCGAGGAAGATTCCTCTTTTGTAATCTTAAAATGACCAATTACACCAGTATGCTCTACGTGTGGCCCACCGCAAACCTCTCGCGAAATAGGGTTATCAAAATCTCCAATTGTATAGACTTTTAATTTTTCAGGATATTTATCCCAAAACTGGCCATGCGCCTTTAGTTCATTACGTGCATAATCTTTATCGTATTCGTCATAAACAACTGGTAAATCCGCAGCAATCCATTCATTAACTTGGTTTTCTACGGCAGTCTTTTCTTCGTCAGCCATTTTATGGTCCAAATTGAAATCAAAACGCAATCTTTCGGCAGTTGTATTGGAACCTTTTTGCACGATATCTGGCGAAACTAGCTTCTGTAGAGCTGCCAATAGCAAATGAGTGGCCGTATGATACTTAATCGTTTGCTCGCCATGATCTTCCAACCCGCCTTTAAACATCCCCTTGCTTGCAGTTTGGGAACGTTCGCGCTGTTCTGCGAGTGCTTCTTCAAACTCTTTGCGATAATTTTCCGTTAAAGCAATCCCCTCACGATAGCATTCTTCAACCGATAGTTCAAACGGGAATCCATATGTATCTTGCAATTTAAACAATTCTCTACCATCCAAAATTTTGTTTGCTTTTACTAGCTTATTTAATTCTCTCAACCCTTTATTTAGAGTTTTTCTGAAGGCAATTTCTTCGTGAAGCATTACCTCAAGCGCTACCTCGCGATGCGTCAAAATAGAATCTGGCAAATCTGCATAATTGTCAGCGACAATTGGCACTATTTCTGCTAAGAAATTATCCGAAATCCCGAGATCCAAAGCTCTCAAAATTGCTCTACGCAGCAACCTCCTCATCGCATAACCCTGCGTTTTATTGGAGGGAGCTAAACCTTGAGCAGCCAGTAAATATGCACCACGAATATGGTCTGCAATTACTCTCATCTCATCGGTATTATTGTCATATGATTTTCCGGAAATTTCTTCCAATTTTTCAATTATTGGCTTCATTAGCGAAATCTTAAAGACATCATATGAACCAATCGCAGCTGCTGCAATTCTTTCTAGCCCACCACCAAAATCCACATTTTTCTTAGCTAATTCTTGGAAAGTTCCATCTTCTAATCTACGATATTGCATAAAGACCTGGTTGCCGATTTCCATAAACCTTGCACCATCTGAAGCTGGATGAGCTAAACCATATTTTTCTTCATCTTGCAAGTCTTCACCAAAGTCATAAAATACTTCAGAATCTGGCCCACACGGATCGCCAATTGGCGTAGAATCGCATCCGCCACCACGTGACCACCAGTTTTCATGGTCATCATAAAAGAAAATACGCTCACCAGGCTTAATCCCACGCTTATCTCCTTCTGAGGCTGAACCAATTTCGGCGATTTCAGCTTTAATCCCAGCTTCCTCAAACACTTTTTTCCAAATTTCTGCCGCTTCAGTGTCTCTAGGAATACCGTATTTTTCATTGCCAATAAAACAAGTCACATAAATCCGTGAAGGGTCCAAACCGACTTCATGCGTTAAAAATTCAAAGAAACCACGAATTTGTTCTTCTTTAAAGTAGTCACCTAAAGACCAATTCCCGAGCATTTCAAAGACCGTAGTATGCCTCGGGTCGCCTACATCCTCAATATCCTGCAATCTAAGCGAAGGCTGCGAATCGCAAAGCCGCGTGCCCTCTGGGTGCTCTTTTCCTAATAAATACGGTAGCAGTGGTTGCATCCCAGAGCCGGTGAATAAAGTCGTTGGGTCACCCTCAAGTACTAAAGGCGCCGGTTGAATTACTTTGTGTCCTCGTTTAACTTGAAAATCTAAAAATTTTTGTCTAATCGTATTTGCATCCATGAAACCAATTATATCACAAACTGTTGACAATGTTTTAAATAAGTGCTAGAATAAACATAAGGATATTATTTAAACAAAAAGGAGCCAAAATGGCACAAGCAAAAAAGAAAACTGCGACAAGAACTGCGAAGAAAACTACCGCACGCAAAACCCAGTGTCGTAAACAAGCTTGCACTCGCACTGCAAAGAAAACTATCTCTAGGCAAGATAAAATGCATGTTTACATTATTGCTGGTATGAGCATCATTGCGGGAATTTTGCTTTGCGCTAATGCAGCTATGATGATTGTTTAATTTAACGAATTCTAGCATTTAACAATGCCCCGACTGGGGCATTTTTTATGCTATAATGCCTCCACCTAGACAAATCTCACCATCGTATAACACGGCCGATTGTCCACTTGCTGGCCTTTTAATTTCATGTTCAAAATGTAATGTTTTGCCATCAAAAGTTGCTGGAACGAGTGGTGCTCTGTGACGCAAGCGCACCGAAACGGATATTTTCTCACTCCATTTTTTGTCGTTCCCAGTCGCTTTACTATCTCGCTTAGCCAACGCCGAATCTTGCATTTTACCATTAATAGGCGGAACAGAACGTAGAAATATATCTTTTAAATCTAATTTCTTCGTCCAGATTTCTGCATTGTTTAGATTTTTTGATACATAAACAATGTTTTTTGCAACATCTTTTTTAACAACGTAGTAAGGCAAGCCGTCATTTATCACGCCTTTTTCACCATCAAGATATAAACCGTGTCTTTGCCCAATCGTGTAAAACACAGCGCCTTCATGATAACCTAGTACGCGGTCGCTTTCCATCTCACGAATTTCGCCAGGGGCAACATCAATATACTCCTTCAAAAAATCTTTCATTCCAACTTCACCGACAAAGCATACCCCCATAGACTCTTTTTTGTATGCATTATGAAGCCCATTTTTTTCAGCTAATTTTTTCACATCTGGTTTTAGCATCTCACCGACCGGAAACAAAGTATGAGCTAACGCCTCATCAGAAATCCGATAAAGAAAATAAGTCTGGTCCTTATTTTCATCCACCGCCCGCAAAAGCTGGGCAGATTCGGAGATGTTTTTTGGGGGATGTCCGGAGGTTACGACCGAGGATGAAGGCGCGCTCCGCCCGTAACGACGGGCCGGAGCGACGCCGGTCCCCAAAGAAACATCTCCGAAATGCTGCACTCTCGCATAGTGTCCCGTAGCAATAAAATCCGCCCCAGCTTCCATCGCTTTCTCATAAAACAATTTAAATTTTATCTCTTGATTACACATTACATCAGGATTTGGCGTATTCCCTGCCCGAAATTCATCAAGCATATATTCAACTACTTTTTCACGGTATTCTTTTTCAAAATCCCACACTTCAAAATCAATTCCCAGTTTTACCGCTACACGTTTTGCATCAGCCAAATCTTCCGCCCAAGGACATTTCATACCCGGCAAATCTTGCGACCAGTTTTTCATGTATACGCCAACAACATGATAACCCTGCTCTTTTAAAAGCAAGGCTGCCACGGAAGAATCTACTCCGCCACTCATCCCGACGTAAACTGTTTTCATAAAAAATATTATAACATAAAACAGCTCAAAAATAAAACATAAAACTATTAAAAAAGGATAGCTATTATGCTAAAATAAAAAATAAGCGTATTGCGCTTTAGTGCCATACGTATAGAGTTTAAAATAAAGGGTAAAGTGAGAAAACTCCAAAAGTTTTTGATTAATTTGGTGTTGTCATTATTAACCCTATTAGGCGGACATCTGATTTTCGGTACGCCAGTTTTTGCTGCCACGACCCCAACGATATCAATCAATCTTAGCACTCTCGCCCCGCTTGATTTGATGCCTGGGCATTTTGGCTCCACTTCGCAAACCGTGAGCATTACTACAAATAATTACACTGGTTATACCGCTGTGCTTTCTAACCCCGTTAACTCTACCGATTTAGTAAACACTACAGACAACACTTTAGTAATTCCTACAATCACCTTGCCACAAGGTTCTAGTAGCATTACTTCTTCCGCATTTGATAGTGGCTATGGTATTAGCACAGACGGGACAAATTTCGTACCATCTCCTACCACAGCCACAAATATGCCAATTGGTTCAAATAATGCCGCTGGCACAAATTCTCACACTCTCACCTTTGGTGCTAAACCGGCTGCCGACACTATTTCCGGCTCCTACGTTAAGACATTCGTTGTGGCAGCTGTAGTAAACAATATGCAGTATTCCATCACTTACAACAAAAACGCCGGCAGTGACACGGTAAGTGGTATGCCAAACGACCAAGGTATCACTATTACGACTACTGATACGATTACACTGCCTAACGATGTTCCCACTCGTGAGTACTACACATTCCTTGGTTGGGACACGGACCCTACTGCTACTACCCCAACTTATCCTACCGGCAGCACGAACACTATCAGTCTAGATCCAACTCTATCCAATGCTACTACACTTTATGCAATTTGGGGTGCGACTGGCACTGTGCAAATAACTAATGTTTCGTATGTTTCTGGGACCAACGTTCTTGGCACGCCAAATCCAACCGTAGATAGTAGTGGCAACGTCAACTTTGATTTAACATTTAAAGGTGGGCTAGATAATAATAGTACATTGCAAGCGATTTATAGAATAACCGTAACAAACACTACCCCAAGCGATTATTCGTTCACTGCGCCAGCCTCCAATTTAACTCTAAGGATTTCACCTACAGAAGTACGTGATATTTCGTATGAACTTAGTGGTATTGCGGTAGGAGATACTATTCCGGGAAGAGGCGGTTCTGTCACTTTTGATATGATTCTAAACACCGATTATGTTTCTGGTGAGCACAGCGCAGAAGGTGGCATTGATGTTGAGCCTGTTGATCAAACTACGCCAAGCTTAGTCGGCAGCATATATGGCAGCAATACTGGCGATCTTTCTGGTAGCAATACCCTAACTCCATTCCAAATTACCGTAGAAAGTACTTTTGAAGAATCAAACACATTTACAATTAATTCCCTGAGCTCTGACTTTGAAATTGTGAACTCCTCGGGTAACCCATTAGGAGCACAATCTATCGCCGCCGGAGCTACCACGACCTATACATTTTATATGAAGAAAGCAAGTGGAGCTCAATTTGCTTCTGAAACTGCTACAGCCGGTATTACTATCTCATATAACAGCACCTACACAAATGTCGGCGAAGTAAAAATCAAGGTTGATAAAGATCCGTCTTACCACGATGATCAAGCTCCAACGATAAGTGGTGTCACGATTACTAGAGACAAAGCCACTGATGGCCGAGCAACCTTAAGCTGGACTGGCACCGACAACGTAGGTGTGGCCAGCTATGGTATTTACAAGTGTACCAACATTTGTGATAATATGATTTCCGTTAGTGGGGTAACTAACTCATACACTTTCTCAAACCTATCGGACGGAACATATCACTTTATTGTGGTAGGCTACGATGATGAAGGTAATACTGCCACACAAAATCAAATCAACAGCGCCAATACTGACCCAGGTCCTGCCTCAAGTACCGGCAACCAATCGCTAAGTTGGCTCTATAATGTGTCCTATAACATTAGGAATGGTGGCATGACAAATACCTCCGGTACTACCGTGCGTGCAGGTGGAACTTGGCAAGGAACCGTAACCGCTAATCAGGGCTATGTTCGTCCAGATAGTAAAAACGATTTTACGGTTACGATGGATAATAATCCTTATACTGACTTCACCTATAACACTAACAATTATCAAGTACAAGTTAGCAATGCATCTGGTGATATATCTATATCGGCAACTCTAGAGCAATCTTGTTTAATTGCCGGAACACTAATACCAGTATTAGATGAAAATGGTAATGAGACCACCAAACCAATCGAAGACATTACTTATAAGGATTTAGTGAAAGTTTGGAATCACGAAACTGGTACTATAGACTATCAACATCCAGCCCGTATTGAAAAAGCTAGCGTGAAACCATACTATCAATTAGCAACTCTAGACGATGGCACTACTCTTGGTACCTTTGGTTGGCATGGTGTATTTGATGTTGAAGCCAATGAGTTCATCTCAGTTGATGATTCCATAAAGTTCCATGAAGGTGTCGAAATTTATAAGGTTGAGGGAGACCAGCTAATCGCAAGAAAAGTAGAGAAAGTCGAGATAATTAATCAAGAAGTTACCGTTTACCATCTCCTATCCAGCCAATACTATAATGTGGTAGCAAATGATATCCTGACGACTGATGGGTTTACCCTCACTTCTAACTTCTATGGCTTTACTGACCACAATATCATGTGGCCAGAAGCCCGCAATGAGTTCTTGTCTCACCCAGAAAATCTATATACTTATGAAGACTTTGCTGATATTGGTGTTCCGCTTAGAATGTTTAACGACCTACGTTTGCGCGAGGCCTCATACCTTCAGAGATATGGCATTACGCTTGAAATGTTCAAGCAATATCTCACCTCTCAAGGCGTGATTAGCGGCATGGTGCCGTACGATGACGAATAATATTTTATGACATAAAACCATTCAAAAACAAAACGCCAAAGCATCGTGTCTCATGTTACAATAAAAATAAGCGCATTGCGCCCATTTTTGGCGTATACGCGTAGAGTAAATTAAGGGAGTTTAATTGGGGAAAAGACGGCAAATCGTTTTTGGTTTAGTCTTGGCCTTGATGGCTCTGTTAGGCGGACAAATTGTTTTTGGAACGCCAGTTTTTGGTGCTACCGCCCCAACCATTTCCATTAGTCTAAGCACCCTTTCGCCACTTGATGTTACTCCAGGGCACTTTGATTCTGTATCCCAAACTATAAGTGTCACAACTAATAATTATACCGGCTATACCTCAACTCTTACCAACCCGACTAATTCCACAGACTTAGTGCATACATCCGACAATACTCTCGTCATCCCAACTATTACTTTACCAAGTGGCACGACTAGTATTGTTTCTAGTGATTTTACCAGCGGTTATGGGATAAGTACCGATAATACGCATTTCGTTCCAGCCCCTACGTCACCCAATAATATTCAAATTGGTTCAAATAACACATCTGGCACTGGCTCCCACATCCTTACTTTCGGCGTCAAGCCAGATACCAGCACTAACGCCGGGACATATATTAAGACATTTGTTGTGACGGCAATCGTAAATAATCCACAATATTCTGTAACTTATGATGCAAACGCCGGCACAGATACGGTTACGAATATGCCAAATAATCAAAGCGCTATAATTTCCAGCACAGGTACATTCACGCTGCCTGACACAGTGCCTTCTCGCACGAGTTACACTTTCCTTGGTTGGGACACAAACTCTACCGCTACTACTCCTACCTATCCCACCGGTAATACCAACGTTATAGATTTGGAACCTACTCAGGCAAATAGTATTTCTCTTTATGCCATTTGGGAATATGAACCAGAACCAGTAATAGCGGATTATACCGAAGAGTTTTCTACTGCGACCGGTTCTACTGCTTCTGTGACCACTAGTCTAACAACTGGCAACCATGGAATGACGCCATCAGAATATGTCACCAAAATATTCGCTTATACTAATAACACTGGTCGCACCATTTCGTCTATATCGGTAGAAATAGTCTATTCTAAACAAAACCAAGGCTCAACTAGCGGTTATCTAGTTGGTAAGTTGAATATTAATGGTACAGAATATACTGCATCTCCAGTCTCCGTGCCAAGAGGAAAAGTCACAAATCAACATTTAGCACTTGCCCAATTCAATAATCTCAATATTCCAAGTTCTAGTAATGTAAGCTTTACGATTGGCACAGAAAGTGATTCATTTAGCGCTGGCATCACTATTAGCAGCCAAACAGTAACAGTGACTTTTGCAGACTAGCTTATTAACCTGTTTTGCTCTTGCTCTAAAACAGTATTGATAATTTGGGCGGCCTCATGGATCTGTTCTTCGGTATTAGTTTCCCCAAGTGTCAATCTTAATGAGCCCGCAATTTGCTCATCGGATAGCCCAATTGCCTTTAAAGCATGTGAACGCACGCCCTTGCTGGCCGCACAAGCAGCACCAGTCGCTACATAAACTCCTTTTTCTTCAAGAAGGAACACTAATCGTTCCGCATCTATCTTATTATAGCATATTACAATAAAATTGTCAAGAGAGTGCTTTTTATTTATTAACTCACACCCCTGTAATTCTTTAATCAGTATCTTTCGCCAAGTCGCATATTTTTTGCGATTTCCATTTAAGTGTTCTTTAGCTAATTCTACCGCTTTTGCAAAACCAATTACTCCAGGCACATTTTCAGTCCCAGAACGCAGACCGTTTTCCTGACCACCACCAACCGTTAAAGGTTTTAATTTGGCATCATGCGATACATATAAGGCCCCTACTCCTTTTGGACCGTAAACTTTAGCCGCATTAAGAGTAAGAAGATCAACACCAAGCCTCGCTACATTTATGTCTAGTAAGTTCAAGGCTTGCGAAGCATCTGAATGAAGCAATAATTGTTTTTTAATTCCCCGCTTCATTCTATCTAATTTAACTTCACGAACGATTGCTGCAATCTCAGCTAGTGGCTGAATTGTTCCAAGTTCATTGTTAGCCAAACTCACAGAAATCAATTCCGTATCATCAGTAATTTTTGCTTTTAAGTCCTCTAAATCAATCAGACCATTTGGAAGGACGCTAATCGCTGTTCCTCCAAATTGCTCCGCTACGCATCTCACCGAATCATGCTCAGTTGCGAGATACAAGACAGGACAAATATCTTGACTCGGCGCATTTCGGAGCGCGGCAGCGCGAGATTTAGCGCCGGCCGCCCGTGCCGACGGGACGGCCGGACGCGGCGCCGAGTGAGATATTTGTCCGTCTAGTATAGCTGTAAATGCAAGATTATTCGCTTCAGTCGCTCCCGCGGAGATAACAAGATCAGACGCCTTAGCCCCAATTGCATGAGCAATTACGCCCTTAGCCTTTTCATAATCATGCGCCACTTTTTTCGCCGGCAAGTACGCTGCAGACGGGTTAAAAAACTCATCAGAAAAATACGGCTTCATTGCCTCTAATACTTTCTCAGATACCGGCGTCGCTGCCGCATGATCAAGATAAATCATAAAAACATTATACCATCTTTGACAAAAATGGACAAGTATGATATAATAAACAAATCTATAGCTGTTTAGTATTTTAGAGTTCTTTACAAAAAGGAGAGTGATGTTTAAGTGTCAAAAGGAAGAAACTATTATGATTATGGCAAAATTAGCCTTAATCAGCACGCCATTAACTTAATTCTGGAAGATAATCAATATCTTTATCTTTGTGGAGTTGAGTTTTCGCGGTATTTGGACCCTGAAACCAATTGGTTCAGAAGGTTACAGAATTATCTTGAAGACGATTTAAGCTACGAGTGTTCTGCACTTGCCATGATCGCCTTAAGAGGGATTCCGACCACAAAAATTGTGCAAGGACTTATCACGGAAAGCGATACAATCTTCCGCCATGCCTGGGTAGAATTTACCTTCGGTCACGAAGATTTTGTAGCAGATCCGGCTTGGAACATTCCATTTGTTGTTCCGAAAGAATTGTATAAAAAGCATTTTGACCTCATAGAGCCAAAATGGTTTTGTGAATACAATACCTTTTGGAGCTATCCTCTTAGTGAATCGCTATACAAATGCATGAAAACTCGTGCAACTTCAGAGGGCGTATTTGAAGCGCTAGAAGAATATGGCAAGTCGTATGACATAAACAAAGAAGACTATGGCTTTATGTCTGGAGTCGGGCGTAATGTCCCAAATCCGGATATCTTCTGCCCGTATAAGAGAAACGGTAAGCCACTCAGTTCTTCAATATTGGAAGAGTTTGTTACTAGACCTTGGTTAACTGAACCAACACAGGAAACCACGGACTTGGCTGAAGCTCTTATTGATGTTATAAACAGCTTATAGAAAAAAACCGCCTAAAGGCGGTTTTTTCCTGTTTTATTCCTTTATCTTATTCTTCGCTATTTTCTTCTTTGCTGTTCTCTACTTTTTCGCTGTCTTTTTCTCCCCCATCTTTCTTTTTTGTCATTATAAATCTGAAAGTATCATCTTCATCTGTTAAAGTTAGAACTCCATCCCTCTGATTAAGTTCATATTTATACTCATTATTTAGTGTATAAAGCCAATCCGTCTCAATCTTTAGTGTATCACCATCTATTGCCCAAATAAAATCGTAGTCATTTATATGATTATTCGTGGTTAAAGTGCCTTTACCGACCTCTGTAAATTTCCAAATCACGCCCGACCCGCCAATACAGTTCGTTGCTGCCTCGGTATTTTCTGACACGCAATTAGTTTGTTCATCAAGTACCCATTCTTCCGCATTAGTTAAGAAAAACGCATCAGGTGTATCAGGCGCACTAATTATATTTAAAACCAAAAAAACAAGCCCAGCGACTAGGGAGATTAGACCAATCACAAACACAATCAAAGAAATAGTAAATCGTGAAGATTTTGTTTTTTTGTTCTTTTTTAAAGGTTTTTCTTGAGGTTCCACTACCTCTTCTGGCTCCTCCGCCTGAAAAGCTTTAGCTAAGTCCTCAGCGCTTACTTTGTCTACCATAACTCTATTTTAGCAATAGAGTTTTGTTTTGACAAGTTCAAGATATGATTTAGTGGCTTTACGAAAGTTTTCTAACTCATTACCAGTAATTTTTTCGTAGCCATTTTTCCCGACCCTCTTATAAACTCCAGCTGGACGCACTTCGTAGCGAATTGTCATTTCTTCCATTGAGCCTTGATGGTTTAAATAACTTTCATGCCAAATCCAAACATTTCTTTTTGCCATAAAAAACTCTCTCTGATGTCCCATTGGTATTGGGCCAAAAAGAGTTCTACCAAGCTCAGACTCCGCATTCACCAAATCGTCATAGCTCATCTTAGAGGAATAACGAGCAGGAGCTTCCTTAAAAATAGCAAAAGGCTCTTTTAACAATTCTTTAAGCGACATTTTTCAATCTCCTCAGAAATAGCATTTAATTCATCAAAAACAGACTTGCTGTCACTAGTGATAGCTTCATAATTATAAGCCTCTGGCTTAGCAAAAGACGGTACCTTAAATTCCGAATAGTTTTCTTGCATTGTTCGTGGTCTCCCTCTCTATAATTTTGAACTCTGTGCCTAATTTCGCAGCTAGCCATTCGGCTATCTCGTGAATATAGGCCGGTTCATTAATTATACCACGAAACGGTACAGGTGTCAAGAACGGAGCATCTGTTTCAAGTAAAATTCTCTCTAGTGGAGGAGTTGGCAAAGTAGAATATGTCGCAAGCCCATTTACCCCTATATAAAACTCGGTTTCGTTTAAAACTCGCTTTAAGACCTTCTTGCTGTCTGTAAATGAATGTACTACGCCTCTGATTTTAGGGAAATTTGCCACTACTGGGAAAAAATCCTGATATGCTTCCCTTATATGGAACGAAACTGGTAAGTCATTGTCCTGAGCTAGTTGTAGCATTTTCTCAAATAACTTAATTTGCGCTTCACGATTATATCCATCGTAGTGATAATCTAGCCCCACTTCACCAATTGCTACAGGGAGCTGAGATTTAACCTTTTGGAAAACTAGCCGTTCATTCTTGTCCTTTTTGGCGGCTCCTTCCGGGTGTACCCCATAGGTCCAAAATACATTATCATGCTGGGCTGCAAAATCTCGTGCAGCCAACGAATCTTCATGAGATGTTCCAATGCATATGATTTTCTTTACGCCTGCCTCATTTGCTCGTTTCAACATCTCTTCTGCCTGCTCAGCAGTAAAGAATTCTCTATCATGCAAATGGCAATGGCTATCAATTAAGTATCCCATAGAACTATTCAATTTCAACTTTAAAACTGTCTAATAAACCAAACTCTTTCATAAACTCTAAAGCGTAATAAATTGCTCGGTTTGCACTCAGAGCAGACTCTATATAATATTCCGTCCCTTTCAAATGGTAAGAACTAATCAGGTATTTTTCTTCTGTACAAATAATTGGGTCTTTTCCTCTATAATAAGATGTTTTGAATGTTGATTTATGAATTCTATTTTCTCTAACTATATCATCAAACTTGTCTTTATTGTGTTCATATAAAATTTTACAAACTTTTGGAACTAGTTCAAACCACCCACCTACGGCATAAGGGTGATTATCAAATATTACAGATTTCACCGCTCTACCAGTTACATTGAAATTTATATCTTTAGCATCATATAATCCTGATAGAAAATCATCAGTCACTTCAACCGTTTCATAGTCCCTATCCCGTGGCAAAGGAGCTGTAATATGTTTCAAAGCAAGCTCGGTCAAATAATTGCACCTGTTAATTATAGCTGTATCATCCCATTTGCAATTCATATCAATTGTATTAGTTAAAATAAATTGAGATGCAGCGATGTTTTTCTTTTTATTCTTCCAAACATCATTAGAATTTTCAGAATTTAATGGCCTAGATAATAAAGCTAGATTCCCAATATTATTAATATAAGTGTTATAAATCAAAGAGGCCTTTTCTTCGCCACCCAAATACTTTTTCCACTTTTCAGAAAGAGTTTGAGGCATGAGATGTTCCACCGTAGCTTTTCTAATATCTACTGGAATATTTTTTATCTCTTTATATTCTAGTTTATAAAGCAAAGCTCTAGCATAACCAGTATTTACGTATTCTCTTAGTGCGGCTTTGAATTCATTATCATCTGGGAAACGTCCACCCGGTGATGGGCTATTTGATAATTCATGTAGAATTGCATCATAGCTTAGTTCAATTTCATTATTAGTAATTTTAGAGAGCAAAGTGAATAAGGTCTTTCGGATGTCGCCACTACCATTAACAGGAGACACGATGCGGTATCTTATCATAAAATCAGTCAGAACATCTAATATTTTTTTGAAAGTAACTCTGTCAGTATTGTACATTTTATCAAATAATACTAAGAGTAGGCTATACATATCATCGGATTTTAAAACATTCAACTCTTTAACAATAATATTGATACCATCGTCTGGGCATTTTTCGCTAATCAACCAGTTATAATATTTTGAATACTTAAGAATTTCACTCAAAATTTCTTCTTTTTCCATATCTGCGTTATCAAAATATGACTTAAAGGTACTATAAATCTTTTTCTCTTCCGCCCAAATACCTCTCTTTGTAATTAAATAATGTTTAGCAAAGTCCGAAATTTTTTCTTTGTCTTCGTAGAGGTCCTCTATCTTCACCCAATAATCGTTATAAAGTTTTTGTTGAATATCTGAACTTTTCGACACCAAAAGATAGTTTCTAATTAAATCAGCGATTGAGAGTTCTTTGCCGGTTGAATTTATTTTTTCAAATATTTTTTGAACTGCTTCAAGATCATCTTCTATCTTCAAGTTTAAATCTACGATATCTAGGTTAGCTGTAGCATTATAAAATTCCGTTATTTTATCCTCGTCCAGTTCAGATAAACGATCTGAAAAATACATATAATTTTGAAAGAGACGATTTTTCTTCTCTTCATTAGTAATTGCATGTTTAGTGGTACCATCACCTGAAAATTTATCTTTTTCAATAATTTTTTCAAATACCCTTGAGTCGTTTTCGGTTTGTTTTAATTTAACTCTAAATCTTTCATCGTCTTCGTCTTCATTTATTAGAAATTTTCGTTCCAACTTATCTGCTTCATTTTTTGGTAGCCTATTTCTAATTGCCGAAAGCAATAACAAAATTGAAGTAATTCTTTGCTGACCGTCCACCAAGATGTATTCACTAAACCCTGCACGATTATTCTCCCCCACATAATATACGATGTTACCGATATAGTGACTTTTCCCTTTCGCGACAGAATCTAGTATATCGTTGAATAGCTCTTCGCATTGCTCTTCATCCCATGAATAGTTCCTTTGAAAAGGTGGAATAATAAATACCGTGTCGCTGTTGCCGACAAATTTTCCTATTTTTTCATCAATCGCTTTCATTTTTCCTCCTTTATTAGATTTTAATTGCGATTCTCTCTTTTCCTTTTAATTGGGTCTAGTTGTCTTTTGCGTAGTCTCAAAGATTTTGGTGTCACCTCTAACAGCTCATCGTCTAGCAAGAAGTCTAAACATTGTTCCAAAGACAATTGCGTATAAGGCGTTAGTTGAATCGCTCCGTCAGAAGCGTGAGTTCGCATGTTTGTTAATTGTTTTTCACGACAAATATTAATATCAAGGTCATCTTTTTTATTTGAAAGGCCCACAATCATCCCCTGATACACAGGCACTTGCGGCGGAATGAACAAAATACCACGAGCCTGAGCTGCATCCAACGCATACGCAGTAGAAACGCCACTCTCAAATGATACTAAAGCACCATTTCGCTCTGGTTTATAGCGTCCTTCCACTGGACGATATCCCGAAGGAAGCGACGACATGATTGCCGTACCCTTAGTAGCCGTCAGCAAATTATTACGAAGTCCGATTAATGCTGCTGTAGATATCTCATAGACAAAACGCGTTGCACCAGTCGTTGTCATTTCTTGTGTCTTTAGCTCCGCTTTACGAATACCGAGTTCCTGTGACACTGCACCGACAAATTCCGGATCCACTTCAATCGTCAAGTCTTCAATTGGCTCGCATTTTGTTCCGTCAATTTCACGATAAACTACTTCCGGTCGGCCTACTTCCATTTCGTATCCTTCACGGCGCATTGTTTCAATTAGTACAGACAAATGCAATTCACCCCGACCAGACACTTTATAACCCAAACCATCCGGCTGGATTTTTAACGCAATATTGGTTTCAAGCTCTTTTTCTAATCTCTCAGCAATTTGTCGTGAAGTCGTAAATTCGCCTTCACGTCCCTTTAGCGGCGAGGTATTTGGCCCGATATATACCGACAGAGTCGGAGCCTCTAGCTCAATCCCAGGCAAAGCCTCCGGATTGTCACCGGTCGCAATCGTATCTCCAATATTTGCTTCCGAAACTCCAGTAATTGCCACAATATCCCCCGCAACCGCCTCCGCCACTTCTTCCTTACCAAGCCCTTTATAGATAAACAAATTATCAATCTTGCTATTTTTGATTTCATTATTATGCAGAATTTTTACATTTTGATTCTTCTTTAATTTACCTTTAAAAATTTTACCGATGCAGTACTTACCAAGATAATTATCGCCTGCAAGTGCCGCGACCAGCAACTGTGCCGACTCGGCATTTTCATCCACATCCGGTGCCGGAATATCATTAATGATTGAATCAAATATCACATGTAAATCATCATCTAGCTCTGTAGTTTTTCCAGCCCGGCCTTCGCGTGCAATCGCATAATATACCGGATAAAATAATTGCGATTCATCTGTTGCAAGCTCCAAAAATAGAGACTCAACTTCGCTTAAAACCTCATTAATTCGCGCAGCTGGCTTATCAATTTTATTGATTACTACCACTGGCTTCAAACCTAACGCCAACGCTTTAGATAACACGAATTTCGTCTGTGGCATCGGCCCTTCCTGAGCATCTACGATTAACAGTACCCCATCTGCCATATTTAGAGTCCGCTCTACTTCGCCCGAAAAATCCGCATGCCCTGGCGTGTCAATGATATTTATTTTATAGCCATCATAATACACACAGGTCTGCTTCGCGGTGATAGTAATTCCCCGCTCATGTTCCTGGTCCAACGAGTCCATAATCAGCGTCTGCGACATTTCCGCCTGGTTATCGCGAAAAGTATGAGACTGCTTAAGTAGACCATCAACTAGCGTGGTCTTCCCGTGGTCAACATGTGCGATAATCGCCACATTCCGAATTTTGTCTTTGTTTAAAGTCATAAGGGCTATTTTACCATAAATTGACAAAAATTACAATCTGTGATATAATAATAAGATATGGCGAATCGAAATAAACACTTAAATCCGAATCAGGCTTACGAGCCCCAGCGTTGCTGGGTTGGTGATACTCATAAAATTTGCTATGCTACCAAGGAAGAAGCCGAGCTTGCTGCGAAAGTCGCCCAGTACGACCACGGCTCACCCGAACTCACAGTTTATAAATGTGAATACGGCGGCCACTGGCACTTAAGCTCGAAGTAATGGAAGTTGATATTAAGTACTGGCCGATACCGTACACCTAATACTGTGGCCTTCATACTTACTATCATTAGCCGTACCTGGGTAAGCGCGCGGGGAATTATTTAGGTCCATTGCATACGAACTACTGTAATCATACGCAGTAAATGACCAATAATCGCCACCACTACCTCTACCATAGGCAGACGACCCACGAAAGTAGCCAGAGTAGATGAAGTTATTAGGATAATTCCTGAGTTTGGCTACTACTGGACCAGCCTCACTAGCATCAGTGTAATATGGCATAGTTTGGCTATCATAGTTAGCTGGATTTGTGCCGCCATTTATTGCGTCTACTATGAGATTCCAAAAATCATTATCATCATTTGATGTTATTCTAGTCTTATCACCGCTTCTTGGTAATCTCCAACCAGTAGGGCAAAGAGATGTACTTATCGTACTAATATTATTATAACCATTATAAGTGAGATTAGCGATAGCGGCGTGCCAAGTGTAATAGTTGCCATAACTATACATACCACCAACAGTATTGTCGCTTGAGAATATGTTACTAGTTGGGTTAGACGCTCTAGATTGAGTATTTAAGTTATTGTAACGAGGCATACGATTGCCTGGATAATTATATGTACCGATATTTATACTAGCAGTACCGCTTTGAGTACCAGAATAATAAAGACTATTGGCAGAATAGGTAGATGAGAAACTAGCAGATTCCGCATCCGCGAGACCAGAGAAATTACCATAAGTAGTAGATGCACCATAGCCCTGTGCGAGAGCCTGTTTCTCGGCAGTTCTGGTGTTTTCAGCTTCTAGTCTTAAGTTTTCTATCATCCAACATTTACCATCCGCGAGTTTAGCGATGGCGTAAGTCTCATTATCACGCTCATCGGTAAGGGCAGAGACTGAAGCGAGGTTAGCCGTGCCGTCAGTTGGTGCAGTGGTGAGGCTTCCGGTACCAGTACCGCAGAGTGTGGCGACCTTAGAGGCGTCCTGCAAGCTACCAGCAGACTTCACCCATACGGCATAGAGAGCTAGACCATTGTTAGCGCCAGTATATTGTCCTGCGGTAAAGGTAATATCTTCCTGCGGACCGTAAAAGTGAGCATTTGGATTAGTCTCATAGTCATAGGCGTCAGACCAGCCAGCAAAGCCATAGCCAGTCCTAGAAAAGTTAGAAGCAAGCAGTGTAGCAGAAGTAGCCGAGGCTGAAATGGATTGGCAGCCCATAGTACCTTCCGCCGTAGTTGTATTCGCGAAATAATTAATGCAACCAGATGTAGCGGTTTGTGGTTGCGCCGGTATCTCACTCGCTGGATGCACCATAGTATACTTTACTTTACCTTGATAAGTACCAGAAGCCTGGGTAGGAGAGATGAAAGTCTGGTAAGTAGCACTAATAGACGTACCAGTAGCAGGATTAGCAGAAACTGCATCAGTAGCAGAGTCTCTATGGGCTACTTTAGTATAAGTAGCTGGTACATTATGATAGTTATTAAAGCTATTATCTATGGTAGTAGCAAAGGTGCCAGTAGTAACTTGTGATAATTTCATAGACCAGTTAGAATTACTGCCTGAAGTAGCAGTACCTGTGTTAAAGGTAATATTACTATCTGCTTGGTTTATCATAGTATTATTACCATATTCATTGTTAGAATAACCTACAGCATAAATAGCGAATCCTCCACTATCATTACATATAGTATTTAGTGTGGTAGTACCTATTTCTGTCCTATTAGTACCATTAGGCACTTCTGCATTATGTGGAGTGTCTACCGTAGCAGTCATGGAACAGGCTGAGCCTACTGTGACTGCTGCATCAGCAGTGGTGGAAGCGGAGGAAGTTGTAGAGGAAGAGAGGATAAGACCGACAGTAAGCGTACAAAATAGTAACGTTACTACATAAAAATTGCTTATGGCCTTTAACATGTTCTTATTATAACATAAGCCATTTAAAAAATGCAATACGGTTTTTTTCGTGTTATAATACAACAAACAGGAGGTTAAATGAATAAAAAACAACGCGAGTGGGATGAATATTTCATGAATATCGCTGAAGCAGTCGCTGCAAAATCCAAGGATCCTTCATCCAAAATGGGCTGTGTGATCGTGGACCAAAATAAGCGCGTAGTTTCGCTCGGTTACAATGGCATGGTTCAAGGCTCTGATGAATCAAAAATGACGTTGAGCGAACGCCCGATGAAATACTATTTTGCTATTCATTCCGAGATGAACGCACTCTTATTTGCACATCAAGATCTTACCGGCTGCACGATATACAACCGTGTTGCCACCTGCGAAAACTGTCTCAAATATTGTCTTCAGGCCGGGATTAAGCGCTTCGTTTACAGGGAACTTCGCGTGCACTCTCATTCTACCGACCCTAAAAAATCCATGACTAATTACGACACCGACGAAGCGGTCGTACGTTTGCTAGCCGCTATGCCTGAAGTAGAAACTCTAAATCTCACTAACGGCAAAACTTACACCGAAGATATTCTGGACTCTTATTCAAAAGATTCCGAAGAATACGCCAAACTTGCAAAGTGGCTTTAATACCTACCAGACTATTTCTTTTAAACCATTTTCTCGTAAGAACTGGTTACATTTAGAAAATGGCCGGCTTCCGAAGAACCCACTATAAGCCGACAACGGTGAAGGATGCGCTGATTCCAACACTAAATGTCGCGAAGTATCAATTAAAGATTTTTTATTTCTCGCATCGCGCCCCCACAAAATAAACACCAAATGTGGCCTCTCCCGATTTAAGTATTCAATCGTCGCTGTGGTAAAAATCTCCCAACCCTTTCCACTATGTGATTTAGGTTTATGTGCCTCCACGGTCAATACAGTGTTAAGTAGTAGCACGCCCTGCTTTTGCCACGAAGCTAAACTCCCTCGTGGATTTGCATGTCTCCCCACATCCGCATCAATTTCCTTGTATATATTTATTAAAGAAGGCGGTATTGGCTGAGAATTTGGCACCGAAAACGCCAATCCTTCCGCCGCTCCCGGTGTATGATAAGGATCTTGCCCCAAAATCACCACTTTAACTTCATTTAAATCCGTCGCAAACGCCCGAAACACTAATTCCTTCCTTGGAAAAATCGTCTTAGTCTCATATTCACCATGCAAAAAATCCGCCAATTCTTTAAAATACGGCTTCTCAAATTCCGCTTTAAGAAACGGCTTCCAACTCTCGTGCATATGCTATAATTATAGCATATGGCAAAGTTATACTTTAGATATGGAGCGATGGGTTGTGGCAAGACTATGCAACTTTTGCAGGTCGCTTTTAATTATGAAGAGCGTGGTCACAAAGTTTGCGTGATTAAGCCTAATACCGATACCAAAAATGGCACTAAGCTATTAACCCGCATTGGCCCAGAGCGTGAGACCGATTTTTGTTTTGACCGTCGTACTAATCTTTATAAAACTATCGCACAAAAATACAAAGATGTTCACTGTGTGCTAGTAGATGAAGCGCAGTTTTTAACTCCGAAACAAGCGGACCAATTAATGAAAATTACAATTGATTTTAATATTCCAGTAATGGCGTATGGTTTACGTTTAAACTTCCGTCGCGAAGACGGCGGGTTTGAAGGTGCCACCAGACTTCTCCAAATTGCTCACGACATTGAAGAGATTAAAACTATCTGCGAATGTGGGCACAAAGCCACATTAAATTGTCGTTTCTTAAACGGAAAACTTATGACTGACGGCCCAGATATTCTTATAGACGATGGTAAAAGCAAAATAGAGTATCGTGCTCTCTGCCCTGCTTGCTATGAAAGGTATTTAAAATGTACATCGTAATAGAGGGCCAGGACGGCACCGGTAAATCCACTCAAGCGGAGCTACTAAAAAAACACTACGAGTCCCAGGGCAAACAAGTAGTTATATTAGAAGAGCCGGATGGAGATCTCCCGCAGGCCCATGATTTACACGACATGATTTTAACTCGTGGTTACGATTTGGAGCCGCTTACAAATGTTTTATTATTTACAGCTGCCCGTAATGAACTATGGAAAAAAATCGCCGAACCAGTTTTGAAAAACGGTGGCATTGTGATTTCAGCACGAAATTATTGGTCTACCCTCGCCTACCAAGGCTACGGTGAAGGCGTCTCCCGCAGCAAAATAATCAAGATAACTAAAGAACTACTTCCCGCCAAATACTTTACTCCTGACTACGGTTTTATTCTTACTGTTTCAGATGAAGTCCGCCTGGCCCGTCAAGGCAATCGTGGTAAAGCCAAAGAAACTTTTGAAAAAAAGCCAGACGATTTCCAACAAAAAGTAAATGCTGCCTACCCTAAAATCGCTAAAGATTTTAATTTAAATTTAATTGACGCTTCTGGCACTATTGAAGAAGTTTTTCAGTTAGTTCTCGGCAAATTGTGAATTATATAGTTCTGCATAAAATCCATTAAGTTTTAAGAGCTCATCATGGTTCCCTTGTTCCACTACCGCACCATCTCGCATTACCAGGATTAAATCCGAATTACGAATCGTGGATAAACGATGCGCAATTACAAATGAAGTCCTACCACGAGTTAGTTTTTCAAACGAGTCTTGAATTAATTGTTCAGTTCTTGTATCAACATTGGAAGTTGCCTCATCTAAAATCATCATTGGCGGGTTAGCCACCATAGCGCGCGCAATTGTAAGAAGTTGTTTTTCGCCGGCAGAGATATTATCAGAGTCTTCAGAAATTTCTGAATGATAGGATTTTGGCAAAGCCTCAATAATATGGTTTACATTAGAAGCTTTGGCTGCCTTTTTGATATCATCCAAGGTCGCATGTAAATTACCATAGCGTAAATTTTCTTCTACACTGCCAGAAAATAGCCAAGTGTCCTGAAGCACCATTCCAAATAGTTGTCGCACATCCGATCGTTTCATTTCGCGCGTTGGTACGCCATCTATTGAAATGTAACCAGAGTTTGGTTCATAAAAACGCATCAATAAATTAATTAAGGTAGTTTTACCAGCACCAGTCGGTCCAACAATCGCTACTTTCATCCCAGGCTTAACTTTTACAGAAAAATCACGGATTATTGTTTGACCAGGCAAATAACCAAAGTTTACATTATGAAATTCTACTTCACCTTTTACGGAATTAAGTTTGCTTGCCGGCTCTATATCCGGTTCTTCCTCTTCTTCATTTAAGAATTCAAAAATTCTTTCGCTAGCGGCAAGTAAAGATTGTAAAGTAGAAGTTGTAGAAGCAATCTCCGTAATAGGCCGATTAAAACGAGAAACATATTGTATAAACGCCTGGATATCACCAATATTAATTCGCCCTTGTACTACAAACACGCCGCCTAGCGCACATACCGCTACGTAGCCAAGATTAGTAAATATGTGGGTGACCGGGAATGACAAAGAAGAAAAGATTTGTGCCTTTCTTGTGACTGTGGTTAGTTTGCCATTAATTTTATCAAACTCAGCTTTAGCATCGTCTTCGTAAGAGTTAGACTTAATGACGATTTGCCCGGAGTAATCTTCTTCTATTTCGCTGTTTAATACCCCTAAAGTGGTTTGTTGCTCACGGAAGTATTTTTGGGCAAATTTCATTATCCTGCCAACTACGATTACCGACACAGGTACCACGATAAAGGCAATCAGCGAAAGTGGCACCGAAATAGTCAACATGATTGTCATCACGCCGATAAGCGTTGTAAGCGACAACGAAACGTCCGCAATTTCTTGCGACATTGACGTAGTGAGCACATCTACATCGTTAGACATTCGCGACAATGTATCGCCATATTGATGTTTATCAAAATAAGAAATAGGCAAACGGAATATTTTATCAAGTATTTTTTCGCGCATATCTCTTGTATATTTTGCCGAAACAACAGCCAAAATATACGCCTGTGCATAATTCAAAGCCGCAGAAGCGCAGAATAAACCAATTATTAGAATTGCCTTACCGCCCAACGCCGACCAATCTAGCTCTGGATAAGAGTTAACGGCAATAGTTGTCATATCACCTAAGATTTTTGGAATAAATAGTCCGAGCAATGCCGACCCAATGGTAAGGAGTACGCATGCCAAGATTGGCCAACGGTATTTACCCAAAGACTTCAGGAAAACCTTAAATGAAGCGAACATATTTTTAGGCTTTTGACCATCCGAACGAGGTTTAGGCATGCTCTACCTCCTTCCTGTACTTAGCTGCTAGTTTTAATTCGCTAGAGTATTCTTTGTCTGACAATTGTGACTTCACTATTTCCTGATAAATTTTACAGTCTTTCAAAAGTTCATAGTGTTTGCCTTTCCCTACTACACGCCCATTATCTAAGACGACAATTTGTTCAGCGTCCTTAATAGTACTCACTCTTTGAGCCACAATTAATACTACAGCATTTGCGGTTATTTCTTTTAAAGCTGTTCTTAATTTTGCATCGGTTTTCATATCTAGCGCCGAAAACGCATCATCAAATATAAAGATATCTGGGTTTTTGCAAATCGCTCGTGCAATAGATAATCTTTGTTTTTGCCCACCTGAAACATTTGTCCCGCCTTGTGCAATATGAGAATTGTATTTTTCTGGTAATTTTTCTATAAAGTTTTCAGCCTGAGCAATACGTGCTGCTTTATGCATTTGTTCATCACTGGCGTTCGGTGCTCCAAATTTTATATTAGATTTGACCGAACCAGCAAACAACATCCCTCGTTGCGGCACAAAACCAATTCTTTTCATTAGGTCGTTCTTTTCATAGTCTTTAACTGGCAGCCCATTAACCAAAATTTCGCCACCAGTCGCCTCATAAAACCTTGGTACTAAATTAATTAAAGTAGATTTACCAGAACCAGTTGAACCAATAAATGCTGTAGTCTTTCCTGCTTCAGCCTTAAAGGAGATATTATCTAGTACTTTTTCTTCTGCATCTGGATATGCAAAATCAACATTTTTAAATTCTACAGAAGCGTCTTTACTAGGAATGCCTTTCGTTTTATCAAGCCAGTTAATTTTAGATTTTTTACCAAGTACATCATTAATACGATGGGCAGACACATTAGCTCTTGGCAGCATCACAAATAAAATTGACATCATCAAAAACGAAATCATTACATGGGTAACATATTGTGCAAAAGCAGTCATATTCCCTAAATACGCAAAATCCTTAGTTAAAAGAGATATACCAATCCAGGAACAAAGTAGCGTAGTTCCATTAAAGATAATATTGATTAATGGATTTTGTAGCTCAATGATGCGATCAATAAAGATTAATAATTTTGTTAATTTATCGTTAGTGCTTGTAAATTTTTTCTTCTCAACTTTTTCATTATTAAATGCTCGTACGACTCTAAGTCCAGTTAAGTTTTCGCGAGTTAGCAAAGTGATTTTGTCTATTAGACCTTGGAAAATCTTAAACTTTGGCACAACGAGGGACATTATTAAAATCACAGTTCCAAGAATCGCCGCCGCCCCGACTAAAATAATCCACGACATGTCTGGTGCAGTTTGAATCGCCATTATGATAGAAATAATACAAAAGAGTGGCGCTCTTACCATCATTGACAAAATCATTATCGTTACAGTTTGAACTTGGTTAACGTCATTTGTAGTACGAGTGAGCAAAGATGCTGTGCTAAAGTCCTTCACGTCTAAAATATTTAAATTAATAACTTTAGTAAAAATTGCCGCACGAATATCACGTGCATAGCTCGTCCCTACTCTCGCTGAGAAAAAACTAGAAATAAGCGATGCAGCAGCCGAAACAATAGCAAGACCTACCATCATCAAGCCAGTTTGCCAAATATAATCGGTATTTCCAGGGACTATGCCATCATTGATAATATGAGCCATTAACGCTGGCAACCTCAAAGTAGTCCAAACCTGCAAACCAGTTGCAGCGACTAGAATTATAACCTGCCACCAATATGGCTTCAAAAACCGAAAAAGTTTAAACATATATGTTATATTATACTACTTTTTTATTATTCACATAAACCATTTTTTAAATCAGAAACCAATCCCCTAGCCTTTAAATAATGTTCAAGTGAATCATACGCGCCGTTATTATATTTTCCTAAGGCTATCTCAGTTGCTGGCCCGACTCCTACATAACGATAATGCCAGGTTTCAAATAACCCAGTGGAGCCATTTTCGTCTACATTTAATGGTGCACTCATTGGCCCACCCGCCCACTCGTACGGAAATCTATCAATAAAGCCATATTTATAAGAATTTGCATACAGCCATTGCCAATCAAGATGCTGATCGTAAGTATCTGTGTCTAGCGAAGTCCCATAAACCGGATCTAATAAATCACAAGTTAAGCCAGTATGGTGATCGGACGCGCCGGTCGCTGCACAAAGTCTTCCGCATGTAGTCCCACGTGCCCGATAGCACGAACGCGTTTCAAAAGTATGGCCTGGATAATCAGCCTCGTATGCTTTCACCATTTCATTTAAATGTTCGGCTGCTTCTGCATCTAGCAAATTATCACCATTATAAGGATTGCCTTCCACTATGCCATATCGCTGCGAAATACTAACTAATTCAGCTCTTCTTGCATCAATAAAATTTGTATCAACCGTAAAATTTGGATTTATCAACATTAAATAACCAAGTTTAATAGTACAATTACCAGATGGAACATTGGTGACAGGCTCTAAAACAGGTTGCTCTTGTTCTTCCTGCTCTGACTCATTTACATCTGTTATTTCGGAACTTTCAACCGCGCTTTGTTCTTCTGTTGCACTCCCATTATCTTCCACAATTTCACCGCCTTTTTCCCATCCAAAAACCCTCATTACTCTTTCCCAAAAACTGGGTGACCTATTATAATCATCTGCTTTCACAGCAAGTTCATATTCATTTTGAGCAATTTTTAACGCTAAGGTACCGTTCTCATCATCCATTATTAATTCTCTATTTTTTTCTGCCTCTTCCCAAATCATTTCATTAAAATCATCAGTAGCTCTGATTGCTACCGGACCCGTCCACCAACTCTCGTAATAGCCCACAATTTGCCCCTCAGAAACCAACTTACTCTTAGCTGTAGCATTTTGTATTGCCTCAACCAAGGCTAAACTTTCATTAAACGAGCTATCTCTTGTTGGGGCACCTAGTAAGCTTACCGTCACGACATGATTATCGTTCCGATAGCCAGAAATCAAACAATATCCAGAAGCGTCACCGATATAACCGGTCTTTATACCAGATATCTCCAAATCCCCCAATATTTTATTAGTATTCTCTAAAAGCCCAGCCACCGGAACCTCGTAACTTTTGGTTTTTACTATTTCGGCCAGCACCGGCTCGTCCATCACTTTTTTACCAATTATCGCCAAATCGCTCGCCGAACTTACAGTTGTTTCACTAAAACCACAAGCATCCTCGCCAATCGTAGTATCGTTAAGCCCCCATTCATTTAACAATGAAGTTGCATATTCCCGATACTCGTCCAAGGACCCAAACGCCCAAATCGCCAATGAATCTGCCATATTATTAGAGGAAACTAAAAACACTGACATTAAAGCATCATATTCACTGATCTCTTCCCCTAATCTAACGCGTGAATTTGAACCATTATGAGACGCATACCAAAGATAGCGTTTATACATTTCGTTATTAATTGTAATTGTTTCACCTGATTCACCAAGGCCGAATGGTTTAGCTTTCATTATAGCTAAACCTAAAATCATTTTCGCAGTACTTGCTGTAGGCTGAGTATAATTTTCACCTGCGTTTATGCTTTTCCCTGCTATTACGTCGCCGTCTATCGCCACGGCATAATCGCGTGCATCAACCTCCTTTAAATTTTTAACAGAAGCGGCTGAAGGAAAATCATATTTCAAAGTGATTTGCAAGTCGGTATTAAGCGTCAAAAGACTTATCAAAAACCAAGTCAAAAAACCAATCATCACCACACCGATGGCGCCAAAAATGAAGAGCTTTTTATTCCTTAATAGTTTCTTTATTCCCATCATTTTTCTTTTCTAAATGCATCACAAAATAAATAATAAGCCCCAATAAAATATACACATAGTAGGAGAAGAATCGCCAAACTAACATTGCCCAGAATATATAACCAGAAGACAAGGCCGAGAATACTATGAAGAAAGTCCCCTCCGCTGCTCCTGCATTACCTGGAGTTGGCACAAAATACACGGCAGACGTTACCGCTACGGTAGTTACAAAACAAGGTAAGAAATCTACTTCTCCACCGAAAGCGGTCAGTACGAAGAAAGGAATTACGGAAATTAAAACTTGAAATGCCAATGACATCGCCACGGTCTTTAAAAACAGCCCACGTGTTTTTAAGATTTTACGTACACATTTAGCATATTCGTTGATTTCATATTCGGTTTTTTCACGAGTTTTTTTCACATCTTTCACAATACGAATTTTAGCCAAAAATTTTACAAAAATTCCAATAATTTCCGTCGTTGCTTTAGGCAAAAAAGTCGCAATCATTACCACGATTGGCCAAAATGCATAAAAGATTAGCCCAAAACACGCTGTGCCAATTAGTACTGCGTTATTAATAGATAAGCTTCCAAACAGAAAACATAAAACCGCAATAATAATAAAGCCAATCTGCCCCGAAATCATTCCAAAAATTGGTACCGAAGTTGAAACGCCATTCGGTAAACCACTGTTTTTACGCATATAATATATTTGAAATGGTTGTCCGCCAATTGCCGCCGGTGTGATATTGTCATAGTATTTCCCCAATAAGACAGTTCTTCTTGCTACTTTTCTCGCCTTTCTTCTATCAAATTTAGATTTGTCTGGCGACATTTCGCGCATCATCAAAACATATTTATGAATCTCAAACCATAATGCCGCAAGAAAACAAATTGCTGCTGGTACCAAAAACCACCAGTTAATTCTAACTTCAGAAAGTGCTGCCGCATTTTCCGAATTGCCAAATTCCGAAAAGGCTGTAATTGCAATTACTGCCACATTAATTAGAATAAAAATCAAAATCAGAATAGGTTTCTTTAATAGTTTTTTCGGGATTAACTTCTTTTGGTCAACATCAGAGTTATCAGCAGGGATGGATTTTTTTTCGGACATTTTTACTTCCTAAGGGCTTTAATATTTGGATATTCTTCAATCAACACCCTAATACAGCCCGCAATTGGAATTGCAATAATTGCACCAAGCAGGCCAAACATAAACATACCAATTGTAACTGCGCATAAAATAATTACTGGCCGTAAGTTCAATGCGCTGCCTTGAATTTTTGGAGCTATTAAGTTATTTTCTACTTGTGAATATAGAATATAAACGATTGCAAAAATGCCACCAGCAATTGGATTTGAGAAGAACAATAGCACGGTCACTAAAGTGCCACCAATAAACTGGCCGAACATCGGGATTAAATAGAACATCATCGTAATCATCCCCATTGGAATTGCGAGATTAGCTGACAAACCGAAAATTAACGAGAGTACAAATACAATAATCATAGCAGCACAACCATCAATGATAGCTACAATAATTTGATGAGAGACATAAGTTGATACTACATTAGCCATACGTGTCACTATCTTTCTAGCTACGCCAGTAGATTTCTTGTCTTCTTCATCAGAACCCAAATTCTTCCATAGCTCATCAAGCATAGGCGGGCCTTCCAGTAGGAACAGGAGCGTTAAGACAAGAATTAGCACAATGTCCATTACTACGCCGGCGACACCGCTCACGCTAGAAATTAGGTTATGGCCCAAAAAGCCCATTAGATTGTTTGAAATATTATCTACAAAACCAGTCAGTTCACCCTGTAAATTTTCTATGCCAATATTTCTACCAAAGTTATTAATTCCATCCCATCCACCGAAAGTATTTTCAAATGTTTCCGGGAAGTGTTGAACAAATTTTGCAGTTTCATTTACGACAACTGGGCCGACAATCGCAACAATAGCACCTATCACTAACACAACGATAAGATAAGCAAAAACTGCTGACAAAGTTTGGTGTTTTTTGTCCTTGCCAAAAGCCTTAGTGAAAAATCCGTTCACTTTTCTAACCAACGGCTTTAAAGCTAGTGCAAGAAAAATAGAGATACCAATAATAATTAACCCAGTCAACGCTTTATTCAAAATGAAAAGTGTTGCCACGATACCTAACGGCACTAACCAAAATTTAATAAATGTCCTTAAATCTGTTTCGTACTTTTTAGACATACACCTCCTTATATACTTATTGTAGCATAAATGTTATAATAATAACAATGAAATTATTAATGCATACGTGTTGTGCACCATGTAGTGTGTATTGTATAGATAGTTTGCGTGCTGAAAAGATTGAGCCAACTCTTTTTTGGTACAATCCGAATATTCATCCGTATACTGAGTATAAAGCCCGACGCGATTGCCTCAAAGATTATGCCGAAAAAACTAAAGTTGAGCTAATTATAGATGAAGAATATGGGCTTGATGAATTTTGTCGTAGTGTAGTTAATGATATTCCGAATCGTTGTGTTAACTATTGCTACAAAAAACGCCTTACAGAAACTGTGCGATATGCCGCCAAGCACGGCTACGATACTTTTACTACAACCTTATTAGTTTCACCATATCAAAAACACGAAGAAATAATAAAAGTATGTGAAGAATTGTCCTCTCTTTCCGGCGTGGAATTCTTATATCGTGATTTTCGTGTCGGGTTCCGTGAAGGTCAACAAAAAGCTCGCGAAGCCGGTCTATATATGCAGAAGTACTGCGGTTGCATTTTTTCCGAAGAAGATCGTTATAAAAAACAAATTGCTAAAGAGAGCGCCAATTGCCAAATTAGTAAAAATAGTATATAATATTTTTTATGTTAGTTTCTGATTACAACTATGACTTACCCGACGAACGCATTGCAAAGTTCCCTCCTAAAGAGCGCGGTTCAACGCGTCTTTTAGTTTTAAACCGTCAAACCGGCGCTATTCAGGATTCTTTTTATCGTAATCTAGATGATTTTTTAAACCCGGGCGATGTTTTAATCTTAAACGATACGCGTGTGATGCAATCGCGCTTGTTTTGTACTCTTCCAGATGGTCGCAAACGCGAGTTGGTAGTTTTAGAAAAACACGGAGATGAGCCTCAACGTGTGATGTATCGTGGCAAACTCCATGATGGTGATATATTGTCAATTGACAAACACCAAATCACAATTTCAAAAATTTTAGGCAATGGTATTGCGGAAGTAGAATCTGAAGCTCCACTTGCCGAGCTTGCCGAAAAATATGGTACCGTTCCCCTACCGCCTTATCTTCACCGCGACGCCACAGAAGATGATAAAAAACGCTACCAAACCATTTGGGCCAAGAACATGGGCTCCGCCGCTGCCCCAACTGCCAGTCTCAACATGACGGAAGACTTACTAAACAGACTTCAGCAAAAAGGTATAATTATTAAATATATTACTCTCCATGTTGGTCTCGGCACCTTTTTGCCTATGCGTACTGACAATGTTGAAGACCACCACATGCATTCCGAATGGTTTCATATTCCAGAAGATACTCTAAAAGTCATTAAAAATCACGATAAACGCATTGTTGCAGTTGGTACTACAGTTGCACGTACTCTTGAATACTACGCCAAAACCGGTAAAACAGAAGGCGAAGACGACATCTTTATTTACCCAGGATTCAAATTCCAGCTTGTAGATGCGTTGCTTACAAATTATCATGCTCCTAAATCCACTGTTCTCATGCTCGCTTCAGCTTTTGCTGGTTGGGATCATCTCAAAAATGCCTACGACCACGCCATTGCCGAAAAGTATAATTTCTTAAGCTATGGAGACTCGGTGCTAATATGTTAAAATACGAAATTACTCATCGCGATGGCTTAGCTCGCACCGGTATTATCCATACTCCGCACGGCGACATTCATACGCCAGCATTCGTTGGCGCCGCTACTCGTGCCACTGTTAAAGCTCTCACTATGAAAGAAATGAATGAACTAGGCTCGCAGGCTATTCTTGCAAACACTTATCATTTAATTCTTCGTCCTGGCACTGAACTGATTAAAGAAGCCGGTGGTTTAGCGGAGTTTAGTAGTTGGCATAAACCAACCTTTACCGATTCGGGTGGCTTTCAAATCTTCAGTCTTCCGAATGTCAAAATTACTGAAAAAGGCGTAAAATTTAAATCTCATATTGATGGCGCAAACTTTGAGATTACTCCAGAATCATCTATGCAGGCTCAGTGGGCAATTGGAGCTGATATTCACATGGCGTTTGACCACCTTGCAAAATCCGAAAGTTATGAGGACATGAAAGAAGCCATGGACCGCACGCATTGTTGGCTGTCACGTTGTGTAGCCGAACATCAGCGTTTAGCAAAGAGTGTTACATCGGCAGGACTCGCCGAGAACCCCCAATTTTTGTATGCTGTTGTGCAGGGTGGTACATTCAACGATTTACGTGCCGAATCAGCAAAATACTGTGCCACTCAGCCAGTAGATGGTTTTGGCATTGGTGGCGTTTTTACGGCGGATGGTATGGATGAAATGTTAAAAACTGTGAACTCAATTTTACCAGAAGATAAGCCACGCCACCTTCTAGGTATGGGGCAAGAACCAGTGGATTTATTTATAGGTGCAGAATTTGGCTGCGATACTTTTGATTGTGTTGGCCCTACTCGCATGGCGCGAAATGGCTCTCTTTATACTAAAGATGGCCGCATCAACATCAAAAACGCAAAGTACACACATGATTTTACGCCACTAGAAAAAGATTGCGCCTGTGAATGTTGTAAAAATTACAACAAAGCTTATCTCCATCACCTATTTAAGACAGATGAAATAACGGCAAAAGTTCTTGCATCTATACATAATGAATACTTCGTTGTTCATACTACAGACCAAATCCGCAAATCACTTCAGAACGGAACTTTTCAAGACTATAAAAAAGAATTTCTAAATCGCTATTATCACAAATAATTAAATATATTGCCACACAGGGCCATCTGCAGTATCTTTTACAGTAATTCCCTTGCTGGCCAATAAATCACGAAAATCATCAGATTTACCGAAATCTCGTTTGTCTCTTGCAAGTTGTCGTTCATCAATTAGTTCACGAATTTCGTCACTAATATTAGGCGAATCGGCAATTAATCTAAGGCCAAATAATTCATCAACTTTCTTCCAGTCGTCTAAGGATAATTTAGCTTCATCAATTAAAGCAAATGCTTCTGGTGAGCCAAGATTATTATTGATTGCTCCTAGTATTGTTGTATAATCAAAATTTGTTTCTGCTACTTTATTTTGGTAACACTCTGCGATTTGATTCCGCCAATTTAGCCTTCGTGCCTTTGCCCCCTCAAGCGAATCAAAAGTAAAGTTCCGTGTACCCTGATAGTGCCCAGACAAAACCCACATCTTATAATCCATTGCAGAAAAACCGCGTTCATTCAAGTCTGCTAAGCTGAATGTATTTCCTATAGACTTAGAAATCTTTTCGCCTTCCACAGTAATAAAATCACAATGCATCCAATTATTTGCTAATTTTGTTCCGTAAGCACCATAGCATTCAGCAATTTCGTTAGTATGATGGACTGGGATATGGTCAATCCCACCACAATGAATATCAATTGGCTCACCAAGCTCTTTATGAATAATTGAACAACACTCCAAGTGCCATCCAGGATATCCCGGCCGTCCAAGATAGTCCCAACGCATTGCATGTTTTTCGCCTTCATGAATAAACTTCCAAACTGCAAAATCAGAAACATTTTTCTTTTCGTCAGAAAAACCAACTCTTGCTCCCGCTTGTAAACCAGCTAAATCTAGTCTCGCAAAATCCGCATAATGTTCAAACAGTGATGTATCATAATAAACTCCATCCGCAGTTTCGTAAGTAAAACCATTTGCACTCATTGCATCTACGGCTGAAATATCTTCTGCAATATAATCAGTTGCTCGTGCCCAAACTTCCGGGGCTAATAGCTCCAACGCTTTATAGTCTTCTTTAAATTTGGCAATATATTTTTCCGCAATTTGCCAAACGTCCATTCCTTCGCGCTCCGCTCCTTTTTCCAACTTATCCTCACCTTCATCACCGTCTGAAACCAAATGTCCCACATCAGTTAAATTCAAAACTCTTTTAACCTTGTAGCCATTAGCTAATAAAGCCCGTACTAATAAATCCCAATAAATATATGCCGTTAGGTTACCGATGTGTGCTTCGGAATATACAGTCGGTCCACAAGTATAAATTTTTACCACATCAGACAAAGGCTTTAACTCTTCAGTTTTTCGTGTGGCAGTATTGTAGATTTTAAGCATTAACCTCCTTGACTAGTATTTTTGCTAATTCCTTAAATTTATCTTCAGTCACGCCATGCCTGCCATGAGTTCCGATAGCGTGAAGTGACGAATTCTTTCTTATTATACCAGGCACATTATAAGGAGCTATTAATTGGTCTTCCTTGCTATAGATTAATGTGGTAGGAACTTTAATTTGAGCAAGCACGTCGTAATTATTTTTATCCAGCACAATTTTATCCATAGAATTAATGAACGACTTTTCTTTCAAAATATCACGATTTTTTACGCTAACTGCTTTTTTAAAGGCATCAATCCCAACCGCAAAAGCAGGATTAGCGAAATCGGCCTTTGTATAAATTGGCGGAGATATTAAAATAAGTCGCGATACACTTTTCGGATATTTATTTGTGAATCTAGTTACAATAAATGTTCCTAACGAATGACCAACAAGTATTAACGGCGTTTTGGATTTCAGCTGTTTAATGCTTTTTTTCAGAGCACTAAGTTGATCATTGTAATCATAGTTTAACTCGTCACTTTTTAATGACTTCCCAGAACCTAAAAGATCAAAAGTAACAAATCTCACATCTTTAAGATCGGACATTTTTTCAAAGTGCTTTAAGGCAGTATTGTATGTGCTAGAATCTGAAGCAATACCATGTATCAGCACAACAGTTAATTTTGGCTTAGCATTGGCGCATTTATCGTAAGTCTTAAACAAAGTAAGTTTATGCTGCATCATTTAACATCTCCGTTATTATTTGTACTAAATCATGCACAACGTCCTCGTAAGACATATCATATGTTCTAAATCCTGCCGCAAACGGATGGCCTCCTCCGCCGAAATAGCCAGCAATTTTGTCGGCAATTGGAGCATCTGTGCCAGTACGTATTTTGCCAGTGATTTTACCATCGGGATATGTTTTTACAGCTACGGCGACTTTCACCCCTTCTACTAAGCGCATTTCTTCTAGAATTAATACATTAGGATTGTATTCATCCGAGTATTCACGAATGTCATCCCATGGGATATGAACAGTTGCTAGCTCCCCATCTAAAGAGTATTCAATTCGTTTGATTAAGTCTGCTTTATAATCCAAAATGCGTGGTGATTTTTTCATAAATTCACGGCGTTTATCTTCTAATACCGACACATCGGCGCCTAGATTTGTAAGTTCAGCAGCGATTTCAAAAGTTTCAGCCGTTACTGACGAACTAGTTAACCCTAAAGTGTCTGACAAAATCCCTTGGAAAATAGCTTCTGCAGCCTCTTTATTAATAGTCATTTTCTGCCCTTTAGCAATACGATATATCAATTCGGCACAGGCAGGTCTAATTTCAATTATGCTCTCATGCGTGAACTCAATATCATCAGGTGTCTCATGATGATCAATCACGAGAACCGGAGCAGAAAACAGACGATTGCGAATAGCGGTATCTTCTAAGAGTTTAGAAAGCAGAATACTAGCAGCAGTATCTACGATAATATATCCATCTGCTTTGTAATCAAATTCGTTAGTTACTCTAGACCAATCAGAAAAATAGTGCAGATATTTCGGGACATCAATCGGACAATACAAAGAAACATCCTTACCGTCTAGTAAGTAGTCTAAAGCGATTGCGCTACCAAGTGAATCTCCATCCGGATTTTCCGCCTGGATAATACAAATTTTCTCTTTGTCTTTCAAAAAATTACTAAATTTTGTATACATACAATAATTATAGCATAATATGAATT
The DNA here is from genome assembly GCA_017545485.1 of Candidatus Saccharimonadota bacterium. Lineage (GTDB taxonomy): Bacteria > Patescibacteriota > Saccharimonadia > Saccharimonadales > Saccharimonadaceae > Nanosyncoccus. Next base: position 967 of record JAFWMY010000019.1, on the reverse strand, counting down.
CTACATAAAATTAGTGGTTTGTTCGGCTTTTGTACGGGAATACACTAGATATAGCGTTTTTAGAAATAATTAACCTACTAGATATAGCGTCCAGCACTTACTATATATTATATGTAGTATATTATCGTACTATACAACGAATTGTATTGCCATCTTGACAATTATAATAACCATTTGGATAAACGAAACCGTCAGAAAATGTTTTCAAAAGAGAAGATACTTCGCTATAGTTTGCTACCGATGACCAATAGTATGCTTCACTGCCAAAATCTCCCCACCCGCGCCAAAAACCTGACAGGCTAAAGAAAATAGGAGACTCCCAAATCATTTTGTCGCCACTTAGTTTATTTGTGCTACTGTTCCATCCATATTGCTCTACTAAGTATTGAAAGGAACCAGAGATAGTAATATTCCCACTTTTTGGTAATGTCCAACCAGCCGGGCAAATGGATTGATTAACGTCAGTATATTGAGAGACAGCACTACTACTGTCGTTCATAGCAACAGCCGCAGTCCAGTTGTAGTAATTACCTAAATGGTAGTGTGCATTTCCTGAAGATGCAGGCGTAGAATCACCTAGCGTGCCACTCCAATAGACATTACCAGGGTCATAAGACTCTGGGACAACGTTTGACCAATTCCAAGTTGTATCACCCGAAAGGTAAGTTGCAGTAGAAGCAGTCCAGTTTGTTGGAATATCAGTATTCGCAGGAGTATAGAAATTGGCAGTAGTAACAATGTTGTGATCTAGATTTTGTGTCATCCAAACATTTCCATCAGCCAGCTTAGAAATATAGTAAGATTTTTCATCACGATTGTCTTTTAGTTGATATTGAGCGCCTGTAGTCATAGAGTTAAGTACATCGGCCTTATCGCTCGCAGTCATAGTAGCAAAATTTTGCATATAAACAACATCATGGATAGTCATTGGTTCCGGATTCGCCACAGCATAAAAGTTAATAGTATT
>JAFWMY010000018.1 GCA_017545485.1 Candidatus Saccharimonadota bacterium | reverse complement strand
ACTGTTACTACTACTACTATTATTACTACTACTGCTGCTACTACTACTTCCACTATTGCCATTGCTAGAGCCACCACTACCACCGGCAGGGTTAAGTAGTTGCATTGCAAGCACAGCTCCAAGACCAATCACCACCATAACAGCAATAATTATTAAAGCAATTAATGTTGACTTCTTATTCTTTTTTGCAGGAGCAGCCTTCTCACCTGCTTCAGGTTGAGTTGCAGGATCATTAAAGGAGACACTCGGCGTATTGTTTTGAGGAGTAGCGAAAGGATTATTCGCAGGATCAGCATCACCAGCAGATTCCGCTTCGGCAGGTCCAGAAATTGCGGAACCAATTGACCCAGGAGCAGGAGCTGCCGCTTTCATAGGAGCTTTCAGCTCTTCTTCAATTGGATCTGGAGCTTTTGGCTGTTCTGGCATCATAATTGGATCCGTTGCCGCAACACCAATGCTACTACCTGTTGGTTCAAAAACTGGATTAGCTGGGCCAGCTGGATTACCTGGGTTTATCACAGGATTAACTGGAGCTGCTGGAGCTACAGGCGGAATCGGACCTACAGGTGGAACCGGAGCTGCTGGCTGGGCTGGAGCTGCTGGAGCTACAGGCGGCTCTGGCGCCACAGGAGCAACTGGAGCGGCAGGCTCGGCTGGTGCAACTGGTGGCACACCTGTTGGGTCAGGCGCCGGCACCGGATTAGGTGTTGGTGTTGGGTTGTTTAGTGGATCCATTTTCTTTTCCTCAAAATTAAGTTAATAAAATACTTATGCATATATTATATTATATGATGTCACAAAATGTCAACGACCCGAAAAGCCTCCCCCACCGCCTCCGCCGCCAGAAAATCCTCCGCCCCCACCGCCAGAAAAGCCAGAAGACGAACCACCTCCCGAGCTGCTCATCACAGTAGAATTTGAAATATATGACGAAGCATTGTTCATTGTTCGCAACATTTCAGACGCCGTAAAACCAGCCAACAAATAATCTGGTTCCTCAATTTCCTGCACTTCACAGTACTCTTTCATTTCTTTCATCCAACTCTCTTCTAGGCCAAACACGGCTGCATAAGGAAGAAGCTTTTCATATAATTTCACGATTCCCTCTGCTGAGACATCCGCCCCATCCACGCTCTGCAAGAATTTTAATCTTTCCGCTTCGGCCATTCCTATATACAGTTTTAGCCCATCCATATAACGTGAAGCTTCCAAACCTTTTTTAGTATGTTCTTCATATTTTTCAGAAGCGTTCTTAAGCGATGACCACACTATTACAGTCACAATAATTATTATAAATGCAGTTCTAAAGAATCCTTCCTCAAATACCAGTTCTCCACCATAAGACGAATTAAGCCCTATAAAATCGCTTAGCATCCCAATAACAAATGTTCCTAACATTATAATCACCGGTACCATGACTACAACCATTGCCACCACGTTACCTACTCCCTTGCTGCTACTACTTCCTATATGATATTTCTTTTCTACTAACTCATCTTTTTTCAAATCACCTAAAATCTTACTCTCCATTGCCTTCTTTAGCGAAATCAACTTGGTGCTCGCTGAATGCCTCTCAATTTTAATCGTATCCTCATCTCCCGGTTTTAATCCATTATTTAAAATTGTCAAAAGACTAACATTCTCGCTACTTATCTCGTTTATTTTTTTAACTATCAAACTCCATTTTTTCTTTTCATCCTTTACCAACTCAACTTGGTGTTTTACTATCATCTCAAGTAGCATCGCCACCTTATAATCTTTTTTCTTGCCCAAATATATTTCTGCCATCTCGGCTAAACTGTAGTCTTTGCTTGGCTGATATTCAGGCTTAACAAACAACCCTTTATAATAATTCGCTTTTTCACGCGTCATTACAAATTTCCTAATCGCTATAATAATAAACACTAAACATATCGCACTAAGTATGCCAATTAACCAAACATACGCATAGTTTTTGTCTGGTTCTGGCACCGTAAAACTGCCCGCTTTTAGCTCAGCATCATAAGTCAAATTTTCGCCTGCTTTCAGATTCTCGGCTGTAAATTGCACTCCATCGTCAAGTTTCGTAGTGGTACATCTCTCCTGTCCGCTTTCGCCATATCTACCCACATAGCACCAGCTTTCACCCGACCACACTTCTGGATTTTCAAAATGCAACCTTGCTGTTACCTTATCAAAACGTTGTAAAGCGCCGTTTCCATTCGTATCCCAATACAACTCTTGATAGCCATCAAACTCCGTTACAACTTTAACAAATTCATATTCAAATACATAAGTTTGTGCGCCTAATACGTATTCTTCCGTTCCAGTGCAGACATTATAATAATTTCCTTCTCTATCAATACTATAAATATTTTCTGGGTTTCCATTTCTCGTCAGTTTCAAATTTGCTCGCGTTAAACTCGGTAAAGTTACGTTTTTACCATCTTGATTAGTAAACGGTATTTGCCGACAAATCCCTTTGTTCTGATTGTAATCTGGGAAAACTGCCGTTACACTTTCTATAACTCTTAAATGCGAAATCCCTTCCTCGTCACGACTTAAATAATAATCTCCCGTAAAATCACTAAAATAAAAATCATTTACTCCCACTGCACCAACTGGGGCCGTAATTAGAAACGATAATATTAATATAAATAATGTTTTCTTCATATTATTATTATAGCATGTGCTATAATATGCTTATGGATAATAATAAGATTATGATAGTGGGCACAGGTAATGTTGGTGCGAGCATTGCTTTTGCATTAATCAACCAACGCACAGCTGTTAATGAAATAGTCCTAACCGACATCATTGCTAAAGATTCAGAAGGCGAAGCCATGGATCTTCGTGACGCCCTTGCGGTTTCACCAAGTTACATCAAAATTACCAATGGTACTTATAAAGATGCAAAAAATTGCGACGTAGTAGTAATTACTGCTGGTGCCGCTCAAAAACCAGGCGAAACCCGTATGGATCTTCTGAAGAAAAATGTTAATATTTTGAAGGGGATGGTCGAACAAATCATGTCTAGTGGTTTTAATGGCATTTTCCTAGTTGTCACAAACCCTATGGATGTTTTAACTTACTACACCTATAAATTTTCCGGACTGCCTGCTGAACGAGTAATCGGCTCCGGCACCGTCCTAGATTCTGCTCGTCTTCGCACTCGTATTGCAAACTATCTTAATGTAAATCCAAAGTCCGTACACGCCCATCAAATCGGCGAACACGGCGATACAGAGCTCACTTTGTGGTCGCTTGCAGATATTGGCGGTCAGAATATTACTGATTTATTAGATAGCAAAACCCGTAAAAGCATTTCTGATTTTGTCCGCAATGAAGCCTACGACATCATTGATAAAAAAGGCTACACTTGTTACGGTATCGCTACCTGTGTTGCTCAAATTCTAAACTGCATTCTAAATGACGAAATGCGTGTCTTGCCAGTTTCATCATATGATTATTATTCAGACACTTCGTTTGGTTTTCCATCAGTGGTTGGCCGTGCCGGTATTATTCGTCGTCTTGATCTTAAACTCAGCGAAAAAGAAGGCGTATCGCTTCAAAAATCCATTAATGCCATTAAAAAAGCGATTGACAGTACAAAGTCAATTCTCCACGAATAAAATCATCTGCCACTTTTTCCAACTCTTCCGTGAACTTTGGCAATTGTCTATTTAAACGTTCTTGACGATACTTTTCAAATATCTCCATTTCAGTTTCAGACAATGTTGCAGGAAAGTTTCGTCCTTTATAATGTAATAGTAATTCTGGTAATCTTTCATCGTCAAACTCCGGATGAAAGTCCGCCAATTGATTTGGCTCAGCATTCCGTACTGCAGCAACTTTTGCCCTATCGCTGTCATTGAGAAAACCATCATAAATAGCACCTTCAGGCTCCAAAGCTGGAGGAAACTCCGGACGATTTTCATATTGCTCTCGCATTTGCTCGGCAAATTCCGGATGTTTTAATAACTCTTGCAAATTTTCCTCCACCACTTCACGGGACAATCCAATCTTCTTCCAACCATCATTCTTTTCCAGCACCCCCATCGGCGCCACCGCCGGACATTTATTAAGACAGAGTTCTTTGACAATTGGATAGTAAGTTTTGGGAGCAGGGTCTGAGGGAGAGTAAAAGCGTAGTGCAGCCGGAGCGCCGTCAGGCGCCCCGCGCGAAACGCTCTCCCGAAGGCCCTGCTCCAAAACTTCCTTCAAATTGTATCTCAAATCATAGACTAATATATTTCCGTTCCGCGAAGAAGTTAACGGAAACGCAACTGTGGTTTTATTAAACTCATTGGCATATCGTCCTGAAGCATAAACGAACGGTTTTTTATCTTCCAAATTTACTAATTCTTTTACATCATTCTTCCCACGAATACTAAATAAATATTTAAACAAATCTGGCTGCTTGTCACGAATCAGTTTCGCCACCGCAATAGTAGCATAAACATCCGACAGCGCATCATGCGCATGCTCATGCGAAACACCATTTAGCTTAGTAATCAATTCTAAACGATTAGTCGGAGCTCCATCTTCACGAAATGGCCACTCAATCCCTTCCGGCCTAAGAGCCCGCGTCAATCTTACCACGTCTAAAATATCCCACCGACTCCGTCCATCCTTCCACTCAAACTCATACGGATCATAAAAGTTTCGCCAAAAACACGCCCGCATGAATTCATCATCAAATCGCACCGTATTGTAACCCACCGCACAAGTTTCCGAGGTAAATATCTCCTCAGTAACATATTTACAAAACTCCGCTTCACTAATACCATCCATCAAAGTTTGTTGCGGAGTAATTCCAGTAACATTTATAGCAAGAGGGCTCGGCAAAGCATCATCGGTCATTTTTACAAGTAAATTTACGGGCTCGCCAATCGGCTTTAAATCCATATCAGTCCTCTGCCCTGCAAACTGCATAATCCTATCTTCTCTCGGCTTTAATCCCGACGTCTCTAAATCATAAAAGAAAAATGTTTTCATTAATTCCAAATCTCCTTTCTATAATTATATCTTATTTTTCGCCTTCGTCCGAAACTATATTGCTTTTTTAAAAGATTTTTGATATAATGAATCTATTGAGGGCGACCTGGTGGTTAAGTCCGCGAGGCCAAGCTCTCTTTTTTTTATTTCTCATAATAAAAAACTGAACCAGTCTTATTAATTATAATCATTCTACGAAATGTGCCCTTATTACAAAAGCGATCTATAATATCCTTTTCTACACTCCTATAATCTTTTTTAATTCTCCTCAAATCAACGACTACTCGTTCAGATTGTTCTGACGCCTCATGCATTCGCTTCTTTATAGTCTTTTTATTTGAGCTAAGTGGAGATTTTACCTCCCAAATCGCACCATCAATTAAAAAATCTGCGTTATGAACTTTCGGCGTATTTAAAGGCTTAATAACATCAACAGTAAAACCATAAAGAGTAAGGACATTAGCAGTATCTTCCTCGTGCGGTTCAAGTTTGACGCCATTTTTTAAAAATTTCCCACGGCGGGATTTAGGCACCAGTTTTAACTCTGATATTTTCATGCCAATTACCCTATCACACTCGCAAGTTTTTTTCAACCAATCTATTACGCTTGCAGTAAAATGTGAGTTTTGTTCGGGATTTGTTCGGTTATACGCTAAATATAGCGTTTTCAAAAATAATTAACCTACTAGATATAGCGTCCAGCACTTACTATATATTATATGTATTATATTATCGTACTATACAACGAACTGCGCTACCGATGGAACGATCGTTACTCCAGCCTGGAGCAACAGTACCACTAGAACTTACAAATAAACGGTAAGCACCGAAGTCTTCCTCGGCTACAGACGACCAAAAATCAGCTGAACCACCGATGTCTTCAAACGAACCAGACCAGCCACCGGTCAATCCGAAATAAAAAGGGGACTCCCATGCGTTCATATTGTTTCCAAGCCTCGAAGTGCTACTATTCCAATTATATTGCAATAATAAATACCGGAAAGAACCTGAAGATGTAATGCTACCACTCTTTGGCAACGTCCATCCAGCCGGACAAATAGACTGATTAGCGTCTCCTTCACTTACATCTGCACTATTATTCATTGCAATAGCTGCGGTCCAATTATAGTAATTACCTAAATGGTAGTGTGCGTTTCCTGAAGATGCAGGGGTAGAATCACCCAGCGTGCCACTCCAATAGACATTACCAGGATCATAAGACCCGATTGTACTATATGCTTCACTATCCCAAGTAGTGGTTCCAGTTGTATAAGTAGCGGCAGAAGCGGTCCAATTTGCTGTAATATCGGTATTCGCAGGAGTATAGAAATTAGCAGTAGTAACAATGTTGTGGTCTAAGTTCTGTGTCATCCAAACATTCCCATCAGCCAGCTTAGAAATATAATAAGGTTTTTCATCACGATTGTCTTTTAATTGATATTGAGCGCCTGTAGTCATAGAGTTAAGTACATCGGCCTTATCGCTCGCAGTCATAGTAGCAAAATTTTGCATATAAACAACATCATGGATAGTCATTGGTTCCGGATTCGCCACAGCATAAAAGTTAATAGTATT
>JAFWMY010000017.1 GCA_017545485.1 Candidatus Saccharimonadota bacterium | reverse complement strand
TGTACCAAATACTTATACTAAAGTAGCTCATAGGGACTCTGCTACTGATGCAGTTTCTGCTAATCCTGCTACTGGTACGTCTATTAGTGCTACTTACCAGACTTTCATCTCTCCTACTCAAGCAGCTGGTACTTATCAAGGCAAAGTAAAGTATACTATGGTGCATCCGGCAGACAGTGATACTCCAGGGCCAAAGAATACTTCATCAGGACAAATCTGCTACTATCCTAATGGAAGTGATGTAATAGGCACAATGGGGTGTCAAACAATTGGAACAACTGAAGACACTACTTCTACTTCTGCAATGCTACTTGCTTCTAACTTCAGTCGTAATGGCTATGGCTTTGCTGGCTGGAGCACTACCTATGATTATTCAGACACAAATGGTTTTCTAGGCCCACAAGAAGATATTACCTTTGAAGAAGGACAGTATAGTGGCAACAACCCAGGACTATCATTATATGCCCATTGGATTAAATCTAAAGGTAGTATTCAGAACTGGACTGGATGTAGCGCTCTAACACAAGGAGCTGTTACTGCTCTTACAGACCAACGTGATAATGAAACCTATGCTGTGGCTAAACTTGCAGACGGTAGATGCTGGATGATAGAAAATTTTAGGTTAGAAGCTGAAAACACTATAGGTAACACTAATAAAGCTCTAGCACAGGGCTATAACGAGTCTATCAACTATGGAAGTTTTATAGGCTTGGCAAATGCTGAATATTCAGGTTTCACGAGCACCTATACACCTAATAGTTTATATTATAGTGGCACTCAAGAGGGGACAGCTAGTGCCAATATTGGCGCTACCAACTATCCATATTTGCGCATGCCAAGATATAATAATACTAACACTCATCTTAGAGTAGATAACCCTACGAGTAATAATCTACCAAATGATAACAGTAGCGGAATATACTCTTACGGCAATTATTATTCCTGGCCAGCCGCCATAGCAAATACAGCAAGTTATACTACGCTCGGAGTTAGTATATCCCATACTTCTATCTGCCCGTCTGGGTGGCATATACCTGTAGGCGGGGATAAGACCAAAGAAGCCGAGAATGAATATTGGCAACTTATTGTTGAAGGACTGAACAACGGCGTTAAACCCGCCAACTACGACAACAGCACTCCATACTATAGTGGCGAAGAAGAAGGGGGGCCGCTTCTTAAAAAAAGTCGTGCATACCCTAACAACTTCATCTATGGAGGTTCGTTCGTCGGCTCGGCGGCGAGCAATAGAGGTAAAATGGGGCGCTATTGGACGAACACGGTTAGCACTGGACAGGGAGGTAGTGGTGGCGCAAGCCTTTTTTCAATATCTGTTTCGAATCAACGAATTCTTCTTGGCAATTCGGGGGTCTCAAAATATCTAGGCCTAAGTATAAGATGTATTGCTGATAATTGATTATTGTCGCCACTACTGATATACTGTGCTTGTATATAAAGTCAATAATATAAACCTGAACTATAGCTACGATCGCAACATCTGTTTCAGCATGCAATGTTTATAGGTGAATAGTGCTTTTTGCAAAAACCCCAAACCCCTACACCTTGTTTATCACCGGTATCACAATCGGTGTATGCCCAGTCGCATCGTACAAAATATGCGTAATATCTTCCTTTATTTCTTCTTTCAGAACCTTCATCTCCGGGTCCGTAGAAATAGATTTGTCAGTCTTTTGCCTCAAATAATGCCGAATTTTTCCAATCAACTCTTCTGAATTATCCAAATAAATAAATGCTCGTGACACAATATCTGGTGTCTTCATTAAATGCCCAGTTTTCTTATTAAGAGTTAGCACTATTACAAAGATTCCCTCACGCGAAATATGAATTCTATCTTTCACTACTGCCTCATGTACCGGCTGGTCTGCATCATCATACAGCTTATTCCCTACCGGAATTCTTCCAGCTTTGCGGATAGTTTTATTCGGCAATAGCTCAATAATATCCCCATCATCAGATACTAAAATTCTCTCACGTGGAATACCTAAAACATTTTCTGCCATCTCCGCGTTGTGCTCCAACATATAAAACTCGCCGTGATATGGCATATAGTTTGTCGGATGCAACCTCGTCACAAAATCTACGTGATCTTCATAATACGCATGACCAGACAAATGCAAAGGCCCAATATTAGTTAAGTGAGTCTTGCCATTCTGAATTACCTGTGCGCCTTCACGCAACAGCCCATCTACAGTAGAAACCACATGGGGCTCATTGCCAGGAATCGGATTAGACGAAAATACAATCGTATCAGTAGATTTAATCTTTATATACTTATGCGCGCCAGTAATCATCCGATTAAGCACTGCATTCATTTCGCCCTGCGAACCAGTACATACAATACAAACCTTCTCGTCCGGCATCTTAATAATATCTTCCATTTTCACAATCGTATCTTTTGGCACTTTTATGGATTTAGCACGCAGAGCTACTTCTAGGTTGTTTATCATTGAAAAACCCGAAAACGCCACCTTACGACCTCTTGCCGCTGCCTCTTTCAAAATCAATTCAATCCTCAAAATCTGTGATGAAAAACAGGAAATTATCACACGTCCATTTACATAATGGTCCATTACGCGACCCAGATTCTCACCCACATCATACTCAGAATGCGGATGGCGCCCTGGCGAATCAATATTCGTAGACTCATTTAGCATCAAATCAATACCTTCTTTAGCTACAATTTCATCAATTCGTTCATAATCAGTCTGCACGCCCATTGGCTTCTCTTCGTGTCGCCAGTCGCCAGATAAATAAATCAAACCATTTGGCGTCCGAACCACAATTGCCGTATTGCCAGGGATAGAGTGCAAAGTATGAATAAACTCCACGCTAAAATGCTCTGAAACCTGGAATTTTTCATGTTTAAATGGATCTACTACCTGATAGTTTAAATCTGGCTCTTCTTCCAGCTCAGATAACTGTTTTTTAATCATACCAATCGTAAAATCAGTCCCATATATTGGCACTAAATTACCAAATTTTGGCAAAAGATGTCTACATGCCCCAATATGGTCCAAGTGCGCATGAGTAAAGAGAATAGCCTTTACTTTAGAAATATTGTCCTCTAAGTATTTTATATCAGGAATCATATAATTTACCCCTGGATAATCTTCGCTAGCGAACAATACCCCCATATCCACCACAATCATCTCTGATTTATACTCTATTATGGTCATATTTTTACCAATGCCAAATTCACCCACACCACCAATCGGGATAATTCGTACCGCCTCTGAATCTGGTCGCATCTGTTTCAACTTTACGTTTGAAACCTGCTCGCCATCATAGCCATTATAACGAGATTTATTGACCGGTACCCCTATAATATGCTGTGTTGCTTGTGCATTTACATCCTGAGATAACATTCTCTGATGATGTACCATATCTCCTTTTTTTACAGATACTGACAAATTTACTTTTCTCTGTTCCGCCTCTAGCTTTGCCTGTGATTTAGGAGTAGCTTTTGCTGGTTTTGCAGCCTTTTTTGCAGCTTTTTTGCTTTTTGAGGCCTTTTTTGCCACGCTAGACCCATTCTGATTTTTACCGCTCTTAGGACCCACTAAATCCGCATCTTTGCCTCCAGGGGCAAAATTTGAATTAAAATTCCGATTTTGCGCTTCTTCAAACTGCTTTTTTATGTCCGGAAGTCTCTCAGCCCTTGATTTTAAAAGCCGGGCGCGCCTCTGTTCTTCTGCTAAATTCATTAGTTTCCTTTTTTTATTACAAGTAATTAATTAGTACCTCTATTATACCAAAATGCTTGCCATAATGCAACAAGTTTGCTATAATTAATATATACAGAACCGACCGACTCTTGAGATAGAGGCGGTTTTTTAATTAAAAGGAGAAGAATAATGGAAAACCTAGATTTAAAGCAAATGTCCGCTATGGTTGATATTATCGCCGAAGAAAAAGGCTTACCCAAAGAAACAGTTCTAGACGTCATTGAACAAGCCATTGCTGCTGCATGGCGCAAAGACAATGGCGATCGCGACATGAATGTACGCGCCGTTCTCAATACGAAAACCGGCGAAGCAGATGTTTTTGTTTCTCGTGAGGTAATTGAAGATGAACTCGCTTACAATCCATCTACCGAAATTCCTCTAAAAGAAGCTAAAGCAATCAAAAAAGACGCCAAAATCGGTGATCAAATTGAAGAAAAACACATTGTCAAAGATTTTGGTCGCGTTGCCGCTGGTACTGCTAAGCAAGTTGTCATTCAACGTCTTCGTGAAGCCGAAAACGACGCCGTTCTCGCTGCTTATGAGGACAAAGTTGGTAAAATTGTCACCGGTACAGTTTCAAGAGTAGAATCCAGACTTGTTCGTATTGATCTTGGCCGCGCCACTGGTATCATGCCTCGCTCTGAGCAAATTGATTCCGACCACTATTCCGTTGGTCAAAGAATTAAAGTTTATGTCAAAAACATAGAACGCGGCGAACGTGGTGCACAACTTATTTTGTCTCGTGCTTCCGCCGAATTCATTGAATGTCTCTTCCGTCAAGAAGTTCCTGAATTAGAAAATGGTACAGTAGAAATTCGTGGCATCGCTCGCGAAGCCGGTCGTCGCACCAAAATCGCAGTTATGTCTACTGTTCCAGGCGTAGATCCAGTAGGCACATTCGTAGGTGGTCGTGGTATTCGCGTCAGTGCAGTCATGAACGAAATTGGTGAACGCGAAAAAATTGACGTCATCAACTGGAGCGACAATGCTTCCGAATATATCCGCGAAGCTTTGAGCCCTGCCGAAATAAATAAAGTAGATATTGACGGCAAAAAAGCCAGAGTATTTGTTTCCCCAGAACAGCAATCCATTGCAATTGGCAAACAAGGCCAAAACGTCCGCCTTGCTTCTAAACTCACCGGCTACGAAATTGATATTGAATTAAATAAACCAGTCGCCAAGAAAAAGAAACAAAACGTAGAAGATTCATTACTTTCCGCTATTGAAGAAAGCACAGAAGAATAATTAATCTTTCACAAGAAAAAACCACTCCGATTTGGAGTGGTTTTTTATAATTTGGCACCTTCCTAGTTTCCCGCTGTTGCAGTATAATCGGCGCTACTGAGCTTGACTTCTGTGTTCGGAATGGGAACAGGTATTTCCTCAGCGCTATGGGCACCAAATCGTAATAATTAATGACGCTAATTATTACTATTGATGTCCATAAGGTGAACAAAGATTTTAAAGCGTCACGGTGTTTCAAACACCGGTTGCTAGCTAAGTCTCCTAGGTTTCCGCCATGAATAGTCGTGCCGAAAACCTAGAACATAAAAAGGCGATGGACCTATTAGTACGCTTCGGCTCCATATGTTACCATACTTCCACCTTGCGCCTATCAACCAGATCTTCTTTCTGGAGTCTCCTAGGGAATCCTTATCTTGGAGTGGGCTTCGCGCTTAATATGCTTTCAGCGCTTATCTCTTCCGAACATAGCTACCCGGCGATGCAGTAGGTGACCACAACCGGTACACTAGAGATTCGTCCATCTCGGTCCTCTCGTACTAGAGACAGAT
>JAFWMY010000016.1 GCA_017545485.1 Candidatus Saccharimonadota bacterium | reverse complement strand
TGTACCAAATACTTATACTAAAGTAGCTCATAGGGACTCTGCTACTGATGCAGTTTCTGCTAATCCTGCTACTGGTACGTCTATTAGTGCTACTTACCAGACTTTCATCTCTCCTACTCAAGCAGCTGGTACTTATCAAGGTAAAGTAAAGTATACTATGGTGCATCCGGCTGCCTCTGCTAAGCCAGTGCATCCATTAAACGACGCAGATTGTCCAATCGGAAATATTTGCTACTCCGTGAATTCAAATGACATCCAGGGGTCAATGTCGTCTCTAGGAGAGATTGTAACTTCATCACAAGCTGGCAAACAAAGTGTCAGTGGGACTACAGCAACCCTCATCGCTCCAAATTACAAACGAGTGGGTTATGGTTTCGCAGGGTGGTCAACTGATTATAAAGCAGATAATAGTAGTAAGATTTATGGTCCGAATGAAACAATTGATCTTGCAACTGGAGAATACGCCGAAAACGAGAAATTAATTCTCTATCCAGTCTGGGTTGAATCAACGGGAGTTCTTCAGACTTGGACTGGCTGTTCAGGCTTAACTCCAACAGTTTATGAGAGTGAAACTGGGAATCTTGTTGCTTCTTTAGATAGCATAACAGCACTAACCGATATTCGTGACGGAAATACATATGCCATCGCAAGATTAGCAGATAACAACTGTTGGATGATAGAAAATCTCAGACTCAATTCAGAATATTCTACAGACAGTTCTTTGGCACAAGGATTTGGCGGCATATTTATTGGACTTGATTCTTCCGAAGATAATTTTACCACAACGGCAACTCCAACCGGCATTTATGATACAGAAACGAATATTACTGGTGCCCAAAATGGTTCTAGGATGCCCAGATATAACAATAACAATACTAAAATTGGCGGGAAAAATGCTTCCGGAAAAACGTTGACACCAAGTTACAATAATAATACCAATGCGGTCCAATGGTTTGCATATGGCAACTATTACACTTGGTCAGCAGCAATTGCAAATACAAAATATTATAACAATATGAGCGGATCTGATGCGGCCGGCACCTCAATTTGCCCCAAGAGTTGGCGCTTACCATTTGGAGGTATTAGAACAACTACAAATTTCAGCTTTTCAAAACTTGACTATGAAATGGGAGGCACCGGTGACGATCAGTCAACAGAAGCTGCATCTAAACGATGGCGCAAGTTCCCTAATAACTATGTCTATTCTGGCTATTATGATGGTACTCTAACATACTATCGTGGCGAACGAGGGTATTATTGGCCCGCATCAACACTTGGTGAAGTTTACGCTTATCGTTTATATATAGGCGCAGGCGGTATTGGCCCAGGTACAGAAAAAAACCTACGAGTTCGTGGTTTTACTCTAAGATGCGTTACTTCTGGCACCTAATTTACCTTTTTGTCTTTAATCATACTTAACCATCCCATCTCTCCTATAATGATATTTTGGGAGAATCGCCTTTTCAAATATACAAAAATTATCTTAACATCCTTATTAAGACCATCAGTAAATATGCAAGGGGATCTTTTTTAAAAAGTAAAGGGTAATTATTACACGGCAATCTGCACGGGAGATTTAACTATACACCCTTATGAATCTTTTTTATGCTATAATAAAAACATGAAAAGCATCAATACTTCAAAAGTTTCTGGCACACAGGAGCTCCTCCCTGAGGAACAGGCCAAGTTTAATAATCTTAAAGATAAAATTGCTGAAACTTACCATCTTTATGGTTTTCAGGAGATTGAAACCCCGGCTATTGAACGCATGGAAATTCTTCTAGCTAAAGCCGGCGGCGATACCGAAAAGCAGATTTATAAGATTATCAAAACAGGCGACAAATCCGCTGAGTCTGCTGACCAGGCTCTTCGTTTTGACCACACCGTACCTCTAGCACGCTATGTCACCGAGTACGAGAGTAAGCTAACCTTCCCTTTTAGAGTTGCCCAAATCGGTCAAAATTTCCGCGGTGAACGTGCCCAAAAAGGTCGCTTCCGCGAATTCTACCAATGTGATATAGATATCATTGGACGAAATGAATTACCTATCGCATATGATGCCGAAATTATCGCAACTTTATTAGCTACTTATAAATCTTTCAATTTAGACACGCCAGTTCTAGCCCGCATTAATAACCGCAAAATCACCACTGGCCTCTTGAAATTCCTTGGTCTTACCGACAAAGTCGCCGAAATCATGAACATCATTGATCATGCCGAAAAGGTTACACCAGAACAAACCAAAGCAAGCTTAAACGAGCTACAATTAAACGAAAAGACCATCGCAAAAATCATCGCTTTCATCAATCTTCATGGCGAACGTTCATTTGTTGTCAAAGAATTAAATAATCTTGAGATTGATAACCAAACTTTCGCTGAAGGCGTTAATGAACTAGACCAAGTTTTATATCTCCTGGAATCCATCGGATTGCAAGAGCAAATCACTGCTGACATGAAAATTGTCCGCGGACTAGATTATTATACTGGTACTGTTTTTGAATTTGTTTTATCAGAACACCTAAATATCGGCTCAGTCGGCGGAGGCGGTCGTTACGAAAATCTCACCAAGCATTTTACTGACAAGGCTTTCCCTGGCGTTGGCGGTTCTATCGGATTATCGCGACTATTCTTCATTCTAAATGAACAAAAACTCTTAAATCCCGAGATCCAAGACCTCACCGACTACGCCATTATTCCAGTTTCCGAACACGAATATGATGAAGCCATGAGCGTCGCTAGCAAGCTCCGCGATAAAGGTCATAGTACTACTATCGTCTTTAGTAGCAAAAAACTCGGTGACAAAATGACCTATGCCTCTAAAATTGCCAAAAACGGCGTCGTTATAGGTTCAGAAGAAACCGAAACAAAGCTTTTAAAAGCCAAAAACTTCCAGACCGGCGAAACCACCGAGCTTAACATTGAAGTTGTTTCTAACCCCGAAGATTTCTGGGCCGATCAATAAATAACAGCTCATAATTAGATATATCCAACCAGCGCACCAAATTTTTAATATGCTATAATAACTATATGAGTAAATTAGAAGATATAGTAAGTTTATGCAAACGCCGTGGTTTTGTCTTTCCTGGCTCCGACGTTTACGGTGGTTTCGCCGGCACCTGGGACTTTGGCCCTCTCGGCGTCATATTAAAAAAGAAAATCATGGACGAATGGTGGAAATTCTTCGTAGAAGATCGCGAGGATATTTATGGAATAGATGCCGCCATTATCATGAACCCCAAAACTTGGGAAGCTTCCGGTCACACTGCCACTTTTGCCGACCCACTAGTAGAATGTAAGGAATGTAAATCTCGCTTCCGTGCCGACAAGATCGCCGACGGCATCAATGAATCTGTCACTACCGAAGAATTCCTTGCCACTCATACCAAATGTCCAGTCTGCGGCAAAGAAAACTGGGGGCCCATTCGCAAGTTTAATATGATGTTTTCAACCCACGTCGGGGCAGTCTTGCCAGATGACGATAAAGAAGTTGCCGAAAAAAACATTGCATATCTTCGCCCAGAAACTGCCCAAGGTATTTTCACGAACTACAAAAACGTTTATGATACTATTTACCCAGATTTACCTTTCGGTCTTGCTCAGCAAGGCAAAGCTTTCCGTAATGAGATTAGTCCTCGTGATTTCATTCTTCGTGATCGCGAATGCTCCCAAATGGAAATTGAATATTTTGTCCATCCGGACACCTGGGAAGATAATTTTGAGACCATGCGTAAACTCCAGCACGAATTCCTAGAAAACACCATTGGACTTCCTAAAGATAAAATCCACGAGTATGATGTTCCAGCCTCAGATCGTGCTCATTATTCCAAACGCACTACCGATTTTATGTACGATTATCCAAATGGTGAAGAAGAATTAATGGGCCTTGCTTATCGTACTGACTTTGATTTATCCAACATTCAACGCGAATCTGGCAAATCCATGGAATACCGTGATAAGAAAACTAACGAAACCTTTATCCCGCACGTCATTGAGCCATCTATCGGTGTGGAACGTCTCTTCTTAGCAGTACTTTCTAATGCTTACACTGAAGATGAAGTAAATAATGAAAAACGTGTTGTCTTAAAACTCCCAGAAAATCTCGCACCATACAAATTCTGTGTTTCCCCACTTCTTAAAAACAAACCAGAACTAGTAGAAAAGGCTAAATCAGTTTATCAACAACTTCGCACTAAATACAGTAACGTCACCTGGGACGATTCAGGCAATATCGGTAAACGCTATCGCAAACAAGACGAAATCGGCACACCAAAATGCGTAGTAATTGATTACGATACTTTAAATGATGACACTGTCACTGTTCGCGACCGCGACACTACCAAGCAAACCCGCGTCAAAATCGCTGATTTATAAAAATTAATCATAAACATGATATAATTGATAAAAGAGGAGATTTTTATGGTTAAAAAAGCAAAAGACGCTAAGAAAAATACTATTATTACTATTTGTATTGCGGCAATCGTTGTAATCGCAATTATAATCGTGGCAATTCTAGCTTTCAAACAAGGCCCCAATCAATTAGGAGGTAGCGATGCATTTTTCACTTCAGACAATACTAAATATGTTATTCCAATTAGCAACGAGCGG
Source organism: Candidatus Saccharimonadota bacterium (assembly GCA_017545485.1). Taxonomy (GTDB): domain Bacteria; phylum Patescibacteriota; class Saccharimonadia; order Saccharimonadales; family Saccharimonadaceae; genus Nanosyncoccus. The sequence continues at coordinate 58,379 of JAFWMY010000016.1, read as the reverse complement.
ATGTCTATAGATGAAGAAGAGCCAGAGCCAGTCAAATCATATTTAGTTTATTTCTATAATAATGAAAAAATTACTGACTTCAAAACTTACCAAGAATACGCTAACGAAGGCATCGCCCAAACGGCATATAATTATTTCCAAGACACCATCGCCAATTTATTTAAAGAAGTTACTTTAGATGGTCGTTTCGTCGTATTCACTCACGAAGAATCAGATTATGAGGGCATTATGCCAAAAGACGTTCAAATGCAAATTGAATATATGAAAGAAAACGAACAAAATGAGGCTTCTCAAGATGGAGGAAGTGACGAAACAGAAGCTCCAACCGAAACAGAAGCAGAAGGTAGTGAAGAATTAGCCGAATAACCAAAAAGCACAAAAATAGCCTGCAACGCGCAGGCTATTTTTTTAAAAGCGTAATTATTTCTTAAATCTTGCGATAGAGTCGGCAATTACCTTCTTAGCGACTTCCAAACCTTCAAATGATTTTACTACAGTAGAACCTGGCTTCTTTAAGTCTTTATAATGATTAAAGTGATTTTCAATTTGCTTTAGTGTCTGCGTAGGCAAATCTTCTAAACTATTATATTTATCGCCATTGTTACGATCGTCTGCTGGAACACAGATGATTTTATCATCTACTTCGCCATCATCTACGAATTTCATTACACCAAGCACTTTTGCTTTCATCCAAATTCCAGTCGTAAGAGGCTGATCGGTAATCATCAAGACATCCAACTCATCGCCATCTTCATCTAAAGTTTGTGGGATAAAACCATAGTTACATGGTTTTGCATAAATCATTGGCTCAACTCTATCTAACATAAAGCAAGCATGCTCTCTGTCCCATTCAATCTTATGGTTGGAACCAGTCGGTATCTCAATCACAACATTTATTTCACCCTTCTCTGGATTACCGGGCGTCAAAACTTTATTAAAATCTGCCATTTTTTCTCCTTTTATCTATTTATTATATCACAACTGAGCTATCATATAAATTAATTGCAAAATTTTCCCAATCATTTCATTAATGTTTTTTACCCTGGCCACTACCGATAAATCTACCGATAATAACAACCTCAATACCTTGATATCATTCTCGTCATATTCACCATCTTCTTTTACATAAAAACAGTTCTCGCTAATATCCCATTCGTATCTATGCCCAGCAGACAATTTATCACCATGTACATCTCGTTGTATGTTTATTTGTTCTCCGCTGGCTTTTATAAGATTTAACAAAACCCACGCTTCTACTATTCTATTATCCAAACCATTATTTAACCCATTTAAACTTTGGTCTACTATTCTAAAAAAATCCGCATTATCTGTGCTATCTGCCGCCTTACTAACTCTTTTCAAAATAGTTCCTGCAAGTTCCATCCTATTATAATCTTTTAAAATGTTATTGTAATGATTTAACATCTTTGCAGAAGTAACAATTAATAGCTCACCTTTCCCTTTATGAAAAACATAATCAGTAAGAGTAAACATTTCAATCGCACCAGCTAATCGTGACTTTTCTTTTCTTACACCTTTTGCCATCGCTGATAGCTTCCCCAGCGGTGTAATAATGTTCAAAATACGGTCTGCTTCACCATAATTTGTCCGCCTTATTACATAGCCCTTGGTTTTTATATCCTTATTTACAATACTCATTTACATACTTCCTTATATCTTCCGGCGTCATCTCTTCTTTTTTTAAGACCCCAACTACCCCATAGGCACTATAATCATTACGCGGCAAATCTAACGAAGTCACTATTACCACCGGAATCTTAGCGGTATCCGAATAAGAAGCCGTTTCATTTAAAAACGTAAATCCGTCCGGACCATCTAATAAAACATCTAAAAAAATTAAATCAGGTATTCTACCGTCCGAAATCTCCACCATTGCGTCTATTGCGTTACCGAAAATCTTTGCCTCACCTTTAATAGCACGCTTTATGCAACTCGCCATTATTTCATCATCGTCAATTATGAAAATCATATTTCAAATAAACTCGCTTGTTTTGATATTGGCAGTTCCACATAAAAACTAGTCCCATCCCGATGCCTTACTGCACCAACATTAGCTCCCATGTATTGCGAAAAACGCGACGCAATGAACAACCCTAGTCCAGAAGACCCCGCTCGCATTGCTACAGAAAGTGGTTTTTCTACCCATCCTTGTTTGATTTCTCGCCAAACATTTACCGGCAGAGACGGGCCATAATCTCTGATATCTACCCTCACTTTACCTCTAACATCTTTTATAACTAATTCAGACCTTGTATTAACCCCAGAATAATGTAGTGCATTTAACAAAAAATTATATATTACGCTATAAAGTAGTTCACGATTTGCTGAGACCAGCCGCGTTTTATTAGAAAACTTCATTGTAAACTCTCGTTCATGTTCTCTAAACAAATACTTTAGTTCACGACCCACCGCATCGCACACTTCACGCACAGCTACAGGCTCCATAGCAAACAATCCATCATTTAACCTTTTTATTTTCACTAAATCATTAACCTGCCTAATCGCTCTCTCTGACACATTTACCATTTCGTTTCTTATACGTTCATCTTCATGGCCTGCTCCGTCAAAAGATAAGGCTAGTTGTCTCAAAACTGCTAGCGGTGCCTTAAGCTCATGTGCCGCCACCAACACGCCATCAACCTCCACATCCATGTATATAATTATACAGCAAAAAGATTAAGAGTTAAATGTAATTGTCTCAATTAGTTTATTAAAATCAGCTTCAAATAATAACGAATCAGTTCTAAGCAAAACTGTTTTATCCCTAATTCTGAAAATTAGTATAATTCCATTCAAGTCTGTATTAGGAATTTTACCGGTATATTTATTTGCAGTCGTTTCCTGTCCTTCAGTTGCCGTATTAACAGTCACAGATTCCAAACTTAAAGTCTTTTCTTTGCTTGTTAAGTATCTCTCATAATTCTTCGTTACATCTTCAAAACTTTTATTTAAAATCGAAACCCTCAAAGCATTAATTGTAGTATTACTAATCGGATCAACCTGGCCAGGATTCAAATACGCTTCAAAATCTCCACCACTTGATGCATCCTTAGCAATATAAACATTCCAGGTTTTAGGAAATTCAAACGACAATTGTCCATAATCAATCGGCCCAGAAAAAGATCTATACGGATACTTTTCAGTTTCCAGTCTATCAGCTTCGTCTTTAGCGTGTTGTTTATCTGTAGCAATCGCAACAGCTGTAGCAATCTGACCATCTACGTCAGTTCGCGCTTCATCATATTGCAAAAAAGCCCATATGAATAAACCAATAAATGTAGCTGCAATCAAGGAGACGATTACTATAATAATAGTCTTAATTAATCCCGAGACATCCTTTTTCTGCTCAGGTAATACATTTACTTGTTGCACCATTGGCATACCGGAAGCAGTATCAACTGGTTGCATCGGCTGCACTTGAGGCATTTGACCATTTTCCATAATTTAATTATACCATAAGAATTAATTATTTTTTACTAAAATCTTCCGCAAGAACTTCAATTTCATTCTTCAATCCATCTAAATCTTTTTTAATCTCATTAGCAAGGGAAATAGCTTCCTTGTATTTATCTGATGCCTCCTCTAATTTAAAATCATCCGAATAAAACCATTCCACTTTATCATCTAAATTTTTTATCTTTTGATTTAAACTTATTTCCTCTGTCATTTTAATTCCTTTCTTTAATTGATTTTATTTCTGCTGCAATTTCCTGTTTTATTGTTGTAATTTTTACAATATTCCCTACGTCAATCTTTCCAGACAGTATCGCGTAACCTTGACTCAAGACCTTTTCCGGATTTAACATTTCCAACATTTTCGTTTTCTGCTCTAAAACTTCTACTAACTTTGTGTGTTCCATTCTAATTTTGTCTAAGCACCTCTTCACTTTTCCATCATTTTCATCCAACTCTTTCTTTATATTCATCAAAATAATTTGTTCCGCACGATTAATTTGATTTGCGACTTTTTTGTTCTCTTCTGCCCTATCAGGTGTTAGCATCTCTGCTACGTTAGAAGGTGTAGAAGCTCTTACATCTGCCGCAAGGTCCGACAGCGTCTCATCAATTTCGTGCCCTATTCCTGTCACTACTGGAATCCGCGAACTAGCAATTTCACGCACCAACATTTCATCATTAAAGCACGACAAATCATCTGCACTCCCACCCCCACGGATAATCACTATTACGTCCATTTCGCCTCGTTCATTGAAATGTTTCAGCGCTTTCACGATTTGATCGGGAGCATCCATGCCTTGTACTAAAGTATGTGCCACCTGTACCTTCATACCGCCCCATCTTGCATTGATAATCTTTATGAAATCCGCATATCCTGCTGCTTGCGTGCTAGATATTACGCCTATTTTTGTAATAACTTCTGGCAAAGGTCGTTTCTTTGCCGGATCAAACAACCCTTCGTCTGTTAATTTCTTCTTCAAAATCTCGTAAGCTTTCTTTAAGCTTCCTTCTCCTACTGGTTTAACCGCATTCACTGTAAATGAAAACTTACCTTTGCCAGTTACTTTCGGAAAACCCCGAGCTACAATTTTCATACCATCCTCAATTGGAGTTCTTAAATTCCAAACCGGCATAAAACAAGAGACAGATGATTCCTCATCCTTTAAATCAAAAAACACCCATTTACCTTGGTTAACATTATAACTATATACTTCGCCCACCAACAAAACCGATGAATAAGCATATTCCAAAGTCTGGTTAACTACCGCAATCAATTCCGTAGGCGTAAAACTATTATTCATCTTTTCCCCGAATTGCTTCATAATATGGATACGAACCAGAAGCGATTGTAAATAATAATGTGATCACACGTGTCATAACCGTAATAATTGTTGCCGTTGGAAAATCTACACCAAGTGCAATCATTACACCGGCCATACCCAACTCATATAAACCATACGGCACAATTCCATCAAACACCGAACCAATCGCCTCGCCCACCATAATAAACGGTAGTAGTTCTGGCCGTCCTAATGAAATTGCTACAATCCAATAAGTCGCTATTTCAAAGAAGCTGTAAACAATCCCCCACAAAATCGGTTTTACAAGTAAGCGCTTGTTTTCCCTCGCTATCACCACGCTTTTATGAATGTCCTGGAAATAATCTCTAATTTTTTCATATTTCATCATCGTCTTCTTACGACCAAACGTTGCGATTCTAGTTAAACCATTTAAGATTTTAGAGACAAATACAGAAAATTTTTCTATCCTTTTTTCATTACTCGCTACAAACACTACAAACCAAATAAAGAAGAATACTCCCATATTCATAAGGAGTGCTACTGGAATAATCCATTTTGCTTCATTAGGTATTAAGTTTAATAATAGTAACACTACAATTGCTATCAAAGCTTGTATATAGTTTACTACCGTAGTAATCGCATATCTGAATAAATACAAAAAGCTCGCCTGCCCTGCCGAAACCCCATATGGCATCAGACGATAAGTCAAAAACGCTAAGCCACCAACACCACCAGCCGGAATTGCATGATTTACAAAATTTAATTCTGTAGAAATTCGTAAAACTTCACTATTTTTAAACTTTTTAACATTTTCTTTGTGCCTCAAATACGAAAAGAAAATCTGTCCACATGCAAAATACATAAACAGCTGCTCTGGAATCAAAAGAACTAATACAAACCCATTAGCCTCATGCAAGTGTTTTAAAGTTTCCAAAATATCTGGCCAATTCTGATAAACTACCCAAGCTACCAAGATGACAGTCAAAATCATTAAAATCGTTCGCACAGAAAACCACTTACGTTTTTTACTAGCCATAACAAAATTATACCACAGATATGCTATAATTATAGCCATGATATATCTAGCAATTTTAGGCCGTCAACCCGAAATCTCTCTTGCCGAATTAAAAGCATTATATAAAGACGTTAAACAAATCAGTCCTGTTCTTGCTACTTTTTCTTCTTCTAAAGAGCTAAACGATTTTTCAAGACTAGGCGGTACTCTCAAAGTCGCTATTAAACTAAATCAAAAACCTCTAGACTATCTAGCAACTCTGCCAAAAGGCAAAATAACCATAGGTATTTCAGACTATTCTACCCATGCTTCCCGCCAAACAGCCACTTCACTGGCACTTAAACTTAAAAAAATCCTGGTTCGTCATGGACGTTCCGTACGAGTCGTCGCAAATAAAGAAGCTGCTCTCTCTACCGCCACTTCTCTTCATAATGGTTTATCCGGTGCAAACGAGCGCAAGGCTGAATTTATTAAAGTAAACTCAGACTGGTACCGCACGGTATTTATTCAAGATATAGAAAGTTATGCCGCCCGCGATCAAGGCCGCCCAGCCAGAGATGCTAAGGTAGGTATGTTACCCCCAAAACTCGCCCAAATCCTAATTAATCTCTGTGGTCTTTTGCCAAAAGGAGCAACCATTCTTGACCCCTTCTGCGGAACCGGTGTCATTCTGCAAGAATCTCTCCTTATGGGTTATCACCCATATGGCACCGACCTCAGCGACCGTATGGTTGATTATTCTAAAAAGAACCTAAAGTGGTTACAAAAAAACTTCACTGCTGAGCATGAACAAACCACAAATCTTCCATCAGATTTAGCCGAACAATCAGTATTCGTTGGCGATGCTACCACTTTTAAATGGCAAACACCAATTGATGCAATCGCATGTGAATGTTACTTAGGCAGTCCGATGTCACAAATTCCAAGCGAACTCAAACTTAAAGCTCAAAAACAAGAATGTAGTGATATTATCCTTAGTTTTCTTAAGAATCTAGCCACACAAATCACGCCAAAAACTCCAGTCACGATTGCCGTGCCTGCATGGCTTCGCGAAAATAATGAGTATTCTCGCTTAAACATTATTGACGAAATAGAAAAATTGGGGTATAATGTTAACAATAAAACGCGCGAGGGGCTTCTTTATTGTCGGAAAGGGCAAATCGTCGCAAGAGATATATTAATTTTAAGGAAAAAATAATGTCACATGTTAAAGCTGGCGGTACCGCCAAAAATGTTCACAACAACGCAGGCCAACGTCTTGGTGTTAAGCGTTTTGGTGGCCAGAAAGTCAAGAACGGCGAAGTGCTAGTTCGCCAAACCGGTGCTACCAAAATTGCTGGCCCAGGTACTTATATGTCACGCAATTTCACTATTCATGCCGCTAAAGACGGTGTAGTTACTTTCGTTAAAACCAAGAAAACACACTTTTCCGGCAAATCTCTCCCCCGCGTCCGCGTGGAAGTCCGCTAAAAATACCCCCTAACAGGGGTATTTTTTTATGTGATATAATAAAACTAAAGCAAACGAAAGGACTTATGCATAATCCAAATTCAATCTCTAATACTAACGAAGCCCCTAGTGAATCATCTACAAAATGGGACACACTAAAAGAAGTACCAGGAGACTTTGCTAAACCATCATCAGATATGACGCCTGAAGACCATCATAAAATCAACGAAGGCGTTGCTCGTCAAGAAAAATATACAGAATACTTAAAAAACAAAATTCACGATTTATATGAAAAAGGAACCGAACACGTAGTTGAACATGGTGAAGAATTATCAGATTTACATAAAGAATTAAAAAGCACAAACCCAGTTGAGAGAACCAAAGAACGAATCATGACACGTGAAGAAGCCGAAGCATCCGCTGCCAAACAAGCTGAACATGAAGAATACTTAAAGCAAGATGAAGAATATCAAGAAAAACAAGAAAAAATACTAAATCAAGAACTCTATGGCGAAAGTAATATTTCAGCAACCGAAGCTAGACAAGGCTTCATCAAAGAACGATCTTATTTGCAAACTAAACAACGGAAAGCTGAGCGAGCAGACGAGAGAGATAAAAATTTGCCATTAGACCAACGAGATAAAGCTTACAAAAAGAGACAGAAAAATGGTGAAATATTCACACCTGAAGAAGCTAAACGTCTCCGAGAGCTAGACAGTATTTATAGCATTGATTACCCTCACGGGGTAGAAGACTACGGGAGAAGAAAAGAAGCTTATTTTAGTAGTATCCAAAAAACTATCGCAAACAACAAACGAGGCTTCAAAAAATGGGCCAAAGCCAATAATATTTCTATTCCAACAACTTGGGATGATCCAAATTATTCCATGGCACAACTAAGAAATATAGCTAAGTCTAGCGAATTTCTAAACGAATAAATTTATTTAATAACCAAAAATTTATTCTTTCCCTTTTTCACAATCGCAGTTTGGTTAAGCTCTATATCTTCTTTTGCTTTAACGCCATTAATTGTAATCGCGCCTTGCGCTAAGTATTCACGTGCTTTTTTCTTAGATTCAGCTAAACCATTCTCAGTTAGTAAATCAACCAACATTTTCCCTTTTTTATCGGCTGGTAAATATTTACCAAATTCCAAAATCTCATCTTCAGAAAACCTTGTAAAATCAGTATCACGATTAAACAACATTTCAGTTAAATTTTCTATCGCTTTTAGTGCTTCAACACCATGCACTACTTCTGTCACGCCTCGCGCCAAGGCTTTCTGCGCAATTCGCTTTTCTGGAGCCTCCTTATGCTGACGTAGTATCTCTTCAATCTCTTCCTTATCCAGCAAAGTATAAATTTTAATTAAATATTCCACTGCTTCATCTGGCTGATTTAGCCAGAACTGATAAAAATCAAATACCGAGGTGTAATTACCACTTCCGTTGTCTGAAGACGCTAGCCAAATTGCATTCCCTTCACTTTTACCAAACTTACGTCCAGTCACTGGGTCAATTACAAGCGGCGTTGACCATACATCAGCCTCACCATTTTCTAACCGCTTTATTAAATGAATCCCACTGGTGCAGTTACCGTACTGATCTGCTCCACAAAGTTGCATATCTACGCCATACTCACGATAAAGATGTAGAAAATCGTAACCCTGAATTAAAGTGTATGAAAACTCTGCATAGCTTATCCCGGAACCACCTTCACCAATCCGATTTTGCACAAATTGTCTATCTAGAAGTTGCGTCATAGAAAACGCTTTTCCAACCTCACGCAAAAAATCCAAATATTTCATATCACGGAACCAATCATAATTATCTACCATCGTCACGCTAGCAGATTCTGCACCACTTTTTACTACCCGTTCAACTTGTTCACGAATGCATTTCTTATTATGTTCTATCTCATCTAAAGACTTTAAATCACGCTCACCATTTTCTTTCGGGTCACCAATTTGCCCAGTCGCCCCACCAACTAATAAATATGGTTCATAGCCATGCCGCACAAAACAAGCGCACATCATCATCGCCGCAAGATTCCCAATTGTCAAAGAATCCGCCGACGGATCTGCACCCCAATAAAATTTTTTGTTCTTACGATTATCTAAATCCTCCGGATTGCCAACCGTAGTCTCTGCTTTAAACCCCCGATAAATTAATTCCTCTGATAATTTCATATAATTATTATATCACAATTGATAGCCTTCTCTCGCCTTATTTGCCCACTCATCCGCCATTTCGTTAAATTCCGTTCCTACATGCCCCTTTACCCAAACTAGTTTTACCGGATATTTGCAATACAATTCATATAATTCTTTTACTATGTCCAAATTCTTAATTGGCCCGGTTTTCTTTTTCCAGCCATTCTCTGCCCATTTAACAGCCCATTTTGTTAGTACATTAATCCAAAATTCCGAATCTGAATGAATTTCGCATCCCTCATTACCGGCATATTTTATTGCTGCAATCATCGCTAAACCTTCCATCCGAATGTTTGTAGCTTCATTATCTCTTCCAAGAACTACTGGTTTTCCAGTTTCATCATTAACTTCAATCACAGCAAATCCCCCGGGCCCAGGATTAGGCACTGCACTCCCATCAGTCCATAAAATCTTCATAGTTTACCTCCACTTATATAATATATTATAGTCCAAAAATACTGAATTTTAATCTCTTTTTAACATCACTGTAAATGCCTCAGACGGAATATCTATTTTTCCAAATCTTTTCATTCGGGCTTTACCACGTTTTTGCTTTTCCAATAATTTCGCCTTACGATCGCGATCCCCCGTATGAATTTTCACGGTTACATCTTTACGATATGCTCCAATCGTCTCTCTCGCAATTATTCTTGCCCCGATTGCAGCCTGAAGAGCCACCTCGTAGTTTTGGCGCGGAATCACCTCTTTTAGTTTTTTAGTCACTTCCCTTCCAATCGCCTCCGCTTCAGTCCGATGCGCCATTACAGATAATGCATCCATTTTATGACCAGCCACCAAAAAATCCACCCTCACCAAATCTTCCGTCTGGTAATCATTTAATTCATAATTAAACGACGCATAACCAGAAGTCGCCGATTTAAGCTGGTCATAAAAATCCGTTAATAAATTTGCCATCGGCGCCTCAAAATCAATCACTGCTCTATCCTCAATATACGAAACATTCGTCTGGTGACCACGTTTTTCATTAATCAAATTTAGAACATTCCCAATCATAGACTTAGGCAAAATTATTTCACCCTTCACCCAAGGCTCCCGAATTTCCTTAATTTCTGAAGCATCCGGCAAATCCGACGCTGATTTTATCTCCCGAATCTCGCCATTATTCATCACTATTTCGTAATTCGTAGAAGGATTCGTCACAATCAAATCCAACCCAAATTCCCGTTCCAACCTCTCACGAATAATATCCATATGAAGTAGCCCCAAAAAACCAATTCTCAGCCCAAACCCTAAAACCGGCGAATTTTCAGGCTCATAGCGAAGCGCCGAATCGGATAGTGACAACTTTTCAATCGCCTCTTTTAAATCCTTATACTGGTCATTTGAAACCGGGAAAAATCCCGCATACACAAACGGCAACACATTTTTATACCCAGGCAAAGGATTTATTATTTCGCCTTTATCATTAACAATTTCGTGCCCACCTTCTTTTTCTTGTACTATTAATCCTTTTGCCAAGGTCACTGTATCACCCACCTTCGCTTCACGCGTAGTTTTTAGGTTCGTCACAATATAGCCAATTTCACCAGATTTCAAACTGCTGCGTGGCGACATTTTTGGCGTTAACACCCCAACTTCTAGCGCCAAACCCTTCGTCCCCGCTGCCATCATCAAAATTTCAGCGTTCTTTTTTATCTCGCCCTCAAAAATCCTCACATATAGTACCACACCACGATAATCATCAAAATAAGAGTCAAAAATCAATGCTTTCGTGACTGATACGGCACCGGATTTTGCTTGCGAATCACCAGATCCCACCGGAGAAATAGCAGGTTCATTCACTACAGCATCTAGTATTTTGTCCACATTAAATCCAGTCTTTCCAGAAACTTCAATTATCTCCTCCCGAGCGCAACCAAGCAAATTCATAATTTGCGCCGCCACCTTTTCTACATCCGCCGCCGGCAAATCCACTTTATTTATCACAGGGATAATTGCTAAATCCTGTTCAAGCGCCAAATAAACATTCGCCAAAGTCTGCGCCTGAATCCCTTGCGTCGCATCCACTACTAAAACTGCCGTTTCCACCGCCTGCAGCGAACGACTCACCTCATAAGAAAAATCCACATGCCCTGGCGTATCAATTAAATTTAGTGTATATCCTTTCCATTTCATCGTCACCGGCGCGAGCTTAATTGTAATACCTTTCTCTCGTTCCAGCTCCATAGAATCCAAAAGCTGCGCCTTCATTTCGCGCTTCTCTACCGTACCAGTCAGTTCCATCATTCTGTCTGCAATTGTGGACTTCCCGTGATCAATATGTGCAATTATACAAAAGTTTCTGATTTTTTCCATCTGTTACAAAATTATAACATAAAAAAAGGTCGGCATCAACCGACCTATTTGTAGGTATTAGTCTTTGTCTTTAGTCTTAAAATTAAAACCTCATGCTCTCTGCAGTAATTCGTCCTTTAACCTTTTTTGTCTTTTATCCCAATAGTTAAAATCCTTTTCTGCCTGAGCGCATTCATCCTTTTTTTTATAAAACTCTTTCTTGGCTTTTTCGTGCAGTTCCTTATACTTCTCGTATTCTTTTTTAGCGAGTTCATACGCCCAAGAGTCTGCTTTGCGACCATTCTTATAGGCATATTGTTTGGCAACTTTTATCTCATTAATCAGTTTTTTAGTATCTCGATTTATGATATTTCGCGCCTCACGATGCTTTTTCCCTTCTGCAGCATGTTCTTCAGCTGTTTCAAAATCCCCTTTTTCTCTAGCTTCATTCGCCTTGCTGAAACAACTTACCATTTCTGCATGCTCCGCATCAGATTTCTCTCTAAGCAATTTAATGCTCTCAGAGTTACGATCACGTATCTCACGAAAGTTTTTCCAAATCATATCATGATACTCTCGTTCATATTTTCTGAGATCATATTCATGATTCATTCGCTCTCGTGCATCGGCACGTTTCTGCCATGCTTCATCCATTTGCTCGCGAGCATAATGGACGGCTCTTTCACTCTTTTTGAGAATCCCAAAGGCTTCCCTCTGTTTTGTGAAAGCTTCTTCTTCTGCTTCAATTAAATCGTTAATTATCAATTCCTTGCGTTCCACCAATACAGCACCAACCTTTCTGTAAATGTACAAGACTAAAACCTATCCCTTAATTATACCACAAATTAAAGGATAAGTCAATAATAACAGCTAGAAAACCCCCTTATCACCTCTTAAAACTATTTTATATCTTTCATCGTTAGGCTTAGTTTTCCATGATCTATCGCAATTAATCGCACCTTCACCTTATCACCTACATGCAAAACTTCATCTACGGATTTTAGTCTTCTGTCACTAATTTGCGAAATATGAAGCATACCATCAATCCCTGGCATAATATTTACAAACGCGCCAAAGTCCTTAATTGAAACCACAGTTCCATTATAAATCTTCCCAACTTCCGGCTCTTCCACCAAGGATTTTACCCATTCTAAGGCTTTCTGAATCTTTTCTGGATCGTTCCCTGAAATCGTCACAAGTCCAGAATCTTCAATATCTACCTCTGCACCTGTTTCAGTTGTAATCTTGTTAATCGTTTCGCCGCCTTTACCAATAATTGCGCCAATCTTCTCTGGTTTTACCATTAGTTTTTCAATCTGAGGCGCATACTTAGAAATCTCTGCACGCGGCTTATCAATCACTTCCATAATATGTTTTAGAATAAACATACGACCTTCGTGTGATTGTTTTAAAGCTTTTTCCATAATTTCCACCGGTAAACCATGCACTTTCATGTCCATCTGAAGCGCTGTCACACCTTGCTCAGTACCAGTCACTTTAAAGTCCATATCACCAGCAAAATCTTCTGCGTCCATCAAATCCGTCAACACATATGCCTTATCAATATCTTTCGCTGTAATTTCAACGCCCTTTTCAACATCTACCATGAGGCCCATAGCCACCCCTGAAACAGGACGCTTGATTGGTACACCGGCATCCATCAGAGCCATACAAGAAGAACAAGTTGCCGCCATAGATGTAGAACCGTTCTGAGACATAATTTCGGTCACCGAACGAATTGCATAAGGGAATTCCTCCTCCGAAGGTAGCACTGGGATAAGGGCTCTCTCCGCCAAATACCCATGCCCAATCTCACGTCGCCCCGGAGAACCAATCCTACCTGGTTCGCCCACTGTATAAGACGGAGCATTATAATGATGCATATAACGCCTTTTGCCATCCGTAATTTCCATCGTATCAACATCTTGAGAATAAGACAAAGGCGCCAAAGTTACAATATTCATTGCTTGTGTTACGCCCCGGGTAAATAGAGAAGACCCATGTGTGCGAGGTAAAATTCCTACCTGTGAACTAAGTGGTCTTACCTCGTCTAATTTACGGCCGTCCGGACGCACACCTTCTTCAACAATTCCCCGACGCACTTCTTTATGTACCGCTAGTTCAAATGCTTGGTCATAAACATCGCGCAAATTTTCATCATACCATTCAACCTTCTCGTTATCTGTCTCACCCTGCCCCTTTGCAAGTGCAAATTCGTCATGCATTGCATATTTTATTTCGTCTAAAATTTGTGCCCGTTCCATTACATTACCACGCACCTTTGAACCAAACTTACCCTTTGTCCAATCAGCTACTTCTTTTAAGATTTCTTCATCTGGGAGTACGAGCTCGTATTCCTGTGGTGTAGCGTCTACTTGCTTAGCTAATTCTCTCTGTAAATCTAACACCGGCTGAACGTTTTCCACAGCCCAACGCATTGCATCTATAATCATATCCTCTGGAACCTCTTTCATCCCAGCTTCCACCATCATCACTTTGCCATCTTTACAGGCTACCACAAGGTCCATTGGCGATTGTTCGCGCTCTTCCGGGTTAAGGAACCCCTTAAATTCACCTCCAATTTGCCCAATCCGGATACCAGCTACTGGCCCGTCAAACGGTACACCAGCATTCATTAAAGCAGAAGAAGCTGCAATCATCGCAACACAATCTGGTCTAAAAGAAGGATCCAACGACAAAACAGTACAAACCACCTGTACCTCTTGACGATATCCCTTTGGAAACAGAGGTCGTATCGGACGGTCAATTAAACGACCCACTAGTACCGCCTCATCCGCTGGCTTCCCCTCTCTTTTAATAAATCGTGAGCCAGAAATTTTCCCAGCGGCATACCATTTTTCTTCGTAATCTATAGATAGAGGGAAGAAATCTTGCACTACTGGCTTGGTTCCAACGACCACTGACCCCAGTACCACAGTATCACCATAAGTCACCAACACCGAAGATGTTGACCTAAATCCTACCCTATTTACCTCTAGGGAAAGTTCTCTCCCTAGCCACTCGGTTGAAACCCGCACCGTTTTCTTACCATTAGGGTTTATAATTTCCATAAAAATAATCCTTTCTCGGGAAAACCTCAGATATCAGCCCCGAAACAACTATATCTTCATCTGAGGGAGTAAGACTTGGCCTAGCGGCCCGGAGCGCTCCCGAAGATGGAGATATAGTTGTTTCGTTCACCGATATCTGCCGTCTTCCCTATTGTTAATGTTATTTCTATTATATCAAATCTTGACTAATTTAGCAAAGTATGCTATAATATAGACATAAGTTGTTTACACTAAAACAAAGTACTTTCAAAAAAGGAGGAAACTGCACATGAACGTTTTATACATATCATCTACTTGTATAGACGAAAACACCGGAGAAGGAAGGCTCGTTATAGAAGGGCAATTAACCGTTCCTAACAAATGTGACGACCCTATTGTTGAGCTATTTAGACCTATAAGAAAAAATCAAGAAGATGAAATGCTTTATATAGTTACTCTCAGTCGTCATGAAAGCACAATTACCTGTTCACTAGTTCCTAGCAACCACAAAGAAAAAGAATTTGAAGTATTCCTTAAAGATGCTCTTAAAGTCTTAAAAGGAGACTCCAAAAGCGCCGGCATTCTAGACAATTATAAAGCTATGCTGGAATTGTTTTTCACCGAAAAAACAGGACTAGAACAATGGAAAAAAGCTCTAGACAAAGGTGACTTTGCAAAATGCAATGAAATCATCAAAACCTTCGTTGCAGACCTTGGCTTTACGATGCCTTCAATGCATCAACCAGAGAAGCAGAAGAAGACAAAGGAACAAAAAAAAGAAGATAGTCTCAAATATCAGGAAGAACATCCTGAAATAAAGAAAAAATCCAAGAAAAAACCCGCCAAATAAGGCGGGTTTTCTCATTTTTACAAAACTTATTTCCTGAGACCGAGCTTCTTAACAGTCTTCTTATATAGCTCAAAATCGGTCTCCTCCAAGTAGCGAAGTAACTTCTTGCGCTTCCCTACCATTTGCATCAAACCTCTTTTGGCCATAAAGTCATGTTTGTTGTTTTTGACATGTTCGGTCACTTCTTTGATCCGCTCAGTCAAAATAGAAACTTGAACTTCAGGAGAACCAACGTCAGCCTTGTTACGGGCAACCTTGGCAATAGCCTTGTCCTTATTCTCTTTTGTTATCATAGTGCAACCATTATACCATACTCCCCTCTTATGGTCAACGTTTAAATATTAGTCAAATTTCAAATGTGATTTCTTATTACGACGAAATACAATATAAACAGCACCAATTAGCATAGGCAATATTGCTACTGTAAACACAGCACCAAGACCGTTATTGCCGATATTTGCACCCGTATCAGGAGCAGAGGTGTCTGGCACAGGTATATCATCCCCATCATCAGCAGGCTCATCGTCAGAAGGTGTATCATCACCCGGTTCATCATCATCCCCAGCGCCATCCCAAACGGCATATACAATCTTACTACTATCCAAAGTTACTTCGTCACCAGCAACATAGGATTTTTCTGAAGCACTCGCATTATCTGCCCAACCTAAGAATTCACGATTTTCCTTAGTTGGTGTAGCCTCAGGAATAGTAACTACACAAGAAGGATTGTTTACGTTTATAATACAACTTTGTTCAGCTACTTCTCCTTCTCCACCATTTAAGTCAAAACTCAGACTTACCGTTGTGTCAACCATTTCCCAGACAGCATAAATAGTCTTATCTTCCAAAAGCGAAATACTATCACCGACACGATAATCAGGTGTAGTTGCCGTAGCGCTATCGGCCCAGCCTAAGAAATGATAACCATCTTTCGTTGGCACGAATGATCCAACCATTACTTCACATCCTCCCTTAACGTCGCCGTATAAACTACAACTTGTTGAGTCAGGAACACCAACACCGCCATTATTATCATAGCTTAAAGTATAAACTGGAGACCAGACAGCATAGAAAGTATTATTACTAGTAAGATCCACAAATTCACCTGGCATATAACTAGTTACTGTTTCTCCTCTCTCAAGTGCCCAGCCCAGGAACTCATTTCCTTCTTTTGTCGGGAAACTAGTAGGGATATAGACACTACAACTAGGATTAATTACGCTAATTTCACAGCTTTGCGTGGCTATAGCTCCTTCCCCACCATCTAAGTCAAACCTTAAACTCACCGTAGTAGTGATTAACTCCCACACTGCATAAACGGTCTTGCTTTGATTGAGCGAAACCGAACCACCGGGTTGATAAACAGCCGCGGTTGCCGTAGATGAATTCGCCCAACCAAGGAAATTGTAACCGTCTCTTGTTGGAACAGTATTAGGAATAGTTACAGTACAATTTGGATGTTCAACATCTGTCTCACAAGTCTGTGCAGCTATAGTTCCAGCTCCACCATTTAAGTCAAAATTCAAACTAACTGTCGTAGAAATAATTTGCCAAACCGCATAAAGCGTCTTATTCCCACTTAAAGTCACACTATCGCCGGTATTGTACGCAGGCGAAGTAGCTGTATCGGTCTCTGCCCAACCTACAAAGTTATAACCATTTCTCGTCGGAGCAGTAGTAGGAATATTCACATTGCAAGTAGGATGGTCAATATCAAGTGTGCAAGTCTGTGTAGCCACAGCCCCCGTTCCACCATTCAAATCAAAATTCAAACTTGCAGTATTAGTTATTAACCCCCAAACTGCAAACACAGTTTTATTCTGAGAAAGTGAGACTGAGCTACCAGGTTGATAAACAGCCTCAGTCGCCGTAGATGAATTCGCCCAACCAAGGAAATTGTAACCGTCTCTTGTTGGAACAGTATTAGGAATAGTTACAGTACAATTTGGATGTTCAACATCTGTCTCACAAGTCTGTGCAGCCACGCTACCTTCACCGCCATTTAAATTAAAGTCTAAACCAACAGTCGTCGTCTCTAATTCCCATTCAGCATAAATTGTCTTACTCTGATACATACTAATCGTATTACCAGGAAAATATGAACCAGTACCCGCATCACCTGGGTCTACCCAACCCATAAAATTATAGCCATCCCTTGTCGGCAAACCATCAGCAATCTCCATTAAACAAATCTGAGTATCAACGACATTTGGATAGCATAATGCTGGCCCAAAATCCCCACTTCCACCATTCAAATCATAAGTTAGTATATATGGCAATCCAAACTTATAAGTAAAGCTACCTTCATTCCTATTATCAACCCCTTCTATTTGTATATAAAGACCAGCTCCTTCTGGGTTATTAACAGTTAATATTTTGTTTACTTCATCATAACTATAATTTTCAGTATTAGTTATTGAAAAATCAACAATAAACCCTTCGTGTTCACCATCCTCAACAAATTTTAGTCCACTTAAATCATAAATATAATTACCATTGGAAATAGTAGGCTCAATCCCTGCATAAAAGATAATATTATCTGCCATAAAATCGGTTAAATTAGAGTTATTAGAAACGTCTAAGAACCCAATTTGATTATCATTAATATTCAGCAGCCTCAACCAAGAAGAAGTATTAGAAATATTAAGATATTGTAATCTATTATGTTCTAATTTAATAGAAGAAAGCCTAGTATTATTTGAAAGATCCAAAGAAGAAAGGTTATTATTGCTAGCATCAAGTTCCCGCAAATATAGATTATTTGAAAGATTAAGCGATGATAAATTATTATTATTCAAATAAAGGTTACTTAAACTGTAATTATTCCTAACATCAATAGAAGTAAGTTGGTTAGAGTGAAGATTGAGAAATGTCAAATTACTAAAAGACGAAACATCAATCGCTGAAATATTATTAGAACTAAGATCAAGATAAGCCATTCTTGGCATTTTTTCTAGCCCAGTAGTATCGGTAATCTTTTCCCCATCCACCCGGCTATTACAAACGAGTGTATCTATAGTTAACAATTGCTCATCAGTAATACCAGTTTCCGGAATTTCCACAGCAGGATAAGTACTCTTGTATGCCGCCACCACGCAATCATAAAAATTCGGGTCCACCATCGCAGTATACCCATCCGGCATCACATATGTAATCGCATGCGTGTCTTCAGAAACAGCTAATCTATTTGCAGCAAAAACAACTGCCGGCAAAATAACACCCACTGTAACTAGCACAGACAGCACTATCCTTTTCTTTTTATGTAAACTAAGCATGTACGACCTTTCTTTTTATTTTATCGAGACAAAAACCTCGTTATCTTCCTGCTCGTAATAACAAACAACGATATTCATTTTGGTTTTCCTTTTTTATTTGCATAACCTTTATGCGCCCATAATATACCATTATGAACGCATTGTCAAGCCTAATTTTTACAAAATTATTTTTTCTCTAAAAGCCGATAAACATAGGCCGCTAAAATACCGCCAAGCAGTGGTCCCACGATAAATATCCAAACCACACTAATAGGCGCACCATTTCCGCCAATAGCAGCCACAATAGCTGGCCCTAAGGACCTAGCTGGGTTAACGCTTGTACCAGTTAAACCTATTCCTAGAATATGCACCGCAACTAATGATAAGGCAATCACAAGCCCAGCTACGTGACCATGTCTTGCTTTATCAGAAGTCACCCCAAGAACAGAAATCACAAATACAAAAGTTAATAGTATCTCTACTAATAGTCCAACCCATGGATTTCCATTCACGCCAGCAAGACCATTTGCGCCAAAACCACCAGTCATGTCAGTAATACCCGCTCCATGGAAGATTAGTGCAAGCAATCCAGCACCCGCCAAAGCTCCAAGAATCTGGAATACAATATAACCCCAAAAATCTTTCCATCCTATTTTTTTATTTATTAACATCCCAATTGTGACCGCCGGATTAATGTGGCAACCAGAAATATTCCCAATGGAATAAGCCATAGTTAGAAGCCCCAACCCAAACGCAAAAGCCGTTAGTATATAACCACTTCCCGCCGCCGGATTACAACCCACAACCATTGCCGTGCCACAACCAATCAGCACCAAAACTAATGTGCCGATAAACTCAGCAATATATTTTTTCATATATTTCCTCCATTAACTATTATTATAATACCATAAGAACAAGGATAAAGAAACACCTTGACAAAGTTTGAATGAATGTATATATTATAAAACATAAAGGTTATACAAATAAAAATAGAAAATGAGCGAAATAAAAGTATTTTTAAACACTAACAGTAATGAAGGAAATCCAGATTCCTCAGATATTATTCCTCAACCCTCCGATGAGCCAGAAATCTCTGTTCCTGATACAGGGCAATATATTCATGACAATCCTAGCAACATCAGTCCATCATTGGCATTTTTCATTATTGTCATACCATTATTAATAATAGTACTTTACAAACATTTTCATCATAACCATCGTATCTTTTCAGCTAGTAAAAAATTTAGTTTATCGTCTAGACGAAATAAAATCTTATCCATCTTAATTCTCCCTCTTTCTATACTTTCCATTTTTTATATTACAAACAACAATCAAAAAACAGAAATCACCAATGCCTCACCTAACGATAGTCTATCCATTATTACTAGTGACATTAATCTCACAATTAATCGTGAACAAGACCAACCAGCATTTAATTACACTCAAAACGACATTACAATCATAGATGGGACCAGTAATGGATATACATTAGGCATGTATGCTACAAGCACTGAAATAAAATCGCCAGAAAATTCTACAGATAAAATAATAATGACACAGCTCAGCAATACCGCACTCGAAGAAAACACGTGGGGAGTTTCAACAGTAGTCCCAAATGATCAAGATTCGGAAGTTTGGGGGCCAATTCCAACCAGCCAAGAAAATGCAATTATTATTAAAGATTCTGATGCCTCCACATCAGAAAAAGACACCACTTCAATCTACTATGGAGCCAATATCGGCCCAGATTTACCAGATGGCGCTTATTCAGGAGTCACAATTAATTATTTTGCCCTAGCCAATGTCATAACACCAGATACCTATACACTTTCCTTTAATTCCAATAATGGCACTGACGCCCCAAGCAAAAAAACATGTTCTACTGAAAATAGTGCTTCATCTTGCTTAGTTACCATACCAAACACCGAACCAACTCGCGCTGGTTATATCTTTAAAGGTTGGGCGGACTCTGCTTCCGCTACTACAGCAGAGTATCAACCTGGTAATAGTATCACAATTTCAGGCAACAAAACTATTTATGCTGTTTGGGAGATAATCACTAATGATATCACATTGTCTTTTAATGCCAATAATGGCACTAACGCACCCAACACACAGAATTGCACCATTAAAGGCACAGCGACAAGTTGCAAAATTGTTATTACGTCCAACGAACCAACTCGTAATGGTTATAATTTTCTAGGTTGGGCAGACTCTGCTTCCGCTACCACCGCGAAATATCAACCAAACGATAACATTACACTTTCATCTGACAAAACCCTCTATGCTGTCTGGGGAATTAAAACAAATACCCATAGATTATCCTTTAACGCCAATGGTGGAATAGATGCCCCTAGCGCTCAAACTTGCAACGTTCAAGGTACTGCAACCAGCTGTGCAATCAAAATCGACTCCAATATCCCAACCCGTGCTGGTTACAACTTTAAAGGATGGGCGGATTCAGCTTCTGCTACTGCTGCAACATATCAACCAAATAATAGTATCACAATTTCAGGCAACAAAACTATTTATGCCATTTGGGAGATTAAAACAACTACTTACAGTTTATTCTTTAATGCTAATGGCGGCATCAACGCTCCCAATGCACAAACTTGCACAATAAAAGGTACCGCAACTAGCTGTACAATTATAATTGGTTCTACAAAACCAACCTATAGCAGTTATACCTTCCTAGGCTGGGCGGATTCCACTTCCGCTACCGCCGCAAAATATCAACCCGGTAATAGTATCACAATTTCAGGCAACAAAACTATTTATGCTATTTGGAGAAGCCAAGGAAAAATATATTTCATAAATACAGGGACTAGTAATGCCTTCTTATTAGAAAGCAATGGACATTATGGCCTCATTGACGCATCATCGCCACTCTATCCAAAAAATGATTCAGATGTTACAACATGTATGAGCGAATCAACCTGCGTGTCTAATCCTAAATACACCGTTAGCCAAGTAGTGACTTTTTTGAACAAGCTTGGTGTTAAACAGCTAGATTTTGTGATAGGTTCGCATTCACACTCTGATCATATTGGCGGCATGCCACTAATCGCACAAAGATTTGTCAACTCCAACACTACTTACTACTATCGTCAATACACTGAGACAGTGGAAGATACGACTGTCCCCGACTGGTATAATAGTACCTTCTATAATCGTGCTATCAACGCAATGAGAAATGCTGGAGCCACATTAAAAGAAGTAACAGACGATAAAAACGTTCTTTTCAATCTTAGCGACTACACAATTAGGCTTTATAATACAGAAAAAGCCAGCGGCAACGAGCTAAACAATAATGGTATACCAAAAAAGGAGAACGATAATTCAATTGTTATTCTTGCCCAAATTGGCGACAAAAAAACTCTATTCGCTAGTGATATGGAAATCATAGATGAAACAAAAGTTGCAGAAGAAGTAGGAACAATAGATATATTACAAATGGGCCACCATGGTGGCACTACATCAACTTCAGATTCTTTCATTAATTCTATAAAACCACATGATATTATAGTACCAAGTGTGCCATTTACCGTAACCAGCCATTCAAGACAACTTTCAGCAATCATCAAAGCGCACAATAATAATGGCGCGAAGACATATGTTACTGGCCCTGCAGAAAATGCTATTGTCGTTTCATTCCAAAATAATAATTATATAATATCAGATTATGATAATGCATTAAACAACTCAAGATTAATAATTAACCCCGTTGCCGATTCAAATGGCAAATGGTATAGCATAACTGCTAATCAGGAAATTCTTTGGGCACATGCAAATTTAAACGGCAAATTAGATACGGGCTGGAAAAAGCTTAGTTATAATAACCAAGAATCATGGTTTTACTTCTTCAATAACGGTCAAATGGCCACAGAATGGCAATTAATTGATTACAACGGTAAAGAACAATGGTTCTATCTCGGGAAAAATGGTAGAATGGTTACCGGAGCTCAAACAATCGATGGCGAAAACTTTACTTTCAATACATCAGGCGTATGTATCCAAGGTAGAGGATGCCCAAATAATCCGCTATAATTACTTGTCACTCATATTTTCCTGATATAATATAAAATAATGGAATCAGAAGATCAAATTATCTTAATAGACAAACCTGCCGGCATTTCTAGCTTTGGTGTCGTTGCTAAAGCTCGTGCTAAATTGCGCGATGAATTTTGCCATAAAATAAAAGTAGGTCACACTGGTACTCTTGATCCTTTTGCGACTGGTCTTCTAATTTTACTCTCAGGAAAAATGACCAAAAAATCTAACGACTTTCTTAAACTTGATAAAACTTACGAAGCTACCTTAAAACTTGGCTATACGTCTACAACTGGCGACCCGGAAGGAGAAATCACCAAAACGCAAGGTAGCAAACAACCAACTCTAGAAAATATCAAACTTGTCACGCAATCATTTATTGGCACTATTGCCCAAACGCCCCCTCGCTTTAGTGCTATTAAAATTAATGGCCAACGCGCTTATAAATTAGCCCGCCAAAATAAAGATTTCACCATTCCATCCAGAAACATAACTATATATAATATAGAAATCTTAAACTATAACTATCCAGAGCTTAAAATCCGTGTCCATTGCAGCTCCGGCACTTACATCCGCACTCTTGCTGAAGACCTCGGAAAAAAGCTTGGCACCGGCGCCTACCTCACGGCCCTTCGTCGCATTCAAATCGGTGATTATAGCATCACTGACGCAACTATGTTATAATAAACTTATGTTAGTTACATCTAGCCGCCTTATCGGCGCACCAGTACTTAGTCTTCAAACAGGTGCCCCAGTTGGTGTTACCTCAGAACCGATTATTAATCCTGATACACTCAAAATTATTGCTTTTAAACTCACTCATCATGTTAAGAATAATAACATTCTTGATGTTAATTCCGTCCGTGAATACTCTAACCTCGGCTTAATAATTGACAGCGATGAGGAATTAATTTCAGCAGATGACGTAGTCAAAATCAGTAAAATCCTTGCATTAAACTTTCATATCGTTGGCCTAAAAGTAGAAACTAAAAAAGGTTCTAAGCTAGGCAAAGTCACAGATTATACTATCACTCCTGACGATTTTACAATTCAGCAAATTATCGTGAGACGCCCGGCTATAAAAGCCATTATTGACCCAGAACTCACTATTCACAGACGCGAAATAACTGAAGTAACTGATTATAAAATCATTGTAAAAGATGAAGAAAAAACTATTAAGGCACGCGCCGAAAAAGAAGATTTTATCCCAAATTTTGTCAATCCATTCCGCGAAAAACAGCCCGGATACGCTCCAAGTAACGCTGAAGAAACAGACGACTAATCCTCGTTTAAAACTCTTTTTACTAAATCGTAAGAAAAACCTTGTCTACACAAATATGCTATTAGTTTTTCATCGTCATATTTATTACGTTTTTTAGCAATCATTTTCTTAACTTCATCTTCATCATCTCGTCCATCCAAAACTTCATCTAATATTTCCCTACTAATTCCTTTTTTAATTAATTCCATCTCTAGCTTTTTTCGCGACACACCTTTTTTCACGAAACGATTCTCTACATACCACTTTGCAAATTTTAAATCATCTAAATACCCTCGCGAAATTAATCTCTCAATTATTTGCTCAGAAAATTCAGAATATTTTTCCCGAACTTGCTCATTACGGCTAGCGTTTATATATAAACCCTTACCAGCTTGTTCTTCACTTATAGTAAAATGTTCTCTAAGAATAATTCTAAGTTTTCCATTTAAATAATCCTGAGTTTCCTTTATAGACCTCGGTCGCATCAAAACCCATTCCAAAGTCCTTTGATAAAGCTTACCAAATTCCGAAGCTGACTTGAACTCATCTAATTTCTCCAAATCTATACTCTGACCAACTTTCAGCTTAAAATCTACTACTTGCGTCACGTCAAGCGAAAAAGAGTATTCATTATTAACATATACATTTACCCGATTCGGGTTCTTTACACCTTGCTTTAAACCAGTTATTTTAAGGACTCCAAAATCAGAGTCCAAAGACCGCCTCGCATCAGAAGTCTTAGTCCGAATATTTTTTACCGGCAATTCATCTTTTAATTTATAAATCTCCATCAAACTAATCCGTGCATTTTTAGCCAATCATCAAGGTTAACAAACGTTAAATCATCTTTTTGCAAAGGTGGCTTTGCAAATTTTTTTCTGAAATCTTCTGTTTCGTCATAAGGCACCCATTTAGTTTCTGATACCTCTTTATCATTAAAGACAAAATCATCTGGCTTGCCAGACCAATCCACCATAAAAACCCACGCAAATCTATTCTTATTAAACGATTTGGTAAATGCAAATTGTAAATCTTCTGCTGAAATGTTTGCACCGATCTCTTCCAAAGTTTCGCGTATCGCCCCATCAGTAATCGTCTCTCCTAAATTGATATGCCCACCTGCTGAAATATCATAATAACCAGGAAAACGGTCCACACTCTCTGCACGTTTTTGCCAAAGCAACTCTAAATTTCCATTATTCATACGATATAAAAACACTACAGCAACACCCACAATTGCATCAGCTCCAGTAACTTCCGGATTTCCCAACGCCGAATCCCACCCTTTGCCAGCAATTGGCAAACTATTCGGCGCATAAATCTGCCACGATTCGTCTTTATGCATCCGCTGCAGCTTTCTCGCGAACTTTTGTTTCAATTTCATTCATAAGTTCCGGTTTTTCACGGAAAAGTTTTTTCACCGCCTCACGACCTTGTCCTAAAGTCTCACCATTATATTTAATAAATGCACCTGATTTTTCTAATATTCCATATGATACGCCGAGATCCAAAACATCACCAGGTTTAGAAATCCCCTCGTTATACATAATGTCAAACTCTGCAGTCCTAAATGGAGCTGCAATTTTATTCTTCACTACTTTAACCTTAGTTCTATTCCCTGAAATATTATCGCCTTCCTTAATCTGCCCAATCCTCCTAATATCAACTCGCACCGATGCATAAAACTTAAGAGCATTACCACCAGTTGTAGTTTCAGGGTTACCAAACATCACACCAATTTTCATGCGAATCTGGTTAATAAATATTACAGTTGCGCGTGATTTAGAAATAATTCCAGTGAGTTTCCTCATCGCTTGCGACATCAAACGTGCTTGCAAACCCATCTGCGCATCACCCATTTCCCCATCAATTTCTGCTTGTGGCACCAACGCCGCTACGGAATCTACCACAATCAAATCCACTGCATTTGAACGTACCAAAGTCTCGCAGATTTCCAAAGCCTGCTCGCCATTATCTGGCTGTGAAATTAATAGATTTGCTGTATCTACACCAATCTTCTTTGCATAAGCCGGGTCTAAAGCATGCTCCGCATCAATAAACGCCGCCTGACCGCCTTGTTTCTGAATTTCCGCAATTGCATGCAAGGCCAAAGTCGTTTTGCCAGACGATTCAGGCCCATAAATCTCAATAATACGCCCTTTTGGCCAACCACCGCCAAGCGCAATATCAAGTGATAATGAGCCGGAAGACAACAACTCCACATCCATTTTCGGAGTCTCACCAAGCTTCATAATTGAACCGTCGCCAAATTGCTTAGTAATCTGCGCAATTGCTAATTTTAATGCCTCACTCTTTCCATCATTGGAAGCCTCAGCTTTAGTATTTTTCTTTTCCACCGCATCCTTTTTTGCCATAATAGTATTACCTTTCTTTTATTTATTATATATTATTTTTGATAAAACCCCAACCCTACTTTCTGCTCGTCTGTATAGCACAGCATAAAAACCTTTTCAATTGTTTTAATAGGTTAGCGCTTTTTATAATTTGCATAACCACTATACTAGGAGTATTCGGTTACGGAACAAAACGCATCATTTCAAAGAAGAACTTCCTAAAAAGAAAATAGCGTCTGTGTTATAATCATTACATGAGAATAAACGAAAATATCTTAATATCAAGTCTTACCACTATGCGGCTTGGCGGTCCTGCCCGCTATGTATACGAAATAGAAAAACCTGAAGAAATACCAGACGCTTATGGATTTGCGAAAACTTACAATCTTCCCGTATTTGTTCTTGGCGGTGGCGCAAATACAATTGGTCACGACGAAGGGTTTAATGGTGTTATAATCATTAATCGCATGCGAGGCATCACGGACGTAACATGGATGGGTGACGACTCTGGAAGGGGGCCCCAAAATGTTTTGCAAAGCAAAAATTTTGGAGAGGGAAAAGAGTCAGCAGGACCCATCCAGATTAAAGTCATGGGCGGCGAACCATGGGATAATGTTTGCGAATACGCAGCTAGTAAAGGTTTATCCGGTATTGAAGGCCTTAGCAAGATTCCTGGCCTTGCCGGAGCAGCCCCAGTTCAAAACATCGGTGCTTATGGCCAAGAAATTACCGATACACTCACCGAGATAGACGTTTATGATTCTGAAACCAATTCTTTTCGCACACTTTCTAATGAAGACTTGCAGTTCTCTTATCGTAAAAGCATTCTAAACACAACTGCAAAAAACCGCTATTTTGTAATATCTATCACCTTAACCTTACAACCAGGACAAATGCCCCGTCCATTCTATGATTCAATTGAGAAATACGTTAGCGAACACAACGTAACCGATTTTAGCCCTGCAAACATCCGTAAAATCATCAGCGAAATCCGCGCTTCCAAAATTCCTGACCCACGCGAAAAAGCAAGTGCTGGTTCATTTTTCAAAAATATTTATCTCTCCGAACCAGACGCTGAAACTGCCAAAGAAAAAGGCTATCCAGTATACAAAGGTAAAAACGGCTATAGTATCAATTCAGGATGGCTTATTGAGCAAGCCGGCTTCAAAGGCGAGCTCCTTCATGGCATTCGTGTTAATGAAAAAGCTTCTCTCATTTTAATAAATGAATCTGCGACCTCTTATAATGATCTTGCTAAAGCTCGCGACGAAATCATTGCTAAAGTATATGATAAATTCGGCTACTGGCTAGAACAAGAGCCTGTGGAGATTACTAATGAAAATTTTAAACGGTAAAGAGCTAGCTGGTTTTATCAAAGAACGTCAAGCCCACCAAGTTGCCGCAATGAAAGACAAACCCACACTTCTCATCATTCGCGACAGCGACAATCCAGTTATAGATAAATATGTAAATCTCAAAAAAAATTACGGCGAAGACATCGGCATAAATGTTATAATTTTTCAGGCAAAAGATTCCAAAGAAATTGAAGCAAAAATTAAATCCGCCAATAACGACCCGACCATTAATGCCATTATCCTGCAGCTCCCCATTTCCGACAAATCACAAACCGACTCACTTACGAATCTCATAAACCCTGAAAAAGACGTAGATGGATTAGGAGAAAAAGCCAAATATGACTCTGCAACAGCAACAGCAATTAATTGGTTACTAACTGGCTACGATATCAATCTCGTAAATGCCAAGATTGCCATAGTCGGTCGTGGCAAACTAGTCGGTGCTCCACTTTATAAGATGTTTACTAATTCAGGCTATAATGTTACATTATTCCATCGTGGCTCTGACTTGACAAAGCTTAACCAATATGATATAATTATAACTGCCACGGGCGTCCCGGGGTTGATTATTAATTCACAAATAAAACCAGGCGCCATTCTTGTAGATGCCGGCACTGCCAGCGAAAAAGGTATCATTAAAGGCGACCTCGCACCTGAGGTTCGCAACCGTCAAGACCTAACTGCAATCACACCAGAAATTGGCGGCGTTGGTCCACTCACCGTTTCCTGTTTATTTGACCACGTTATCCAAACGGTCAACCAGTAAAAAGTCAGTACCAATTAGCATCCAACAACCACCCGGCAAAATTCTAGTTTTAAAATACTTTTCTAAACCACTCGTCCGCCGGACCTGCTGTCATCAAAATCACTAAATATCCCTCATCCACATATTCTCTAAGCTTCTTAGCTAAATCATCGTTTAATTCCGCTGCTTCAGCAACTTCAGAATTAACCAAATTATGAATAAACTCATCCGGTTCAATCACTGACAAATCTGGATTTTCCCGCGTCAAATATGTCGGCAACCAAAACACTTTTGTCGCCCCCATGAATGCTTCACGATACCCATCACGCACTTCATGTTGCCGTGTATTTTGGTGAGGTTGATAAACAACTACCACACCTTTTCGTCCAATCAACTCACACTCTTCTTGTGCAATTTCCATAGTTGCTTCAATTTCCTCCGGATGATGCGCATAATCAGTATAAACGCCATCACGAAGTCTTTCAAATCTTCGTCCTACCCCCGGAAATTCGTTCATATCTGCTATTAAACTATAACAATCATAACTTACGTTAAGTCCTTTTTCTTCAAACTCCTCCTGATCCATATAGTAAACTGCATTTGCTGCCAATGCCGCATCCATTCTTCTTGCTTCACCAGCTAGCTTAAAATCCTCAACTTTATACAAGCATTCATCGTCATAAACTTCCCCGTCTTCCTCATGTTTTTGCATTACCTTGCCATCTTTAAACTCAATTATGCGCTCACTCTGTTCCCTAAACTGCTGAAAAGCTTTTAGATAGTCCTCTTTTGTTGGATAAATATCCGGATGGTCATAAGAAACCGCTGGTATTACCGCCAACCACGGATGATACTTTAGAAAATTCTTATCATACTCATCCGCTTCATAAACAAAATATTTATCCCCTTTGTGATACACTCCAGAAGGAGCAAATCCCAAAGTCGTTCCCACAATATATGATACTGGCAAATCGGACTTTAGAGCCGCCCAGACAATCATTGCAGTCGTAGTAGTCTTACCATGTGTTCCGGCTACAGCTATCATTTTTAGTCCTAGTTTATCCACTAAGAACGCTGTAAAATCATCTCTTTTTGTTACTTTAATTCCAGATTCTTGCGCCAATTTTAGCTCTGCATGATCCTCCGGCAAAGCCGAAGTATGTACAAACCAATCTACCCCATCTTCTAACTTCTGTTTTAAAAATTCTCCATCCTGAGTACCGATAAACACATCAATCCCTGCTTCAATTAATTCATCATAAATTGCACCTTTTGCGAGATCCGACCCGCACACGTTAAATCCAGCAGCTCTTGCCATTAATGCCAAAGGGCCCATTCCCGTCCCAGATATTCCAGATATATAAATATTCATATTATTACCTCTCTTCCTTCATCATTATATCTTATTTCAACTTTATTATGTTTTTCCGGCAACAAATCAACTACTGATTCGCCCCATTCAACCACAACCACGTTATCAGGGTTATTCAAATTTTCAGTTAAATCTTCCGCCATTAAACCAGGTTCTGGCAAACGATAAAAATCAAAATGTACCAGATTCCCGCCATCTGCCATCTTATAGACCTTAGAAATTGTAAAACTCGGACTCGTCACCTCCTCGCGCACACCTAAACCTTCCGCCAACCCTTTAGTAAAAGTCGTTTTGCCAACCCCGACATCACCAACCAATTCAATTACTGCAGGTTTTACGATTTTTTTGGCGTAATCACGCCCAAAATCCATCATCTCTTGTTCAGACTTAATAATCATTGTATAATATTATATCATGAAATTATATTTAGATACTAGCACTCCAGAAACCATCCTCAAATTGGATACTAGCGAATACCGTTATAACTTTGGTCACGATCTTGCCGAAAAGCTCCTAAATTGGATACATGAAAAACTCCAAGAAAATGGTAAAGATTGGAAAGATATAAGCGAAGTCACTTTTATGTCTGGTCCTGGTTCTTTTACTGGTCTTCGCATCGGCGCCACTATCGTTAACACCTTAGCTCATGAATTAAATATTCCTTTGTACGACCATCATAATAAAAAGCATCAAATCATCATTCCAGATTACGGTCGCCCAGCCCGTATTACACCCCCAAAGAAATAATTATCTTTTACTCTTCATTAGAAGCTTTATCATAATTGCGGTAAAAACTGAAAATGCTATCAAAACTGCGCCTTCAATTGTGGCTACAATAATCAAACCTTTAGTACTGCTAGGCTTAAACACTCTGCTTTCACCCAAAGGTGCCACATACGATGGATCGGCTGGATCATACGCTACTTGAATTTCATCTTCTCCGCTATCAGCAAGTTTAGTGTCAACTAAGGCTAAATTCATGCCGCTAAAGTTCACATTAAATTTTGAATCATTGGAGTCTCTATCAGCATGGAATATTCGTATAATTGAGCCTTCATCTTTCCCGACATTCACACCCGAATAAGCCATGGTTTCCCCATCTACTGAAGTGTAAACTTCACCGTTTTCATGGATTTGAAATACGCCAGTTGTCGCGTCATGTACGCCACCCATATCAATCGTTAGTTTATTACCAACAAACACAAAAGTATCATCATCGGCATTAATCGTAAATGTCTCATCCCCGCTAAGCAACGGTGTAAATGGCACAGCGAAATTCATCGCAAACAAATGATTGCGCCCATCTTTATTTACAAAGTCACCTTTGCTAAATTCAGCATCATTCAACGGATAAAACTCATCCTTATAAAACGAAAACACAGCGCCATCTGCTTTATAATCAAGTCTTATCGTTCCAGTATAGCTCGCGCTCTTTCCATCCACTGCCGAAAACCATCGTGTAATATCTCCAAGACCTCTATTCGGCGTCAACTCACCACTCTTACCTACCGGTAGAAATTGTTCATTTAATTCAAATTCAACTAACCCTTGCTCAATCTGCTTATTTAAATATCCACACTCCGACCACTCAAATTGGCGGCTTTCCAAAGCACCTTTTAAGTTCAAATCATACAAATTTACACAAGCATCTGCTTTCTGGTCATAGTATAATACCGGTACATTAACCGAGCGCCCTTCAGAAACTCCCGCACTAGCCAAGATTGCCGTAGGAGTTTTTGAAACTGCTACTTCTGATATCTCTTTAACGGTATGCGAAAGGCTAAAAACCGACAAAAGCACAGCCACTACAAACGCACTAAGAGCGATTATCCCGAATTTCTTTCCGTTTTTACGCTTCTTCTTCATACTTCTCCTTTTAGTATAAGCTTTTTTATCTCAAAAATCAAGTTTTATTCAGCTATACCTTCCACGTCCTTAATGGCCCCATCTGCACTATCACTTAAAACAATCCCTAAATGCTCATCAGACAGAACCATTGCATCAAATGGTTTCTCATACGCATTGACTGCTTTTTCCTCTTGACTTAAATATTTCAAATATTCATCTAAAGATTCGCGAGTCACCGAACCACTCTTAGAAAAATCGTATTCTTCTACGTCTTCATCTTCATCTCCTTCAATTTCTTCCTCATCTGGCAAATAACCAGGACGCGATCTATCCAAATAAATATCCCCTGAATTATGATAAATCGCCAAACTTATTCCAGTAGTTGAAACCGCAATCAAAACTGACAAAAGACCCATTATTATCAAGTTTATTGCTCCACGATTTTGCTTTTTTTCAGAAGCCTGCTTCTCTTTTAACTTTTTCATAGCTTCTCCTTTAGCTTACTCACCAAATTCTTTTGTTCAGTAATTAAATCTGATAATTTTTTCATATCCTTCGTCATCACACTTTGTTTCTTTCTCACTTTTACTAACTCCTCGTAAAACTTCTTAGGCTCATTTTTGCAATCAATTAGAACCAACTCTTCCAAACCTTTCTGATAGCTAATAAAATCGTCATTAAACGCTTGCTTTGTTTTTACAAAATTGTTTTGATTTTCTATCAGACCTACATCAGAAATATTACTTTCCACTAATTTCAAATTTAAAGCAGTAATATACTTCGTCAAAATTTTTTCATAATATGCCCCCAAATAAACCCTCGTTCTGGCATCGTTTTTTTGGACAATTTTTAGACTACTTTTAATTGCATCACAATGTTTAGAAATAATTGTTAACTTCTCTGGAGCAATCTCTGGTTGCGCCTCTTCCGCACTAACAAAATTCCCAAAAACCAACACGCCACCAAGACACAATACTTGACAGATTATAAAGCTTATGATATAATTATACATTACCCCTTTTTTCTTCATAACCTTATTATACATTATTTTAATGATTTCGCCTATAATTCAAATTATTCAAATACGGGCACGTCATCTGGAAAAGGATCAAAATCACTTTCACCAAAGTCATCATCAGTAAAATCAGTAAAGCCGTCACCATTTTCATCATGATACCCCGCCGATCCATATGGGTTATAGCCTAATTCCGTCAAAAATCGCGAAGGCATATTATAATTACGCGACCCATAACTATACCGCGAAGTAGCATAAGTCAAAAACAATCTCTGCATTGCTCGTGTCATTCCTACATACATCAGTCTTCTTTCTTCTTCCATTTCAGCCTCTTCATTAGTACATCTTCCACTCGGGAATAACCCTTCTTCTAGCCCAACAATAAAAACCACTGGAAATTCCAACCCCTTTGCCGCATGCAAAGTCATCAGGGTCACTGAGTTTTTTACCACAGCCTCGTCCGCCGAAGACATTAAACTCGCATCCGCCAAAAACTCATCTAAAGTACTATACTCAGACGCTGTCGTCATCAATACTTCTAAATTTCCCATCCTATCTTCCGCAGAAGGCGTGCCATCGTCCGTTAAAGTTTTAAAGTCAAAGTATTCTATTGCCCGTTTTACCAATTCGCCAGGATTATCTCCCGAATTGCATTTCTTCAAAAAATTAATCAACCGCAGTAATCCATTACGTGCCTTCCCGGCCTTTAAAACCTCAGGTAAATCTTCATTAAAAAGTGGTTTCTCGTCACTTAATGAGTCCATTGCCGAAAAAACCTTCACGAGCGATGCCTCGCCAATTCCGGACAATACATTAGACACTATCCGCGACAAACTTACCTTATCTCGCTGGTTCATTATCACCTTCAAAATTGCTAACACATCCTTTACTTCCTTACGATCATAAAATCTCACCCCACCAACAATTTTGTAAGGAATATGCATATTCATAAATGCTTTTTCAAAGGCATATGACTGCGCATTCGTCCGATAAAGTACCGCAAAATCACTAAAATCAGGATAGTCCTTTTGCATATTCAGAACCGATAATGCCACAAAATTTGCTTCACCATTTTCATCTTGTAAAGACTCCACATCCACTGGCTCGCCCTCTCCTGCCTCCGTAAATAATGTTTTTTCAGTCCGTGTTTTATTTTCATTTATAATTTTTTGCGACGCCTCTAAAATATGCCCAGTAGAACGATAATTCTGTTCCAGTTTAATTACCTTTGCCCCAGGAAAATCCTTTTCAAAATGCAAAATATTTGTAAAATCTGCCCCTCGCCAAGAATAAATTGACTGCCAATCATCCCCCACCACGCAAATATTCCGTTTTTCATTCACAAGTAGTCTCACAATACTATACTGTACTAAATTCGTATCCTGATATTCATCAATTAAAATATGTTCAAATTTATTTTGCCACTTTTTCCTAATTTCCGGATATTTTTTAAACAATTCCAACTCATAAAGCAGCAAATCGTCAAAATCCAACGCTCCTGCCTTTCTTTTTTCTTCCTCATACTTATAAAAAATTTTTGCAATCTGTTTTTGGTTAGGATATAACGCTCTCGCTTCATAATCCTCCGGTCCATTACCTTGGTTTTTCTCCGCCGAAATAATCGCTTGAGCCGATTTCGGTTTTAATTGTTTATTATCAGACATCTTTAGTTCTTTCATAATTCGGCGAATTAATGACACCTGGTCATCAGTGTCGTAAATCACAAAATTCCGATCAATTCCAAGCGCTTCTGCTTCGCTTCGCAAAATTTTCACCGCTATCCCGTGAAATGTTCCCATATAAGGCATGAAACTACGTGGTGGCTCCCCAGAAAACCCCGATTCCACTTGCAATAATTTCCATAACCTCGCTCGCATTTCTTTCGCCGCTTTGTTTGTAAACGTTACCGCAAGAATATGTGCCGGTTTCACGCCGTGTGAAATCAAATTAGCAATACGATGCGTCAAGGTTTTAGTTTTACCTGATCCCGCCCCCGCCAAAATCAACACCGGCCCTTCCAAAGTCTCCACCGCTTCTTTTTGCTGTTTATTTAACCCCTCCAAAATTTCATTCATTACACCATTATACCAAATTATTATTGGACTAATTGAGATTGCTTTTTAAAACTATCAAAAAACTCATTTATTTGTCTACTAGCTTTTCCGATAATATAATTATTAAACTCCGTTAAAAACACAGTCCTTCTTATTAACCTACGCCTTTCAGTTGCATTTCCCACACTCTTATGAAAAAGTTTATAAAACTCTGTCTCCGAAATACTATTATTTAAACCTATTATCTCATTAAACGCATCTCTTTTCTCTTTGCTGAGGTGCTCATACAACGAAATACCTAGCTCAGCAGAAACACGTGCATATAATTTTTGCATTTTTTCTGGAGTAGTATTATAAAATAGGATGTCCAGCTCTCTTGTATTTATTTTACAATCGCCAGACACAAGTAACATATCTTTCTTATAATCATCACCAGATAAATAACCGACTATTTCTAATCTTGTACTTGTAAGGTTGATATCTCTATCAATTGTCCGTAAATCTACGCCTTTGATAAAATCACCAAACAAAGGAACAAATTTTTCTAGTATTTTATAATCCTTCTCCTGCATAGAATCATTAACTCTACCAGTTCTCTTATCAAAAGAAACCGGAGGCGCAAGTTGATTAATATCTAAATAAGATTCTCCCCTTTCATCAAAAGCATCTTTAGACGTGGCCTTTTCATCGTCAATTTTTTTTGCCAAAAGTTCCCGAACTAATGAATCATTTTCTCCTTGTTTCTTCTCCCATGTTTTAATCCAACATTTTTTTCTTTCAACATCCTCAATTATTGCCAAGACTCTTTCATCCAAAGGTGAAATTGCACCAAACTTACAATCCCCATCCTTTGTCACAGCTACAATACCAGTTGGTATAATTAGCACATCACTAAAACCATCATCATCTGGAAAAACCAAATCCGCAATTTGTTTTTTAAACATTCCTACTTCACTAGGCAATAATATCCTACTTATCTCATCCTCGTTTAGAGCCTTATTTTTTTCTCTTAAATCACTTGCCCGCTGGTCTAGTTCATATTTCTTCGCATTATAGCTATTAAAAAAACCTGCTTTTGCTTTATCGAATTTTGGAATTATTTCCAAATAAAACTCTTTAGCCATTTCTTTAAGGTTTTCAATTTCATTCATTATCTCAGGGTGTTTTAGAATTTCAGGAGTTTTTTCCACCATCTTATTGAAAAAACTATCACCATCTATTTTTTTATACTCAAAAAGATCAATCCTTAAACGACCTCTTACATTTTTCTTATAATAATCATCAATTCCCGAAGATTTAATAAGCTCATCCTTTATATAGATTTTTAGATACTGCTTAATATCTCCCCGTAACATTTCCAAACGATTTCCAGGTATTTTATTACCAGCATAATCCTGAAAATCACCTATCTTCTTTATTATCGCATCTCTCTTTTTAGTATAATGATTAAATATTTTACACTCATCTTCAGTCATTATCCCTTCTTTTATTGCAAAATCTTGTATATCTTTTTCTTTTTTATTTTTATAATTTTTTTCAATATAATTATATCGTTTACTATTTAGCTTCATTATTATCCTATTTTCATAGTCGGTCTCTGATTCTTTGCTCTTTCTTTTATACTTCTTCCTAAGCTCTTGTTCAACAGCTAATTCATACTTATCAAATTCCTTCCTCAAAAAACTTTTTTCATTATGCCCATATTCATTTTCTGCAGAAACAGGTAAAGCTTTTCTCTCTTGTATTAATTTAGAAATAGAAGCACGATTCTCCCTCTTGTATAATAACATCAGTTGTTCTACCATAATTTCTGATAAAGGCTCTTCCCAAAACTCATTTTCCTTATCTATTCTTTCACTCAAATCAGCATAATCATCTTCATCGTCATTTTTATCCAAAAAATCCTGAAAGTTTTTTTCATGTATTTCTTGCTGAAATTCCATTTTATACGGGATTCTTTTTTCGCCATATTCCAAACCAAGAGCCGTGAATGTTGCGTAATTTCTTAAGATAATTGGAAAGCCAGAATTGTCTTTCGTCTCTTCTAAGGTTCCAAACAAAACTTTATGTTCAGCAGAAACGTGATAATCGTCTGGCAACTCTTTATCTAAATCCTTTAAAATTTTTTCGCCATCATTCCTATTTGCGTTATCAGCTTCAAAATTATAATCTAAAACCTCACTGTCAAGATTAGTCCCGTTTTCATCAAAAGAACCTTCATTTTTGATAACATCATTGCCAAATTGTTTTTCAGGCTTAAACACTTTAATCCAACTCTTCTGAATACTCATCCATAATAGATGATTTTTCGTAAACAATTACTTTATTATTCAAAAGATTCCTAAAATGTTCGTCAAGTTTTGTCAATAATGGCTTAAAATATCTCTCCACATATTCCACGCGCGAAGGAGACAATTCCTTTATTTCGCCAACCATTTCAGTCAAAAATTCTTTTGAAATAGGTCTAGTAGAGCCAAATCGCTCTTTCATTTCTGATGATGAACGCCCAAATATTTTACCTAAATAATAACTTATGTAGCTTACGGAACCACGCATAGACTTAAGGATTTCTTCCTGGCGACCACTTTCAGCTCCCTCTATATTTAACGTGTCCAAAGCCACCGCCGAAGAAGCAATCAAAAGCTCTTTCGCCTTTAAACGATGCGTTTGTAAGACTTCGCTAGCAATATAATCGTATACCAAATCTACCTCAGGACTAGCGCTATTAGCCCTAATCGTTTCATCAAGCAAATTAGATAGACTTTTGCCGGTCACTTTTTTATTATTTATAGCTACCCCACTAACTGCATTAGATAGGCTATCTGACTTTCTCCCACTATTATCAAAATATCGTGAATTAGTTATATCAGTCCAAGTCCTAGATTCAAATACGTCCATATCTTTCATATTTTCTTCAGTAAATGGGCCATATACAAAACGCAAATCATCATCAACTAAACCTTCGTCATATAAATCTTCAAAATCTTCTTCTTCTAAATGTCTTCGTAACATTTCGGAAGGTTCATACCCCTCTTCAATCAACCTATTATAAGCTTCTTCTACGTCAAACCCTCTCTCTAAATTAAACTCACCCCTTTCCCACGCCAAATACTTATCCCTAATAGCATCTTTTCGTTCAGCCTCTACAGGATTATAAAATGCTGGTTCCATTCCATCATGTCTAGACCTAACTCCATTTATATGTCTATTCAATGCATCATACAACCTTTCTGTCTTTCTGGTCCGAATTTCTTCAGTTTTATCAAACGCATAATCTAGAACATCCGACATCTCATCCACAGTTAAATTTTTTGCATCAACACCAATTTTCAATAACGACGTATATTTTTTATTATCTTCTTCAGACAATTCCCCACGTTCACGCAAACCACTAACCATATCATGATCAAGGTTAACAATCCTAACCGCATCTTCTCTCAAAGCTGCCCACTCCTTATCGCCGTAATACTTCATAGTCGTTTCCTTCATGTCACAACCAAAATACTTTGAAACCTCTGTTTCGCTCACCGACTTTGTTTCCGCTGAATCTACTACAATATCACCATTAAAACCATCAGAAAACCTATTCTCGCTGTCCGTGTTTTTTTCATTTACATCATTAAATGTAGAATTTATTGCCTGTTTGCCTCTCTCGTCAAATCTACTATTATTTTTTTGTTCATTATTATCACTCTCGCTATAATCCTCATGCGCAACAGAATCATTCTCACTACTTACACTAGTAGTAAAATCATCGTTTATGCTCATAAAACCTCTTTTCTAATTATGTTTAAGCTTACGTTTATATTATACCATATTAAATCCCAGTCAATGGCTGAATATCTGCCCCAAGGTGGCGAAGTCTAGCTGCAAAATCTTGATACCCACGATTAATTGTATAAATATTTCGTAAAATTGACGTCCCAGGTGCTGCAAGCATACCGATTAACACCACCACAGCCGGCCTTAACGCCTGCGGCGCAGTTAAATCTGCTGAATGAAAATTTGTCGGCCCTACAATATAAACCCGGTGCGCGTCCAAAAGTTCTACCTTTACATTCAAGTTAGAAAGCTCCGTAATATATACTGCCCGATTTTCAAATACCCAGTCATGAATCAAAGTTCGTCCTTCCGCCACCGCCGCAATTACCGAGAAAAACGGCAAGTTATCAATATTTAGCCCAGGAAATGGCATCGGATGAATCTTATCTACCGGAGCTACTAAATGCGACTTCTTTATTGTTAAATCAACTAATCTTGTTCGTCCATTAGCAGAATTATATTCCGCTGTTCTTTCAATTTTTGCACCCATTGATTTCAAAACTTCTAACTCAATTTCCAAAAATTCAATTGGCGCTCTCGTAATCGTAATCTCCGAGTTTGTCACTAGCCCCGCCGCGATGAACGACATCGCTTCTATCGGATCTTCCGATATATAATATTCTACGTCTAAATCAATTCGCGATCGTCCTACAACAGTTAATCTAGTAGTGCCAATTCCAGAAATTTTTACACCCAATTTCTCTAAGAAAAAACACAAATCCTGTACCATATAATTTGGAGAAGCTCCTACGATGGTTGTTTTACCCGGCGCCAACGCCGCTGCCATCAAAACATTTTCAGTCACAGTATCACCACGTTCGGTCAAAACAATATATCTATCACGGTATTTCTTTAGAGTCGTCTGATTTACAGATACTTCATAGAATCCACTATTACAAGTCGCATCCACATTTAATCCAAATGACTTTAGCGCCTGAATATGTGGCTCAACCGTACGGGTTCCTAGTGAACAACCTCCAGCATAAGGTATTTTAAACTGCGAAAAACGATGGAGTAACGGCCCCAAAAACATAATAATAGACCTAGTTCTTCGTGCTGCTTCTATATCCATCTCGTCCAATTTCAATTCACGTGGTGATATAATTTCAAGGTCACGATGACGGTTTTGCCAGTGACATTTTACACCAACCGACTCTAAAACTTCAATAATCCTAAAGACCTCTTCAATCCTCGCTACTCTATGTAAAATCGTCTTTCCAGAATTTAAAAGCGCTGCGCATAATAAACCGACCGCGGCATTCTTAGAAGTATTAATCGTAATCTCACCAGATAATTCCTTGCCACCTCTAATTCTAAAACTCTGTGAAACAGAATCATTTATAGAGAGAATTTGCGTTCCAAACGCCTCGGAAAGTTTATTTATCATTTCTAGTGAAACGTTTTGTCCACCTTTTTCAATTCTATGAATTGCGGATTGGCTAGAACCTACTTTTTCGGCTAACTCACCCTGCGTCCATCCTTTTTCTGTTCGCAAGTGTTCAACAGTTTCACCGATTAATTGTTGGTATGTCCTCACTTTTTTCATGTAAATAATTATATCACAGCATGCATATTTGTAAAGTATGTTATAATTAATTCCATGAAAACGATTAGAGATTTAACTGTAAAAAATAAAACATTTTTAGTACGTGTAGATTACAACGTCCCGATTAAAGACAAAAAAGTCACCAGTGATTTGCGCATTCGTGCCAGTCTTCCCACAATTCAATATTTACTAGAAAATGGCGCCAAACAAATCATCTTGATTTCCCATCTTGGACGCCCCGAAGGTAAACCAAATCCTGAATTTTCTCTAAAACCAGTTTCAGACGTTCTTCGTAAACTACTTCCAAAAACCACGATTAGTTTTTGCCCATTGCCAAACGACAACGGAGAGATAAAAATCCCTGAAAACACCAAAATTGCTCTTTTAGAAAACTTGCGTTTTAACCCTGGCGAAGAAAACAATGACAAAACGTTTATTCAAAACATCGTCAATGACACTCATGCAGACGCCTATGTTCAAGACGGATTCGCTGTTATTCACCGCGCTCATGCTTCTACTGACGCTATTAAAAACTTTCTCCCAATCTATGCCGGTCTATTGCTTGAAAAAGAAGTTACTAATTTAGACAAAATTACCAAAAACCCCGAAAAACCCGTTCTGCTTATTATCGGAGGAGCCAAAGTTGAAGACAAACAGCCTCTAATAGATAAGTTTACAAAATCCGCCAATCAAATCGTAGTTGGCGGCAAAATCGCCGCTGATGGCTACAAATCGGATAATCCAAAAATCTATGTCGCCGAAGATTACGACGAAGATTCTACCGGTAAAAAACTAGATATCGGTCCCCTTTCTACAGCAAAAGTAGCAGGCTTCATTACCGACGCAAAAACCATTATCTGGAATGGTTTACTAGGCTACGCCGAAGACCCCGCCTATGCTACATCCTCCACAATTGCCGCTGAAGTAATTGGTGAGCATCAAGATGCTACTACAGTTATTTGCGGTGGCGATACTACTGGGTTCGTAGAAAACCTCATGGAAAATCATCCAAATCTCCATTATTCGCTTGTTTCAACTGGAGGTGGTGCCTCACTAGAATATCTTCTTGGCAACAAACTCCCAGGTCTAGAAGCTATTACAAAATAGATTACCAAAACTGATTTACTTAAAACCTCACTCTATATAATAAAGCTATATTTTTCTAACTTTAATTGTATCGGTCCCAACCTTATTCCTGTCGCCTGATACAATCACTGCCGTCAAGTCTTTCACGCCATCTCTTGTTTGTAAATAACCAGATTTCTTGAGTTCCACTGCCAAATCATAACCAAACTCTGGAGAATACGGTCTCACGAAAGCCGAGTTAGCAAAAACCAACGCCAACTGATTGGCCACTCTAGGATTTGAAGTTACTGAGACAATCGGCAAATTTGGTCTATTCGCAGCCATTGTCATAGCTGTTACGCCAGAAGCAGTTTGACAAACAATCAAATCTGCTGAAATATTCTCAGCTAATCTCGCTGCAGCGTGTGAAATTCCATCATATATATCGGATTTTTCACCATCCGGAATCACCGACATTGGCGTCACTCTTGAATGATTTTGGGTATATAATATTACTTTCTTCATCTCTTGCACAGCTTCTAAAGGATATGAACCATTTGCAGTCTCATCAGATAACATCACTACATCTGCACCTTGTATCACCGCGGTTGCAACATCCGAAACTTCCGCCCGTGTCGGCTGTGGCGATTCCACCATAGAAGATAACATTTGTGTCGCTACAATACATAGCTTTGCATTCGCCCGACACATCGCAATTAGTTTTCTCTGAACTATTGGCACTACTTCTGCCCCTGCTTCTACCGCCATATCACCACGCGCTACCATAATGCCATCTGAAGCCTTTACAATCTCTTCCAAATGCTCATCCGAAGCAATTGCTTTTTTCGTTTCAATTTTTGCAATTACTTTCGCAGTAGAGCCTAAAGACAGCAACAACTGCTTTAATTTCAAAATATCTTCCGCCGATTGCACAAACGACAAAGACACATAATCATAATCACAATTTGCGCCATATTCAATATCAGAAATATCTTTCTCGGTTAAAATATCTCCACCAAAATCCGTATCAGGCAAATTTAAACCTTTTTTAGACATAATAAAGCCGTCATTCAAAACTTTGACTTTCACTTCTGTACCAGAAATAA
Source organism: Candidatus Saccharimonadota bacterium (assembly GCA_017545485.1). Lineage (GTDB taxonomy): Bacteria > Patescibacteriota > Saccharimonadia > Saccharimonadales > Saccharimonadaceae > Nanosyncoccus. The sequence goes on along the minus strand of JAFWMY010000016.1, from coordinate 15,883 downwards.
TTTCTAATACTTCCGTATTTATTTTGCCATCAAACAAAGAAATCGGCTCTCCAACTTTTACTTTTTCCGCTAAATTGTATTGCACCGGCACTGTCAACCCACCATCATGTTCAAAATCACCATGTTTTAACACTAGTTCATCGCCAGTTTTCAAATCCAAATGATTATCTTTCAACATTCCTAATCTTATCTTCGGACCTTGCAAATCCTGTAAAATTGCAACACTTTTACCTTTTTTCTTGGCTGCTTCACGAATCCATTTAATTTGCTGGTCGCGTTCCTCATTTGACCCGTGCGAACAATTTAGCCTACATCCATTCACGCCAGCCATAATTACGTTTTCTATCATTTCTGCCGTATTAGTAGCTGGTCCAATCGTCGCTAATATTTTCGTTCTCTTAAATAGTCTGCTCATAATAATATCTTACCATAAGTTCAATAATATGGTAATATATTATATATGCGTAAAGTTACAAAAAAATCTAAAAAAACAAATTCTTCCCCATTTAAAAAAATTTCACTATTCGTCGTTTGTGCTGCGATGGCCGTAGTAATCCTTGCCCTAGTTATACTACCACTTGTCAAAAACGAGAATCTCGTTCAACAAAAAATTGAGCAAGTTGCCCGCGACTATTACGAAAACTTCTTTTACGATGACTACACTAGCTCCGAAAAGTATCAAAGCCTAACAAACAAAGAAGAAGCCATGCAAAAATATGTAGATCGTGGTTTTTCACGTCTGACCCTTCATCAAATACTTTTACACAACGCTGAAAAAAATGCAGAAACTGCCAGTTATATCCGCCAATACTGCGATGATGACAAAACTATCATTCAAATCTTCCCCGAACCACCATTTACGAAGACTTCCTATCATCTCAAAATTTCATATTCTTGCAATTTCTAAGCTAACAAAAAAGACCTCACAGGTCTTTATGTGGTGATCTCGGCGGGAGTCGAACCCGCGTTGTCGGGATGAAAACCCGATGTACTAACCGTTATACTACGAGACCAGTGCAATTATTATAACAAATTATTCCAAATTTATCAACCTCAAAAACTCATCTTCAGCAATCTGGGCAATCCCCAACTTTTCAGCCTTATCCAATTTACTTTTACCCGGCTTCTCGCCCACAATTAGAGCCGTCGTAGTCTTCGTTACGGATGAAGTAACGGTCGCTCCGAGTTCACGCAGTTTGTCTTCAGCTTCCTCACGCCCCATACTCTCCAAAGTCCCAGTTACTATATATGATTTTCCGGCCAAAGGCAACAAAACATCTGTTTCATTTTGTACTTTTACGCCTAGTCCCTCTAACTCCGCTAACATTTTTAAATTATCTTCATCCGAAAACCATGCCAAAATAGACTCTGCCACCACTTTTCCAATATCATCAACCGATAATAATTCGTCTTCTGTTGCTTCAATTAAAGCCTTTAAGCTCTTAAACCGTCGTGCTAAGCTAACGGCCGTCGCCGCTCCTACATGGCGAATTCCTAAAGCAGTAATAAACTTTGCTAGTTTTGGCTCACGCGATGCATCAATAGCTTTAACCAAATTCTGCGCTGATAATTCACCAAATCTTTCAAGTTTGGCAACTTCGTGCGTTTTTAGTTTGTATAAATCAGAGACAGAATTTACTAGTCCAGCTTTAATTAAAGCTTCAACGTTTTTCTCACCCAAACCTTCAATGTTTAACGCTGGCTTTGATGCGTAATATTCAATTGCTCGCTTCAAAATTAAATCAGACGATTCCCCCTTCACCCGATAAACTACTTCACCCGACGGCCTTTCAAACTCTAATTCAGGGTATTGTTCTTTTAATGCTTTCTCGTAATCAAACGGCGCAGTTTTCTCCGGTCTCAAACTCACCAAAACCTCCTTCACTTGCGGAATAATATCCCCAGCCTTATAAATAATCACTGTGTCACCTATCCGGACGTCTAATCTCGCTATCTCATCAGCATTATGCAAAGACGCATGCCTGACTGTTGTTCCAGCTACTTGCACAGGTTCTAAAATCGCAACCGGCGTTGCCGCGCCAGTCCGTCCAAGTGATATCACAATATCCTTTACAACCGTAGTTGATTCCTCCGCCGGGAATTTATATGCCACCGCACCACGCGGAGTTTTTCCTACAATCCCAAGCGAATCATAAATCGCACGATTGTTGATTTTTATTACCATCCCGTCAGTATTAAATTTCAAGCCCTTTCTATATTCGTCTAGGTCTTGAATGTATTTAAATAGTTCTCTCATCTTTGAGCTCTTAAATACTTTGTCTTCTCCTGAAGTTTGGAAGCCAAATTCTCGCAACTTCTCATAAGCATCGTGCCAAGTGTCAGAATCTGGCGTCACCAAATCATACGCAATAAATTTCAAAGGCCGCGAAGCTGCCACTTTTGGATCAAGCTGCCTAATTGAACCCGCTGCTAAGTTTCTTGGATTTGCAAACTCCGCCTCACCGTTTTTCCGCTGAATTTCATTTAAATGTTCAAAATCTTTCTTAAATAACACAATCTCACCCCGAACTTCAACTTCAGAAGAAATACCTTTAATTCTAAGCGGAATATTTTGTATAGTTTTCACATTTAACGTGACATCCTCACCAACCAGCCCATCGCCGCGTGTCACTGCTTGCACAAAAACGCCGTCCCGATATTTCAAAGAGCATGCTAATCCATCCATTTTTATATCAGTAAAAAATTCCTCTATTTTACCGCCCGGAATCAACTTCTCATTCCGCGTAATCCAATCGCGCACTTCTTCCTCACTGAATACATCCGCAAGACTAATCATCCTTTTCTCGTGCGCTACTTTCGTGAACTTATCCAGCGGCTTCCCCGCCACCCTTTGCGTCGGTGAATCTGGCGTGATTAATTCTGGAAACTCCGCTTCCAACAAACTTAACTCGTGCTTTAAAGAATCCGCCGCCGCTTCGCTCATAAGCGACTCGTCTAGCACATGATAATGATACCGATATTCGTTTATCAACTCACGTAATTTAATAATCCGTTTTTCCGCCTCTACTTTTGTCATATTATTATTGTATCACGCTTTTAACATCCAACGATAATACAAATACAGATAAACTGTCACATAAATTGCAGTAAAGCAGGTCATAATAGTCAGACAAATCGGCACAAACGGAATTCCTGCCGTCCACTCAAATTGCTTCATCCACATATCAAACAGTATAAGTGGCAACATTACAATTACCCATACAATAGCAAGCGCAATTAGTAGCGCAATTAGTCTTATAATAAATCTTACTCTCCGTCCCATCATTAAATCTGATGCAGTGTTTAAGGCTCTCAAAGGATACATTCCCGGAGCACTTACAGCAATAAATGCAATCAATGAGGACGACAATAAGTAACCCGAAAGTAAAATCATCAATACCGCAAAAATAAAAAACAATAACGCATAAAATGGCGTCGCCAAGAATTCAGTCCTTACCGCCGCCGAAAATGCAATAATCAAAATGAAAATCGGAATGCACTGCAACACCGCCACTACAAACACTAAAAATGACGAAATAAGTGGAGTCATGGCATTATAAAGCCCATCACGTAGTTTAACTTTATGGCCAGCCATAATGTGTCTTAATAAGAAAATTGTCGTAAGCCAAATAATCAAAAATATTATCACACCAAATACTACCGCCGCTTCGCTAGAATCTCCGGACAAACCTCCAGTCGTAATTGTTGATATGAGGAGCAGCCCAGCCTTTGCTACACTGCCTATATCTCCACCCGTCACCTCCGCACTAGTCTGATCCATTATGTCTTGAAATTGTATATAGTTTGCCTCACTCATAATTCCAATAAACACAACATTCAGTATCACTACAATGATAAGTAGCGGCAAAAACAATTTCCAATTCTTAAAAATCATCCGAAAGCTATGCATAATGTGATACATTATGCCAGGAACATTCGTTTCTCTTACGTAATCCTCCCGATAAGACCGTTTAAAAGACTTATGCGGGCTAACACGTTTAGGTAATATTTTTTTAAACTTGTCTTTAAACCAAGAAAATCGCTTTCGGAGGCATCCGCAGTTGCTACGAGGACGAAGCGACGAACCCCGTGAAGACGGGCGTGAGGAGCGTCTCCAAAAGCGATTTTTTGGTTTCTTATTACTTTTAGAAGTTCTTTTTGCCATGCTCTAGTCTTTCAATTCGCTTCTCAATTGGCGGATGTGACGATAATAAATTACTAAAGAAACCTTTTTTCAGCGGATTATTTATCCACATTGACTCCGCTGCAATGTTTTGACTCTTCATTGGTTGACTATGTGATTGCAGTTTTTTAAGCGCATCAATCATTCCCTCCGGATATCGCGTAATATTTACCGCAGAAGCATCCGCTAAATATTCTCTTTGTCGCGACACCGCCATTTGTGCCAAAGCCGCCACAAGAGGAGATAAAATAGCAGCTATAATAACTAGCAAATATCCCATCGGGCTACCTTCATTATTGCGACGCCTATTGCCATAAAACATCATTCTAAACGCCACGTCCGATATCAGCCCAATCACACATACCAAACCAAACACAATCATGGACACACGGATGTCATAATTTTTTACATGCGACATTTCATGCGCCATCACAGCCGTCAATTCTTTATCATCCATAATATCCAAAAGACCCGTCGTCGCCGCCACCGAAGCGTGTTTAGGATCACGTCCTGTTGCAAACGCATTCGGAGCCGGATCCTGCACAATATAAACTTTTGGCATAGGCAGCCCAGTCGTGATAGATAAGTTTTCAACAATGTTATAAAAACGCGGGTTATCTTTTTTAACTATTTCTTTTGCGCCAGTCATTGCCATCGCAATTGTTCCAGACGCATAATATTGAAACAGCGCATATACAATTGCAATCAGTATTGTCCAAACCGCTACCCATGCATTTTGATAGTACCAAGCAAACAAACCAGCAATCACACCTACCATCACCACAAAACCGATAATGATAAAAACTGTTCTCCGTTTATTTTCTGCAATCTGCTTATACATTTATCATAACTCCATGTTTTAAAAACTACATCGCCATTTTAACAGAGGTGTAAAAAATCATAATATGATGTTTTTAAAACTTAACTTCAGGCGCGTCTTTAATTTTTGCTTTCTCAGCGTCATCAACATCAAAATAATCACGCTTCTTAAAATGACCAATGAAATTATTAACTATGTTAGTTGGGAAAGTTTTAATTTTAGTGTTAAGATCTTTCGCACCTGCATTATAAAATCTACGTGCAGCCTGGATTTTATCTTCAACATCCTGAAGTTGCTCTTGCAATTTTACAAAGTTTTCATTTGCTTTAAGTTCTGGATAAGCTTCTGCAATTGCAAAAATTCGCCCAAGTGCTGTTTGCATTTCTTTCTCAGCTTCAGCTGCCTGTTTTACAGTTTTTGCGCCCATCGCAGCAGTACGAGCTTCCGTCACCATTTGGAAAGTTTCTTTTTCGTGTTTGGCATAACCCTTAACGGTTTCAACTACGTTCGGAATTAAATCCGCACGATACTTGAGTTGCACCGTAATGTCGGACCAAGCTTCATTTACGCGCTCGTCTAGTTTTACTAAACTGTTGTAAATACCCGCAATAAAACTAATAATTGCAACCGCAACTATGATTATGACAAGTAATATAATTCCCCATGTAGGCATTTTATTCTCCTTTTCTTTATATAACCATTATATCACTTTTTTGCGCAAATAATTAAAATGTATGATATAATATACTCACGTGCGAGCGTAGCTCAGTTGTTTAGAGCGCTTCCTTGCCAAGGAAGAGGTCGAGAGTTAGAGTCTCTTCGCTCGCACCACGTCAAATTTGCTCCAGTCGGAGCTTTTTTTGTTTGGTAATATCAAGCCATTTTATGATATAATCATAACCGTAATGGAAATTATTTTTCAAATTTTACTCCTAGTTATTGGTTTTATACTACTTATCAAAGGCGCAGACTGGCTCGTAGATGGGGCTTCTTCAGTCGCATCAAATTTTAAGGTTAGCAAGCTTCTCATTGGCCTCACTATCGTCGCCTTTGGCACTGGCGCCCCGGAGCTTGCTGTTTCCTTTTCATCCCTATTTAATGGAAGTACAGATATTCTAGTTGGCAACGTCATCGGTAGTAACATAATTAATGTCTTACTTCTTATCGGTGTAGCTGCCATCATTCGTCCAATCAGAGTTAAAAAAGACACTGTTTCTAAAGAACTCCCACTTCTTCTTCTTATCTCTACTGCGCTTATCATTCTACTTTTAGACACCAGTCTCGCCGAAGCCATCACCAACACTTTTTCACGCGCAGATGCTATTATCTGTTTATTATTCTTTGGTATTTTCCTTTATTATCTCATCGCCATGGCACGCAAAAATCGTCGTGGCAAATCCGCCAAAAAGGAAACCGAAAAACCAAAATACAAACTCGGTAAATCTTTCTTATTTGTCATTCTTGGCCTTATCGGTGTAGTTGGTGGCAGCCAACTAGTCGTTAGTTCTGCCTCATTTGTCGCCAGCGCCATCGGTATCTCCGAACGTGTTATTTCTCTTAGCATTATCGCGCTTGGCACTTCCCTCCCAGAACTTGTCACCACCATTACCGCCGCCAAAAAAGGCGAGTCCGATCTCCTTGTCGGCAATATTGTCGGTAGTAATATCTTCAATATTTGCATTGTGCTAGCTCTACCAATCGCAATTTCTGGCGGCATCTCCCCAGAAAACTTTGAGATTATAGATTTAATAATGCTCGTTTTCTCGGCCTTCTTAATTTGCGTCCTCGCTCGCAATAATCATAAAATCACTCGCGCCGAAGGCATCCTCATGTTAATAATATTCCTATTATATTATGGTTATATCGTATACGGAGCAATCGCAGCATGAATTGGCTACTTCTAGTTTTATTTGCCACATTTTTAGATGCCATTCGTATTTTTATAGATAACTACATTTCTGATACGTTTTTTAAAGGAAAACTTGCCGCCTCACAAAAATGTCTCGTCGCCATAGGCGATATCCTGGTTGCTATTATACTTATGGCGGTAATCAGTTTCAATTTTGGACAAACCGAACCTTATATTTATTTAATTACCATTTTTGCCGGTGCTCTATACACTCTAGGTGGAATTCCCTATTACAAAGCCCTAGAAATTGAAGAGTCAACTAATCTTGGAATTTTTGTTCAATTAGCCCCAATACTATATTTAGTTCTAGGATGGGCCTTCCTTGGCGAATCATTTTCGCTTTATCAATTAATCGCCATCCCAGTCATCCTCCTCGCCCCACTTATCATCGTTTTAAACGCGCGAAAGCGCAGTCGCAAAATCAAAATCCGTGCCGTCATTTACGCTTTTCTCTATATACTTTTTGCAGTAATTGGCAATCTCATTTTCGTTAAAACCAATGCCTTAGAAACTAATCACTTAGGTTTTATTGGCGAAATTGCTTTCTTCTATCTCGGTATGGGCATTTCCAATGTAGCTATAGTCATATGCATGCCAAAATGGCGCAAACGTTTCACCTCCGTCACCAAAAAATACAAGTCCAAACTCATAGTCCCTCTCAGTATCAATTTCATCTTCAGTGTTATTAAAAGCGTTGCCTATCGTGCCGGTCTAATTCTCGCCCCCACCGTCGCTTTAGCATCTGCCGCCTCAGACTCCGCAGAACCCATCGTTATATTTTTCCTTGGTATTTTACTCACTCTTATTTGGCCAAAATTCGGTCGCGAAAAACTTGATCGCAAATCCATTATAGTCCATCTCATCGCCACATTTTTAGTCGTTCTTGGCATAGTCTTACTTCAAATGTGATATAATAAATACTACATGGTGCTTTGGCGGAGTGGTTACGCAGCGGTCTGCAAAACCGCGTACACCGGTTCAATTCCGGTAGGCACCTCCAGGTGGTTAGTTCATTTTTGACCCCCAATTTCCGTGTAAAAACACCCCTGTTTAACAGGGGTATTTTGCTTCTTATGCACACCCCTGTTACGTATTTGCCGTGTAAAAGAAATACTTAAAAATACAGAAAATAATGAAATAGCAAAAAACAAACACAACGCCCCAAAAATACTCTTTGTTTTTGTTCTTTTCACTAAAACACCTTTTTGTTAAATGTATGACCTTTTGGTCTCTTTAATTATATGTTGTTTACGGTTAAAAAGCAACAAAAAATATAAAGTTTTCCACAAGTAAATAAAGCCGACCAAGTAAATTAACTGTCTCTATTATTTAAAGCTTTATCACCGGCTTTTTAACTTTTGCGAGTCTTCCCGCTTTCTGGATCAAAGCTTCTACTTTTTCATGATCCGCCTTTTGTTTCTCGGCATCAAATCCTGCCTGTTGGCGTTTCAAATCACCCAAAAATCCTGTACCCTTCGCCGCATTCCAAAACAACCTTTCGCACGGCACATTCTTATAATGCCAAGGTTTATTAAACAAATTAAAATGCACCAGTTTCACACTTTTTGGCAAATCCGACACTGGCTCCGCATTCCATTTTGGTTCCAAAAACACAATTTGTCCCCGCAAAATCACATTCAAATAATCTTGGTCCGGCGCCACTAAATCCGCATCATACTTCCGAATCAAATCCGTCATCGTCGTTAAATATTTCATCTTACGCATTTTTCTTAAATCCATCACCTGCACGCCTGAATTTACATATTCACTATGTGGCACGCCGAGGGCATTATCTACATAATCCCGAAATTCCGGAATCACTGTCACCTTCGGGTCAGGCATCGCCGCTAGTACTTTATCACCCAAATCTGTATCAAACAATTCCCCAATATCGCCCCTCAAAATTGTATCGCTATCAATGTATACAGCCTTTTTATAAAGTGGAAACATCCATGGAATAAATGCCCTATAATAATACACTGCCGATGAGAAGAAATCGCCCGCTCCTTTTTGTCTTTTTGTACAATACGCAATAATTGCCTTTAAGTATAAACTTCGCGTCATTTTCTTAAACTGAATTGCACAGTTTTTCGTTACCAAACTTCTCAAACGAATTCTGTTTACGAAATTCAACCCATCATGCAAAATAATCACCCGATAATACCGCTTTGGATCAGTATTCTGCATTAAAGAATGGACTGACGCTGCCGCATACGGCGCATATGCACTATTAATAGTCAAAAAAATCGGCACTACTTTAAACTTATTAATCGGATTTATACCTGTATAAAAAATACTCATATTATTTCTTTATGTACTTAAAATATTCGTAAGTACTCTTCTTGCTATATTTTACCATAGAATCATAAGCTTTTTTCGCTAAAATTGCCCGATTTTCGTCTTCAGTTTTTTCAGCCTCCGGCCAAAATGGCCCATCCAAATATATATCCATTCTCGGCAAATCGCCACGTTTTTTATCTTTACGCTTATGATATGTAGTGGTCATCGTGAATATCGGCACATTATTTCGCGTGGCATATTTAAAAGATCTATCCCCAGCTGGAAACTTACGAATTTTCGTCGCACAAGGCCACACATGCGCTTCCGGATACACCACTAAACATTTTTTCTGCTTTAACCTTTTATCCACCGCTTCATTAAATGCCCTTTTTTCTTCCCGACTTTTTCCTAACGGCAACCCACCAATCAAAGGCAACATCGGTCCAATCCCCGGCACTTTTAAATTCACTGGCGAAATAATTGTAAAAATTCGCCGATTAGCCGCTATCGCTGGACCAAATACATCATGAAACGGATTTGTATGATTTGCATATATCACATAGCCCTTACCACGAGCCTCCTTTAGTTTTTCTCGTCCATAAAACTTCGCCTGCCAATAATGTTTCTCATACCATTGCCCAAAAATCCAAAACACCCGGAACAGCACCGAAGACCATATTCTCACAAACGGATTTTTTGGTACAAATTCATATCCTTCCGGCAAACCTACTTCTACTTTCTTTTCTTGTTCGTCCGTTTTTATTGGATCGTCTTCTTCCGAAACATAATAAAATACTCGTTCTGATTTTGGAATATCTTTTTGAAATAATTCTGCTTGCGCCATTATAAATTATCCTTTAATTTATTAAATTCATTTAATATATCATCATATTCAGTAATTTTCAAAACATCATGTATTTTATCAATTTCATGTGGTTTTACTTTTTGCACATGGAAATAAGGCCAAAACTTAAAATTATTACTAAAATGATGTAAAACTGTATCCTCCCGCGGCCTTTCTTCTTGCTCGTTATATTTTCTATCCACCAATTTACGTTTTGTAATCATTTTATTTAATGCTGCCTGGTCCGCTAACATCATCCATCTTTTAGCACACAAAGCAGCCGCTCTTTCAAACATATGCGACTTCAAACATTCCGACATATTAAATAACATCACACCAGAATTCATATAATCCTGCACAAATAGCCCGTGGTAATGATACCAACGCCGACCATAAATATCTAGTACACCTGCCGCCTCTATATCCGTCAAATCCATATTATAAAACTCTGCCAAATCCCTCCGACACACCACATCATAGTCTAAATATAAAGCCCGCTCTAGCTTTGCAATCTCCGACACTTTATCAGCATAAAGCCTAAGCATCGCGCACGGCGTAAAATACGAACCCATGTTTTTCTTTGGCAGATTCTTCACAAACACATCCGTTGCGTCAATCAACTTCACAAAACTTTTTGCATTAGTTTTTTTCACCAAACTGTCCAAGAATTTTGCTGACTTTTCCGTAAAAGCCACCGTGTCTTCATAATTAATTGTCAAAATATAAAAATGTAAAACTCCTTTATTATGCTTCAAAAGCGACAAAACCGATACCAACAAACCTTGCGCAATGCCCTTGTCACCACAATATAAAATATTCATTCTTCTATTATATCAAATCTCTCATCATCCAAATTTGTTTCTATTATTCGCGTGCTACGTAGTTCCGCTATTTTTGCTGTTCGCCGAATTGCTCCCGCATGTCCAGAAAGTGCAGCATATGGCGCAAACTGTCCTGCCCGCATCGCACGTGACATTCGTGGATGGTTTTTTGGTTCATAATGCGGATGGTTAATTATTTCATCATATTTCATGCTTTGTGCCCTCCAATTTGTGCATTGCGTTCTCTTCCTGTTGCTCCCTCTTCAAAATTAATTCCTTTTAAAATTGCGTTCTTTCCATATTTTTTCTTTATTACTAGCATTGCTTCGTTCGCCCGCTTCTCCTTTAAATCATCCTCCTCATTTACTTCATCAAATAATTCTAACTGTCTCAATTTCTTTTTTGCATCTTTTTCCAATAAAACATGATTTACATCAATATTAATTCTTCGCACCAACAAATCTTTATTTACATACTTTTCAAACAAATTTTTTACTGCCTCCACAATTTGGCTATTTAACGCGCTATACTTTTTTAAATTATAAGTTCCATGCGCATGTTTCGGCACTTCTCGCCCATAAAAATCCAACTTCGTCTCACCGGTATAGCCCTTTTCTAAACTCATTTTATCGTATCCCACCGTCAAAACCACCTGGTCCGTCACCAAACCTTTTCTCAATAAATGTAGCCCCACTTCCTCCGCCATTTCAATCGCCACTACCAACGCTTTGTCATACGAATACGGCTCTTTCAAAACTTGCCCAGACGAAAACGAATTATTCGTTGGCCGATATTCGCGAATATCACGAATCTCGCAAGGTTCCCATCCCCACGCATGGTCAATCAAAAGCTCCGCGTTCACTCCAAACATCTTATACAAATAATCTTCGTCTTTTTCTGAGCATAAAGCAATGTCGCCCATTGTACGAAGACCCACAGATTCTAGCCTACGTGCATAGCCCTTTCCTACTCGCCAAAAATCCGTTAGCGGCCGATGTTCCCACAGCCTTTGCCGATAACCCATCTCATTCAGTTCCGCAATTCTCACACCATCTTCATCAGGTTCTGTATGCTTCGCCACAATGTCCATTGCCACCTTCGCAAGATACATATTTGTTCCAATTCCTACCGTCGCCGTAATTCCAGTTTCTGCAAAAACCTCTTTCACGATTTTTGTCGCTAATTCCCGAGCAGTACATTTATAGTTTTTTAAATACGGTGTAGCGTCAATAAATACTTCATCTATAGAATAAACATGCATGTCTTCTTCTGCAATATAACGAAGATATATATTATATATACGTGTACTATAACTAATGTAAAAAGCCATCCGCGGTTTTGCGATAATAAAATCCTTTGCCTTTTGTTTCACTTCATATAATCTTGCCCGTCCTGGAATTCCTAGCGCCTTTAAAGCAGGAGAAACTGCAAGGCAAATTGTTTTATCTGTCCGCGATTCATCAGCCACTACTAACCTCGCCTTTAATGGATCAAGACCTCGTTCCACACATTCCACTGAAGCATAAAAAGACTTTAAATCAATCGCAATATAACTCTTCTCCATAAGATAATTATACAATTGATAAATTGTAAATCTACCAAAATTTTGGTAATATTTCTTTATGAGATGCCCAGAGAATGAATTGGACAACACCGTCGTCATAGGTGATAGTCTTAAATATCTCAAATTCATGCAAAAAAACCAACTATTTGCTGACATTATCTATATCGACCCGCCATACAATACTGGTAACAATTTTTCATACAATGATAAACGCAGCAGTAACGATTGGATTAGCTTTATCAAAAAAAATCTAATTATCTCCCATTCAGTTTTAAAAGAAAGTGGTGTAATTTTTATCTCTATAGATGATAGTTCATTATATGATTTAAAAATTGCCTGTGATAGTATTTTTAACAAACAAAATTTCCTAGGCAATTTCATCACAAAACAAGCCATCCGCAGCAACTCGCGTCATATTAATACCGTACACGAATACATCTTAGCCTACGCCAAAAACAAAAAAGAGCTCAAACCCTTCAAAATCAAGCGCACTGACAACCCAAACGACGCGCCAATGATTCGCGACATATCAGAAAAAGTTTACAAAGTCTTCAAAAAATCCGGTCGCATTGCCGCCGAAAAAACTCTTGCTAAAATCAACAATGAATATATGTTAAAAAAGAACATCACCTGGCTTCGCAACTATTCACAAGTTGATGAAAATGGCGAGGTGTTCTTCGCTAAAGATTTGTCAGTCCCAGGCGAGCCTGCCGACTTAGCAATTCCAGAAATTAATCTAAAACTCGCAGCTCTTCCCACCAGAAAATGGTCCTCCGCCCAAAAAATCATCAAGTTACATAATGAAAATAAACTATTCTTCAAAGGTTCTCGCCCATACGAAAAACATTTCCTTAAAGACTCTTATGACAATGTTTCATCAATACTCGATTTTTATTCAAGGCAAGGCACTAACGATTTAAACAAATTGGGGCTTAGAGATTTATTCGACACCCCAAAACCAACCGAATTAATCAAATATTTAATTCGTATTGCCACTTATCACAACAATAGTGCCGTCGTTCTAGATTATTTTGCCGGCTCCGGTACAACTGGTCAAGCTGTCATGGAAGTTAATCAGGAAGATAATAAGTCTCATAGTTATACCTTAGTCCAACTAAACGAAACTATTCGTAACAATACTCCGCAGTACAGGTTCGCTATTAAACACGATCTCAAGCCAACCGTAGATCAATTAATGATTTTTCGTTTAAAAACCGCCAAAAACAAATTAAATTATCATAAAGATTTTCAAATCATCGATATCACTTGATTACTCTAAACCAATAAAAGCATTTTTAGTAAAGATAATAAAACCGTTATCTAGTCTATCCATCGTCGCAGTTTCAGGATACCACTTTGCAAAGTCTTTCACAAATGGTTTTTCATCACCAATTTTATAGCCCTTCCCATTTTGTCTATAATATGGGTTATCATAATCAGTTGGAACTACATAATATACATCCACCGCACCATTTTGATTATTTACATTCTTATGCATCCTAGCAATTTCTGGCCGATGCGTTTCCTTCTTTACTTGAATCTTCAATCTTTCGCTGCCATCATCATTTTTAATCAAAATATCAATATTTTGGTGATCTAATTCAGCGCTCATTTCCACATTACCTTTACCAAAAACCGTCTCAGCTACATAACCACCCTGAATTTGCGTGATAAGAGAAGCCCACGTACGATATATTCTTGCTTCCAAACCTTTTTTAAAACAATCACAATCCTTGCCAAATCCACTTTTATCCCAAAACTCGTTTATTTCTTTTTCATGCGTGTTCCAATAAACTTTGTAATACTCGTCAAAAGAAAGTGGCTCCTCACAATTATCAATATTATCCCAATACTGTTCATAAATTGTCTTAAGAGCCTGAATATTGCGAGGGAGGTCCATTTCTACAGTCTTAATCTTGGAATACTTTTCACGGTATGACTTAAGATCTACGCCCTTCAAAAAGTTTTCAAATTGTTCCAATGTGAATCTAGCCATTTCTAACTCCTTCGCATAAATAAAAACTGCCAACAGCAGCATCACTACTAGTTGGTAGCCGGGACGGGACTTGAACCCGTACGGGTTTCCCCATTCGATTTTAAGTCGAACGCGTATACCAATTCCGCCACCCGGCCACTCTACTATTATACCACATATTGACCGTTTCTCATAGCGAGTAAGACTACTCGCCTAAATATCTAATTGCCGTTTCAGCTGCTACTGCTCCATCCCCAGCCGCCGTCACTAGTTGTCTAATATTCTTCGTCCGACAATCACCTGCCACAAACACTCCGTTACGAGATGTTTTACAACTCTCGTCCGCCACTATATAACCATTCTCATCTAAGTCTACAAAATCTTTAAAAGCACTCGTCGCTGGTTCACGCCCAATTGCAACAAATACCGCTTCCACATCCTCAGGAATTGGATCTTCAAAATGAACTGGATATACTTTTGCTACAATCTTTTCAAGATATTCTATCTCATGCTTTGCAGAATTTCCGCCACCAATCACAGCCACTGTTTTATCTTTATAAAGTGCTCCATCACAAGTTGCGCAATATAAAATAGGCCTGTCGCCAACTTCCTTTGTTCGTTCTTCGTCTAACTTACGCGGCTCAGTGCCCGTCGCAATTATTATCGCATCACAGTTATATTCCGCTTCGTCAGTCTTTACTAAAAACTTTTCACCTTCTTCCTTTAAAGAAATGGCCTCCTCATATTTTATCTCCGCTCCCAAATCTTTCATCTGGTTATAAATCTTTTCCATTAAATCTGGGCCAGACACGCCAAAATCACCCGGCCAATTCTCAATTTTATAAGAATTGATGATTTGCCCACCATGAGCTTTATTTTCTAAGACTAAAACTTTACGGCCAGCTCGCGCCACATAAATCGCAGCCGTCATTCCAGCCATCCCCGCCCCTATAATAATTACATCGTACATAATTACATTATAACACGAAAATTGCTACATCTTTTAAATGGCTTATGTTATAATAAGAACATGTTAAAGACCATAAGCAATTTTTATGTAGTAACATTACTATTTTGTACGCTTACTATTGGTCTTATCCTTTCTTCTTCTCATGTTTCTTCTGCCTCTACCACTGCTGACGCAGCAGTCACAGTAGGCTCAGCCTGTACCATGACTGCTACGGTAGATACTCCACATAATGCAGAAATACCTAATGGTACTAACAGGACAGAAATAGGTACTACTACACTAAATACTATATGTAATGATAGTGGAGGATTCGCTATTTATGCTGTGGGTTATTCTAATAATGAGTATGGTAACACTACTATGATAAACCAAGCAGATAGTAGTATTACCTTTAACACAGGTACTGCTACTTCAGGCAGTAATTCTAACTGGTCTATGAAATTATCACAAGTTACTACTGGTACCTTTGCTACTACCATAGATAATAGCTTTAATAACTATCATAATGTACCAAATA
>JAFWMY010000015.1 GCA_017545485.1 Candidatus Saccharimonadota bacterium | reverse complement strand
TATCGCTGAGCCAATGCCTAGGTGCGTAGATGGAAGCTGGAACCACGAATACAATGGTTTGTTTATCGAACTCAAAAAAGAAGGTACTCGCATCAAGAAAAAGAACGGCGAGTGGGCCAGCAAGCATATAGACGAGCAGGCAGAAGTCCTGGAACGACTAGAGTTTAGGGGTTATCGTGCGGTATTCGCTGTTGGTTTTGAACAAGCAAAAGAAATAATTGACGAATATTTAAGATAAGGAGGTAAAAAATGTCAATTTTTAAAAAGAAAAAGAGTCCAGTATTCTTCCAAGAAGAACCAGTTGAGGTGCGGTTCAGCGTCCTCGCAGATTTTGTGAAGGATTTGGACTCAAAAGCAGACTATAACAAAGCTATCGGAGCTATGGAGTCTATCTTTAATGCCTATCAGAAATTGCGTGGCATCAAAACAGATGAAGATATTTTAGATAGTTCAGAATATATTTTAAGTGATAAGGAGGTAAAATAAAATGCCAGGAACTAAAGCAGGTGGCCAAAAGGCTCGCCAAACTAACTACGAACGACATGGAGCTGACTTCTATAAACGAATCGGTAGCAAAGGTGGACAGGCTGGGCATACAGGTGGGTTCGCTGCTAATCGTGAGTTAGCAAAAGAAGCTGGGGCAAAAGGTGGTGCTAAAAGTCGGCGTGGTCCAGCAGGAGTTAGAAAAGAGAAAGAATATGTTTGGAGGCCTGGTGATGCCATGTTTTCGAGATAAATTCGGGGGCTTGACTGTAGAGCAAGCCCTTGAACTTAATAAAGCCGCTAAGTGGTTTTGTGAGCATGAAATAACAAGTGAAAGCGAGGAAATATGAAAGTCAATACACAGGACATGCGACATAAAATTCTTAATACAATAAAACTGGTGCCTAGTGCAGCTGATAACGATAAATTATTGATAGCTCTTATATGGCAGAAGGAGGGTTGGGACAAGGAACTGAATATATATTCAAATCTAAGGAATGTTTCAAGTCCTGAAACAATAAGGCGAACTCGTCAAAAGTTAGTTGAAGAAGGTTTGATAAAGTCTTCTGAAACTATAACTGAAGCTAGATATCAAGATTTTAAGCAAGCGAGGATGGCAATATGAAACTACGAAATAAAAAAACTGGGCACATTATAGAGTGTTCTGTAATATGCAGTGACGAAAATCTGTCGCCACGCTTAATTGAAAGTAATGAGGGTATCCCAATTACTCTAGCCGAACTTAACGAGGAGTGGGAAGATTACGAAGAACCGAAAGAATCAGAATATTATTGGTATATCGGTTATAAGAATGATATTAGAAGAACAAAGTACCATCATATATCTGATTTTGCAGACAATCAAGTAACAGTGACAAGAAAAGAAATCGGTAATTGTTTTGAATCTTTAGAAGAGGCCGAGAAAGCTGTGGAAAAGCTCAAGGCTTGGAAACGGTTGAAAGATGGTGGAATTACTTTTAAGAATTGGACTATAAATCAAACTGGCACAATAGATTGTTTCGCCACTTGGGGAGACAATATACCACCATCAAGAAAAAACCCAACTTTGCTAGAAGACCTAGACTTGCTTTTCGGAGGTGAGGAATGAAAAAAGTGATATGTCTAGAAACTAAAGAGGTATTCGAATCAAGCGTAAGAGCGAGCGAGTGGCTTAATTGTTCCCGACAAGCGGTCAATAGTCATTTGAAAGGGAAAACTAAAAGATGTTGTGGGTACCATTTTATGTATTATGAAGTTGATAATAAGGAATTGCAGAAAGTCCTAGACTTACTTTTAGGAGGTGAAAATGAGTAGACACGATATATTCCCTATGACTGCACTGGCTGTGCTTGGGGCTTTAGAAGGTAAAACAGCCGAGGAAATGGCTCAATCGTTATTAGAAGAAGAGGAAGAAATGGCAAAAGAAAGGGGCAAAAATGAAAATATATAACTTAACTCTTGAACAAAACAAAATGGTGTCGGCAATTATAAATGACTTGACTAAGCCATACAAAGCTCATACCAATACAAGACAATATGAGTCTTGGGCTAATGAGGGTATCGAAAAAGTCAGGGATAAAGCTAAAAGGAAAGGCTTGCTACTCGATGAAACTGATTGGGAAATACCTATGAAAAATATCAAAGCAATAGTAAGGGGAGAAGAATGAGTGACGGAGTGATTATAACATCAGTAATATGTTTGACGATAGTAATTGTATCGTTGTTTGGGAGACGGAAATGAGTTTAGGTGATGCGTTTTTAGTTGGGTTGATTATTGGCTTTGCTGTGTGCATTATGTTGCTCAAAATGCTGGGCTGGCTATAGTCCTGACCCTATTGAAATGTTAAATAAAATCAAGAAACCTAAAAAAGGACAAAAAAAATGAGCTCTATGATACAAATGATTCGAGGCGATACTGTAAAATATAAATTTCAACGAGTGGACGGAGATGGACAAGTCATAACTACTTTACCAGATTCTTTATATTTTACGGTAAAAGAATCGGCGAATAAGTTGAACTATGTTTTCCAAAAAAATCTTGATGACATGACTTTTGATAGCGATAGCTACTATCATTTTACTATTGAACCTGAAGATACTAACAATTTGCAATATGGTAACTATGCATATGACATAGAAATTATTGTTAATGGAATCAAAACAACAGTCGCTTTTGGCACATTCACAATTTTGCCAGAAGTAACTTGGGTTCAAAATGAGGAGGAGTCATAATGGAAGAAACAATCAATCTTTCACCAGAAAATGACGAGCAATCTGTGTCATTGTCGAGAGAAATGATATCAATTGGTGGTGGTGTTGTAAATTCGGTCAATGGTCAGACAGGTGATGTAGTTTTAACAACATCTGATTTAGAAAATAATTCAGGCTATCAAACTAGTAGTGAAGTTGAGAGTGCTATCAGTTCAGCTATAGCTGGCAAGCAAGACACTTTGACAGCTGGCACAAATATCAGCATAGCTGACAACACTATTTCAGCCACAGATACTACATACACCGCTGGTACAAATATCAGTATCACAGATAACACTATATCGGCAACGGATACTACTTATACTGCCGGGGCTAATATCACTATTGATTCTGACAATAAAATATCAGCCACAGACACGACTTATTCTAATTTTACAGGGACAGATGGACAAACAGCTGGGACTGCTGGTCTAGTGCCTGCACCTGAGACAACAGATACTGATAAATTCTTGAAATCTGATGGGACTTGGGACACAGCTGGCGGTGGGTCTAGTGTAAATGTAGTACAAACTACTGGGACTAGCACAACAGATGTAATGAGTCAAAACGCCACTACGAGCATGGTTTTTGATGACCCTGCCACTAAATACCAGGTTAAAATCGGTGCAGGTACAAGTGTAGGTGCTGATAGAAATGTAGCTATTGGTCGTAATGCTACTGCAGCTTCCTATCGCTCACTTGCTGTAGGTTCTTACGCATGGACAGATGCACGATATACTACTGCTGTAGGTGCTGGTGCTCTTGGAGTAAAAGAAGGCGGTACAGCTTTAGGTTATCTGGCTTCTACAGGCAATACAGCACTTTACGGTACAGCTCTAGGAGCTGATAGTAATGTAGACGGTACTTATAACTATTCTGTTGCATTAGGTGCTAGGTCAAGAGTGACAAGAAGTGGAGAGGTGAATGTCGGGACAGGTAATGGGAGTTATGGTTTTAACTCTACTAAATATCGTGTGATTGGTGGTGTTCATGACGGACAACTTGCTAATGATGCAGCTACAGTCGGACAAATCAACGCTACTATTGACGCTATAAATACAGCACTCAATACTAATATCCCTCATGTAGGAGCAAGCACTTAAGAGAAAGGAGGTGTCATGAAGCGAGTCGAAAATGTGGTGGAATATAAGAGTTTGGACGAACTCTACCATTTAGACCGTAACCCAAGAACAATATCAAAACAGAATATGGACAAGCTAGTAAAGTCTGTAAAAGACAATCCAGATTATTTTGAGGCTAGGCCTATTATCTGTTCAGATAGAACTGGAAAACTTGTCATAATTGCTGGCAACCAAAGGCTTCGTGCGGCTGGATTGGCTGGTTTAAGTGAAGTGCCAGTTGTTACCTTACATGGCTTATCAGAAGAACGAGAACGAGAAATCACTATTCGTGATAATGTCGAGCTTGGTGAGTGGGATTTTGAGATGTTGGCAAATGAGTTTGATATTGAGGAATTGGAAGAATGGGGTGTCGACAACTTTAAGACTGGGCTAAGTGACGAGAAAGAAATTGAGCAAAAAGAACCAACTATCACTTCTTCGTTTATCACCGTAGATTATGCAGATGAAATTGAATTAAAAATTTCAGAAGAAACAGCTTCTAAACTTATGCAAGAAATGGTTAATTATAGAGAAGAGAATGGAAACTATGAGGGATTTTGGGATGAGAGGCTCAAATAAACTTATATGCTGGGCACTGTTTGATTCTGAAACTGGGGACTATATGTCAACAGTCCACAATTATTTTGAAAATAAAATTGATGTATATGGTGTGGGGTTATCGCATTATGGCAAAAATACTGATCATTATCTGAACTTTGATTTATCTGATTTCAAAGAGCTTTTCGGTGGAGAGAATATAGGCAAAAGGTTGCTCAAAGCATTACCAAAGCCTGACATTATCGTTGCTAGTCCACCATGTGAATCATGGTCGCACATGACTTCGATTAACAACGGGAATATTCATTGGAAAAGATATGCGAGTAAGTTATTCCCTGAAAATAAAATATTCCAGTTGCAAGATGTTGATGTACAGACAAAGTTTGTCAAGAACTCAGGTATAAAAACTTTCTATACAAGAGTCAATGGTGAATTGTGCCATCAAAATACATGGGAAATAATTAAAGTGACAAAACCAAAAGTGTTCATGGTAGAGAACCCAGACAATTATTCTTGGGAATATATTCAGAAGTATGTAGGGGGTGGTATACCAAAGATTTACATGAACAAATTGGTGTACTCAGCCTACGAGCCAAAAAGGTTTTCACCAAAGCGAGAGATATTCGGCTCAAATATCAAGCTCAAATTGAAAGATTTTGCAATCAACAAAAATGGAAACTCAATCAAAGGAAGTTGCGACAAAAATGGGTTTATTTCAAAAGATTATGGGACGAGGTCAAAAATACCAGAGTTGGCGCTCAAGGACTTTTTCGACCAAGCAATTGCATATATAGGGGGTTGCGATGGGAAGGATTAAGTTGCCAATGGATATAGATATTTTGGAAGATGGACCACACAAACGGGACATGATCCGACACTACAAAAAAGAGTTAAGGAGGGCAAATGGCGAATGAACAAAATTTGAAACCATTTACAAGTGAACAAAGCCATGAGGAAGCCGTGAAAAATGGTAGGAAAGGTGGCATTGAAAGTGGCAAGGCAAAGCGCAGGCAAAAGACACTTGCAGAGATTGGTGATATGCTCGGAAGTTTAGAAATCAAGTCAGAGAAAAACAAGCAGATACTACGAGATGCTGGCGTAGCAGATGAGGATTTGATAAACGACACTATGGGGATGTGGCAATTAACAATGAAGGCGGCAAAAGGCGACCCAAATGCAATGGAGAAGTTGGCAAAGATTCGCAAGCAGTTGCAGACAGTCAATGTTAACGAGAACCACAACTATGAGATGAAGCCACTTGTCGACCTTACTAAAAGGAAGAAGAATGGAGACGAAAAGTGAATATACAAAAAATCTACTTGCAACCTGAACTAGATGAAGCTCAAAGAAGAATACGCCAGCTAGAAAATGAGAAATGGGAGCTTAGTCAAGAACTGGACGATATCAAAGAGCATCTTAAGGCGATTTTGGAGTATATAAATGGCGACAATTAGCGTCATCATACCAGTTTACAACAAGGCTCCGTGGCTCCAGCGGTGCTTGGGTTCGCTTATAGAACAGACCGACAAAGATTTTGAGGTCATCATCGTGGACGACGGCTCCACTGACGGTGGCAATGAGATATGCAGGAAGCTAGCCAAAGCTAATGGCTGGCGATTATTTTTGCAGGCTCATGCTGGTGTCAGTGTGGCTCGCAATTTTGGGATAGACAAGGCTACTGGCGATTATATCGCATTTTTGGACGCTGACGATTCTTATACTGAAGACGCTATCAAGGTCATGAAGAACATGACAAAGGACTTCAAGTATAACATCATACAATTTGGCCAATACCGAGATGGAATGTCACCAAACAGGCAGGCTCCGAGAGGCGACTATGAATTGCCTAATTGCACGGTCGAATTCTGGGAGTTTACTACCAACAAGCTGTACAACCTGAGATTCTTGCGTGAAAACAAAATCAGGTTTATTGAGGGGCTACAGTTTGGCGAGGACGAAATGTTTAATGTCGAAACTTTTATAGCTAATCATGGATTCAGGCAAGCGTCGGTGGTGCTATATAACCACTATTTTGACGATACGAATAGTTTATGCCGTGGTGGGCTAGATTTAGCTAAATTGACGGTGCTTGATAAACTACTCAGAGAACGAATTGTTGAATTGGTGCAGGATGGTGGCGACCAATGGGTAGATGGTGCTGAGTGGCTTATCAAACAATGTCGAACTCATTATAATTCAAAGACTTTCAAACGATTTGGGTTTGAGCAAAAGCCACGAGGTGACTATGACATAGTTTATTTTGTTAAAAATACTCCGCATAATGAGGAATTAAAATATTCGCTAAGGTCAGTTGAGCAGAATTGGTTCTATAAAGATGTTTGGTTTTATGGTGGTTGTCCTAAAGATTTAGAACCTGATTATTATGTCAAAGCTGTGCAGAATGCTCCGACAAAATGGGAAAATGTTAGAAACATGATGTTGGAAGTTTGTCAAAATGACGAAATAACAGAGGACTTTTGGTTATTTAATGACGATTTCTTTATATTGAGGCCAATAAAGGAGTTTGAGCCTAGATATGATGGTACTTTAACTAGTAAAATACAAGAAATTCGTGACAAACATCATGGCGAAGACTCTGAATGGTCAAAAAACCTCGGCAAGCTACAAAAATTGTTAAAAAAGCATGGTAAGCCTGAGTTTTGTTACGCAATACATGAGCCAATGCTTATAAACCGCAAAAAGATGCTGGAAGTTCTTAAAATGTTTCCAGACGAGCCAATGCAACGAGCTTTATATGGCAATTGGTGGTCAATTGGCGGAGTGCAAGAAAAGGATCCGAAATATACACTCCCAGAGATGAATGATATTGCTGATAAAATAGTCAAACATGATATTGTCAGCACATCTGATGAAAGTTTTAGAGTTGGTTATGTTGGCAAGTGGCTCCGTGACAAGTTTCCAAACAAAAGTAGATTTGAGGTATAAACATGGCAAGGACAACAGCACTCAATAAAATAGAGCAAACACTCTATGAGCCGACTTTCTATAAAGTGATTCAAGGTGGTATGAGTGCTGGTAAAACTTTTGCTATTATAACTCTGCTCGTTGGCTATTGTCAAAGCTATGAAGATTCGCTTGTAACTATTGTTGGCTTGTCCTACCCCCATCTTGAAGCTGGTTCTATTCGTGATTTTCAAAAGATTATGAAAGAGGTCAACATGTGGGATGCTGAAAGTTGGAACAAGTCCGCTAAAACTTATACATTCCAGAATGGTTCTGTGCTAGAGTTCAAATCAATTGATAGGATGAGTGCTAGAGGACCTAGACGAGATGTTTTATTTGTAAACGAAGCCAATGGTATCAGTTGGGAAACATTCCAAGAGCTTGCAGGGCGGACTAAAGACATGGTTTTGATTGATTTTAACCCGTCCGCTAAATTTTGGGCTCACGAGGAGCTTGTAGAAGGGCTTGAAAGCGATACGACCTATATCATACTCACATATTTAGATAACGAAGCTCTGACGAGCCGTGAGATAGCAAATATCGAAAGTCACAAACCGAAAAGAGGTGAAGAACCGTCAAATTGGTGGGTGGTTTATGGTTTAGGTCAAATCGGAACGCTTGAGGGCAATGTATATAGTGGTTGGGAGTTGGCAAGTCGTGCAGATATTGAACAAAATGGAAAACTGGTTCGCTATGGACTAGATTTTGGCTTTTCTAATGACGAATCAGCTATGGTGGCTATATATGAGTTAGAAGATGGCAAACTTGGAATTGTTGAAAAGTTATATCGAAAAGGGTTGCTCGGCAGTCAATATGGCGATATGTTAAGACGGATTGAAATTGACCCATCTGTGTTGATTGTAGCAGATTCAGCAAGGCCAGAAATTATAGCAGAAATACAAAAAGCTGGTTTTCGTTGTGTTGGTGCAGACAAAAACGCTGGTTCTGTTTTGCGTGGTATTGATAGGGTGGCACAGCGACAGATTGTATATTATGGCGAGGACTTAAAGCGAGAATATTTATCTTATGCGTGGCGAAAGAAACGGAGCGGCGAAATAATAGATGAGCCAGAAGACGGTAACGACCATTTAATGGATGCTTTAAGATATGGGGTGGACGATTTAAGCAGACAAAGGTTTGATTTTTAATTTTGTAGTATAATAATTATATATAAGAGGAGGTTATATGGAAAAAAGTCTAAAACATTTAGTTATAGCCATTGGAGGTATTGGGCTATGTATAGCAGGACAAGTTATAGGCGACTGGTCTTTTGTTGTCGAACAATCTAAAGAAGTTATAACTTTGCCTTTTGTGATTGTTGGTGCCATATTGGTTATTATTGGCATTTTTTGTTGTCTAGGAGCTATGTTATGTGAAACTGGTAGATATGACAAGAAAAAAATATGATATAATAGGAGTAGCGAGGAGGATGTCTCGCTGACAAAGAACCGATCTCAACTGCGAGGTGGTTTTTTGTTGACCCTATGAATAAAGATTATTGTGTAGGGGTAGCACTTTAAGGAGGTGATGGAAAATGAATGAAGAACCCTTCTTCTCACAAGTTATTGTTGTAGTTTGAAAGGAGGTGGTCCATTGTCTCGAAAGCCTTGCTTCGGCAGGGCTTTTTCGTTGTCGTATGACCCTTTATACAAGTAGAATATACTAGAGCTGGTGGGAGTTCTTGCCAGCTTGTTCTTTTATCACCTAAAATTCAGTATGGTTTAGACTTTTTACGAACCATATTCTTCCAATACAAGAAATCGTCTTCTTAGACGGTTTTTTGTTGTGTCTTGACCCTTTTAAGCAATTCAATGATATTATGGACTACTTAAGAGCTCAAGCTGTTCTAACTGCAGACAAAAAAACTGAAAACGAACGCCGGTATCGTAACATTATTGCGAATTCTGGCAAAGAAATGGAATCGGGCGAAGTCCGTGACCTAGAGCGTCTTTTTGTTATGGGCAGAGAGGGCAAGCTGATTAAAATAACAGACTTGAATACTAACCCAGATAAACAGGAGGAGAAATATAAGGTCAATTTTGCTGCGAATCATGGTCATAATGATATTGCTACTGGCGAGCGTGTTGTAGATATTGAAGATGTTATTGGTGACGCCAAAGTTTGGATGGAAAAGGATGGGCTCCATGCAAGAGTATATTTTGCTAATGACGACCCGAAAGCAGACCACGCTTACGCCATATCAGACAATGCAAGCTATTCTATCGGAACAGAATGGTATCCAGATGGCTATTATGGTGCTGAGGAAGAAATAGACGGCTTAGTCGGTATTTTGAGGGAGATATCGATGGTAGATACAGGGAACGACCCTCGTGCATATACTTTAGACCATAAACCTGCTGAAACAGAGGCTCAAGGGAGCGTTAATGCTGGTGATGGTAACAACACAATAGAAAATAATGAAAGGGACGAAGAAATGTCTGTAAAGAAAGACGAACTCACTCCTGACGAGAACAAAGCTATCAAAAATGCTCTCGCTGAGGTAGTGGACAGCTTTACCACTGATGTTCCTGAAGGCGAAACTGAGCCAACTGCTCGTGAAGCTAAGGACGAAGAAGGTGAAGCTCCTGCAGAAGCTCCTGCAGAAGAAAAGAAAGATGTGTTGCGAACTCCTGTTGTTGTGATTCGTGACAAAGCTGTAAAGCAAGAAAAAGTTGTTTCTAAATATGACTGGCTTCATGGTGCTGAAGGTCACAAAGCTTTCGCTGACACCTTGAAGAAAGCTGGCCGCATGGGTGCAACTTTTGATGCTATGTGGCGTGAAGAAGCTAGCAAGCACATGAGCTTGGATGGTGTAACTGGTTTGCCAAATCCTGCACCAGTTGAGCAGTATTTTGTGAATGCTATTCAAAAAGGTGATGGAATTGTAAATCACTTCCAATTCATCAATGCTAAGAGCTTCAGAATTCACCTATTGTCAAGCGACAGCCGTGCCGCTGGTCACAAAAAAGGTGATACCAAAGCTAACCAGTCTGTAACTGACACCACTCGTGACCTATTGGTCAAGATGGTTTACAAGCGTTTGGACCTTGATGCGACTGAACTTTATGAAAACCCATGGTTGATTGACTTCCGTTCGCAAGAATTGGTTGACGCTATCATTGCTGAAATCGAGCGTGCTGCTATCATTGGTGATGGCCGTTCTGCTCCATCTGGTCAAGGTGCTGATTATCGTATGTTCGACGGCACTCGTGGTTTCTACAGCGTTGAAGCTGATGCTCAGGCTGTTTCTGGTATCGGCACTAACCTTGCCAGTGCAGTTACTTCAAACGGCAACCTCTATGATGCCGTTGTGTCTGCTCGTGGTCAAATCAAGACTGAAGGTGCTCAATTCCTTATTGCTAGCAGTTCCGCTGTGACTGCTTTGTTACAAGCTAAGAACAACGGTCAATACCTAGTAACTCCAGGTGCTAGAGTTGAAGATATTCTTGGCGTAGAAAGAGTTTATACTCCAGCTTGGATGAGTGATTCTAGCTTTGATGCGTTCTTACTCGTAAACAATGCCTACAAGCATGGTGGTGAGAATGGCATTCGTGTCCGTGCTGAGTTTGATACTTCAAACAACACCGACATCTTGTTAGATGAAACCCCACGATTCGGTTCGCTTGGTGAATACAAATCAGCTGTTGCTATCACTCTTGGCAACGAATCTTAATTTAGAAAGGACTTAGAGAATGTTGACGCTAGAGCAGTACACTTTATATACAGGACAAACAGTTTCATTCTTACAGAGTGACTGGGAAGCTATCGTATCTATTGCAGAGATGCGGCTAGCGTCTTTTCTCTGCCTTGAAGAGTTTCCGGAACTGACTGCCAAAAATAAAGACTTGGCAATGTTATTGTCAAACTTTATGGCCGCAGTCTTTAAGTTTCAAGGAGACGGTGACGCTATCGAATCGAAAAGCGTCCGTAACTTTACAATCAATTTTAAGTCAAATAGTGCTGCCGACGCTTTCTCTCAAATTGCAAGCCAATATCAAGACATAATTGATAAATACAGTCAATGTGATTTAGGAGTAAAAGTCGAGCGGTCTAGAAGGTATTGCTGTGGCAATTTCTATGGATGTATTTAATGCTTTTGCTGGTGCGGTGGTCTCTGGTGTATATTCGATTGGTTCTTACCAGAGGGGTTCGTTGGAGGGTAACCAATTCACGAAAATATCAGATATCGATGTCATAATTGACGAGAGCGATATTGGAATGATTGGTAGAGCACCTAATGCTGAAGTGTTGGATGCAGATTTATTGTTGTATGTGAAACCAAGCCAACTACCTACACTAAACCTACGAGCATTGACGGCTGGCTATATGATATATGACAGCAAGGCTGATGACTATTTTGCCATAATTCATGCAATGATTGGTAAAAATCAGCATACTGGTCAAATAGAGCATGTCGAATTGTTACTCCGCCAGACAGAGGCGACAATATGAGTTCTGTCTCGGTCAATATAAAATGGAATAATACTGAAATTGCATCTATTGAATATCAAGCCAAACGAGGACTGGTGCGAATGGGTTATGACATAGCAAATCAAGCTAGACGGAATGCACCATATAAAACAGGTGCATTGTCAAATTCTATTCGAGTAGAAGAAAACGGAGACGAGATAGAAGTTTTAGCTGGTGGCAATTATGGTGGTAAATCTATCAAATATGCAGCTATACAAGAGTTTGGTGGATATGCTGGCAGGAATCATTCAGCACATATCGTAGGCAAACACTATATGGAAAGAGCCAAAGACTATATCATGACTGGTAACTACCTACAAAAATATTTTGGAGACATATTATGATAACACTTGCTTTACTAAAACAGATGGCGAACGACAATGTTGCTAACCTTGTTATTGACAAGAATCTGTTTTGGGAAGAAATGCCGTTGCAAAAAGATGGTAAACCTGCAAGTGGTGTATGGTTAGTTACTAGGGGTGGGAGTGCTGGCGATGCTAAAGGTCACAATCAACGCTCAACAGTTGATTTTTATGTAGCTTTAGCAAACAAGCCACAAACTGAAGCCGTCCACCAAGCAATACTCCGTTGGATAATCGCTAACCCTTGCTTCTGTGTTTTGAGTGGGAGCGTAGGTAGCACTAGCTACAATTTCACAAATGTGAGATTGAGACCTGCTACGACACCGCAAAATTATGGTGCAACAGAGAATGGTTTGATTGTAAAAATAGCAAGTGCCGATGTCATATACGACCTTGCTAAACAATAACTTTAATGAAAGGAACATAAATGGCTACTAAGACGATAACACAGCTACATCGAATCAGCTTTAGCCGTTGGACAGGTTCTGCTTGGACGGTTGTCAATTTTGAGCCAGATGATTTGGGACAAGAAACTCAGGCAACTGTCAATATCGCTCCTCGCAAGGCCGCTAGGTCATCAAGCGTAGGAACGACAAACAAACCTATTCCTGGCACTTTTGATGAATTCACAGCGTCTATCACCATTTTGCTTGGTTACTGGAAGGCTCTAGGTCAAGCTCTTGGTGTTTGGAATGCTGCTACTTATGCAAATGCTGATGCAAATGCTGGTAACATGACTGATGGTGCTGGTGCCGATTTATGCGGTGACGGCGTTCCAGTTCGTGTCGTGGTGCAGGGTATTTGTGACGATGGTTCTACTGCTGATGTAGAATTGACTCGTTGCTTCCCATCTATTGATGATGATATTGAGATTGGTGCAAGTGATACATCTGAAATCACTATTGCTCTAAACCCTCAAATCTACAACTCGACTACTATGTCGACTGATGGATACCCAGCTTACTCTTATAAACTTGGTGACAACGATTTGACCACTAACAAGCGTTACAATGCTACAACTGGTCAATATGCCCCTGTTACGGAGTCATAAGGAGTTTGACGAATGACGGCACCCGAATTGACACTTAACAATGTGAAAAAATCTGCAAAGGTTGTTTCAAATGTTGTTCGGGTGTCGGACTTTCTGTCAAATGAAAAGAAAATCGAATTAAAACTAGCACAAGAAGCTCGTGCCATGAAGAAAAATCGTGGTTTTGACGATGTAGATGCTTATTCTGCTGAAATTCTTGGGCGGTTTGGTTATGAAGCATGGCTTGCTTGGCAGTCTGGCCAAATTAAAGGTCAAAAAATGGCAAAAATGATACTTGCAGAGCGTGCTAGACAAAAAAGAGAATTGATTGGGCTAGAAAGTTTGATAATTGCATCTGTTGCTGGTGCTAATAACCCAACAAAGACAGGACATGCTCCAAAAAGTTTGAGGAATGCTATCAAAATATTGAAATCTGAACAAAAAGAAGCGAAAGGGGTTATAAATGGCTAATAGTGCAACAGTTGGGACGGCTGTCATAAAACTATCGTTTGATGGTAAAGGAGTAAAAGCGGAACTAAATGGAGTTACAAGAGAACTAGAAACCGCAGGCAAAGCGTCTGGTAGTCGTTGGGGTGGAACTTGGGCTGTTGCAGCTGGTAATTTAATTGCACAAGGCATCCGAAAAGTTGGTAGCGTGGTTTCAAGCACTATGGATAGTGCGATTGGTCGTGTCGACCAATTGACGAATTTTCCTAAGGTTATGACTGCTCTAGGATATTCAGCAGACGAATCAGCCAAGTCTATTGACATGATGGACGAAAAGTTGACTGGCTTGCCAACATCGCTAGATGCCATGACTGCAGATGTTCAGAAGTTAGCCGCCACAATGGGGAATCTAGCTGAAGGAGAAGTGAACGCTACAACAGTTGGTCTTGGTCTAAACAATATGTTCTTGGCAGGTGGTAAAGGCACAGCTCAAGCTAGTGCAGCTATGGAACAGTATAACCAGATGTTAGGGACTGGGCGTGTCGATATGCAGAGTTGGCGAACTATGATGGATACAGCTCCTGGCCAGTTGAAACAATTATCTGAATCGTTGCTTGGTGCTGGAAATGATGGCATGGACTTATATGCCGCACTTCAGGCTGGAACCGTGTCTATGGATGATATGAACGCCGCAATTGTGAGATTGAATGAAGAAGGCGGTGAGAATTTTGCTTCGTTCAATGAACAAGCGTTCACGGCTACCGCTGGTATTGCTACACAACTTGAAAATATTGGTAACACTATGAATAAAATTGTCGGTGCAGCTTTAGAGGGAAATCTTGAGGACATCACTAAATATGTAAAGCAGTTGCAAGAAAGGGTTGGAGCGGTTGCACCTACATTGATAAATGGTTTTACGCAGGCTTTTGTAGCGTTGATGGGAGCTTTGCCTGGTTTAGTTGAACAATTATTGCCAAGTGTGTTAGATGGTATCAATAATCTCATTATGGGGCTTGTCCCTATGATACCTACTTTCTTGAATTTAATTTTTACAACATTATTGCCACAGTTGATAATGTTTGTTACGAATCTTATCACTACATTAGCGTTACAATTAACTAGACCAGATTTTCTGACGCTTATCTTACAGAGTGCGGTGACGCTTTTGTTGAGTTTAGTTCAAGCTATACCGCAAATTTTGACAGCGTTGATTGGTGCATTGCCACAAATAATCACTAATATCGTGTCGTTCTTGCTTGACCCTGGCAATTTAGCAATGATTATAGATGCGGCCATTCAGCTATTCTTAGGGCTTGTGATGGCTGTCCCACAAATACTTGGTTCGTTGCTAGGAGCATTCGGAACTTTAGTTGGCAATTTATGGAATGGCATAACGCAGATGTTCGGGCAATTTGCTGCTAATTTTGGCAATTTCATAGGGAATATTTTCAAAGGGGCTATCAATGGAGTGATAGCTTTTATTGAAAACTTCATCAACACACCAATTGATATATTGAACGGATTTATCGATTTAATCAATGGTGCTTTCGGTTGGATTGGAGTGAATCTTGGCAAGATTGACCGAATTTCGTTGCCGAGACTAGCAACTGGTGGTATTGCTATGAGTGCGACAACGGCAATTATCGGTGAAGCTGGCAAAGAAGCGGTATTGCCACTTGAAAATAACACCGACAACTGGGCTGGCTTGTTGGCTAATACTTTAGTTGACGAAATGGAGCGTGAACATATCGGTGGCTCTGGTGTAAATATCGAAAAGCAAGAATTCATAATAAATAATCAAATGGACGCTGAAGAAATTGGGCGTGTCATGATGCAAAGCATAAGGAGGGCTGCATAAAATGGCTGTAAAAGGTGTCACCACTAAATGTTATATTCTAGCGTTGTTTATTCGTGACGATGGCGAAAGATTTTTGCTTGGTGATGGTAAATATGAGTTCAAAAATAATCAACTACATTTTCAGTCTAATTCTATTGCCAATGATGTTGTTGAAGTGCAAGGAAATGACGGCTACCTATTGGCTGGTCAAGTACGAAGATCAGGAACTCAGAGTTTTGATGGTTATGTAGCAGACGGGACAATAAATGGAACAAACACGGAAGAATATAGGCGAGACTTTTTCCAGTTTTTCCGTAAGAATTTCTTCTATAAGGTCGTTTATGTTATGCCAGATGGAACAGCGATTCAGCGGAAGCGTGGTTTTCTAGTAGATGACCCAACTGTAAAAGAATTATACCAGTTATACCCTGAATATCATGTGGCTCTGAATTTTGAAGATGTAAACTACTATTCTTATTCGGAGAATAATCAAGGTGAAGAAATATATGCAAAAGAGGCTACAATCTACTTGTCTGCTGGTGGTACAACAGGTGGTTTAGTCTGGGATCAATATGGCATCGTCTGGGATTCTGTTGGTGCTGAATGGGAATCTGGTGGTGCTGGTGGGCCAACGATTGTGATGGTAGATTCAATTGATAATGTTTACCCAATATGGACTGTTACTGGACCAGCAAATAATCCTCAGTTGTCTGTTTTAACTACGAACACGACCATTAAATATAATGGAAATATCACAGGAACACAGACTTTGGTGATAGATATGTTTAATAAAACAGCTTTATTGAATGGAACGAGTGTGATTGGCAATGTTTCAGGTGACTGGGCAAACTTTTCACCAGGTAATAACCGTGTAATTTATACAACAACGAATGCTGATGCTTTGCCGTCTAATATCAAGTGGCAGGAGGTGGTCGGATAATGCTTAAAACCGCTCTGTATGAAGTCAAACTATATTTAGATGGTCAACTTATAGGAGATTGTCGTAGATTGGCTCAGAACCTGCAATATTCACGAAAGAGGACAAAGGTAGGGGCGGATTCTATTGATTTTACTGTGAATGATGTTTTATTTAATGAGTGGTGCATTCAGCGTGGTGTTACAATTTATGATTTATTAAAACCGTTGGCTTTAGAGTGTAGAATCGTTAGAAATGGAGTTGAATTGGTTGGTGGTTTTCTTGCGACTATGCCAGGATACCAGCCACTCCAAACGAGTGCCAATTTAGCTTTAAGATTTGACGGATACTTGAATTTGTTGGCTGGCGTTTATATACGAAACACAGGCACAAATTTGCCAAGAGGAACTATCACTGGCAAAGCTGGCACGCTTGTGTCAAATATGATTCAGTTTGCAAACACGGTTTCAAGTAATGCTGGCAAGTCTTATGGCTTTACGGCTGGGACAATTGATAATATGGCTAGTATCACGCACACTTTTGATAATTACAAGACCGTCAAAGATTGGATATGCGATAGATGTGACAATGCGACTGGTGCAGGTCCGTTTGATGTTTATTTTTACCCAGACAAAACTTATGATGTAAAAAAAGATAGCAATTTTGGCGATGTAATAAGTGACTGGGTAGCATTCTACCCTATGATGTTGAATAATACTTCTGTTGCTTCTATAACAGCTAGTGAAGTTGGCGATTTTGCTAGTGCAGTAATGGCACTTGGTGCAGGTGAGGTATCAGCTAATTCTAATGAAAATACGGCAGTTTTTGCTTTTACTCAAGATGCGAGTGCGGTGTCTAAATATGGATATTTTGAAACATTGTATCAAGATTCTAGTGTTTCTACTCAAAGTGTTCTATTAAGAAATGCTCAAGCTGAACTATGGAATAGAGAAGACCCAATCTGGCAGCCACAAATCACTTTGAAAGGTATTCAAGTTGAACCTAAGCCTACTGGCTCAAACAAAATATGGATTGGCGATACTATCACAATAAGCAATTCTATTGATTTAACTGGCATGACAAATGGTAGCTTCAGGGTAAATGAGTTGGCTGTAGCTGTATCAGCTAATGGCGATGAAAATATAACACCGGTTTTGGAGCGTATATGAATCTATTAACTAATAAATTGAAATATACTCAAAGAGAAATAACTAATCTTAAAACTGCACATAAAAGAGGATTGGGGTTATTAAAAGTTTACCGAGAAAGATTGTTATATTCAGACACTGCAATTCCGAATTATTATCAAGGGAATGCTACATTGACAGTAGATTTTGACCAGTCTTTTGGAGCTTACCCATTTGCGTATGTTGAAGGTAGAATTGACGGCGAAAGAGATACGAGTTATGAAGGATGGTATTCAGCTAATATGAAGCAAATGAGGTATACTAATAATGGACATCGTGCCATTTTTACTGGTGATATATGGTATTATGGTGGTTCTTATTTTGATAGATTATATGTGTATTCTACAGCCCCGATAATTTCAATAAGTATAGTGCAGAGTTAATATGGATAGTTATTTTGACAGCGAAATAAAAAGAGTAGAACAAGAATTGTTGACTATTAAGACAAGTGCTCAAAAAAGTGCTAGCATGATTCAGACCGTGACTAAAACAATTCCTATCACAGTGACATTGTCTGATGACGGTTCTGCTTCCTATCCAACAGCCAGAGCAGCTATACATTATCAAATAAATACAGATGAATATGCAATCACGATACCAACACTTGATTGGTATTTTCAAGATATAACTAAAGCATCGACAGCGTTTTATACCACGAGACAAATACAACTATTCCATGTTATGTTGCCGAACGGCAAAGACGGTTTGCGAATTTATGTGTTTGGGACTGAAAACTCACCAGGTAGCGATGGCGAGCGTGTCGGGCAAGGTGAAACAGTAAAAATTTCATTCAATTTGACTATAAGGAGCACGGTAGATTTTACTGTGGAAGAATATCATGACTAAAGATTTTGAAAACAGAATAAAGAAAATAGAACAAGAATTGACTAATCTCAAGACTTCTTCGGAATATAGTTCTGTTAGGAGTGTTCACACGGCATCTACAACTGGTGTATATACTGGTCTATATAGAATTGATTATAGTAACCCCAAAAATGAGCCAGTCATGTCTTTATTTTATAAAAACGACAGCAATTTTGGTATACCTTATGGCAGAACTCCTAGCACTACATCTCAGATTGTAGAGGTGAACTCAACAAGATGGAGCAATACCCAACAGCAATATATAACTGAGACTACTTCTTTGGTGGTTGTTTCTAATGTTGCTGTAACTGGAATCACTAGAATTTCCTAAAATTATGTTATAATATAAGCATAATAAGGAGAAAAGAAATGGCAGAAAAACCTAAAGCAAACTATACAAGACAACAAAAAGGGCACAGTCTAACAGGCTGGATTTTTTTGAGCTTATTTGTGGTCGGAATCCCTTGGTTGATTTATTATTCGGTCAGTCCAAATCATTATTGGCACGCATGACCCTTTAGCAAAGTATTATAGAAAGGCAATTGCTTTTCTCCAATCATAATTGCAAGAAGCTGTTTCGTTTCCGCAGAACGGCTTCTTTTTTGTGCCTTGACCCTTTAGCTATTTTTAATAAAAGTGTAATTTAACAATAAGGAGCAGTAATGGCTTTATCTATTGAGGGGCTTGAACCAGTGTCTCTTGGGGGCAAACCTTGTGTGCCAAAGATTGATGCTGAAATGAAGCTACGGCTTACACAAATAAAAAATTATGACGAATCAGCAGACGAAACACTTGCTATGGCGTTTCCAAATGACGAAAAATATGTTGCAGATTTTATCAAAAACAAAATGACTATTATAGATAAGGAAATTTTGCACGCTTATATGTTAGGCGGTGATACTATGGTGTCTACAGTTATGAATAAAATTGAAGGAGTGATGCAAGATGCCTAAAGAAATAATTGCTGTTTATCAAGACTGCGTCCTATGTGGTGATAGAGGCCGACAAAAAATAGTAGAATTCGCCAAAAAAGGTTTGGACATTCGTAAAGTTAGTTTCACGACAGAAGAAGGTCGTGAATTATGCCATAAGGCTGTATTTACTCATAGTATAGAATCTATGCCTTTTTATACTGATGGATCACTATTTTCTGTTAGTTTAGATTCATTTTTAGAGAAAAAACCTGCGAAGAAAGCTAAGAAAAATAAAAAACAAGTAAAGGAGTCTGAAGATGGGTTGGATGCAGAGAATTAGAGACGATAGAAGGAAAAGAAAAGCAACAGAAGTCAAACAAGAAATAGCTAATCGGCTAACCTTGAACCCTATGTGTTCTGACTATGAGAATGTTTTTGCACAAGTTCAACCACTTATTAACGACATGAAAATGATTCGTCCATTCGGTGTTGGCAAAAATGGTGGACGGTTGCCGATGTCTAGAACACCAGAGCTGGCGTTGCTTGACTCACCAAATGACGAAATGGGTTGGGGTGAGTTTGCTAGTGCTATGTTCGCAACATGGCTAACTGAGGATGAACTAAATATTCATGTTCACAAAGACCGCAATAAAGTTATTGGCTATACAATAATTCCGCCTAGTTGTAAAGTATATGATTCAAATGGCAACTATCATTTTCAAATAAACGATGGCGAAGGTTGGTATAATTTATATCCTAGCGAAGTTATGACGCTTCGTTTTTCTCGTTCTCCGAAAAATTTGCAAAGAGGTATCTCGCCAGCAACAGCGGTTCGTGCTTGGGCTCAAGCTGAAGATGTTTTAGCTCAGTATGAGCGAGCTTATATTGAAAATGGTGCAATTCCAGCGTCTATCACTTTTATTCGTGCATCTAGTTATGACAAATTCAACAAAACTAGGAAGGAACTCGAAGGCAATCTAAAAGGTGCATCAAACCATGGCAAAACCGTGTATGTTTGGCGACAATTTAACAATGATACTGGGGAAAGTTTAGACCAAGTTGAAGTCAAGACTATTCAAGGCAATAACAGCACTTTAGCTATCAAAGAATTGACTGATATTATAAACGACCACTTGAACAAGGCTTATGGCGTGTCTAACTTTATTCTTGGCGACGATTCTAGTGCTAAATATGACAATGCTGAATTATCTGATTATCAGTTCATTAAAAGGCGTGTCTATCCAGCGTTGATGGCGTTCTGGGACCAGTTCCAGTTTGAACTTGATAGAATTGTTGACGGTTTAGGCTATGCAATTCAGTTTGAAATTGAATTGCCGGACTTGACTGAGCGACAAAAAACTCGTGCAGAAATTGCAGAAATTCGTAGTAGAACGCTATATTCACTCATTCAAGGTGGTGCTTACCCATTGGATGCAGTAAAAGCACTAGATTTAGGCGAAGACTGGCAAAGAGTAGCAAGGGGGATGTGGACAAAGGTATTGGCTGAGCAGTCAATTGATAAAAAACAAAAAGAAGACTCGCATATAACACCTCTTTTTATTCAACCTGAAGAACCCACACATAAAACTTCTCATCCACAACATCAATGCACTTGCTCAGTCAATACACATGACGATTTACCGCCAATGGACGAGGACGAACTTAAAATTTACAACACGCTAGTTGCTATGGCTGAAAGAATTTTTGCTAACACTCCGAATATTGATGCAGAAGGAGTGATTCGTGAGATAAACGAAGTTTTAGACAATAAGGCTATTTTAGGAGGTAAAGATGGTGCAGAAAAAATTGCTTCTTTACTTGAAGATAAAAATGTTGTGGCTGAGATTAAAGCTACGATTGAAAACTTGACTTTATCAGACACACTCAAAGACAGAATCAATGATAGGACAACGGAGCTGGTTGATAACTATGGTCAAGAAACGAAAAGAATCATGAACGATGTTTTAGCTAATTCAGCTGGGATGACGGCTGGGGAAATTCGCCGAGAACTTCGAGCCGTGATGCCAACATGGCAAGCTGAGAGAATTGCTAGAACTGAAACTGTTTATGCGTTCAAGAGCGGCCGTTTAGACGAAGACCAAAAATTGTCAGACAAATATAATCTGAACACTAAGCTTGTATGGCGTGCAAGACATGACTCAAAGACTTGTCCTGTTTGTGCAGCGATGGATGGTTCTGTTGTGAGTGTTGGAGATGCTTTTGAACATATCAAAGAAACCGCTGATGGAGTTATTGCTTGGGAACCGTCTGTTTGGAATGACGATGGTAAAATCCCGGCACCGCATCCGAATTGTAGGTGTTATTTTGACGAGATTGTGGAGGAATAATGGGAGCTGTGAG
This sequence comes from Candidatus Saccharimonadota bacterium, assembly GCA_017545485.1. Classification (GTDB taxonomy): domain Bacteria; phylum Patescibacteriota; class Saccharimonadia; order Saccharimonadales; family Saccharimonadaceae; genus Nanosyncoccus. The sequence goes on along the minus strand of JAFWMY010000015.1, from coordinate 7,237 downwards.
AATAATCTGTCCAAAATGTAAAAGAATCCTCGGTGATACGGACAAGTCAGTCGATTGTAATATGAATTGTCGTGGTTGTAAAAGCACCGTTTATATAAATATTAAAGTTGCAAGTTTTGCTGATTATATAAACAATAACAATAAGAAGGAGAAAAAATAATGGGTTACTGGAAACAAGATGTAGGCTTTAACCTTGCAAAAATGGGTAGAACCAAAAATTTCTGTTTAAGAAATGTCCGTCAAGGTTATGGCATCGGTGGTAAATATGCCAATGCTAAACAAGCTATGAACGAAAATGCCAAAAAAGGGACTTTGCATTCATTAAGCACTATTCCTAAAAATGTAACGGTGCCAGTATTTTCAGCACAAGGAGTGTGGGGACATGTGGAAGTATGTCTAAATGGAACATATTATTCTGATGGTGTAAAAGTTGGCAAACCGAATGCAAGTTACCAATGGGGCGAGTTTTTGAATGGTGTTCGTGTTGTTTCTTATGTGCATTCTGGTGGTGGTTCGTCTATTAAAGTAGGTGACACCGTGATTGTAAATGGACAAGGCTATGGTTCATCTAAACGAACTGGTGGTAAGACTAAAAATTTCGTGAATCGTAAAATGAAAGTCATATCTATTGCCAATGGCATGTATGGTTGTAACCAATACAATAGAAATGGCGGAATAACAGGGTGGTGGTCTGTTGGTCACCTCAAAAAGGTATAAAATGTTGCCACAGAAATTATATGAATCACTTCGTTGGATAATTGCAATTATATTGCCAGCTATTGGAGTGTTTATAGTTTCAATTGATTCGATATGGGCTCTAGGTTGGCCGGCAGAAGAAATTTCACTCACTTTAGATGCTGTCGGATTGTTTTTAGGTAGTATTTTCGGCATATCAAAACTGGTAAAAGATTCTAAAGAGGAGGAATCATAATGGAAAGCATTATCGTTGCCACAGTAACGGGCGTTCTAGCGGTTTTAGGTGCTTACATGGGAAATGTAGCCATATCACGGAAGAAAAGCCGTGAAGACGCTATACGAGACGCTGAGAGGGAAGCTAGGCAAGCGGTTGTCATGGAAAGACTTGAAAAGAAAGTTGACGAGCACAACGGCTATGCGAAAAAGTTTGAAGATATTGGCAAAGATATTGCAATCATAAAAACTGAACTGGAATTTTTAAGAAAGGAGCATGAAAAATGACAAATCCAGACAATGCGATAGGTACTAATGCAGCCTATGGTGGTCGAACATCAGTAAATGCATTTAATGATATGATGAATATAGTTTCAAGAGGAATAATTTCTGGTTGGGATTGTGTACCGAGTAGTGGTTTGACTGTAGCACTCGGGGGAGTTAGCGGTATCCGTGATACGGCTGCTGCTCAAGATAATGCTGGAAATAAAACTTCCATCAATAATATAAGTGGGATGCCAGTAGAAGTTACATTGAGTGCTGCTCCTGCTGCTAACTCTAGGATTGATTCAATTGTAGCTTATGTTGATAATCCACCACAAGGAACTTCTACTATTGCCGACAACTACGAGGCTTGTGGGATTATAGCAGTTACTGGTACTGCATCTAGTTCACCTAGCGCTCCAACTGATAATGCTATCAGAACAGCAATTACTGCAGACGGAGCTTCTGGTGTAACTGCTTATTATGTAGTATTAGCTAACATAACTATCGCAAGTGGTACAACTGATATTACTTCTGGAAATATTGCTAAAGGACCTGCTGCTCAATTTAATTCGGCCAATCTGGATTTTACGACTTTTTCAAATTTGCCAGTAGCAACTACAAGTGCGTCCTTATTCACTATATCCTCAACAAACGCAGTAACTAACTATACAAGAGTAGGAAATGTAGTTTTCGCATTCGCAAATAACGTATTCCCAAGTATTGCGGCTCATGCTGGCCAAACTGTCACGAGTGGTGGTGTCCCAGATGGTTATAAGCCTGCTGGCGAAACTATGATGTATGGCGGCGCTGTTGATGGTGGTTCAGGTTCGGGTAATTTTTCGGTACGCATTAAACCAGATAATACTAGGACATTATACAATGGCTTCACGACCTCTAGCAATACCAGACTACAGCTGAGTGGTACTTGGGTAACAAATGATGCTTGGCCAACTAGCTAAAGCTAAGTACGAATCCACCTTCAATGCTGACAGGTGTATTGTTTGGTGCTACATCTTGGGTTACCCAGTTTGTAGTTTTAGAAGCCGATATTGTGACTGTATTCTCAGAAACAATACCAACAAGGATGGTTGTTGCTTGAGCTACCAAATCAGCCCCCTGTAAAATATAACCACCATTTACATGACGAATGTAAACTTTTGAAGCATTAAGTGTTACTGTAGAGATATTTTTTAATGAATGTGGCAAAGTAACCGAAAACACCATTTCGCATCTACTTGTGGTCAACAGACCATCGCAAACTAAATAATCAATATTAGTGGTGCCAGATGTCCCACCACCAATAGTAAGAGTGTCGCCTGGGTGATATGATGTCGCATAATCCAGATTGTTAGACAAAATGTTGAAATTTTAATAAATTTTTGTTATAATGAATTCAAACCAATGAAAAGAAACTCGACTTAGTACCTCACTCATCATGGGTGTATTCAGTCGAGTTTTTGTCGACTGCCAAAACAAAACAAATTTCTTAGGATCATGACCGTCGGCATGATTGTGAGAAACTATAATAAATTTAATGGAAGCACTCGTACTGAACCGAGCGGTAGTATTTTAGTGCTTTGGAGGTAATATGTTGGTTAATGGAGAAAAATTGCACATCAATGATAATGATAAAGACATTGAATATTTTCTGAAAGAAAATATCAATATCAATGATGTTAGAAGGTCTAAGTTATGTAGTGATAAGGAGGCTGAATCAGGAGCTGAAAGATATATTAAACTTTTAAATGCTCCAGAATGTAGAAATTTCTTCTTAAAAGTGATGTATCATCTACCATATGAGGATCGAGAACGCATCTTAGAGGCATCTAGAAAAAAGGGAATAAAAGTCCCGAAAAAATATTTTACATATTGTGCGAAAAGGGAGTTGATAAAATTAGGTTTTTAAATTTTCTCCATTTCTAGCGTGAAAGGAGAAAAGTAATGAAGATTTCTGAGGCTTTCGACCTCTACAAAAACAACTATATGTTCTATAAAAGCCACTCGCAGAGAGTTTTACAAAACCACGACTATGTGAAACAACGGATCGCCGATATATTAGGTGATAAAGAAGTCGATCAAATAACATTAAATGATGTACAAAAATGGACTTGCGAGTTATTAAAAGGAAGACAATGGAATACAGTTAGAAATGATGTAGTTAGATTGAGAGCTGTTCTGAAATATCTTCGTTTAAGAGAAGTGCCATGTTTGAATTATGAATTGATCCCAGTACCAAAAAGAGAAGAAACGACAAGAAATTTTTTGACAGAAGAAGAAGTAACTGCGATGATAGACAATACAGCTAGATTGAGGAATCGTTTTGTGATTTCTCTTTTTTATTCTTCTGGTATTAGATTGTCGGAACTTATATCGTTAGATAAAGATTCTATACAAAATAGAACTTTTCAAGTAGTGGGTAAAGGTAATAAACTTAGAATATGTTTTATAGATAAAAGAACTGAAGATTTGATGAAAGAATATCTAGCAAGTAGAGATGATAATTCTCCAGCATTGATAATTTCATATTTACATAAAGATAGAATGACGCCAACTAATATTCAATTGATTATAAAAAATGCAGCTCGAAATGCTGGGATCAGTAAAAAAGTTACACCACACGTTCTAAGACATTCTTTTGCTACCAATTTTATAAGAAATAATGGAAATATAAGATATTTAAGCGTTATGATGGGGCATGCATCAGTAAATACAACAGCTATCTATTCTCATGTGGTAGATAATGATCTATATGATCAATATCAGAGGTATCACTCCGTATAGCGCCGTATAGTTGTGGAAAACTTTTCATAAAAACAGTTGAATTTTTAACATAATTTTGATATAATAGAAGTATCAAAAATGCAGCTTAAAAAGTTAAAACAGATGAAGTAAACAACATGGGGTTGTTTAGCTCATAAAAAAAGATTAGAGTAATGCCATAGTAGCGCTCTAATCAACTGAGCTAACGCCCCAGTAGATTCATTATATCATGATTCGTCAAGATGCACTAGTTTATAGATAAAAAACAGGCACCGAATCTTATAAATAATCAAGTTCGTTTACTTCAAAACGAGCTGTTTTTTGATATAAGAGGTCGGGTTTCTTTTCATTGGTTTTGAAAGGAATCGACAGATCCTTAACAATTAGGGAAAACTATTGCGAAAACATAATAAAAAATGTTGTCGGCCTAGTGCTGGGAGTTAGTATGAGTCTTTTTGAGTTGCATTGATAAAAATCCTCTTTTGCTCCCAGCGCCAGGTCGATAACGAAAGGAGAACAAAAATGAAAATAAAAACAATTTTAATATGGGGGATAGCAATAATAGCAATGTTGATAGGTTTTTCGGAACCTACAGCAGAATTATTCCCATTCCAAATTATAGCGTGGGCTGTATTGGTAGGGATAGTTGTAAAGGAGAAAAGCAATGAAAATTTATATAAATGATGCAGCTGACATTGAACACAAGATGGAAGTGTTTTCAGAATCATTCCAACTAGGTCGTGAAATGGCTGAAAAGATGTGGGGGGAACAAAATGACTAAAACTAATGAAATAGCTACTAAAACTGAACAAGTAGAGCTTACAAATCCTAGTGACATTATGAATTTTGCCACTAATTTGAAAGAACTGATTGTTCAAAATAAATTGTTTACTCAGATAAAAGGCAAAAACTATGTAAATGTTGAAGGTTGGCAAATAGCTGGAGCGTTTACGGGAATCTTTCCAATAGTTGAAAAAGTTGAAAATCTGAGTGAAGGTAATTTTTACAAATATAGAGCTGAAGTAACTTTAAGAGATAAAGAAAATTGTGTTGTCGGTTCTGGCATGGCTATCTGCACTAATAAAGAACATGGCAAGACTAATTTTGACGAATATGCCGTAGCTTCAATGGCACAAACTAGAGCTGTTGGTAAAGCGTTCAGAATGAAAATTGGTTGGCTTTTGAAAGTTGCAGGTTATGAGACAACACCAGCCGAAGAAATGGATGCAATACAAGAAGCACAAACATCTGATTTTAGACAGAAGTTTAGTAATTCGGCTGTTGAATATGCGATAGAAAAGCTTGAAAAAGCTGAAACACTTGAAGAATTGAAAATAACTTTTGCTACTTTAGGCGAAATACGGAAAGAACCTGAAGTAATAGCTAAAAAAGATGAACTAAAAGCAAAGTTTGAAAATCTAAAAGAAACTCAAGCGGAAGGGGTTGAAAATGGGTAAAACTACAAAAAACTATAAGCTAACTGTTTTAATTCGTGATAATGACAATCGAGAAAAAACACTAGACAGAGTGAATGAGCTAGTGTCAGCATATAGCGTGAAGACTGTGGACTATCAAGAAGATGGCTTGAAACGACTTGCTTATGAAATTGACGGCGAGCAATATGCTTACTACTACTTCTGGACTTTTGAAACGCCACAAGAATTTCATGCACCAGAGATAACAAAAGAACTAGACACAATGGAAGATGTTTTGAGATATTTGCTAATTGTAGTGGATAGGGGGCGTTAAAATGAGCAAGATTAAGCAAGCCGTATGGGATAAGGTCGAGGACGGCACACTAGAAGACGAAATAAAAGGAGAAAAGAAGGAGAAATAAAGGTGGGTAGATTTAGGGCGGAATCAGTAGTTGTGAGAGAGGTAAATGGCATTCAAATAGTTTTCTATAATCACGAGAGCATTTATCTTAGGGATGAACACGGCAATTGGACTGTGTTTCACCGCTGGTTCGCTCCTAGAGGCTCATATAACGGGGGGTGGCGGCAATTCCGTCACCTTCTTTTATATGAAAAGAAACTCACATCCACACATTGTTTTCAGTTGGCGTTTAGGTGGGGCATATTGTCTCAGTCAACGAAAGCACCAGATATATCAAAATTCAAAATAGAGGAAAGGTTCTAAAATGAATGAATCACAATTGCAAGTTATGGTGGCTGAATATCTTAGAATGCAATATCCAGATGTTTTGTTTCATAGTGATTTTGGGAGTGGAATAAAACTCACGCCAGGACAAGCTATCAAACAGAAGAGGCAGAATGGTGGTCGTAGAGCATGGCCAGATATGTTTATCGCTGAGCCAATGCCTAGGTGCGTAGATGGAAGCTGGAACCACGAATACAATGGTTTGTTTATCGAACTCAAAAAAGAAGGTACTCGCATCAAGAAAAAGAACGGCGAGTGGGCCAGCAAGCATATAGACGAGCAGGCAGAAGTCCTGGAACGACTAGAGTTTAGGGGTTATCGTGCGGTATTCGCTGTTGGTTTTGAACAAGCAAAAGAAATAATTGACGAATATTTAAGATAAGGAGGTAAAAAATGTCAATTTTTAAAAAGAAAAAGAGTCCAGTATTCTTCCAAGAAGAACCAGTTGAGGTGCGGTTCAGCGTCCTCGCAGATTTTGTGAAGGATTTGGACTCAAAAGCAGACTATAACAAAGCTATCGGAGCTATGGAGTCTATCTTTAATGCCTATCAGAAATTGCGTGGCATCAAAACAGATGAAGATATTTTAGATAGTTCAGAATATATTTTAAGTGATAAGGAGGTAAAATAAAATGCCAGGAACTAAAGCAGGTGGCCAAAAGGCTCGCCAAACTAACTACGAACGACATGGAGCTGACTTCTATAAACGAATCGGTAGCAAAGGTGGACAGGCTGGGCATACAGGTGGGTTCGCTGCTAATCGTGAGTTAGCAAAAGAAGCTGGGGCAAAAGGTGGTGCTAAAAGTCGGCGTGGTCCAGCAGGAGTTAGAAAAGAGAAAGAATATGTTTGGAGGCCTGGTGATGCCATGTTTTCGAGATAAATTCGGGGGCTTGACTGTAGAGCAAGCCCTTGAACTTAATAAAGCCGCTAAGTGGTTTTGTGAGCATGAAATAACAAGTGAAAGCGAGGAAATATGAAAGTCAATACACAGGACATGCGACATAAAATTCTTAATACAATAAAACTGGTGCCTAGTGCAGCTGATAACGATAAATTATTGATAGCTCTTATATGGCAGAAGGAGGGTTGGGACAAGGAACTGAATATATATTCAAATCTAAGGAATGTTTCAAGTCCTGAA
>JAFWMY010000014.1 GCA_017545485.1 Candidatus Saccharimonadota bacterium | reverse complement strand
AGGCAGTAATTCTAACTGGTCTATGAAATTATCACAAGTTACTACTGGTACCTTTGCTACTACCATAGATAATAGCTTTAATAACTATCATAATGTACCAAATACTTATACTAAAGTAGCTCATAGGGACTCTGCTACTGACGCTGTTTCAGCTAATCCTGCTACTGGTACGTCTATTAGTGCTACTTACCAGACTTTCATCTCTCCTACCCAGGCAGCTGGGACATATCAAGGTAAAGTAAAATATACTATGGTGCATCCGGCTACGGATATACCGCCAAGCCCACAGCCTTCTACGGCTGGCTATATTAACTACTATGCTAACGCAACTACTGCCGAAGGTAGTATGGGTCGTCAATCTGCAAGAGATGGCAATACAGTAAAGCTCTTTGCATCTAACTTCTCACGCGATGGCTATGGTTTTGCAGGTTGGAGCGATGCTTACGATTATTCTTCCAACCCTAACGCTCATTTCTACGGCCCCAACGAAGATATTGTAGTTCCAACTGGCACTACTGCTAACGGCCTGGCTCTTTATGCTGTATGGATAAAATCTGAAGGCGACTTTCAAGATACAAACATAGTTTCGGCTCTTTGTGGATCTGGACCTAACAGTCTCACTCCCGTGGCCTACATTGGCGATACTGAAGATCAGACTAATTGGTCCATCACTGCAAATTTATCTAATATTACCGCGCTCACTGACATACGTGATAAGCAAACTTACGCAATTGCAAAATTAAGTGATAATAAATGTTGGATGATTGAAAATTTAAGGATATCAGATGCACATCAAGAAAAAGGCAATACTGTACCTACTGTTCTTACCACTACGAATACAAATAACCCACTAAACAAAAGTGAACAAGTCATCCCTGTAGTAACTTTAAAACACAATTATACTGACACGGAAACCTATCCTACTTTATCGTCCCCAGATACAACTAGCTGGTGCACAGCAAATTCTTCCGAATGTAATAATCAAACCAAGCTTCGCGCGGATAATACAATCAACCGTGCTACCTATAGTAATACTACTACTCTGGCTCACAATGCTAGCCTTTATACATATGGGAACTATTACAACTGGTATTCTGCTACAGCTGGAAGGGGTACCTTTGAAAAAACTGGCACTACTGTAGGAGATATTTGCCCATATGGCTGGCACTTACCTACCGGTAACACGTCTGGTGATTTTGGAATACTAAGTAATAGTTTAGGAGGCTATAAAAATAGTAGTAATGCTGCACAACAAATGGATAGCTCTACTACTCCAACAGGTTCAATCATGAGCAAAAGGTTGCGTCATTTTCCTAATAATTTTCTTCTATCTAGTTGGGTCAATATTGGGTCAATATATAAAAGAGGGTCAGACGGATATTATTGGACATCTCGCTCATGGACAAGTAATATCGCCTATTATTTACAGTTTGACGGAAGTAGCGTTTATCCAGGAAATGGATCTGGGCTAGGCAAACCACGTGGTTTTTCTATTCGCTGCGTCGCATCCTCTATATAGAACCAGTATCAGGTATTGTTTTATAAAAATAAGGGCGCCGAAGCGCCCTTTGTTGATGCGTAAGAGTTAATGATTGTTACAAAGTGTTTAGGATTAATTTCCGTATTGTGTATAGCTTCTGCCATCCTTATCGGTATGAACGTTTCTGATGGAACCATCATCATATTCATCCCAAGAGAGATGACGGTTTTCGTCTTTTGAATAGGCAGTGTGGTGGATGTGATCTCCTCTACGAACAGAAGACATGCCTCCGCCACCTTCAACGATGCTCTCTGCTGCTCTTTCTACGTCAACTTTACCAGGGTTGTCATACAAACTCATGGATTGTCCCTCCTTATAGAAGCGTGATAATAAACTACATTGTTCGCATCAACAATATAATTATATCATATATTATAATAGGTGTCAAGATAGTTACTCGCTTCTTAAGGCTTCCACCGGATCTTTCTTGCTGGCAGAACGTGCCGGTATCAGCCCGCCAATCAAAGTCAAGACAACCGATAATATAATCAAGAACAAAGCCATTTTCGGGTCTAGTGCTGCGGATAAAGGTATATCACCCGTAAAATGGTGTAGTATCAAGTTGATAATCGGAATTAATGTATAAGAAATAGCTATTCCAAGTAAGCCCGACAACAAACCAATTATAAATGTTTCGGCATTGAATATAGAAGAAATATTATGTTTACTAGCGCCAATTGCTCTTAAGATGCCGATTTCTTTTGTTCTTTCGTACACGGAAATATAGGTAATTACACCAATCATCAAAGACGACACGACCAAAGAAATAGAAACAAAAGCAATTAATACGTACGATACAGCGTCAACGATTGTTTTAACTGATGACATTAGCACGCCAGTAGCATCCGTATATTCAATCACTTTATCATCCATTTTTACCGAACGCATGTTTTCATTGTAATCATTCAAAAAGTTTATAAAATTAGTTTTGCCATCAAAATTCCAAAAATAAAACATCATAGTAGTCGGGTCGTCTAAATCTTGATAGCCGAGGGCTGATAAATTAGTAGCGAGAGTGGTTTTCTTTTTTGTGAACATTGCCGTAACTACACGGGATAGTTCATCTTCCGAGAAATTAAGTTTAAAGGCTCCTACAATTGCATCTTTATCAACATGGAAAGCCGACGCAAAACTATTAGTAAGATATGAAGATAACTCTCCGACCTTAGTCAGAATCTCTTTTTTCATATTAACTTCAGTCAAGGAAATAGCAAATGACTCTATTGCCTTATTTAACATTTCCGCATCATTAGCAAAACTAAGTTTTAACAGACCCGTAAGCACACTGGCAAAGGTTTCTTTCGGTATAGAATAATTTGTTTCCAAATCCGAGAAATCTTGCTCACCTACATAATTATCAACTAAAGCGCTAAGTTTTTCTTGGTCTTGTAAATCGCTAGGCAAAAGCTCGCCATCCTGTATCATCTTCATAATTCTTTGTTGTAAGCCAGTTTTTAAAGCGTCTAAACGTTCAGTTAAAATGGTTTTAGCAGGGTTTATATCGGCAGTAATATTGTTGGAGATTTCTTGAATATATTCAGAAGTTTTTGCAGCAACTGCATTTTGGTCAATTTTTACACCAAATGCCTGGGCGAGTTTCGTTTCATCAACTGACACCAAATCGGAAAACTCAAAATTAAAGTTATTCCCTTCTTCGCCAAACTTCGTATTAGAAAAAATGTCAAGTTCTGGATTAGCTAGTTGTTTCTTCACTATTTCTGTTTTTGAAGATTTCTGGATAATATGCTCAACTAAAGACGGCAAATATGCGATTCCGCTCCCGGCAGATAGCATTTCAGAATTAAACACAGCCACACCAGTAATAACAAGGTCCTCAGAATTATTAAAAATCTTTTCCATGTATTCTTTATCGCCCGACATATCTTCATAAACTTCATATTTTTCATTATATTTATAAGTATCAGTGGCAGGAACAAGTTTTAATTTAACATTCATTAAATCTTCATACGACAATTCTAAAGGAGAATTATGAATATCGCTTTCTTCCCCACTCATAATCTTAGAAACGATTTTGTTCAGCTCATTTGTATCATGTAGGCCCAAAGAGTAAGTAATTAATTCAGAAACTTCACCCTTATTACTTAAAACAATCAAAAGCTCATTATACTTTTCTGGGTAACGACCGGCTAGCAAATTAGTATCTTTTTGCAGATTTTCCTGATCGTATTGCTGATAAACAGAAGATAATGAAGAATAATTACGGAGCAATGACGATTCCCCGACAAGAGAAGTGAACAAAGCACTTGGATTCATTTTAGCAATACTATTAGTAGCATCTTTAGCATAAATTAAAGGATCAACATTATACTGGTATTCCAGCATCCTAATATCATCACCGATTTCTGATTCGTGTGATTTTAAATACTTTGCAAAACTAGGCAAATCATTATGCGACACGGTACCAAGCGTAGAGGTTAGAATTTGGTTTTCTTTTAACTTATCATCATTGAGGCTTTCAGAATCTCCACCTGCAAAATTTAACAATACGCTAGTTAAATCAGCAGATTCTTTTTGTAACATTAAAGGGTATGACGTTAAAGTATCTTCCTCAATTTTGTCAATATAGTTTTGAAAACCCAGCGAGACTGCCGAAATTAATGCAATACCAATTATCCCAACCGAACCAGCCAAAGCCACCAAAATCGTACGAGCCTTTTTAGTGAGCAAATTATTTAAAGATAAAGAAAGCGCAGTAAAAAAAGACATCTTGGTTTTTTTACTTTTCTTTTCTGCTGCGGCTAGCGCCAAATCTGTTTTAACACTGCCATCATATGGATTGGAGTCGGCAGTTATTTGGCCATCTTTTAAATTAATAATACGATTTGCATATTTATCGGCGAGTTCAGGATTATGAGTCACCATAACAATCAGTTTTGTTTTGGATATTTTTTTGAGAATTTCCATCACTTGTAGAGAAGTGTCGGAATCAAGTGCGCCGGTTGGTTCATCAGCTAGTAGAATATCAGGGTCATTCACTAAAGCTCTAGCAATTGCTACGCGTTGCATTTGCCCACCAGAAAGCTGAGCCGGCAGTTTATTAATATGTTCTTTTAGCCCGACTTCCTCCAAAGCTTTTTTAGCTCGCCTCACTGATTCTCGTTTTGAAATCCCTGAAAGCGTTAATGCCAGCCGCACATTTGCAAGCACAGTCTGATGCGGAATTAAATTATAAGATTGAAAAACAAAACCAATCCTATGGTTACGATAAGAATCCCAATCTTTGTCTTTAAATTTTTTGGTAGATTTCTCGTTAATAATTAAATCACCAGAGCTATACTTATCTAATCCGCCGATAATGTTGAGTAGAGTTGTTTTACCGGACCCAGACGGACCAAGTATTGCTGTAAATCCAGATACAGGAAAATTAAGAGACACCTTATTTAAAACGGTCTTTTTTATTCCACCAGTCAAATAGACCTTTGACACACTCCGAATTTCAAGCATATATAATATATAATAGCATACAGCCTATCATATTTTAAGTTTAAATTCAGATTTATAATATAATATATAGAGTATGGACAACAAAGTATTTGACAGAGTTGAAAAGAAATATCTCATCACGAAAGCCGACAGAAAGGCCATACTTCCCATTATTAAAAAACATTTAAAGCGAGACGAGTACCATAAATCCTTAGTTTTGAATTTATACTTTGATAACGACAATTACGATTTAATAAACAATTCTAATGATTGGACATCGTTTAAAGAGAAGTTACGTGCTAGAAGCTATGGTGGCTACGATAGAGTTTTTCTTGAAATAAAAACGAAATTGAGGGGCAAAGAAAACAACGTAGGCTATAAAAGGCGTGTGATGATTACACACGAAGATTTTATCCAACTAATTAATAAGAAGGCAACGCTAGAAGAATTATCAAAAAAATGCCGCGAAACAAATGATGATGTCCAAATTGCTAAGGAAATAGATTATTTAATTGACTATTTAGATTTAAAACCTAAAATCTTAGTACTATATAATCGCGAAAGTTATAAAAACGAGGAAGGCCTTCGTATCACTTTTGATCAAAAGCTCAGATATCGTGATGATAAATTAACTCTGAATTCCAAAAAAAATGATAAAATATACTTTGAAGACGACCATAATATAATAATGGAAATAAAAGCACACGGGTCTTTGCCACTTTGGCTCGTGAAAAAAATGTCGGAGTTAAAAATTTATCCACAGCGATTTAGCAAAATAGGAAGAATATACCAAAAAATAAGGAAGGAGAAAAATGTTTAATACTGTATTTGATAATACAATCGGTGGCATGAGTATTGCCACTGGCTTAATTTGTGTTGGAGTGGCATTGCTATTAGGAATTATTATAGCCATCACGCACATGAAGACCTCGCAAACATCCAAAGGTTTTCTTGTCACGCTAGCAATTTTGCCACTTTTAGTAATGGCTGTCATGATTATGATAAATGGGAATCTAGGTACTTCAATTGCCATTCTAGGTGCATTCTCTTTAATTAGGTTCCGTTCAATTCAAGGCCAAGCCAAAGAGCTTTTAAGCATATTTTTTGCAATGGCGATTGGTCTTGCTTGCGGTATGGGACATTTGTTATTCGGCACTATCATCACGGCAATTGCCGTGGCAGCAATCCTATTCTTCTCTTTTACTCCTATTTTGGAACCAAACAAAAAGCAAAGAGTGCTAAAAATTGTTGTGCCAGAGGATTTGGACTATGAAGAAGTGTTTGATGATATTTTGAAAAAATATACATCAAAACACGAGTTAGTACGTATGAAGACTATGAATATGGGCAGTCTATACAAATTGACTTATAATGTCACCTTAAGGAGTGGTATTAAAGAAAAAGAATTCCTTGACGAAATAAGAATTAAAAATTGTAATCTCAAAGTTTTACTCTCTCACCCAGTTCTAGAAGAGGAAATTTAAAATGAAACGAAAGCTCGACATTAAATGGGTAGTGTTGTTAGTAGTTTTTATAGTCGTTATTGTGGCTGCAGTATTATTAAACAATAAAGAAATGACTGCAAATATAGTTGGTGGTTCACTCGTACCCGACAATGGTGACCTTAAAATAAACTGGGAAAAGTATCCAACTAAAGAAATCACGCTTGAAGAACCTTTAACAATTACTCAATCAGGCACCTACTATCTGACCGGTTCTTTAAAAGATGGGAGTATTGTTGTATCGCCGAATTATGACGGTGTAGTGAAATTAGTTTTAGATAATGTAACCATCAATAATTCTGAAGGTCCAGCTATTTCGTGCACATCTGGTGATGACCTAGTAATAGAATTAGTGGGCGAAAACTATCTGCAAGACGGATCAAAATATTCTAGCGAATATGACCAAGATGTTACAGGTGCAATTTATAGTAAAGCTGATTTAACATTCCAAGGTGAGGGTAGTCTAAATATCACTGCAAATTATCAGGATGCTATAGTGGGTAAAGATGACCTTAAATTCAACGGCGGTAAATATATAATTAAATCGGCCGATGATGGCATTCGCGGGAAAGATTCCGTGTATATCGTAAATGGTTACTTCGCAATTGAATCCACTGCAGACGCCATAAAATCAACTAATGAGACCGATATAGGCAAAGGATTCGTATTGATTGAAAACGGTAATTTTGAAATAGTGTCAGGAGCAAAAGGAATTAAAGCGATTAATAATATTGTAATCCAGGACGGGGAGTACACTTTAAGCACATATGATGATGCAATTCATTCAAATAGTTATGTTGGAATTATAAATGGCAAAATCACCATTGATGCCAAAGATGATGGTATACACGCAAATCGGGAATTAATCATAGACGGCGGCGAAATAACTGTGCTCAGAGCATATGAAGGTCTTGAAGCACAAGTTGTTACAATAAATAATGGGACAATTAGCTTAACAACTACAGACGACGGTATTAATGCAGGTGGCGGTGCCGATTCTTCGGCCACAAATCGCCCGGGTGCAAATCCATTTAACTCAGACGAGAATTGTATTTTAAGCATTAAAGGCGGCGAATTATATGTCAATGCTTCCGGAGACGGTATAGATAGTAATGGTTGGCTATACTTTGAAGGCGGCAAGACTATAGTAGATGGCCCAACAAATAATGGTAATGGTGCCCTAGATGCCGGAATAGGTATTTCAATGAGCGGCGGTGAAGTATTAGCAGTCGGTTCAAGCGGCATGGCAGAATCACTGGGCGCTAATTCTTCGGTTTTTAACGCAAGTATTTATCTGACAACTACAGAGCCAGCAGGAACTACTGTAGAAATTAGAAACTCAGCTGAAGAAACTATTGTCAAACACATTTCTGCGAAAACATTCAGTCATCTTTCTGTTGGAACAGAAAAGTTTATTCTCGGCGAAACTTACTCAGTATATATAAATGGCGAAAAGAATTCTACTTTTACGATTTCTGGCATAGTAACAACCGTTGGCAACATCAACAATAATCAACAAATGATGCCAGGTGGTGGCAGAAGATAATTGATTTTATAGTTTTTATGCTATAATTATGTAAAAGGAGGTACTAGTGCAACTAATTGTTATATTATTAACTACTGTGTCGGTACTGACATTTTTGTCCGGCGCAATTGTATTTTTTGGGTCAACCAAACCGGATCGGATTAAATCCGCATGGTATTTTTTGGCCGCCATCTTTGCTACAGTTTGGATGGCGTCTATCTCGTTTTTCTTAAATGCATCTCCAGATCGTGCTGCAACCATAGGTTGGCATGTAAACTGGACCTTCATTAGCGCAATTTTCTTGGATGCTGCATTTTTAGGTTATGGTGCTTGGCAAAAGAAATATGGCAAAATTGCGACACTCTTGTTCCTTGCACTTGGCATTTTAATTAGCGCCGCCATTCTCATCAATCCAGAAGGATTATATTCGGCAGTTACACTCGCTCATATGGGCAACACTGTAACTATGAACATCGGACCATTATATATATCATATATAGCGTTTTTTGGCGCCATTGTACCAATAATAATTGGATTTTTCTTTCACCAATTTCTCAAAAGTCGCTCCAAGCGTAAAAAGGGTGGTGATGTAGTTACAATGATGAGCTTTGGCCTTTCAAGCACCTTGGTATTAATCTTCAACTTAGTATTGCCATTATTTGGCAATTGGAGATTAATCTGGATTGGGCCGCTTGCTCTTGCAGTAACAATCTTGGGCGTATATTATACAATTTTGCGCTACCGAATGTTAAATCTTAACTCAATCTGGCTTAGAATCTTTTCATACGTGGTAGTTATTGCATCAGTAGCAATAGTATATATGGTAATATTTTCCATTATCTTTGCAGCCTTATTCCGCGGGTCAGCCCCATCAACCGAAGTGATAATACTGAACTTTATTATGATTCTAATATTTATTTCACTAATGCCTGCAATGAGCGGAATGATGAACCATATTCGTAGCTTGATTAGTGGTAAAAATAGCTCTAAGGAGCAAGATTAACATGGAAGAGCCACATCGGCACTCAAGTCGCACCTCCGTCCTGCTATCTATTAACGCAGCAGCAGTTCTTGTTGCTGGTGTATTAATTGCTAGCGCAATTTGGTTTAATGGTGGTGTTAATTTCCGTGCTGTAGATGAGCGGTCTGATATAGTTGACGATAAGCTAGGCGAGCTTTCCCTTCTAGAACCTGCCACAGAATCAGACAATAATTCAACAAATATAATTTATGATATTGGCAATGATGATTATGTTTCAACTACTAGTCACGAGTTTGATAATACCGCAGTAGGGGCAGGTGAATTATGGAACGAAAAAGCCATCACAATTTATGCAACACCAGATACGGACATATGTGTCGGTGGTAGTTTATCTGATCTTGGAGAAATGTATTGGCAGACTTCAGACACAAACGTGATTTCCGGATTTTACAATTCTGCTCGCACATGGCTAGGATACAACAATGAAACTTGTCGCTATCCTGTGATAAACGGTATTGGCACTACTACAATAACGGCTGGCACCTACGATGGCCAACGAAAGGACTCTATTATAGTAAATGTAATTGAGCCTCCAATAGAGCAATGGGAGCATGAAGTATTAACGCTAGTTAATAAAGTTCGTATTAAGAATAACCTCAGTCAGCTAGCGTGGGGATATACTTGTGAAGAAGCTGCAACAATCAGAGCTAAAGAAACTATGACTCTTTATGCGCATACTCGTCCAGACGGTACAAGTTGGTCCACAGTTTGCCCCGCTCCAAACAATAACGGCATAAGCGGAGAAAATCTCGCTATAGGAAACGCAGCCGTATCACCAGCTACTACCGTTGCGCTTTGGATGGGCTCAGAAACCCACCGCGCTAACATCCTTAATCCAGATTTCACCAATCTAGCTGTTGGTTTCGTCTATGACCCAACGTCAACCTATAAGACGCATTGGTCTCAATTCTTTAGCACATATTGATAGTAAGTATTTTCAAATTCCCTTCCAAACTCTGTAATTTTTTGGAACGGAACTTTATTTGTCATTATGGTAATTATAAAATGCCTTTCCTCTTCAGGAAATACAACAATTGCTGTATCATGATAAATATTCCAATATTTACCGTCAGGATTATAATCCCAACCGACCTTATTATATACATCGGCTCGTGTGAATCCACTAGGTAAACCCTGTCGCCAATTATAAGTAGTAACTGGTTGGTGTAAGAATGAATCCTTCATAAGCGAAACTAAACTCGTATCAGTGATGTCTTCGTGTTTATAATATATTTGCATCATTTTAAGAATATCTGAAGGATTAGATATCAGACTACTAATATTAGAGTTTACAATACCATAATCATTAATAATAACATCATTTAGGGCATCCCGCCCAATCATAGCCCATAAAGACTCCGCGCAGGCGGAATTAGACTCACGAATTGCCAAATCTAAACATTGTAAGATAGTTTTTTGGGTCCCACTCACTGTTCCACTCTCGCTCCATTCGCCTGATTGTAATTTACGATATCCTTCGTAAACTACGAATAATTTGTATAAGGAAGCGGTATTATAACTTTCATCTGGATTATATGAACCCACTAATTCTTCCCTATCTAGGTCATAAACTAAAACACTTCTATTACCACCTACAGAACTAACCCATCTATCAACCAAAGGTTGGAAATCAATTTTTTCAGGTAAAACATTTGTTGGTTCTGGTTCAGGCAAGGGCTCAGTCTGAATAGACGCGTCTTCATCGTTTTTATCATTTTCCGAAACATCAACAGGCTCAGATAAAAATATTAAACATAATATATAACTAAGCACACTAATAAAAATAAATAACAAAACGAATAACAAATAAAAACCCGTTTTATCATTTACGGATGAATGCTTACTAGACGATTTAGAAACCATCTCGCTGTCTCCTTATCAAGTAGTTTAGTTTGTAAATTGCCATCGTAAACGGTTGGAACAACCCGAGTTTGTAATAATTTGTCTTTATAAAAATAATGCGAAAGTATCAGGCTGCGTGTTGTACCGGGCCACCAAGATTGATCAAAGAAAAGATTTCCGAGCCCATAATAAATTACGCCGTTACCATAAATTTCATAGGTTTGCGGTTGATGTGCCGAAGTCCCAACCACCATATCGGCACCTAGATCAATCAAATGCCTAAAGAATCCAATCTCATCTCCTGGTACATTTTGAGGATAATCACAAATTGGGTCTTCATAAGTAGAGGCATAGGCACTGCACTCGTAGTATTGAATATCAACTATTACAAAATCACCGCGCTCTTTAGCGGCAGCTATTTCAGCAGTGGCATTTTCTTCATAGTATTGATTAGCCCCAGGACGCGCTCCATAAGTAGCTCCCCCAGTAGAGAGATTGTAAGCTAGAAAAGTAATTTTGGTGTCTTTATTATTAATTTTAAGAGGGATAGCAGCCTCATCAGCATTCTTCCCGCCACCAACGGTCTTTATATTGTTTTCATTATAAATATCAATAGTTTCTAAAGCAGCATCAGCTCCACAATCAACATTGTGATTGCCAGTTAACTCTACAATATCCAAGCCTACAGCAAGTAGAGTACTAATAAATCTTTTATCGGAACAAATGTTTCCCGAAGTAGCATAATCCGTAAAAGAAGACTCATTTGAAGTGTGCGTAAGGTCAAACGATGAAAGGTAATCTTTAAGGCCCTCTGCAAAATAATTCGCATCGCCTACTCTGTAGAGTTTTGCATTCATTCCACGAGACAAAGCCGTCACGCCAGTTTGCGCAAAAGTAAGCACGGATTCTTTGCTTGGAAATTCTTTTTTAAACGTGTCGCCGATGAGAGGGGCGATTTCGTCTTCATATTTTTCAGATTCAAACTTTAAAACCCTAAAAACCGCGCCTTTATCAAAACTATCTAAATAATAATCGCCGGAAATACTAAGCAATTTTTTATTAAAGTTTAATTCTCCGATTGGGATATAAGTATACTCAGATTCTTCGTATTCATCAGTGTCTTCTCGTAAATCATAAAAATCAGCCACCGGCACAGAAACTTCAATCAAAAATTCACCTTCATTTAAGTCGCGTTTATTGTTACTTTCTTCAACACTAATATAAACATCTTTGTCTAAGTCCACTTCATCAGTAAAAATACTACTAAGTGTCTCCATTTCATCCTCATTTAAGTCTTCAGCGTAATATACTACGCCAGGGATTCTAAATATACCTGTTTTTGTAAAGAATTGAATTCCAAAAAAAGATAATGTACCAACGCAAAGAAATATTACTAATCCAATTAGAACTTTTTTCCCTCGCCGAGCCCTTAACTTCATACTACAATTATACTACATTACCATATAAATATAATAATGTTATAATATACTTATGTTTAAATGGTTTAGTAAAAGTGAAGTAGAAAGAGATATTTTTTCACCTGATGAAAAAATTAAATTTCACTTTTCACTCAAATCTCACCGAATAAGCTATTCAGTATTTAAAAATGATAAAATTATCATCCACCCTTCAAGATTAGGGTTTATATTGTGCGGCGAAGACCCCCTGGGAGATAATCTTAAATTAGTCCGCGAAGTAAAGAAAAAACACACTGAAACTATTACTATGCCTTGGGGCGAAGATGAAAAAATTTTAAATAATTATAATGAAACTGCTTTTTATTTAGCTGAAATAAAAGCGCCATATCGCATTTTTACATTTAGAGTAAGAGTTTTTGATAACACGGTTGCTTTTCGCTACGAGATTCCACCACAGCCAAAGTTTAGCCAAATCACCATTAAAGATGAGCTAACAGAATTTAATACAGACCTTAATACTACAGCATGGAAAATTCCAGCCTATCAACCAGATCGCTATGAATATAATTACGAAAAAACTTTTGTACATGATTTATCAAATTCCGTTCATACGCCGCTTACTTTGCGTACGCCAAATGGATGTTATTTAGCAATCCATGAAGCAGCACTATATAATTATGGGTCTATGACAATCAAATTAACTAATAATTTAACACTAAAAACAGATATTACTCCACTTTCCGACGGAACAGTAGCACATGTACGTCTGCCATTCCAGACCCCATGGAGAATGATTATGTTAGCCGATTCTGCAATAGAACTGACTATAAATCGTACGATGTTTGCGCTAAACGAGCCACCCTCAGGCGATTTCAGCTGGGTGAAGACCCTAAAGTTTATAGGCATTTGGTGGGCAATGTATGTAGGAGAATGGACCTGGGCACCAGGAGAACGCCATGGTGCTACCACGAAACATGCCAAAGAATATATAGATGCAGCAGTCCGATTAGGAATCCAAGGTTTACTAATTGAAGGTTGGAACGAAGGTTGGGAAGGTGATTGGCTGGAAAATGGAATTTATAATAAGTTTACAGTTTCTACACCGGATTTTGATACTGAAGAAGTAGCAAGATACGCAAAGCGAAATAACATTGAAATAGTTGGCCATCACGAAACAGTTGGCTTTATTGACAATTACGAAAAACAGCTGGAAGAAGCATACAACTATTACGCAATAAATAATATTCATTACATTAAGACTGGATATGCCGGTTCTATGATGATGATAAATGGGCGTCGGGAATATCACCACTCGCAACTTGGAGTTAACCACTATCAAAAAACCGTTGAACTTGCCGCTAAAAAACATATTTGCCTGGACATACATGAGCCTATCAAAGGAACCGGGACCGAACGAACTTGGCCAAACTTATTGTCGCGAGAGGGCGCACGAGGTCAAGAATACGAGGGCGGAGCCTTAAGCCCATCGCATGCATGTTATTTACCGTACACAAGATTGTTGTCAGGTGGGATGGACTACACAAGTGGAATTTTTGATTTAGCGAACAGCGTTAAAAGAATGTCAACTACACTCGCTCGTCAACTTGCATATTTTGTGACAATTTATTCAGGTATGCAAATGGCTGCCGACCGACCATTTATGTATGAAAACGAATTCCCTGAAGAATATGAGTTTATCAAAAATGTCCCCACCAATTTTGAAAAAACTATACCAATAGCCGGTGAAATTGGCGAATACTATGTCGTGTCGCGTAAAGACCGCGAATCAGATGATTGGTATCTTGGGGGCGTAACAGATGAAACAGGCCGCCGCATTCATATCCCATTAAACTTTCTTGGCCAGGGTATTTATGAAGCAACTCTTTACACTGACACAGATGACGCGCACTATCGTGATAATCAATATTCCATCAGAAAACAAAAAATAAAAGTCGGCAGCAGCGACTCGTTAGATATTTATATGGCACCAGGTGGTGGTTTTGCCGTGCAACTAAAAAGAATAAACTAAACACGAATAGCAGTCAGAATTAATCTATGTGTAGCGTCTTTTTCGCCAACTGCTTCTCCAGCGCAAGTCATAATCAGTAAAGTATCACGAGGAGATTTTCGTAGTAGCTCATTCATACTAATATCTGACTTCAAAAAAGTTTCGGAAGAAACTACCCGATATAATTTATCACCATATATTATATAGTCATCTACCGATACATTATTTAAATCATGAAAGACAGTGCCCGAGTGACCAATTAGTAGTGTTTTATTGTCATATTTGCTATAACTACCAACAATATCATCAGGAGTTTCAATCTTGCCATTTGTAAGTGCAAGATTCGTAACATCAGAATGTAAACCGATACTTGGGATTAAAATCTTACCAGCAATATCATATTCAGTAGCTTTGACAGAGCTAAGACCAATCGCCACATAAAAAGCAAGACAAGCAAAATATGCTACGATAAATACATACTTCGGACTGAGTCTACGTTTTAACTCCACACTCTCCTCCTTAACAACAATTATAGCATAAACACTTTTAAATAAAGATTAGATTTTTTATGAATAATATGTTATTAAAACTACACGCCAGGGTTAAACAGTTTTAATTTCTTCTCATGGTTTTTATAATTATGATCGTGCTCCTTTACTTCATTCCAAAAAGCTCGCGAGTGGTCCATGTGATTTAAATGTGCTAACTCATGCAAAATTACATAATCTCTTAAATTAACAGGCAGTTTCATTAAACCGATATTGAGAGAAATCGTTTTATTACTAGAACAACTCCCCCATCTTGTATTTGCATGGCTTAGCCGACATTTATTATATGAATAACCATATAGTTTTGCAAAATATTCTAAACGATAAGGTAAATACTCCTTCGCCTTTTTCATTAAAATCTTTTTTTGGTAATCTCTGGCACGTTGTTCGTTGGGATTTTTAATGGGCAATTTTTCACGGATTACTTTGCGATTGGAATTTAAAAATCTTTTAGCCAAAAAATCAGAGGTATATTTTGGCACCGACATCATTAAACGTCCAGAAGTTGAAACAGTAAATTTTACACCACGAGAAAGTGCGTTTTTTCGCACAATAACTTCACCAAATTCATCATCTTTTATAATCACAACAAAAAACTACTTAGAATCATCTAGCTCAGCCAAGCCTTTAATTACATGCTTAGTCTGAGTTTCAAATGTATGTTTGCCTGAAAGAATAATTGGTTTTTCTAAATCAGTAGGTGCCTCCATCTGATTAATGGCATTTTCGTATATTTCTTTAGCGCGAGCAACACTACGGAAACGCTTCTTAAGTCGTAATCTAATGGTTGCCATATCAGTTTGAACCCAAATTAAAGCAGGTTCATAATTATGGCTACGTAAGAGATTGCGCATTTCGGTGCGATCTCTTTCGGTATCAATCTCGCCTTCAATAATGAGCGATTGTTTTGTCCTGAGAATTAGCTCTAATACCACCATAATGCCTTCTTTTGAAAATCCGTATTCTTCCTGCAAATCAGCTAAATTATAATAAGCTATTCCAAATTTATTGGCAAAACTTTCAGCAAAAGTGGTTTTACCACTGCACGGCGCACCAAATACGAGGAGAGCCCTTGGTTTACTTTTATTCTTATTACCTTCCATATTATATCTATTATAACACAGTTTTAATAAAATAAACTAATTATTCACACCATGATGTGCAGTAAATGAAGAGCTATCAAGTTTAGAAAAAATATATCCATGTTCTTTACCATAAGCTATGATTCTACTGACCGCATCTACAGAAAAGCTTTTAATATCATGTTGTAAAACCACAGAACTGCCGCCAGGCTTAAGATTATTCACGACTCTTTCATAAATCCCGTCAGCACTATTAACGCCGGCCGCATCACCAGACGAAATATTCCAATCATAATACGTAAAACCACGATTCTCAACTTCACGAGTCAAATAGCTCATAATATGAGAGCCACCATCGTATCTAGTACTCACAGTATTAGAGCTCCCGCCCGGAAATCGCATAAGCATAGAAGTGTAACCAGTGATGGCTTTTACACGTTCTTGAACACGATATAAATCTGCAAAAAAATTGTCAGCGCTTGAATAAATATAACTATAATTATGAGAATAAGTATGAAGCGCAATAGCATGCCCTTCATCAAATTCACGTTTAATCAAGCTATCGTCACCATTACCCGTCACAAAGAAAGTTGCTTTAACATTATTTTCGGAAAGGATGTCCAGCAAGTTGGCAGTATAAGCCCCTGGCCCATCATCAAACGTCAAATAAATCACACCAGTAGGTTCAACAACATTGACAATTCTTGTCGCAGAAGCAGAATTATCGTGTTCGTCAGTCGCGATATAAGTAATAGTGTATTGTCCGACCTTATTAACATCTACTTCCCCCTCCGTGTTAACTGTTGTCTCGGAATGAGCATCATATGCAACGACACCGGGATCATCAAATTTCATGCCTATCGCCACAGACATTTCTTTTTCGCCTTTTAGCGTAATGGTTGGCGGAGTTTCATCTGGTGGATGGCCAGGAATATTATTCTTGATATAAATATCGCTATTCAAATAGGAGCTATTATAAAAAAATCCCACATTAGTTATAATTACAATTAACAAAATCCAAATAAAACACCATCTCAGCCAGTTTACTCTTCTATGTGGTTTCATAAATTGTAATTCAATTAATGGCAGGGATGCTCGGAATCGAACCAAGATCTACGGTTTTGGAGACCGCTATACTAGCCGTTGTACTACATCCCTTTAAATGTGCTTGTTATTATTTTATCATAAAATATTACCAAATCATAATAATTATGTTAAAATAAAATATGATGAAAATACTAATGCTAGGATGGGAACTACCGCCTCACAATAGCGGGGGTTTAGGCGTCGCTTGTTTGAATATGGCAAAAGCTTTATCGCACGAAGGCGTGAAAATTGATTTTGTTGTTCCATACGAAGCAGAGCATGAAAAAATTAAATTTATGAAGATTTTGCATGCAACACATCTTGACCCAATTTATCGTTACGGCGGAGGTTCCTATGAATCATTGCATCTAGAAGAAAAAATTATCCCCACAGCAAATAAAAGCGAGCTTATATCTATTCGTGACGTTCAAAAATCTTACTGTGATTTTGTTAATGAATATCTCATGAAATATAAACCAGACGTTGTGCATGCCCATGATTGGTTAACTTATGAAGCCGGTATGCTTGCAAAAGAAAAGTACAACATACCATTAATCGCGCATGTTCACGCCACAGAGTGTGATCGTGCTGGCATGAAAAATGGTAATCCACTAATTCATGAAATAGAATACGAAGGGTTGATGATGGCCGATAGAATTATCGCAGTATCTGAGACCACAAAGCGTATTATTCATGAAAAATATCATATTCCCTTGTCAAAGATTGAAGTAGTTTATAATTCATTAGGTGAAGATTATGAAAACAACCAATATGAATTTAATGATTCTACTTATCGCTACATTATGAATCTTAAAGAATCCGGCTGGGCAGTCGTTTCTACTGTCGGACGTTTTACGATCCAAAAAGGTTTATGGCATTTAATGCAGGCTGCCGCACTGGCTATTTCCAAACAGCCAAAATTATTATTTGTGTTTGCCGGAGATGGTGAAGAACGCAATGAGCTAATAGAACAAGCCGCTGATTTAGGAATATCAAAAAACGTGATTTTTACGGGATTTATTAGAGGCAAAAGGTTACGTGATATTTATTCGCTATCAGACATTTTTGTCATGAGTTCAGTATCTGAACCATTTGGACTAACTGCTTTAGAAGCAGCCCACCACGGCGATGCCTTAATACTTACCAACCAATCTGGAGTTTCCGAGATTATTTGGTCGGCACTTAAGTATGATTTTTGGGACGAACAGAAACTAGCAGATGAAATAATAGCAATAGCTAAAGAGCCGGCGCTAAAAGAGTCGCTCCAAAACAATATTGCCAATGAATATCATCGCATTTCGTGGGAAAAAGTTGCCAAAAAATGCTTAAGAATATATAATAATACTGTAAAACATAAGGGGATTCATTAAAGTGCGAGCAATCTGCCTATATTTGCATATCCACCAGCCGGTTCGTTACCGTCAATACTCCATTTTTGATGTCTCCAACAATTCTAATTATTATAACGACGACTATAATGGTAGGCAATCTAATGAGCGCATATTTAGAAAGGTAACTGAAAAAAGCTATCGTCCAATGCTAAAATTACTTGAAGATAAAATGAAAGAAAACCCTGGCTTTAAAGTTTCACTTTCGCTAACTGGAACATGGCTAGATCAAGCCGAAAAATGGGCACCAGAATTAATTGCTACTATTAAACGTATGACCGACTGTGGCCAGGCTGAAATCGTTGGTGAAACGTATTATCATTCCCTAGCTTATTATTACAACTTGGACGAATTCAACGATCAAGTAAAAATGCATTCTGAAAAAATCCAACAGGTTTTCGGAGCAAAACCAAAAGTATTTCGCAATACTGAGCTCGCCTACAATGACAGCCTCGCAAAATGGGCTGAAGACGCTGGCTATAAAGGTATCTTAGCTGAAGGATGGGATAAAGTTCTCGGATGGCGCAGCCCAAATTATGTGTATCGCCCAGCAGGTTGTAATGACATAAAATTACTACTTAAAAACTATCGTTTATCTGATGATATTGCTTTTCGTTTTAGTAATCGTGCTTGGAGTGAATGGCCTCTAACGGTATCTAAATATAAAGATTGGATTAACATGGACTGCCTACATGGCAATTTAATTAATTTATTTATGGATTTTGAGACATTTGGCGAACATCAATGGCAAGATACAGGCATATTTGATTTTATGAGTTGTTTTATCTCTGAATGGCTTAATGAATACGAAAACAAATTTGTTACCGTGTCTGAAGCTTGTGATTTGTCTGACCCAGTAGGCGAAATATCAATGCCTGAGACTGTCACCTGGGCCGATACAGAACGTGATTTGTCAGCTTGGTTATCCAATTCCATGCAAAAGTCCGCTATGAGTGATTTATATGGTATGAGAGATGAAATATTAGCAACTCACAACCAAGATTTAATCCGAGATTGGCGCTATTTAACTACGTCAGATCACCCGTATTCAATGTGTACAAAATATTGGAACGATGGAGATGTCCATGCATATTTTTCTGCCTATGCCAGCCCCTATGAGTCATTTATGTATTATATGAACGTATTAAGAGACTTAGACTATCGCTTAAATAATCTGAAACACTTGTAATTGAAATAAATTTGTGCTATAATACATCTAATTATGGCAAAGAAGAATAACACTAAACGTAAACTTGTTGGCCTCGTGTCCGAAGAGTCAGGAGTGCGTGCTTACTACACCAAGAAAAACACCATGAATACTCCAGATAAACTTTCACTTAAAAAATATGACCCTGTTTTAAGAAAACACGTTTTATTCACCGAAACCAAGAAGAATCTCGGGCGCAACGAAGTCAAAGAGAAGAAACGCTAAAATCATTAAAAAACGGGACGAATGAGCCCCGTTTTTTTTGTGATAGTTTATTATTTGCAGCTTAATAAATGAATATTCCGTTCCATTTCGGTTAAGAACGGTCTGCCGCATCTTGGACAACTATAAGTAATAGAATATACTTTTTTGTTAATCCTTCTCCGAACGATCTTCATCATTCTCTCTCACCCCCTTCCATCAAAATGTACTAACTACCCACGAACGAATAATACTATTTTTCAGAGTATTTTGCAAGCAAAAGCTCAATGAATTTTTTGATATCTTTTAATTTAAGAGTAGGGTTAGCCGGTACAAATACTTCTTTATCATCAATAAAATCAAGCGTAGTTATTAGGTTATAAACTATCTTGATTAGAGATTTCAGTGTTTTATTCATCTCATCGCTAAACTCATAGGCCTTGTCATGCACAATGTTATCTTTTTTATCAGGTGTTACAAAAAGAATATGAGCTTTAGTTACTTTATACTTGCTGTAAGTAGGAGAATTATTAAGAAGCAATTTATAAAATTCTAATTGCAACATATATTTAAAGAGAGAAGCGTGCGATTCCCACTTTTCTTTATGGTAACCAGCAGTTTTATAATCATAGATTTCAATAGTTTTTGCTTTTTCATCTATTGTAATGTGATCAATTTTACCAGTGATAGGCACACCGTCGCATACAATCTTTTCTGGGCCTAAATTAACCTCAGCCTTACCTTGACGTACAATTGAGCCGAATTCTTCAAGTGCTACGGCCAAATCAACCGGGCCTTTTTCGCGTAACCTTGCCGCAATCTCAGAGTCTAATTGCCTTTTATCTAGCTCGTCTAAGAAGAATTTAATAGCCTCTTCATCAGAAATACCTTTATTAGTCACCTGTTCAAAAGTCGCATGAACTAAATTACCAAAAGCAAGGGATTCGTCTTCGGGCTCACCGGGGATTCTTAGAACATTACGTTTAAAGAATTCTTGTGGGCCTCCATAAACTATATCGCAAAAATTCGTCAAAGATGAAGCAGACATCTTATAGTTCTTTACGCGTTCTTTATAGATAACGCGCATGTCGGGTGAAGCGTCATGATAACGCGCAAACCAGTTTTTTAGGTTATTTTCGGAACTTTTAACCGCGCTTTGATCGTATAAACACTGCACTTCTTCCGATGGCAAGAACGGAGAATAAACTTTACCATCCTTTTCATACTCTTGGAGGTATTCAAGCCGAGCAGGGGTTTTTCCATCAAAACTAGCAAGAGAATTAGTGATAAATAAAGAATCCTTTGCACGGGTAAGAGCCACATATAAAATGCGTAGTTTTTCGCCGTCGGTTGTACCTGTATGATGGATATGTAAGAGGTTTTTTGGCAAAGAAAGGGTAGTATTGTTCCCTTTTTCTTTACCCCAGCCTGAATGATCAGCGGAAATTATAAAGACATATTTAAACTCAAGCCCTTTTGCTTTATGAGCAGTTAATACTGAAACGGCATCATCGGCATCCTTATACGGAGATGTCGTATTAATAGCCATTTCGGCAGCGTTATAATCATCAACCATACCAATTAAATCAGAGAGCTTCAAATTTTTATCGCCAAAATGGCTCTTAAGTTTTCCTCTTAACGCAGCAAGATTTTCATAAAGTGAAAAAGCCCCAAATTCATCTTGTTTTGAATAGTATTCAAGAAATGGAGATTTATAGCCGTTGAGCGGAGAAGCTCCAATCAAATAGTCTAAAAAGATTTCAAGTGGTTCTGTAAACGAACGCGCAACTAAATCAGCAAAGAATTTGACAACTTCGCGAATGGAATCATTCTCGCAAGAGGAAAGATAGTCAAACACAGACTTCCTGTCATTGTGAGCGGCCGCAACAAGTTTAATTATTTCAAGCATCGGTAAATTAAAGAATGGATAGCCAAGTACCTCCACAAAAGAAGTATTATTATTTCGTTCATTCGCTAATTCGTAAACTAATCTAGCCATAGTTAAAACCTGGTAAATCTTAGCATCCTCCAGGAGATTATTTTGAGCCTCATAAGAAATATTAATTTCTGGATGTGATTTTAAAAATGGTAAAAGAGGCATAAAATACTTCCTCATATAAGAAATAATAGCTATTTCTTTTTGAGGTACACCAGATTTAATTAAATCGCAAATTTTATCCGCAACAAAACCAAATTCCATATCAGAAGAACGAAACTCATAACGATGTATTTGAGATTTTTCTGGAGCAGGCTTATGTGCTATGAGCTCTTTATCGGCAAATCTATCTGGCGCTTGCGCAATTATCTCATGCGAGAAATCAAGTATTTCCTGTGTACTACGGTAATTTTCTACAAGAGGAATTACTTCAGATGCGTAATGTTTTTGGAAATCGGTTAAATTAGTAGAAAGAGCCCCTTGAAACTCATAAATAGCTTGGTCATCATCGCCAACTGCCATAATATTTGGTTTTTCGTATTGAGTGAGTTTTTTTACAATCATGAATTGTGATGGATTTGTGTCTTGAAACTCATCTAATAATATATATTCATATCTCTCAGAAAGGGTTAAACGAAAGCCTTCATCGTGAGATAGCGCATTTACAGCCTCCTGAATCATATCATCATAATCATACAAGCCATGTTCTTTTAGATAACTATCGTATTTACTCATTATGCCTGAAATACTCAAAAGTTTCTTGTTCTGAACCCTATCTTTTAGGCAATAATTTCCTTTGTTATCCAGTTCAAAGAAAGCGTTTCTCCAAGAAGTTAATGAACCAACCTTTTGAGTCCCTTCTGCCTCTACAATAGCGTCTTTTAAGGCTCTAGCAATAATACTAATAGATCGTTCAACTGTTGGCAAAATTGGTTTAGCCTCTTCATAATCGCACAAAACATCATAAATTGGCTTATAAGCATTCTCATATGAGGGTAAAAATTTACCTGAAACAACTTTTTTAAGCAGAGGAGAAATTGCTTTAGAAAGAACGATAGAGTCGTCAATATTAGTTTCGGCTATTTTTTTCAAATCGTCAGACGAAAGTCCAGCCGCCTTAGCTGAAGAGATAATTTTAATCATAGTTTTTACATTATCACCATGCAAAATATCTCTAACAGGCAAATCATCACGAAGAGTTTTTACAATTTTAAACTGCGTCACCTCATCTATTGGACTGTCTAGTTGCCTATCATAATCCTCCGAATAGTTTTTATACTGAGCTAATATTTCTGTTCCAAAAGAATGATATGTAGAAATATTAACCTTAGCACCTTCATTCCCGATTATGGTTTTTAAACGTTCGCGCATATTCATCGCGCCCGAATCAGTAAATGTAAGACAAAGAATATTCTCAGGGTTAGTATCAGTGTTTTTTAAAATATAGGCGACCTTTTCGGACAATAATTGAGTTTTACCTGTACCGGGGCCAGCTAATACTAATAAAGGCCCATCTAAATACTCTACTGCCCTTTTTTGATTGGCATTTAGTTTCATTCCCGAATCCTTCATTAGTATATTGTAACACAGAACAGTTTATAATAAACTACTCAGCGGCAGGTTCTTCTTCAGGATAGTCTACTTCATAAGTAGCAGCGGTACAAACCTTGTAAGTAGCAGTTTTCATTTGTTCAGGAGTAAGAGTCGTGTAAACAAACGCATCAAAATCTTGTGTTTCGCCCGGTCTAATGCCTTCAGCATATAAGTGGGAAACATCTAATGAGTTACCATCCTTATCCTGAGCGACAATCACGATATGCAACGCAGTTTGTTCATCTGAAATGTTCTTAACATGCACTTTTACTATATCTTCAGAAATTTCATGTCCATCTTCATGTTTGTAGCCATCTACAGTCACTTCAGCGTATTTTTCCAAGGTTTCTTTGGTAGCTTTTATTTCATCTTCAGTTACGTTAGCAACGGTTGGAGTACTTGCGTCCTGATCTCCAGTTTCCTCACCTGAGCCATTCCCGCCACGAGTAGTAGCAATTATAATAGCAATTATAATAGCAATAACTACAACAATGCAAACACCTATAATTATAGCTTTACCTTTACCATTCTTTGTGTCTTTCTTAGTTTTCTTATTAGTTTCTGAAGATGTAGTTGGTTTAATAGGAGCATTTTCAGCGTTAGGCCTATTTACAACAGCACTAGGTGCAGCTTTTGGTCCAGCACTTGTCTCTACGGGCTTCGTAGCTTGGGCAGGTTGTTTTGATGCGCTAGAAACAGGTTTTGCAGCCGCAACAGATGGTTTCGTCATAACTGGCCCTTTAGCTGGTTGACGATTGACCAAGGGGTTCGCAGTTACTTTTTTATTCTCCATTAAAAATTCCTCCACTTATTTTTGTCTATTTTAACATAAACTATTAAAAAATAAAAATATCAAGAATGAAGGTTTTCCACAATTTAAAAAATAAACATAAAAAGTCTTGAAATACTATATGTAGTGGTATATTATAGTACTAAGACACTAAATGTAGGGTGATAAAGCATTACCATCAAAATCATCCTAGAAGAAGGTCATAAAAATAACAATCTGAACTAGAATACATTTAAGGAGGTATATTTTATGTTCAAACGGATAGTAAAACGTGATGGTAAAATAGTCAAATTTGACCCAGAAAAAATCACCAACGCTATAGCAAAAGCAGGTCTCGCAACCGAAGAATTCAAATACGACCGAGCAAAAGCTCTAACAGAAAAAGTATTAAAGCGTGCAGAAGAAAAAATTACAACTCGCACCCCAAATGTTGAGCAAATTCAAGACATAGTTGAAGAAGTGCTTATGGAGTCGTCCTTTAAAAAGACAGCTCGTGAGTATATACAATATCGCCAAGAACGCTCTCGCCGTCGTGAAGCAAAATCCGATCTCATGATGATTTATCGCACTATCTCACATGCAGACGCTAGCGAAGATTCAGACGTCAAAAGATCAAACGCTAATGTGGACGGTAACTCTGCAATGGGCAAAATGCTACAATTTGGCGCAGAAGGTTCTAAAGTATTTGCAAAAACATTATTAATCCGTCCTGACATAGCAGCGGCACATGATAACGGAGACATCCATATTCACGATTTAGATTTTTACGCAACAGGTACCCTAACTTGTTGCCAATCCGATCCATTTGTGCTTTTTGAAAATGGCGGTTTTAATACAGGCCATGGTCATCTACGTACACCAAATTCTATTGGCTCCTATGGCGCTCTAGCAGCTATTCTTCTGCAAGCCAATCAAAACGAACAGCATGGTGGTCAATCTATTCCTAACTTTGACTATGCTATGGCTCCAGGAGTAAATAAGACTTTCCGTAAAGCCCTTAAAAGAAATCTAGGCAAATATAATAAGTTCACAGGTAAAAAACTAAGCTTAGAAGTCAAAGATACCTATGAATTTGGGCACGACGACATTTTAAAGAAGGCAAAATGGCCTAAAGAAGTCATAGAGGCGTCCAATGAAGATACTGAACGAGAAACTTTGCAGGCAATGGAGGGTTTTGTGCATAATTTGAATACGATGCATTCAAGAGCAGGCGCACAAGTACCATTCACCTCTATCAACTTTGGTACAGATACAACGCCAGCCGGACGTCTAGTCTCTAAATACCTTCTAGAAGCTACAGAAAATGGTTTAGGCAAAGGCGAAACTCCAATCTTCCCCATCTCAATATTTAAGGTAAAATCCGGAGTAAACTATGAGCCAGGCGATCCAAACTATGATTTATTTAAACGTTCTATGGAAGTATCAGCTAAGCGTTTGTTCCCTAATTTCTGTTTTATAGATGCCCCATTCAATCTAAAATATTATAAACCTGGTGATTACCGTACGGAAATAGCAACCATGGGATGCCGCACACGCGTTTTTGCATCTATATTTCCAGAATCGGATGGCATTGTGACAGGTCGCGGCAATTTATCGTTCACTACAATCAACCTTGTTCGCATTGGGATTAAACACGGTATTTGCTTAAACGAACGCAAAGAAGCGGATTGGGACGGTTTTTATCGCGAACTAGACGAAAAAATGGAGCTAGTAAAAGATGAACTACTGGAAAGATTTGAATTTCAAGCAAACCAGCACGTACGTAATTTCCCATTCCTCATGGGCCAAGGCAACTGGTTTGGTAGCGAAAAACTTGGACCGAATGACACACTTCGCGATGTAATCAAACACGGCACCTTATCTATTGGCTTTATTGGACTTGCCGAAACACTTGTAGCTATGACAGGTAAACATCATGGTGAAGACGAGGATTCGCGTGAACTAGGATTAGATATAATCTCGCATATGCGTGAAAAATGTGATGCATTTAGTAAAAAATATAAGTTGAATTTTTCACTGCTTGCAACACCTGCTGAAGGTATAGCTGGACGATTTACTAAGATAGATCGTAAGGAATATGGAAAAATTAAAGGAGTTACAGATCGCGAATTCTACACTAATTCATTCCACGTCCCAGTCTATTATCCAATTTCAGCCTTTGATAAGATTGAAATAGAAGCCCCATATCATAATCTTTGCAATGCTGGTCATATTACCTATATTGAATTAGACGGTGATCCTTCTCAAAATATCGCTGCATTTGAATCAGTCATTCGTAAAATGCACGATGCAGGGATCGGTTACGGCTCAGTTAACCATCCAGTAGATCGTGATCCAGTCTGTGGATTCTCAGGCGTTATCACCGGTGATCGTTGTCCACATTGTGGTAGATTAGAAGGCGATTTACCGTTTGAAAAAGTATGTTCTTGTGCCAAAGGGGAATAGATGACAGATTGGCACAAACTATCATTAGAAAAAATCGCCAAACAATCAGAAGTTCCGGA
The DNA here is from genome assembly GCA_017545485.1 of Candidatus Saccharimonadota bacterium. Taxonomy (GTDB): domain Bacteria; phylum Patescibacteriota; class Saccharimonadia; order Saccharimonadales; family Saccharimonadaceae; genus Nanosyncoccus. Next base: position 63,216 of record JAFWMY010000014.1, on the reverse strand, counting down.
AGGCATGATTCGCCTTTCCGGACCTTTAGAACACGATAATATCGTAAATGGCGACGGTTTAAGGGCAGTTTTATGGACACAAGGATGTCCTAATCACTGCCCCGGCTGTCAGAACCCGGAAACCTGGGATTATTGTGCAGGTGTTTTAGTCCCAATTGAAGACGTGTTGAAACAACTTGCAACGTTTAAAGGACAAACTGGATTAACATTCTGCGGCGGCGAGCCATTCGTACAAGCCAAACAATGTAAAATTATTGCAGACTATGTTCGTAAGGAGTTTGGCTGGGACGTTTGGAGTTTTTCCGGCTTTACATATGAAATAATCAAAGAATATGGCAAAGAACCATGGGAATTATTAAAATCATTGGACGCTCTAATAGACGGCCCTTTTATCCTAAAACAAAGAGATCTAAGTTTACGTTTTCGTGGTTCCAAAAATCAAAGATTACTTAAACTTCAATATAAAACAGGTAAAATTCTATCCACTGAATAAAAAATCCGCCAAAAGGCGGATTTTTCCTAAAGAGTAGCTGAACGTCTTTTCTTATGTATCTTTATACGAGAAATAATAAATACAATAATAGAGGCAAATACAGCAATAACTAATAATAGAAACCAAATTGGACAAATAATTACGTCTCGCTCTGACACGGATGAGGATCCATTGTAATAAATAGTTTGATTAACTTTAACAACGCCAAGTGCAGGCAAGTTTGAAATGTCTCTACTTGCAAAATAAGTTGATTCTGGCATCACTATTTCACTAAACTGACCATCGTCCTCTTCGGTAGGAAGTATCACTTCTCCGGTGAAAAAGTTAGAAACTTTAAGGATAATCGTGGCAACCTCATGAATATTACCAGTGTTTTCAAACATAGCAGTAACTTGAATCGGAGTGACGGCGACGAAACCTGGTACATTGTTTTCCAAAATTTCACCACCCCGCTTAATATCACCAGCCACATTCGCATAAATTAGGCTAGCCATTTCAAAGATATTTTTTACTGCAACACCGTCAGAATCAGTATTTGCAGGATTACTAGATACGGCGAGAGCTGCATATTGACCTCCACCGGGAGCATTAGAAGGAGTGTTTATAGTAAATTCAACCTTCTTAGACTCATTTGGCTTAACAGTGCCAGTCGGCTCGCTAATCGTTATCCATTTAGTAATTTCGTTGCGCCCAGAAACAGTTTGTAAATCTGCCGTATAGTTTTCACCGATCACACTGTAAGGAGAAATAGAGACCTTATAAGAAAAATCTTCGGTAGCATCAACCGGATTTACAATCGTGATATAGCCAGTATAAGATTCGCCAGGAGTAAGATTAATCTGTTGGCTCATTGGCATCAAAGTAAACGTATTTTCCATACATCTATCTTAACAAGGATTAAATCATTTCGCAAGTTATTTTGAAATTTTACGATAATTATTAATGGCGTCTGCTAAAGCTTCATGACCGAGCACTGAGCAATGAAACTTATGTTTTGGCAATTTACCCAGATAATTATCAATGTCTTCAGCAGTAATTTTTAAAGCATCATCTAAAGTTTTACCTTTAGCCAACTCTGATAAGGCAGATGTAGACGCAATAGCCGACGCACAACCATATGTTTTCCAACGAATATCGGAAATCTTATCATTTTTTACTTTTATGTACATTTTCATCTGATCACCACATATAGGGTTTCCGACTAATCCCATTGCATCGTATTTGAATTTACTCTCATCTCCCATCAAAAAATTTCTTGGATTCAAAAAATGGTCCTTCACCTTTTCGCTATAAACCCAATCTTGTCCTTCTAAACTCATAAGATATATTATATCAAATTCTAAGCTATATAATAAAAATGGTGGACCCAGCAGGGCTCGAACCTGCGACCTTACGAATGTGAATCGTACGCTCTAGCCAACTGAGCTATGGGTCCAAAAATATGCTATAATTATACCATGAATCTAGAGAATTTAAAACAAGAGCTACAAGAGACCGAAAGTTTTTTGGCAAAACCTGATGCTTTTTCATCTCCTGACTTTGCTGAAAAAGCAAAACGCGCTACTCTTTTACGTGAAATTAACGAGCTAAATGATACTATTAACCAAAATAAAGCAAAATTAAAAGAAGCTGAATCATTAATCACTGACCCAGAACTAGGTGAAATCGCTAGAGAAGATGCCGAAACATTAAAAGCGTCTATTAATTCAGACACAGCTAGACTTGAAGAACTACTCATCCCCCGTGATCCTTCTGATGATAAGCCCGCCATTATAGAAATTCGTGCTGGCGCCGGCGGAGACGAAGCTAGCTTATTCGCTAGCGAATTATATCGTCTATATCTAAAATATGCTGAAAAACACTCTCTTAAATCAGAATTAATCAGTAAAAACGAAAATGAAGCCGGTGGCATGAAAGAGGTAATTTTCAAAATTTCCGGCGATAATTCATATGGACAGCTAAAATTTGAGGGCGGAGTTCATCGTGTTCAACGTATCCCAGTAACTGAATCGCAAGGCCGAATCCATACCTCAACAGTGACCGTAGCAGTTCTCCCAGAAGCGGACGAGCAAGATTTAGAAATCAACCCTGAAGATTTACGTATTGATATTTATCGTTCTGGTGGCCATGGCGGCCAAGGTGTGAACACTACAGATTCTGCAGTTCGTATCACGCATTTACCAACAGGAATAGTTGTAGCTATGCAAGACGAACGTTCGCAACAACAAAATCGCATTAAGGCAATGAACATTCTCCGTTCTAGACTCTTAGAACGTAAAAAAGAAGAAGAGCTAAAAAACGCTTCTGAGGCTCGCAAATCGCTCATCGGTACAGGCGACCGCTCCGAGAAAATCCGCACCTATAACTTCCCACAAGATCGCGTCACTGATCATCGTATCCATTATTCCCGCTCCAATATCCCTGCCGTAATGGATGGCGATATAGATGATATAATCCATGAACTAGTAAAACATGAGCGTGACCTCCAAAAATAAAAGCACCCAACCAAGTATGCCAGAGGCGTATATAAGAGGTGTTCAAGATTTCTATGGCCGAGATTATATCGTTACGCCAGATGTTTTAATCCCTCGTCCAGAAACAGAACAAATAATAGATATGGTTTTATCCCTTGCAGGCAAATCTTACCTTCCGGGAGTAAAAGCGCCAAAAAAACAGTTACCAGATAATCCAATTATTCTAGACGTCGGTACTGGTTCTGGCTGTATTGCCATAACAATTAAAAAAGAACTCCGAGATGCGAAAGTATACGCCAGCGATATTTCAGAAAATGCCCTTCAAATAGCACAAAAAAACGCTACAAAACATAGCGCATCTATAAATTTCATTATATCACACTTACTTGATAATGTCAAGTTTACCCCTGATGTAATAGTTGCAAATTTGCCTTATGTTGACGAAGATTGGAACTGGCTAAACAAAGAATCATTAAGCTACGAGCCGAGAATAGCCCTTTATGCTGAAGACCATGGCCTCGCTCTCATAAAGGAGTTAGTTAAACAAACAGCAGACAGGCAAACAAAATATCTAATTTTAGAATCTGACCCCTGCCAACATCAAGAAATAATAGAATATACAAAAAAAGCGGGTTTTAGACATGCCAAAACCCGCGGTTATATTCTACTTTTTGTACGCCCCTAAGGTAACGTTCACAGCAATTTCCTTCCCTTCGCGAATCACGGTAAGTTGGACGGTATCACCAGGCTTATATTCTCCGATTAAGTCAGATAAAGTTCCAGAAGTACCAATTTTAACTCCATTAATCGCCGTAACAATATCTTTATCTTTAAGTCCAGCTTTAGCCGCCGGAGAATCTTTTACAATAGCAGAATACAAAGAAGAATTATAAATGTATTCTCCAGCCGAGACCGGCAATTGATATGCTTTTGCAACTTCAGGTGTTACTTGCATTGTATAAACACCAATATAAGCTCTTTCAGCTTTACCAGTCTCTATAAGCTGGTTAAGCATACCTTTAACAGAAGAAATTGGAATGGCAAAACCCATATTCTCGGCAGAAGTAGAAGTAGCAGTATTTATACCAATTACTTCACCGGCTGCATTTACGAGAGGGCCTCCGGAATTACCAGAGTTGATTGCTGCATCTGTCTGAATCATATCAGTTAAGGTTTCTACATTATATCCAGAACCATCTGATGCTGTGATAGAACGTCCAGTTCCAGATATAATACCAGAAGTAACAGTATTTTGATATTCACCGAGAGCATTTCCAATAGCAATTACCTGTTGCCCAACGCTAATTGTCTTAGAGTCTCCAAGCGTAGCAGGTGTTAAATCTGAAACATCTTTAATCTTGAGATAAGCGATGTCATCTAGTGGATCAGTTGCAACGACTTCAACATCTTCATAAATCGTACCGTCATCCAAAATCACAGTAACTTTGGTTGCACCATTAATCACGTGTTTATTAGTAATAACATAGCCATCAGCAGTTGCAATTACACCTGTGCCTGCAGCCGAAGAAGAATAATCCTGCCCAAAATAGTTCTTCGTTACCGTAGAAGTGACAATTGATACTACGCTCTTTGAAACTTTATCAGCTATATCTGCAATTGAACCTTCTTTAAAGTTTGCAGAATTGCCATCTGTACCACCACCTAGGAAAGTTATCGGTGTAGATGATTTTTCATATGCCATCAAGCCAAATACCAAGCCTCCAGCCCCCAAAAACATAGCGACAATAGATAAAGCAATTATTGCTCTGTAACCATTGCTTTTCGGAGTTTCAGACCGCGCCTCCGTTTTATTGTTTTTTTCTGCTTCAACAATTTCGCCCTTTGATTGATTTTCCATTTTCCTCCTTAAATATTAAAAATTGGGTTACTAAAAAATATAACAATAATACCAACTAATAGCGCGCCAAAAACCACCGGGCCAAGAATATGTTTAAACCTAAAGTCGTCTTGATATTTAATCATAGCCTGCCTTGCATAGTTATACACAAAAGCAAAGATAGTTAAAATGATTGCAACCTGAGGAATACGTATACCAGAAGCACCAAAGGTATAGACGATAGCCCATGAATCACATAACCAAGCAACTTCGGCAAACACTAAACCACAAACTAGTGTAGTCAAAGTAAAGTTTTTATCACTACTTTGAACTAAAACATGACGGCTAGCCGCATAACCAATCAAAAACTCAAGTAAAACTATCAAAACAGAATTAAGCCCAGCAGTCATAATTGCAGCCGCTGAAGTTCCTAAGAATACAGCAATTAAAGATTGTGCTAAGGTGGCGTTTTCTGAGGATAGTGGCTTTATAAACAATAGCCAAACACAATAGAATATAGCCAGAATAAAATCAACCGCTAAGAAAGAGGTACCAGCATAGTAAGTTAATAATACGACACTAAAACCAACAATCAAATCTACTAGATTTGACTTAATGTTTAACCATAAATATCTAGCCCTTACCGCAAAAACACGCCATTTTGCGACCAAAACCAAAAGTAAACCAAGTACGGGGCTTCCAGATAATACAGTAATAATTACCGACCCAACACCAAGCAAAAGATTCAAAAAGATATGAACGAGATTACTCGCAATGTTTCTGGACTTTCTTGCTAAAATATAATCTGCCATATAAGTATATTATATCAGATTTCTTAAACTAAACTGAAAATTAACATAACCAAGCATAAAAAACAGATAAAAAAACAAACCATAACATCTATTTGTGCTATAATTATTGCTATGGAACCAAAATTTTTTCAAAAACATCCACTACTTAAAGATATCTTAAGCTTAGGTGGGTTTATTATTGTTATTGTGCTTGGGACCATCTTTTTAAATACGTTTATATACCGTTCATACAATGTAGTTGGCGGGAGTATGGAAAATACCCTACATCAAGATGACCGCGTAATAGTAAACCGCGCGGCCGTTTCCTGGGCTCATCTTTTCGGCCAAGAATATGTACCAGAACGTGGTCAAATCATTGTATTTTTAAACGAGGATGAAGAGAAAGTGAAAGAATATCAAGCACAAGGAATTGCCAATCCTATGACATGTAGTGTTCCGTCAAATGTCAGTGATCAATATATTATTAAGCGTGTTATTGCTTTTCCAGGTGAACGTGTAACAGTCAAAGATGGCATTATGACAATTTATAATGAAGAACACCCTGACGGTTTTGTTTACGACACCGAGTGGCGAAAGTCTGAAACAGATGGTCCGAAAGAAAAAACCTCCGGAGAAGTTGATACAACGGTGCCTAACGGTGAATTATTCGTTTCTGGCGATAATCGTGAAGGCAATAATTCATGGGATTCGCGAAACGGTCTTGGTACAATCCCATATTGTAGAATTATCGGACCGGTTATCTTCCGACTTTTCCCGTTTGATAAAATGAGAGGATTTTAAAACTATACTTCCCCAATCATCTTAACCGATTCTGATTCTGGTAATTCTTCTACGTTTTTTAGCTTTTTCTCAATCTGACGAGAAGTAGTTTTTGCAGATTCAATTTTATTGGCAGATTCCTGCAATTTTTTCTGAACACCTTCTAGTAAATCAGAAAACTTTCCAAACTGAGTTTTTACTGCGCCTAATGTTTGCCAAACCTCAGCAGAGCGTTTTTCAATTGCTACAGTCTTAAAACCCATCAGAAGTCCATTGAGAGCAACAGGTAAAGTAGAAGGGCTGGTAATAGAAACATGATGTTTTTGCCTAATTTCATCTGAAAGACCAGGGATTCTCAAAATTTCAGCATATAAAGACTCTGTCGGCACAAACATAATCCCAAAATCAGTCGTCATCGGTGGATCCAAATATTTTGCAGAGATCTTCTTTGCTTGTTCTTTTACATCTGATGCAAGAGCCTTAGAATATTTATCAATCTCGGTTTTATCGCCATTCTCATAAGCAGAAATTAAACGAGAATAGTTTTCCACAGGAAACTTACTGTCAATTGGCAAGAAAACAAGACTATCTGGATCTTTTCCAGGCATTTTAATTGCAAATTCAACTCTATCGCTACTCCCTTTTTTTGTAATAGCATTTTCCTCGTATTGTGATTTATTTAAAACATCCTCAATAATAGCGCCAAGTTGCACCTCACCATAAATACCGCGCGTTTTTACGCCTTCCATCACTTTTTTAAGATTTCCTACTTCAGAAGTCATATTCTTTACTTCGCCGAGACCTTGGTAAACTTGCGTCAACTGAGTAGAGATAGATTTAAAACTTTCATTAAACCTTTTTTCTACAGAAGCTTTTAGTTTTTCATCTACCGTTTCACGCATTTCTTCCAGCTTTTTTTCATTGCCAGTCTGTAACCGCTCTAAGTTTTCAGCAATTTCTTTACGGTTTTCACGAAAATTGCGGTCAATGGCGGGATTAATTTTACCAACTTCACCTTCAACACGAATTAAACGTTCTTCCATCGCCTTAAAACTATCTTTATCACCCGTGTCAGAATTTTTATGAAGCAAAAGAACAATTGCAATAATCAATAGTATTACTATTATTACCCCCAAAACACCTAAAAATATTTCCATAATAAATTAATTATATCATACATTATTCTTCGTCTTCTTTAGCCAAAGCATAAGAAGTCATAGCAGTAGAAGCAACCGCAACGACAGCCAATGCGATTAGACCCGCAGGGGAGAACTCCGAATTAGTATCGTTGCTCGTGTTGTTGTATCTCGTAGTTACGCCAAGAGGGGCTTCGTACCCAGAGTAAGCATCTTTGGAACTGTCGGAATTGCTCATATCATCAGATATGGCAGCATTACTCCTGTTCGCTGTATTTGTATTAAAACTCTGAGAATTAGATTGAGAATTAGATTGAGAAGAATTTTGTGAAGAAGATAGCACCGTCATCGCCGACCTAAAGGCTTGTACCAAATTCATGTCAGAGTCTGGGTTACTCATATACCAGTTAAGAATATCTGCATTAGTTTTTACATATTCCATCATGAAGACAAACTTCAAGTTATTAGTGCTAGTTTTCTGCTTATAATATCTAGTTCTATCATAAAAACCAGACAGATTTGTAAGCTCATATTCCTCATACCTTGCCTCATCGGGTACACCGAGCAAACCTTCAAGCAGATATGCTGTTGTACCAGTACGATCAGCGCCAACACGACAATGGAAATAAATATTCTTTGGATTATTAGCACTTGTGATATCTGTCATGATATCAGTTACAGCCGTCCAGGCCTTCATATAATTAGATGAAGCATTATCTTCATCCCCAGAATGATAGTCAAAATTGTAATGAATTACCGGATCCCATTTATAATCACTGAGTTTCGTATCATTCGCATATTCGGTAGGATCGCCTACATCATACTGTTTATTGATGCCTAGATTATATAGTTCGGTTGCTGGAGTATTCCATAGTCTTTCACCGCGGAATAATCTACCATAAGCCAGTGTACCTGTTACAGTCTGATTGTTACTATCTGTATAGGTCACTGGCAAACCACCAAGGTCACGAGTATTGCGATTTGCGCTAAGCTCAATTGGTCTTCTACCATTTACAGAGGTAGCTGTCACATAGCCATAGACCGTGCTATCATCTGCTTTCTCCCAATAATATGTCTGGCCAGGAATCATGTTATGTATGATGCCATTCGTTGCGTTAGCATATGCAACTTGAGCACCATTTTCATCGTCAAGGTAGACATTAAGTGCTGCGCCAATTTTGGTGTCATAAGCCTTTGGTTTTGAACAATCATTCGAACCATTTCCCCAAGCGGTAAGTGAACTTAAAGGTTTGGTGGCATCACCATAACTAGGTATTGAACATAGATTATTTTCAAAATTGCCTTTTATACCTTCCCAGAATTGTTTTTCGCTAAGTTCACTTGTGTCGCCCCAGGTTGAATCGTTAATAGGTGAGTCTTCATTAAATATAGTAATATTGATTGGACTTGGCACCCAACTGTTAATGAGGGTCTGATATCCTTGAAGAGCATTATTTGCTATATTAAATATCACCGGCTCATCAGACGAATCGTATGAATAATGAGCTATATATTTCTTATTACCATCTGGCCTTGTGGTAGAAGTAACCTGGACGGCTGGCGAAACCGATTCATCAAACCATCCAACAAAGGTATAGTTTTCGTTTGGCGGAGTTGGAGTCGGCAAGGTCCCTAGTTCATCGCCAATTATAACTGTAAAGCTACTTGGCTCGCTCATCGAACCATCATTAACATCAAGTTCAATTACGTAATCAGTAGGTACACCAAGTCTGACATACATATCAGTAAGTGTTGCATAAATCGGTCGCTGCGAGCCAGTACCGGCGGAGTTTAATGTAGCGCCGAACCACACATTAGTATCAAAGCGCGTAGTATTTGCGGAAATATCTTGTAGGAGCGTATAGGCTGCACCATTCCATGAGTAGTATATCTTTTCACCAATTCTTGCAATTCTTACCTGATTTACACTACTTATAGCAACAAGCGGTGCGGAAACAGCTTGAGAATTCATGCTAAACCTCTCAGTCAGCTCAAGGTTAGCGCTGGAACCGCTTCTTCTGAGAGTAAATCCTGGCCAACCAGACAAGTTCTCTGCCTTAGAAGTTACAAATGTAGCTTGATTTACTGAACTGCTACCATCATATGACACGATATTGAGCCCAACTTCAAAGTCTTTCTGGAAATTCGCCTGCGTAAATAGCTGGACGGCAGTATCAATGTAATACTTCGTCTTATCAATTGGGTTGCCAGATACAGCGTCCTCAAGGCAATAGTCGCCAGTTAGATTAGACGTTCCATTGAAGTTACAAGCATTAGTTTCTGCCCAGACAATCGGAAAACTAGCAGTATCCTCAACCCACTTCGCATAATAAGTCACATCGTCATCGATGATTTCCTCTGGATAAACTTCCTGGTAGAACGTGCCGTCATCCTTGTACCAGCCAAAGAACATATGATTAGCCTTAGTCGGAGTCGGTAAGGCTCCAACTGCAGTACCGTCTTCTACCTGTTTTGATGCATCACTTGGGTCACTGAACGAACCGCCGTTCGGATTAAAGGTAACATTATACATAGTCACGGGCGCAGCGGTGATTTCTACCTCAAGCGTCTTAGTAAGGCCAGAGTTCGAACCAGTCATTATGATATTCGTAGTCCCAGAACCCACACCAGTAATTACGCCGGCAGCATCTACAGTTGCAATCGAAGTGTTACTGGAAGAGAAGGTGTATGGCTCAAGTTCGGCAGAGTTAGTAACTATGACAGTAGTTTGTCCACCCACCGTTGTGGTAAGATCGGTATTTCCGATAATTGCCTGAGTTACTGGGAGTAATGTCGTGACATTTACAGTAATAGTCTTCGTAGCGCCGGAAGTGGTGCCAGTCATCGTGATTGTAGTAGTACCATTAGTGACACCAGTTATTTCACCCGCCGAGTCAACTGTAGCAATTGAAGAATTATTTGATGTAAATGTATAAGGTTCAAGTTCAGAGGAGTTGGTCACTACGATATTTGCAGTTCCACTTGGCTCAACCGCAATCGTATCACGCTGAAGCTCTGCCAAAGCTACAGTTTTTAGCCACTGTGCATGATAAGTAGTACCTCCAGACGGAACAGTGCTGGAATTAATCTGTTCGCCACCAGTCGCTGCTGTAAACCAACCTTGGAATAAATGATCAGTATAAGTTGGATTGGCTGGAATATTTGTACTAAGTGAATCTCCCTCGTCAATTGTGACAGTAGTGGTAGAGTCACCATTATGTGGATCAAATGTAATGTCAAACTGCGCTTGAACGTGAAGAGATACATAGTCCATCGGCACCTCAATCACAGGACGTACACCATTCCTAGTAGAATTGGAAGTAATACCACGACTAGACGTATGGACTCTTGAATTATTTGTACTTCCAAGCCAATAGCCATCACGAATATCAGTGTAGGCAAAATTGGACTGTTCAAGAATATAAACACACTTCCCGCCAGTACCAAAGTTATTTGTAGTATTATTACAAGTTGCTCTTGCCTCGTTATAGCTCATATATCTTGCGACTTTACCATTGTAATCACCAGTGCCAAATGTTACTAGATGAGGGTTAGTCCAACCAGTCGTACTTGAAGTTGGAAGCAACGTCAAAGCATCGTTCCAAAGGTTTTCGTTATTATTAATACTCTTATAGTAAATCAATGCAGCATTATCGCCCACATCGGTCAAATAATAGAATCTCTCATCCGCCTCATCAAAGTAACCATCTGCATTAATATCACAAGTCATAGCATTGCCGGCAACTAAGGAAGTTGCACCCTGCTGAATAAGCGAACCATAAGTAATATCTTTGTTAGTATAACCGGCCGCAGAACACCCAGCGCTGGTTCTCGTACATGGTTCAACATGAAGTGATGTAGCTGGCTTACAAACATAATGCTGTTCTACCCAATTTGCATAGTATTGTTTCGGAGTATTCGAGACAAATACAATGGCAGTCGTTAACTTAGTTCCACCACCATTTGGCTCAGTGTACCAACCCTCAAGTTCGCTGTTTGCCTTGATAGAAGTAGGCAAAGGATTAATCATGCCGCCATCGCCTACCTCTACAGGGTTTGGACTTACAGCAGAACCGCCTTGCGAGTCAAAATAAACATTATATGTCTGTCCAGCTACTGTTACAGGAACAGTCTTAGTTTCCCCAGAAATCGTACCAGTAATTGTAATAGTAGTCGTGCCGGCTGTCACAGCCGTAACTTCACCAGTATTCTGATTAACCGTAGCAACGCTAGGATTACTAGAGCTAAATTCATATGGTTCGAGTTCACTACTATTCGTGATAATTATAGTTTCTGAATTACCAGGCTGAAGAGCAATTTGAGTCGTAGTAATATCTGCAATTGCCACTGTCCCCAGCCAATGAGCATAATAATCTGTCGAAGCAGTCGGAACTGTAGAAGTAGTTACTTCAGTACCACCAGTTTGCGCCGTAAACCAACCCTGGAATATGTGGTTAGTATAAGTTGGGGCGGAAGGCAAAGTAGTAATTGAGCCACCATCTTTAATTAAATAAGTCGTTTCATTAGCAGTCGTGCCATCATTCTTTTTGAAGTTAATGGTATGAACGTCGTCATCAGAATACTCGCCGAGCCTAATATACATATTAGATAAAGTGCCCTGCAAAATACGTTTAGCACTAGTACAGACATAATCATCGCCAGTGCAGTCATCTCTTGGATAAGCACCAAACCAAGTATGAAGACCAAAGAACTGGCTATAATTTGATGGGAGATTTTGGAGGAAAATCAGCGGACCACCATTCAAACTATAATACATAGTGCCATCTAGCCTGAAGACGGAAACATCACTGACTTGTTGATAATTATGCGGAGCACTTATTTGGGCATCACTATATTTGGAATTAATATCTATATTACTGCCACCATTACGCCTTACGACGACACCAGGAGCTTTTTTGTCACCAGCGTTAGAACCAAGCTTATCATTTACGAAAGTCTGTTGACCATTATCCTCAGATCCATAATAATCCACCTGCTCGCTAGGAAGATAATGATCAATCGTAAAATGAATTTCATAATCTTTACTGAAATTAGCTTGACTATATAGCGGCACTTCAGTATCAATAAATCTAACATCCCAATAGTCTTCACACTCTGAACCAGTAATATTACCATTTGTTGCTCCATTAAACGTGCAAGCTCCCATTTGGTTCCAAACAATTGGGAACAAGGTATCTACCCAAACAGCATATAAAGTAATATTCGGCCCAGCCGTCTGATCAACTGGCAAATTATCACTTGCCTGATAAAGAGTACCAGAACAAGTATCGTCACCTGTTGTAGAATCAGGAGTCGTAGCAACATCACACCAGCCGGCAAATTTTTTCTCGTTGCGCACTGGCACCGCATCGGAAAGCGTCACATAGCTATCTGCAACCGGAGTACCACCATCAATGGATGTTACTTGAGGATTTGGAGTCGGCATATTTGTAACGACGTCAGTAGTATTATCATCATAAGTGACATTAAATACAATAGAATTAGCAATAGCAACTAAAACGTAAGTGCCAGAATAAGATCCAGCAGGCAAAGTAGTATCGGCCCGAGCACCAAACGAAAGAGAATACGTATTTGCTACACTATTTGCAGCAGAAGTCTTATCAATCATCAATCCGTCACCAGAAGGAGCAGGCACAAAATCAGTATTATTAACAACAGTATCAACTCCGCCAGAACTAGAAACATATTGACTTGGTTTAAAACCCCATTTGTTATTATAAGCGGAGTTAGTAGCAAACGCTTGAGCCGTAACATTAGAAGAAATTGATTCAACCTCAACATCATTAGCGTTTACTAAGCTAGTTCCACTACTAGAAACAAGAGATAAATTATAACCGGTATAATTATCTGTCGTTACAGAAATAGTTGCGCTTGAAGATTCGCCGAATACGCCTTCTGGAGTAGGTGCTAATTGCAAAGCTAAAGTACCAGATTGCAAAGAAACCGAAATAGTACTCTGTTTCGCAATGCCAAACACAGAATTAGAATTCACAAAAATACCAGCAATCACAGCCAAACAGAATACGCAGAAAACCTCCTTATATCGTTTAGCTAACCGCATGCTAAAACCCTCGCAGTTTTCACATCATACCACATCTACTTTTGTTTACTCCACAGTTTTTATATATAACCATTATATATCTTAAAATTACTATTCCGCAAGTGCTAATTATATAAAAAAATAATTTTTTTCCACAAATTTTATGATATAATACATACATGCCGTGATAGCTCAGTTGGTAGAGCAGCCGCCTTGTAAGCGGCAGGTCGCCAGTTCAAGCCTGGCTCACGGCTCCATAAAAAAATAGCCCCGAAGGGCTAATTTTTTAATAGTTTTCGGCTTTTATTTCAAAATACGATTGAGGATGAGCACAAACTGGACAAATCTCAGGCGCCTTTTTCCCAATTACAATATGTCCACAATTCCGACAAATCCAAATTGCGTCGCCATCCTTAGAAAATACTTTCTTTTCCTTTACATTCTCAAGAAGTTTACGGTATCTTTCTTCATGATGTTTTTCAATTTCGCCAACTTGCTCAAATTTTACGGCTAATTCTTCAAATCCTTCTTCACGAGCAGTCTTCGCAAAACCGGCATACATATCAGTCCATTCATAGTTTTCGCCATCTGCTGCGGCCTCCAAATTCACATCAGTTGGTTCCACAGAGCCACCATGCAGTTCCTTAAACCACATTTTTGCATGTTCTTTTTCATTCAAAGCAGTCTCTGCAAATATAGCGGAAATTTGTTCATAGCCATCTTTTTTTGCTTGAGAAGCAAAATAATCATATTTGTTTCTAGCTTGACTTTCTCCCGCAAAAGCAGCCTTTAAGTTTTCTTCAGTTTTAGTTCCCTCATACTTAGTTTTCATACAATTCTCCTTATTAAAAACTATTATACACTATTTATGCTACAATAAAAACATGAACAAAGATCGTTCAAAAACAATTGTTAAATCTGGGTATGTTTTTATTCTCATAAACTTTCTTCTTGCATTGTTTAACATTATAGTTGGAATTATTTCAAACTCACTAGCCATCGCTTCCGATGCAATTCACAGCTTGATTGACTCAATTTCCGGATTAATCATCATAGTTAGCGAAAAACTAGCCACCAATCATAAATTTACAAAATATCGTCAAAAAATTGAAAGAGTCACAACAGTAATTATCGCAATAATAATCATCGCAATAGGAATAGAGATTATAGTAGCATCGCTAAAAAACATCATCACTCCAGAAGAAGTAGAATACTCTATCCCGACAATTATAGTATTAATAGCAAGTATCATTGCAAAATGCTTATTAGCTCTTTATCTTAAAACTACAGGCAAAACAGTAAAATCTAACGTCTTAGCTGCATCAGGCACAGAAACACTAAATGACGCCTGGATATCGGTAGCGGTCTTGGTTTCAGCAATAATTTATTTAATATGGGGTATCAACATTGAATCATATGTCAGTATTATAATCGCAATAATTATTCTAAAAGTTGGCTTAGAGTTTATTTTTCCTCGCATTTCCAAACATCATCACCATCATTTAGAAAACAATCCAAATCACTAAACACTTAAAAACCATAAGTATGTTATAATTATGGTAAATTAATGAAAGGAAAAAATGGGCAATTCACTCTCAACAAGCTTAAGTGGCATGACACCAACTGGAGCCGCATTCCTCGGAGGCATAGTTGGGTCCACAATGATATTCTTTTTTGTGGCAACATTAATAATTTATATATTATTTATAATTGCAAGCTGGAAAATATTTGTTAAAGCAGGCGAAAAAGGATGGAAATCATTAATTCCAATTTACAATCTATACATCATGTTTAAGATTGTAAAAATGAAAAGTTGGTTCTGGTATTTAATATTTATGTCAATCTGTGCCAGTATTATGATGGTCTTTGACGGATACAACCTAGGCACAATGACAGAAGAACAAATTATGAACTATAACTATATTAATCATCCGATGACGCTAATCGCAATAGTTATGATAAGCATAATTAACCTCGTTGCAGCTATTATTTATGTGTATCGCTTAGCAAAAGTATTCGGCAAAGGCATTGGGTTCGCAATTCTTACTTTCTTCTTCCCAAACATCTGCTGGTTAATTCTCGGCTTCGGTAAAGCAAAATATGATAGAAAAAATCTAAAAAAGAACTAAGTCTAAAATCCCGCTTTTAAAGCGGGATTTTTTGTTGCAAAAAAATGGAGCCTTCTACCAGGTTTGAACTGGTGACCTCATCCTTACCATGGATGCGCTCTACCAACTGAGCTAAGAAGGCATGAAACAATTTTATCATATAAATAAATAAAAATAAACTGTTTTCGGTTGATTTATCAGCAAAAATAATATATAATAAAAACACTGCTGGAATCGTCTAGTGGCAATGACAGGAGACTGTAAATCTCCCGGCTTCGGCCTTCGTAGGTTCGAGTCCTACTTCCAGCACCATAGAAAATATCTGACCATTAGGTCGGATTTTTTCTATAAAAAAGCAATGAACTCTATTTTAGAGTTAAAACTAAATCCTCTTCCGTCCAACATGAGGTTTAACAATACGCGGAACACCATGCGACGAAGTCTTTGTCTTAGTAACCATCTTCGCAGTCTTAGGTTTAACAGTCTTTGTATTCATCATCTTACGAGATGTTTTATTCGTGCTACGTCGTTTCTTAGCTAAATTATCTTTTGTTATTTGGACCTCAATACGAGCTGAAGTAGCAGTAGCAGCCTCTGTATCGCCAGATTCTTCATAAATAGCCAATATGTCTCGCAAAGTAGACACTTTTGGATCCAATTCATATGCATTCTCTAAAGCATCTACTGCCTTTTTAGGCATGCCTAATTTTTCTTCAGCCTTAGCCAACGCAATGTAGCGTGAAGGAACATCGCCTTCTAGTTCAATCGCTTGCAAGAAAGCCATTTCTGCTTTTTCGTAAGCCCCTGTCTCTAGATAAATTAGCCCAACATTATGAATAGAAGCTGGATTATTATCTAAAGATTGTGCAATTTCAAAGCATTCTACAGCTTCATCGTATTTTTTCCCTTTAGCATACAAAATACCTAATCGGTTATACGCCGCAGCATTTTTTTCATCAAACTTCAAAATAGTAAGAAGTGCTTTCTCTGCCCGGAAAGGTTTTCTCTCTTTCATAGCAGTCTGGGCAATTTGCCAAAGCTTCTTCATCTGAGTATTGTACTTTGGCGATTTTTCTTCTTTTTTCTCGCGTTTTATAATATTTAACGGGAAAAAGAAGCAAAGGAAAGCCGTAAAAACAATAATAGCGAAAATCGCAATCATAAATATATTTTAACACAAATTGGCGACAATTTGGAGTTTTACATGTCCATTTTGCAAAATACCATCATATGCAGCTAAAAATTTAGGTAACTTAGCTAAAAAAACATCTTTAGAAGTGATAAAGTAAGTTTTATAAAGCATTTCAATCGCAGCACCAATCACGTCCAGAGCGAAACTCCTGACACCCTCTTTTTTCTTACAAATTTCATCTGCGATTACTAATACTTCAGTAGAGCGTGCAGCTAACAACTGTTTTGCAAATCTTTTTACCTTATCAGAAGCAACAATAGCTGAACGAGGATCATAATTTGTTTTAAGATAATAAATTTGCGCACGACTTAAAATAGTACTAAGCAGTCTCGTTGGATTAGCAGTTATTAAGACAAAATGGACATTCTGATTTGGCTGCTCCAAATTTTTCAAAAAAGCATTAGCAGCCGCTTCACCCAACATATCAGCCGGACGTATAATAACAAACCGCTCTTCAGTCTGTTTAACGGAAATATTTTTAATAACATCGCGAACTTGATCTATGGTAATCACCGACTTGCTATCAGGCTCCAAAAGGATAGCATTTTTAAAAGTTATCTTCATATCATTAGGGACTACGAAAATCGCAGTTTCACATTTTTTTGCAATATTTTTTAAGTCATTAATATCGTCAAAAAACACTATTCCCCCTTATTTTCGGAACTTTCATCCGCGCTTTTATCTTTCACCATTAAATCAAATTTTCTTGGCCGTGCCACCCGAAAAACCCGTCTTTCTCCACCTGGTAAAGTAATCTCCAACTCTCCAGCATGCAAATATAATCTATCAGCCTTTTCCCCACCGTACACGACATCACCGACGATAGGATGTCCTAAATAGTTCATATGCACCCTCAATTGATGCGTACGCCCAGTTGTTGGCTTTAACTCAACCAAAGAATAATCCCCATTAGTTTTAAGTAGCCTAAAAAACGTTTCAGATTCTTTTCCATTAGCATCAACTCTAAAAGTCGTCGGACGATTAATATTCCTTATAAGAGGCAAATCTATCTTAGCTAACTCATGTTTCGGAACACCTTTTACTACAGCATAATAAGTCTTATGAACAGTTCGTTTTAAAAACTGTTTTTTTAAAAAATGTAAAGTTTCCTCATTTTTTGCCAAAATCATCACCCCTGAAGTATCTCTATCTAACCGATGCGCAACAAAACCAAAATCCGCCAAAGTTCGTTCAGGACAATATTCACCTTTTGCCTCACTAAGGAGACCGGACGGTTTATTCACGACCAAAACATTTTCATCTTCATAAACGACTTCGGGCACAATATCTGAATTTTTTAATTCCTCGGACACTTTTAAATCAATTTTTACGCCTGGCTCAAATTTAGTATTTGATTTAGTGACGAGAATACCATCCACCGTAACAAAACCATTTTCAATAAATTTTTGTAAAGTAGAGCGATTGTAACTTTTGTAAATATCTTTCATCAAAAGGTCAAGACGGATTTTTTCGGCAGGCTTATCTTCTTCGGGCAAAACAGTGTCCCCGTTTATCACCCGCGACATTGCTGGTTTGCTAAACTTTTTACCAGTCCTTATCATAGCTCTTCGCTAGCGTAGCCCAAACGCTTTTTGCGCCTCTCTTAGTTTAGCATTTGCCACTTCGTTGGCATATTTTTCACCTAAATCAAACAAGGCAAATATTTCATCATCTTGGATATCTTTTAGTCTATTTTGGAATTCAGATAGCATTGTTGCCACATCTGCACCAACTTTCTTCTTTAAATCACCATACTTTGTTTCACCCGCCCAAGTGCTGATAACATCCTGTAAAGGCGTATCCGTTACCAAAGCATCAATAGTAAGTAAATTAGAAATGCCAGGCTGGTTAAACATGTCATATTTAATTTTACCAAGAGAATCAGTTGTAGCACTCATAATCTTTTTCTTGGCTAGTTCAGGATCGTCATCTAACATTATCTTAGAATTTTCAGCTGCCGTAGATTTACTCATCTTTTTCTCAGGATTTAATAAATCACGAATCCGTACACCATCAGAAATTCCCATAAATTCAACTTGTTCAGCAGTTTTCACTGGCACAGTAAATATTTCGCCAAAACGGTTATTAAAGCGCATCGCAAGATTACGCGTTAGTTCAATATGCTGGAATTGATCTTCACCGATTGGTACGTATTCAGCAGAATAAAGTAAAATATCTGCTGCCATTAGAATTGGGTAATCAAAGATTCCGACGTTGCAAGAATCGCGTCCATCGCTTTTTTCCTTGTACTGTGTCATCCGCGAGGCTTCGCCCATTGTAGCAATGCAGTTTAAAATCCAACAAAGTTCAGAATGCGCAGGTACATAAGACTGACGATAAATATGGACATTTGGATTGATTTTTAGCCCAGCTGCCAAATAATATTTAATGGTACGAATAATATTCTTCTGCAAATTACCATCTATATCAGCAATAATAGAATGTAAATCTGGCACAAAAATATTGACATTCATTTTTTCAGAATGTTTATTAGCCAGTCTCACCATCGGAAGTAAGGCTCCCAAATAATTACCAAGTGTTAATTCTGAATTTGCTCTAATACCAGTTAAAATTGTTTTCATACTTCAATTCTATCACAATTTATGATAAAATAAAAACACGGGGCGTTAGCTCAGCTGATTAGAGCGCTACTATGGCATAGTAGAGGTCATGAGTTTGAATCTCATACGCTCCACCAAAAACAGAAAGCCGAGAACTTGTTCTCGGATTTATGTTTTTTAGGAGTGGCCCGAGATTACGAAGTAATCTCATACGCCCCACCAAAATAAAGCCTATTATGGCTTATTTTTATGTAGCAAAATTATCCAGCATGACCCTTTTGGCTGTAATCCTCATAAATAATTTCATAATCATCAGGATCATAACCTCGTGAACGTATATTTTCTAACGCACGCTCATAGTTCCCGCCACTGATATCGGTAATCTTCAAACAAGCTTCTTGCTTACACCCTTTATATTGACCTAAATCAATTCTATAAGAAATATATATTGTATAGTTATCATAATATTGCTCTACAACTATAGGAATATCATTTGAAATCGGAAACTTACGTAAAAATTTATTTTTTTCAATTTCACCATAATATTCATTAACCAAAGCGCAATGTGCTTCATAATCGTCGTTTTGTTTTAAAGAATCGTCGTCAGACGCCAAACACCTATAAATTACAGCTGTTTCATCAGGCAATAATTCTAAATCAAAGCTTTCAGATTCGAACCCTTCCGATACGATATCAACATGCACTGTGCCAATCCTTAAGCCCTCGTACTCTCCATTTTTAAATAATTGATTGTTTACAAAAACATCGGCAGTTGAAGGAGCAACTACAACTCGCAACGAACCAGAATATAATCTACGCACCGAAATAACAACCAAGACAATAGTCAATATGACAATCAAAATCATTGTTAACAATATATACGGATGTCTTATAAAGAAATAAAATACCTTTTTCATGACTTAAACCTATAAGTTAAACTACCATTAGTATAAAATGAACCAATATCGCCAAATCTCTCAAATGCTGAAGCAGAGGCAATCTTCAGCTCACCATCTATTTCTACGACCATAGTTATATGCCCACCATCATATTCAATCCTAATATCACCTGCTTTATATTGCGAAGAGTCAGTTATGTATAATTCTTCCCACAAATCTGAACTTGCTAAATGATCTTTTTCTCCACCAAGATAATACGGGAAGTCTGGATCAACGCCAGAGTATCGTACGACGGTCGCAACAAACATGTCACAGCTCATCCCCATCCTGCGAGGAGCAGCATCCCAAATGCCATCATTGTTTGGATCAGCTTCCGCCCAAATATGTGTTGATTTCATAGCTTCAACGTACTCAGGTTTTGGTTCCGAAGATGATCTTTGCTGTTCAGCTTCTGGCCAGGCTAATTCAATTGCTGATGCATTTAGATCCATGCTCCCACCAGCACTCTCAGATACACAAATATTTCCATTGTCAGAAGAACCTACTAATGCAATATATTTTACGAAACCACCAAAATCGTACTGCACTTCATCGTTTTTATAGACTCCGTCCGCAACATACCGACCTGGCCATGCGGGATCCATATTTGAGCTATTAGGATCGCGCCTGGCATCATAACGGTTCATTACATAAGGCGAGCCCTCTCCAATTTCAGCTTCTGCTTGAGAAAACCCTAATGCTAATGCCTTATCAATATACTCTGGAGCTTTTCCGTTGTATTGGAATAACAGAGATTTAATCCCATCATTAGAATCAACACTTAACCCTTGCGATTCAATCATTGACTTCATTTGCTGAGCTGCAATCAAAGTCTGTCGTTCAAATTCAGCTTCATCCACCGGGCCAGCTGGCAAAAAAGCGTTAGAATTAGTTCCACCGACGGTATAAGAGTAAAGTTGATAAATTCCCTGACCATTTGCCGGGTTAGAACGAGCGAGCCCCGTCTCTAAACTGTGCATAGTTGCTATCGCTTGCCACGGAATACCATATTCTTCTTGTGCCTTTTCATATATAGATTGGTTAGCTTTTATAGCATCTAACTGCTCATCTGTCCAAACTGTCTCACCAGCATAGTTTTGATTATAAACAATATTTGTACCATCAGTACCTTTTTTAAACGAAAGTAATGCATTATAAATAACATCTACCCATTCGTCAAGACCACCATAAGGGTGCACCCCGGAAGAATCAGAACTATAGTATTCATCTTTTGCGACTGCCGCCCAATCCGCAATTCTTACATTGCTATATTTTTTGCTAGCTTTTTGTAAAACATCATTGCTGGATTCAATATAAGTACTCGGAGCAGTCATATAGAGCGAGACGAAAACAACATTCGTCTCATTACCGGCTAAACTCATAATTTTATCAACTTGACTATCTGTAATACCATTGTTTGTGCCTAAAGCAAAAACCAAATATGGTCTCAGTTCACCTTTATTGACAATATCCTCTAGAATTTCTATCCCACCTAAATTATTAGTATCAGAACTACTAACTCCTTTACTAACCTTAATATAAGACCCAGCTGGCTGTTCATTGTCTTTGCTGTATTCTCCTAAATCAACTCCAGGTAGTTTACCAGATATTAAACCATTCAATTCAGAAGCGACAGAATAAGAATCGCCAATCCAAGTTACATTTTTACCTAAAACTGGCTGAACAGTAGTAGTATTACAACCAGCAGTAGGATCATAGAAGAAAATATTATTTTGTGAATAAAACTGTAGTGTTGACTGATTTAGACCCGTTCCAAAAGCATTACAAACAGGAAAAAACGCAAGGATAAGGGAAATAAATACTAAAAAGCGTTTCTTTATATGTGAAATCACCATACCACCATGATATCACATTTGCCAAAAAACTTATATAGCATTAGCAAAAATCACAAACCTATGGGAGGCATCACCGTTACCATAGGAAGTCCCATAACAGGTCATTAATGAAACATCATATTGTACACCGCCACTCACAGCACCAGCTACGCTTTTCATATAGTTACCTTCGCCATTAAGCTGTAAGCGACCATTAGAGACATTTTTCTCAAAAATCATAGTCTTAGCTACTCTATAGGTACGAACGACCCCACCATAGGTAATCGTAAAGGTACTACCAACGCCAAGATTAGGTAATCCACCAAAAACTGCTCCAGAATTATGGCCATAATAGAAACGTGCACCATATTTATTAACATGGTTACCAGCATTTACGCTAGTATCACCAACATCTTGCACAGCAATATTTTTACCTAAAATAGAGATGGAATTATAAGCCACGCTACCATAACCGGTATTATCAGAACTATAATTATAGGTAGCCTTATAGGTATAAACTGGTTTATAAGAGGTGGCAACCGTTTCAATATTTGCCTTATCGGCAGCAGAAATTTCAGTTTTTACTTCAGTTGCACCAAAATCCATTGCATCTACTACATCGTTTTTCCACATATAATGTGGACGAAGAAGCAATGCGCTAGCAATTAATGCTAAAATAACTAAAATTATCCTCTTACTCATAAAACTCCCATTTATGACCAATACACCCTTATTATATCACACTTTGCAATTTTTGTCAAGAAGTGATACGATAAAAACAACGGTGGCGTACATTTATAAGGAGGTGGTTTTTTGGTTAAATTCAAGGAAGAAACTATAAAAGAGTATAAGAGCATTATTGGGGCGGAAATTCAATTAAACCATTGGGGTAAAACAGCTTTAATTAATAAAGCCGAAGAGCTATTGGACACAACCTCCCAAATTATGGAAGTTGCACTCTCCTCAACGATTTTGCGCTCATACAACAATACTTACGGCCTTACAAACGATACGAGAGCATATGAATCTGTCGGTTCACACACTAACCTCGTATCAACAATCTTAGACCGAGCATTAATCTATGAATACGGGCCAGATTTTAAAGAGACCGTTGAAGGGTTTAACTACAGGGAAATCATGGAAGCAGCTAGAAGGCACGATTTACCAGAGAATATTATTGGTGATATTCCAGATAATGGTACTCGTGATGACGCAGCTAAAGCCGAAACCGAGCATTACTATCTTCAGGAATTTGCTGGATTAACTAGCAAAAACGAATGGCTTTTTGAGAGAAATGTAGCTAGAATCCTCCAGGGAATGGAAGAAAAATCCACACGCATTGGACGGTCAATTTATATGGCAGACAAAACTTCCGCCATTATCACGACTCTTGTTGAAGATTACAGAGGTAATTCTCCTCTAATGTCGGTAAACAACCCTCACGCTTCACAAAATGACAAAGATAACATGTCATTATGTGATTATTGCAAAGAATCACAGTGCAAAGCGAGCGAAATGTGGACCATAGCATTCTTCAAAACCAGAAACATGATACAATACGACGAAACAGGTTTCTACACAGCGATAATTATACTTGCCACCCTTATAGCTAACGGTAAGTGGTATAATTGGCGCGAAAAGTACTATCAAGCCACCTAAAGCGAGGCAAAATTGCCTCGCTTTTTCATTAAAAATGCTATAATGTAGAAAAAGGAGGTTAATGAGTAAATTTGACGACCAGTATATTGACTTATGCCGCAAAATTTTGACTCAGGGAGAAAAAATCACTAATTATCAAAAAAACGACAACCGAAGTGCATCTGTCACCTCTGTTATTCCAGATCATACAGCTCAAGGTTCATCCTCGGCACAAACAATCAGATTACCACATCAAATATTACAATTTAATCTTGAAGAAGAATTCCCTATTTTAACCAGCAAAAAAGTAGCATTTAAAACTGCAGTTCTAGAAATACTCTGGATTTATCAAGTCGCATCAAACGATGTACGCTGGCTAAAAGAACGAGATGTAAAAATCTGGAATGAATGGGAAATACCAGATAACGGCATATATCAGGGGAAAAATATTAACGAAATCTTCGCTAGAAACCATCCAAACGAGCCAAAAACCAACTTCGCTCATACTATCGGTACAGCCTATGGATGGATTGTAAAAAGATATGATTTAATTAATAATCTAATTGAAACCCTAAAACATAACCCCGGGAACCGCCGTATGGTGCTTTCTCTCTGGCAAAACGAATGGCTTGAAACAGCCGCATTACCATCTTGTGTATGGAACTCGCAATGGAATCTTATAAATGGCCATCTCAATTGTTTGGTTACTTCTCGCTCCTCTGATGTGCCTCTAGGGCTACCCTTTAACGTAGTTCAATACTCTGTTCTATGTCATATGATTGCTCAATCTATTGGAGCAAAACCTGGTCAACTCACCTTTATAACCAACGACGCCCATATCTACGAGAACCAAATTCCAGGGATAAAAGAACAAATTTCCCGTTATGATAAAGCTATCAAAGAAGGCAATTTACCCCCAGCCCCCACACTCTGGCTAAACCCCAAAATCAAAAACTTTGCCGATTACGACAATTCAAGTGAACTTAATGACATAAAATTGAATAACTACGAGCATTTAGGCACCATTAAAATGCCAGTTACGGAATAAAATGTTTAGTATTATAGCAAGTGTAGGCAAAAACAATGAAATCGGCAAAAAAGGAGAACTAGTTTTTCATCTTAAAGAAGATATGGAATTCTTTCGTAAAACTACCAAAAATCATACTGTGGTAATGGGATTAAATACATGGCTTTCACTCCCCGGAAAACTTAAAAATCGTAAAAACATTGTAATCTGCGAGAAAGATGTACCAAAAGCTGATCAAACAGTTAAGGATTTGCCAAGTTTTATTAAAAATAACCAAAATACCCCTGAAGAAATATTCGTTATCGGCGGGGGTGTCATTTACAAAGAGTTTCTTCCGTATGCCGAAACTATTTATTTGACAGAGATAGACGCTTCAGATGAAAAAGCTGATACATTCTTCCCTATTTTTGATAAAGCCAAATATAAGACAACTTTAATAAAGAAAGGTTCCGAAGATGGACTGAACTATTCCATTGTCAAATATAATAAAATCTAATTTTAAAAAGAAGGAAAAATGAAAGATATAGTTTTTAACCTAATAGCCAAAGAAAAACTTCGTCAATCTGAAGGGTTAGAGCTAATTCCTAGTGAAAATTACGTCAGCAAAGACGTTTTAGAGGCTATGGGGTCAGTTTTGACCAATAAATACTCAGAAGGCTACCCCAATTTCAAGGGCATTAATGATTGGAGCGAAGATGAAATCTCCGAAAAAATACTCCCAAATTATCGTTATTACGGAGGTCAGATTAACATTGACCGCATAGAACGTCTTGCAATAAATCGTGCCTGCAAACTCTTCCATGCCGACCATGCTAACGTCCAGCCGCATTCTGGCGCAAACGCTAATGAGGCAGTCTATTTTGCTTGGTGCAAGCCTGGTGATAAAATCCTCGCCATGTCACTTCCTTCCGGTGGTCATCTTACGCATGGCTCGCCTGTTACGCGCTCAGCTAAAATATATAACTTCGTTAGCTATGGCGTTACCGACGAAGGCGATATCAATTATGAAGAGTTAGAACAAAAAGCTTTAAGTGAGCAACCAAAAATCATCCTGGTCGGTTATTCTGCATTTATGAAAATTCCCGACTTTTCTCGTATCGCAAAAATAGCCAATCAAATACCAGATTGTCTTTTAATGGCAGATATGGCGCATGTAGCCGGACTAATTGCCGGAGGAGTTCATCCAAACCCCCTAGACTACGGTTTTCATGTTATGACCACCACCACACATAAAACTCTACGTGGCCCGCGCGGTGGCTTGATTCTTAGCCGTGGCAATGTTGCATCACCTCTAAAACGGCCTGAGCATGCCCTAGAGAATATTCCTATCCTTATAGACAGAGCAGTATTCCCTGGCACTCAAGGAGGGCCACTAGAACACATTATCGCAGCTAAAGCTATATCCTTTGGCGAAGCTTTGCAATCAGAATTCAAAACATACGCCAAAAACGTCATAAACAACGCTAAAACACTTGCGAAAGAATTAATAAAACTAGATTTCGTACTTCAAGGTAACGGGACCGAAAACCATTTAATTTTAATAAATGTTAAAGAAAGTTTCGGCTACGACGGCAAGCTCTATGAAAAAGCCCTAGATCAAGTTGGTCTTACACTTAATGCTAACGCCTTACCTGACGATGATGCCGCAGCCTTCCGTCCATCAGGTGTCCGACTAGGCACTCCAGCTATCACTACAAGAGGTTTGGGCGAAAAAGAGATGAAGATACTAGCAAAATGGATGAGAAAAGTCGCTGACATCTGTAAAGAAGCCAGCTCAGAAGAAAATCTTAGCAAATACTCCGCCGAACTAGAAACCATCAAAAAAGAGGTACGCGACCTCGCTCTCAAATTCCCCGTCCCCGGCATATAAAATTGGTGGAGTGCAGGAGACTCGAACTCCTCACCTCGACAATGCGAATGTCGCGCTCTACCAGATGAGCTAGCACCCCAAATTTGAAATGTACCCAGCGAATGCGGCGCTTTTGTCACTGAGCTAACACCCCATATCTTATATTATACCATAAAAATAAGCCCCTAAGGGGCTTATTTTTAACGCTTGGAGAACTGCTCTTTACGACGTGCAGAACGAAGACCGTATTTCTTGCGTTCTTTTTCACGTGGATCACGCGAAGTAAAACCTGCTTTTTTAAGCACAGGACGCAAATCTGGCGCCTCAATTACTAATGCCTTAGAGATAGCGAGTTTAATTGCGTCAACTTGACCAGCTAAACCACCACCTTTTACTAAGATAGTAATATCATACTCCTTTTGCTTCCCAGCAAGAGCCAAAGGATCAGTTATTTCAGCTAAGTAAGTCTTATTATTAGACAAATATTCAATTGCCGGCTTACCATTAACTATTATTTCACCTTTTCCTTTATAAAGCCTTGCAGTTGCAGTTGCAGATTTACGACGCCCAAGCCCATAAGTGTATTTTTTGCTAACCATTATTTAATCTCCTTTGGGTTTTGCGCAGTATGAGTGTGTTCCAACGTATCAAATACGCGGAGCCTCTTTAACCTATCTGCCGCTAGTTTATTCTTTGGAAGCATTCCTTTAACAGCTTCACGAATTGCCACTGAAGGATCTTTTTCAATAACCTCTTCAAGTTTTAATTCGGTTAAGCCGCCAGGAAAACCACTATGGCGGTAATATTTCTTCTGAATCATTTTATCGCCAGTTACTACTAAATTCTTAGCATTTACTACTACCACATAGTCACCATTGTCAATATGAGGAGTATAAGTAACTTTTGATTTGCCCATTAGTTTATCAGCAATTACCACTGCCAATTTACCTAGTGGAAGTGACGAAGCATCAATCAACCACCATTCGCGTTTAATTTCAGAGCCTTTTTGAGAATAAGTTTTCATTATTTATCCTCCTTTTTTACAGACTTCTTTGGTTTAACAGCTTTCTTATCTGATTTAGACGCCTTTTCATCAGTTTTCTTCTCAGCAACATCATAATTAATGTCATCTACGAAACTAATAGTCCCCATCTCAGAATTATCACCCCTTCTTGTACCAGCATGTTCAATCCTAAGATAGCCAGAATCTCTTTTAATTTGTGGAGCAATCACATCAATCAAAAGTGAAGCTGCCTCTAAATCATTAAGTCTTGCAATAATTAATCTACGATTAGCTAGCCCGCCCTTCTTTGCCATAGTGACTAGTTTTTCAGTACCACGGCGAATTTCCTTGGCGCGAGCCAAAGTTGTAGTTATAGTTTGATATTTGATCAAGGAGCACATCAGCCCACGTGTTAGTGCCAACCTTTGATCGGTTTTACGGCCAAACTTACGACCTTTATATCCGTGACGATGCATTTAAAAATTTAACTCCGTTAGTTTATCTTTTACTTCATAAAAAGCTTTTTGGCCAAAACCTTTTAGCTCTCTAAGGTCATCATCTGAAAGAGTGATAAGGTCACGTACGATTCTAAGATCATTATTTAGAAGAGCGTTGGTGGTTCTTGCTGACATTGCTAAATCTTCAATTGGAACATTGAGACCGGCATCGTCATCTTCCTTCTTTAGGCCAGGCGCTGGAGAAGACTCGACCGATGTATTACCAGCTAAAGCTTGATACTGATTTACTAAAATAGCAGCTGCTTCTTCAAAAGCATCTTTTGGCGTAATGGTGCCATCAGTTTCTACCGTAAGAGTCAACTGCTGAAGGTTGGTATCTTGACCAACACGTGTATTTTCTACTTTGTAACGAACTCTGAGCACAGGTGTGAAAACAGCATCAACTGCAATCATATCTGAATGTACACGTTCTGCACTAGAGTTTTCAATAGTAAGGTAGCCACGGCCAGATTCCACGATAAAATGCATTTTAAGCACATATTTTGGATCATCAATATGGCAAATTACCTGATTTGGATTAGCGATTTCAATTTCTGATGGAAGTTTGATATCACCTGCTACTACCCTTTTGTCTCCATCTTTTTCAGACTGCTTATCGCCCTTTATCTCAAGAGACAATTCAACAGGAGCATCAGTGTGAGACTTGAAACGGATGTTCTTTAAATTTAGCATGATATCAACTACGTCCTCACGAACCCCAGGAATTGCAGCATATTCATGTGTAGTACCTTCTATAGAAAAAGCAGTGATAGCGGCACCCTTAATGCTAGAAAGTAATACCCTTCTAAGCGAGTTGCCTAAAGTATTACCGTAGCCATAGTAAAGTGGACGAATCACAAACTCTGCTTGCGTATCGCTGATATTTTTTACTTCAGCGAGTGCAGCTTGATGAATATTCTTTGTTGTCATGTTCTTTTTCTCCTTAGCGTGAGTAATACTCAACTATTAATTGTTCGTTAATACCTGCTTCTGCTTCTTCGCGCTTCGGCAAGCCAGTTATTTCAATTTTCATTTTCTTTGCGTCGACCTTCATCCATGAGAGTGGCGTTACATTTGCCGCCCCAATAACATTCGCAAGATTCTTGAAATATTCTGTTTTACCAGATTTTGGACGAACCTCAAGAACATCACCCGGGTTTAGTCTGATTGATGGAATATCAATCCGACGGCCGTTCAAAAGAAAATGTCCGTGTGAAACCAATTGGCGAGCTTGACGACGTGTTAAAGCAAAACCAGCTCTAAACACTGCATTATCAGCCCTTCTTTCCAAAAATTCAAGAAGTTTTTCGCCAGTTAAACCTTCAGCCTTAGTTGCCTCATTCATAACTTTAGCGAATTGCTTCTCTAAAAGCCCGTACATTCTACGAACTTTCTGTTTTTCGCGAAGCTGAGTAAGATACAAACTTCCACCTCTTACGCGCATGTCACCATGCTCACCTGGAATACCAGATTTTTTAGCCATTATCTTATGGGCTTTTGGCGCAAGAGCAAAACCTTCGCGACGACTTTGTTTTACAATTGGAGAATAATCTCTTGCCATTACGGTTTCCTTTCTCCCTTCGGTCGCACACCACCATGTGCAATCGGGGTTACATCAGTAATACTATCAATTTTAATTCCAACCGTAGAGATTGCTCTAATAGCTGCATCTCGTCCAAGCCCAATACCAGAAACATATACATCTACTGAATTGAGTGCATGATTTTTCTTAGCAGTTTCAAGCGCCTTCTCGGCTGCTACACCAGCTGCAAAAGCTGTTCCTTTCTTGGAACCACGAAAACCATTTGCACCAGCGGACGAAGCAGACAAAACACCACCATTTTTGTCGGTTACACTGATAATAGTATTATTAAATGATGATTGAATATGTACCGCCCCTGCATTTACAATCCTTTTTCCTTTTTTGCTAGCCTTAGACTTAGGAGCCTTAACTTCTACATTGTCAGTGGCTGCACTTTTAACATCTTCTGCCATATTTACTCCTTAAGTCTTACTTGCTGCCTTTGGTTGTGTACCACCGACCGCGATCGCCTTACCCTTACGAGTACGTGCATTCGTACGGGTACGCTGGCCGTTGACTGGTAATTTAGCCTTGTGGCGAACACCCTTATATGAATTGATGTCCTTTAAACGTTTGATATTGTTGCTCACGAGGCGTTTCAAATCACCTTCAACATGATATTTCGCGGAAATAATGTCGTTGATTTTTTGTTCTTCAGCCTCGGTGAGATCTTTCACCCGAGTGGTAGGCTCGATTTTAGCCTCCGCAAGGATTTTTTTGCTGGTCGTACGACCAATCCCATAGACATAAGTAAGTGCAATCCACACTTGCTTATCAGAAGGGATTACTACACTAGCTATTCTAGCCATTTATTAACCCTGCCTTTGCTTATTCTTAGGTTTTTTCTTATTGATAACACGAAGCACACCCTTCCGGCGCACAATGATGTCATCAGGGGAGATTTTTTTAACACTTGCACGTACTTTCATTGTGTTAAAATCCTTTCCTTGTTAGTGTTGTAATAATAAACACTTAGTAAAGTATAATGCTAAATACTTTTGCAACTAGTATTTAACTAACCTCCATTAAGTGTTGTAAAAATTACAACAATTAATATTAATCTTTGAGACGAAAGCTGATTCTGCCCTTTGTAAGATCGTAAGGGGTTAACTCAACCTCGACTCTGTCGCCCGGGACGAGACGAATATAGTTTTTTCGCATCTTCCCACTCATATGGGCAACAATAATATGACCATTCTCGAGTTCAACCCGAAACTGGGTATTAGGTAATGCTTCAACAACAGTACCCGTGAGCTTAATCACTTCCTTTTGACTAGCCATAAATTACCCTACTAGTCTATCACAAAAACAAACAATTGTAAAGTCTAAAATAAATTCAAATTAAAAGCCTAAGACTTGAGCAAACGTCACAGAGTGGTTCCAAAATTAAATTCACTTTAGACTTCCACAAGTATAGCTCTTGTAAACTGTCGCGAAAGATAAGTTCCCCTCTTTTGTGACCACTCGCCTGTACAAGAAATCAAAGTAATAGATTCTTCGCCTTTAACCGGGCTCTTAAAAGCAATTGACATATATGAATCAGCCTCAGCCAAAGGAATGGATTTATTTTCAACCACACTATATTTATAAACTGCACCGTCTCCTCTTTCTACTTGAATAGTATCTCCATTGGAAAGAACAGGTAAATCTTTAAATACACCATGCACGTGTGGCCCACCATTATGACCATCAATCACAAGGGTACCGCCTTGACCCGGTTTTCCAGACTTTTCATACCAACCGACGTCAAAAATATTTCTAGGAGTATCCAGCTCACCTTTCTTATTTACCCCCATAGCAAGCACTCTAGCGTTACGTATGCCTAGCCTTTCAATCGTCAGATATCGCGGGCGATCAGCGGCCACAGTATACTCACGAACTTCTGATTCTTCAGGTTTTTCTTCAATTAGTTCTTCGTCGGTTGAGATAGCGCCAATATCACCGGCAATATCCCTTTCGCTCCCTTCCATTGAATTATAATAATAGTTTTCATAACTTATTACTCTAATCAAGAAAATCAACAATAAAACGCCAATAATTGCCCAAAGTGACCATTTTATTATTCTTCGCCAACCAAGTTTAATATTAAGACTCATCTTTAAAATCGTCGTAAGTTATCATTAGAGCTCTAGAATCCACCGACCTCAGATTCTCTAACGCCACCGTAACTACGATAAGAAGCCCAGTACCAGAAATTGAAAGACCAATTGGAGCACCGGTCAAGACAATAAAGATATAATCAGTGATAAACGGCAACATTGCAATTAGCCCTAAGGAAAACGCACCAAACAAATCCAAGTGGTTAACGACCTTGGATAGATATCGCGAAGTAGCTATACCAGGGCGAACGCCTTCAATAAACCCACCTTGTTTTTGCAAATTATCTGCAATTTCTTTAGTATTGAAAATAATAGAAGTATAGAAATAAGTAAACATGAACACTAGAATAAAGTAAAGTGCCGGATAAACAAACCATTGGCCAGTAATACCATTCGGATACATTGTGGCATAATTATTAGCCGAAGGGGCCGAAAATACCGAAACCAAAGTTGCCCCGAATTCATTTCCAGAATCAATAGTAGTAATAACCTGGCCAATGAGCGCAGGCAAAGACAAAAATGCAGTCGCAAAAATTACCGGAATTACACCTGCAGCAATTAGCTTTATAGGTAAAATAGATTTAATTCCACCATAAGAAGAATTACCATGCACACGTTTCGCATAATTAATAGTAATAATTCTTTGGGCTTCATTAAGTTTAACCAAGAAGTAAATTACCACAATCATCGCTATACTAAAACCGAGGATTATCCAAAATACCGTTGGGTTAACAGGTAACTCAAACCAACCAAATAAACTTAAGCTTCCTTGGCTTGTATCAAATAGAGCATTACCAAGTGATGCCATCGTAGTCGGTAATTGTGAAATAATGGAAGCGAAAATCAAAGTAGAAATACCATTACCCACGCCTTGTTCAGTGATTAATTCGCCAAGCCACATCAAGATTACCGAACCAGCTGTCATAGCAGTTACAGACAATGCCCAATCACCAATAGTTGGCGTAAACTCACTGGCAATATTCGCAGAAAGTGTAGACTGGTAAAGAATAAAAATATAAGCAATAGACTGTACAATAGCCAAAGGCACAGTGAGCATTCTGGTCCATTGATTAATCTTTCGTCGTCCAGTTTCACCATCATTTGATAATTCCTCAAGTGACGGAATAGCTTTAGTTAACAATTGAACTACGATAGAACCAGTAATATACGGTGATAAGCCTACTAGAATAATGCTAAAAGAGGCTAGCCCACCACC
Source organism: Candidatus Saccharimonadota bacterium (assembly GCA_017545485.1). Taxonomy (GTDB): domain Bacteria; phylum Patescibacteriota; class Saccharimonadia; order Saccharimonadales; family Saccharimonadaceae; genus Nanosyncoccus. The sequence goes on along the minus strand of JAFWMY010000014.1, from coordinate 30,099 downwards.
AGAAATCAAATTGAGAAAAGAAGAAAAGTCAGACTTACTCATTAAATTAGAGACTGCTTCCCTAAAAGTAGAGGCATCACCCATCGGCACTGGAATTTGCGCTAACAAACGATAGGCAACAATAATACCGAGTATAATTAATACTCGTTTCAACATGTCTTTGTTTTTTAGGGATTTGAAAATAGTCTTAAAATGCATAATACCTCTTATATAACATATTTAATATACCACACACTGATAAAAAAATAAAGGGCCTAAGCCCTTTATTTTATAAATTCTCTAGATCCGCTTCCGTAGGAATTTTAGAATCAGAGGTCTCAAAATCCGCAAGAGGAGCAACGCCAGTTCCTACAGGAATCTTGCGACCAATTATTACGTTTTCCTTTAGACCGCGAAGTCTATCTACTCTACCGCTAATTGCTGCATTAATAAGCACACGAGTAGTATCTTGGAATGAAGCAGCGGACAAGAATGAATCAGAGTAAATTGATACTTTAGTAATACCAAGGAGCAAATTATTATAAGTTGCTAGTTTCTTACCTTTTTCTTGCAACTGACCATTCACAATACTTACAGCAGTTCGTGAAACTATGTCACCGCTCACAAACTCAGAATCACCTGGGTCTATAATTTGAACTCTAGAGAACATTTGGCGAACTAAAATTTCCAAATGCTTTGGTGAAATCTCATGACCTTGAGCAGCGTAAACATTAAGAACGTCGTTCATAATGTAGCGCTCAGTAGCCTCAATTCCTTTATATTTCAAAAGGTCTTGTAAGTTTAGAGAACCCGTTGTAATCTTATCACCTGCTTTAACCGTATCGTTAGATTTAACGACTAGTTCAGCTTCACCAGACACCTCAATAGTTACAGGAGTACCAGCAGCAGAAACTAAAATCACTGCGTCTTTAACTAACTCAACAATTCCAGCAGTTGGCGCCTTAACAGCAGGATTTTCACCGCTCTTCTTGATTAGAGTAGTACCAGCTTTAACATTCTCGCCATCCTTAACGGCTGGTTTCCTACCGTTTAATTCAAACCTCTCTACGCCACCAGATTGTGGAACAATCGTGATAACGTAGTGACTATTTTCTTCACGAACATCAACTACACCATCAATTGGCGAAACATAAGCCTGACCTTTCGGAGTACGTGCTTCTAGAAGCTCTTCAACACGAGGAAGACCTCTTGCAATTGCACCAGAGCCAGCCACACCAGAACCGTGCTTAGTATCAAGTGTAAGCTGAGTACCAGGTTCACCAAGAGATTGCGCCGCAATTACGCCAACTGGCTCATTCGCCGCTACAAGTTCCCTGGTAGCCATATCTACACCATAAGCTTTTCGCGGAATGCCATTAACAGCCGTAGTAGAAAGTACAGATTGGATTTTTACAGAATCAACCTTCTCATCGGCTTCAATTTGCTTTGCCATTTCCAAAGTAATCAATTCATCGGCCTCTAGGTAGCCAGGTACAGGCTCAGCAGTATAACGACCAGCAATTCTTGCGCTAAAGTCAATACCTGATATCTCTGTTTCGCTACGATAGACAGTAAAACCAGGATCTTCGGCTACTTCATCAGTAGTAAAGACATCTTGCGAAACGTCAACAAGACGACGTGTTAAGTAACCAGAATCTGCGGTACGGAGCGCCGTAGACACCTGACCTTGACGTGCACCACGAGTAGCAATGAAGGATTCCAATGTGTTCAAGCCCTTCTTATAAGAAGATTTTACAGGAAGCTCAATCTCATTGTTGTTAATATCCACCATGATACCGATCTCAGCAGAAGCAAGCTTAATATTTGAAATATTACCACGAGCACCGGAGTTCACCATTACAGCGATATCGGTGTCCATCTCAGCAAGTTTCGTTGATAAGAATTCGGAAATTCTTTTATCAATATCGCGCCAGTTGGCAATAGTTAATTTGTAACGCTCTTCATCAGTAGTAAGTCCATCATTATAATCTTGCTGAATAAGAGCAGTTTTAGCATCACCTTCAGCGATAAAGTCATCAATCTCACTATAAGTAGGATAATCATCCTTAGCAGTAGAAATTGAGGCAATAGTTTCATATTCAAATGCTAAATCTTTTAAATCGTCAGCTGTTTTTACCATCACCTCTGACCCGTACAAATCAAAGATTTCTGCCATTACCTTGGATAAATGTTTCTTAGTTTGCACCGAGTTGTCATATGGATAATCAGCTGGCAATATTTCATTAAATATCACGCGTCCAAGTGTTGTATCGCGAATTTCCTTCTTGGTGAAAACTCTAATAGGGGTTTGAAGCGCAATAATTCCCTGATCATAAGCCATTTCGGCTTCATACACAGATGAAAACGCCTTTGGATCATTAGTATCAGTTCCAGGTTTGTCATAAGTCAAATAATATGCACCAAGCACAACATCCTGATAAATAGCTAGAACTGGAGAGCCGTCAGCAGGCTTAAGCAAATTCTTAGACGCCGACATTAACTCTCTCGCTTCAGCTTGTGCTGCATCAGACAACGGTAGATGTACAGCCATTTGGTCACCATCATAGTCAGCGTTAAAGCCGGATGCCACCAAAGGATGAAGTTTAATAGCCTTACCATCAATTAATCTTGGCTGGAAAGCTTGTACAGACAAACGGTGCAAAGAAGGAGCACGGTTAAGAAGTACATATTTACCTTTAATTACCTCATCAAGAGCATCCCATACGACCGTTTCTTTAGCTTCAATCAAACGTGATGCGGCTCTGATGTTATTTGCGTATTCATTGCCGATTAGCCATGAAATCACAAATGGCTTAAAGAGTTCCAAAGCCATCTGTTTTGGCAAACCACATTCGTTTAGTTTGAGTTCTGGACCCACCACAATTACTGAGCGTCCGGAATAATCAACACGTTTACCAAGAAGATTTTGGCGGAAACGACCTTGTTTGCCCTTTAACAAATCAGACAATGATTTCAATTTACGGCGACCATTTGTAGAATTTGCGCCACGAGATCCATGTGCAGCAGAATTATCAATTAAGGCATCTACTGCTTCCTGAAGCATTCTCATTTCATTGCGACAAATCACTTCTGGTGCATTTAAGTCTAATAACTTCTTCAGACGATTATTACGATTAATCACACGACGATATAAATCATTAAGATCTGAAGTAGCGAATCTACCGCCAGGAAGCGCAATCATAGGACGTAAATCTGGTGGGATCACAGGCACAACTGTCAAAATCAAATCTTCTGGACGAATTCCAGCTGCTTGCATGCCTTCCAAAGTCTTAAGTCTCTTTTGTAATTTCTTTTCTTTTTGACCTTTAGCATCAGCTTCTTCAGCTCGTAATCTTTCAATAAGCTTATCCAAGTCTATTTCGTCTAAAAGAGTTTTTATAGCTGTAGCACCCATTTCAACCGTAATTAAGTCCTCATATTCTTCAGGTAAATTACGATATTGTACTTCAGTTATAACGCCACCCTTTTTGAAAGATTCAAGCGTAGCTTTATTTGCTAAGTACTCAGTTTGCAAATCTTCAAGTTCTTTAGTCTGTGCCTCCGCTAGAGCTTTAATATCAGCTCCTTCAGCTTTAGCTTCCTTTTCATATCTGATTTTAATTGCATCACGACCGGCATTAGTCTGCTCTTCTAATTTTTCAAGCATTTTTTCAATTTCGCTCGTTTTTGCATCAGTAATCAAATATGTTGCAAAGTAAACAACTTTCTCAATATTTTTAACGGTAATATCAAGAAGTAGAGACAATGCGGAAGGAATACCTCTCATGAACCAAATATGTGCAACGGGTGCAGCTAATGCAATGTGACCCATTCTTTCACGTCTAGTGATAGATTTTGTAACTAAATTGCCTTCCTTATCAACTGCAGCCTCACGTGAACGCACGCCTTTAAGTTTTGCGTCATGCGGGTTAATGTCTTTAGTTGGCCCAAAGATTCTCTCACAGAATAAACCATCACGCTCTGGTTTTTGAGTACGATAATTAATTGTCTCTGGCTTGGTTACTTCACCATAGCTCCAATTCAAGATATCGTCTCGGCTTGCAACCGATAAACGAATTGAATCAAAGTCCGAAGCGCTAATAAAATTATCCATCCACGCCATCTTAGAACTCCTCTCCGAGATCAACTGTGCCATCTGACTCGTCAATCTCCGTTATTTCTATACCTTCTTCCGCCATCATTGCTTCTGCTTCATCCTCATCCAAATCAAGGATTTGTGGCTCGGTATCTTTTTTATGTTGATCATAAATAGATTGATCATCCTTAGATTTTTCAATTTCTCGCGAAGTTCTCTCAATCACATCACCAGCATCTGCTGATTCACCATGATCTAGCAAATCTACTTTCAAACCTAACCCTTGTAATTCTTTCACAAGAACATTGAAACCTTCCGGCAATTTCGGACCTTCAATCGGTTCATGTTTAATGATTGCTTCATACGCTTTAGCACGTCCATACACATCATCAGACTTAATAGTAAGCATTTCCTGAAGAGTTGTAGCTGCACCATAAGCCTCAAGTGCCCAGACCTCCATTTCCCCGAATCTCTGACCACCATTTTGTGCTTTACCGCCTAGAGGTTGCTGAGTGACCATTGTATATGGCCCAGTTGAACGAGCGTGAATCTTGTCTTCTACCATGTGGTGAAGCTTCAAAATATGCATCACACCAACAGAAGTCCTTTCATTAAATGGCTCGCCAGTTAAACCATCATATAGTTGCACTCTACCGTCTCTAGCATATCCAGCTTTTTCTAGCTCATCAGAAATGATATCATCGGGAACACCATTGAAAGATGGAGTAGCCACCTTATAACCAAGCGCCTTCGCAGCCATACCTAGATGAGTCTCAAATAGCTGACCAAGGTTCATACGTGAAGGTACGCCCATTGGGCTAAGTATTATATCAATAGGAGTGCCATCTGCCATAAATGGCATATCTTCTTTTGGTAGTATTCTAGAAATCACACCCTTATTACCATGGCGACCAGCTAGCTTATCGCCAACGCCAATCTTACGCATTTCTGCCACGAAGATTTTAATTTGCATTATTACGCCAGCTTTTAGTTCATGACCTTGCTCTCTAGTGTAAACTCTAACGTCTACTACTTTACCAGTAGAAGAACCATTCATTCTCACAGAAGTATCGCGTACATCTTTTGCTTTTTCACCGAAAATAGCACGAAGTAATCGTTCCTCAGAACTCAGCTCTTGCTCACCCTTAGGAGTAATTTTACCAACAAGAATATCGCCATTTTTGACTTCTGAACCAATCGTCACAATACCATCTTCGCCTAAGTGGCGCAAAGAGTGTTCAGAAACATTTGGGATATCTCGTGTTACTTGTTCAGGACCAAGCTTAGTTTCACGTACCTCAACATCAAAGTCTTTAATATTAATTGAAGTCAAAGTATCATCTTCTACCAAGCGATCAGAAATCACAATAGCGTCATCCATGTTGTAACCTCGCCATGGCATAAATGCTACTAATAAATCGCGCCCCAAAGCTAACTCACCGTTATTGATTGACGCCCCTTCAATCAAAGTGTCGCCCTTCTTTACCTTTTGGCCACGTTTAACAACGCATCGTTGATTATAACAACGGTCGTCGTTAGTTTTCTCAAAATGTTGTAGTTTATATTCTACATCGCCACCTTTATCATAAGTTACTATTACTGATTCGCTATCGGCTTTCTTTACTACGCCAGCTCCAGTCGCCATAATTAGCTGTGAAGTGTTTTTAGCGACTTCACGTTCAATTCCTGTACCAACAATTGGATTATCTTGACGAAGTAGAGGTACCGCCTGTTTCTGCATGGCGCAGGCCATTAACGAACGGTCAACACGGTTTTTCTCTACAAAAGGAATAAGAGATGCTGAGACGCCCAAAATTTCCTTATGAGCCGCATCAATATGAGTTACTCTTTTTGCTTCAACTTGCGCTGGAGTGCCATGCACACGAGCAGATACCCAGTCTTCTACGAATTTACCATTTTTATCAGTTTTTACAGATGCATCGGCGATAATCATATCGTTTTCTGTGTCTGCATCCATATAAACAACTTCGTCAGTAACTTTGCCGTTTTTTACTACAAGATATGGCGCTTCAATAAAACCATACTCATTAATACGAGCATAAGTTGCAAAGTTTAATACCAAACCTACGTTACCACCTTCAGGAGTCTCTACAGTACAAATACGTCCATAGTGGGTTGGATGAGCATCACGCACATCAAATCCAGCACGTTCCCTAGTCAAACCACCAGGCCCCATTGAACTCAAACGGCGCTTGTGTGCGAGTTCAGAGAATGGGTTTACTTCATCCATAAGCTGTGATAATTGTGAGGTAGAAAAGAATTCTTTTACCGCAGCTACCACTGGACGAGAGTTTAGCAGTTGTGAAGGGGTTACATCCTCAGCGTTAGCCATTGACATTCTGTCTAAAATATTACGTTGCAAGCGTAGCATACCAAGACGAAATTGTCTCTGTACTAATTCACCTACTAATTTAACACGACGGTTAGACAAAGAATCAATATCATCCGGAGCTTCTTGAGTATTATTAAGACGAATTATTTCCGCAATAATAGCCACCACATCTTTCATTTGAAGAGTTCTAAACTCTGGCTCATTCGGAGTATTAAAATGTAACCGACGGTTAATCTTAAATCGTCCAACATTTGAATAATCATAACGTTTCTTATCAAAGAAAGTTCTCTCAATCATTGATTTAGCATTTTCAACAGTCGCCAAATCACCTGGACGTAATTTACGATATACCTCTAACAAGGCCTCGCCTTGATTAGACGTCGTATCTTTTTCAAAAGTCGTTTCAATATATTTTTGTTCTCCGACATCTATCTTCTTAAATGCGTTTTCAATCTCACTCTTTTTCATTCCCAACGCACGAAGGAAAGTTGTAACCGGAATCTTACGACGACGATCAATTTTTACATAAATAGCCCCGTTTGATGCAGTCTCAAACTCAAGCCATGCACCACGGCCAGGAATTACCTTTGCACCATAATAGCGCTTAAGACCGATAGTCTCAGCATTAAAGAAAACACCAGCTGAACGAATCAACTGCGAAACAATCACGCGCTCGGTACCATTAATGATAAACGTCGCACGTTCTGTCATCCAAGGATAATCACCAAAGTAAATATCCTGTTCTTTCTTTTTTCCTGTTGCTTTATTTTCTAGTTCCACCAAGACATGAAGTGGTGCTTCATAAGTTGCTAAATTATACTTAGCTTCCCTCTCCGTCTCCTTTGGATCTTTAAAATAATAATCTTTAAAACGGAGAGAAAGTTTCTGACCGGTATAGTCATCTATAGGATTTAGCTCCTCAAAAACTTCTCGTAGGCCGTTTTTTACAAAGTCTGCCCAAGAATCTTTCTGATGCACAGTAAGATCCGGAATTGGCAGCGCTTGGTCACCTTCGGTGAAGAAAACTCTCTCACCTGATTTTGGTTTTGTAGCCATTCTACCTCTTTTTTATTAGTGTTATTAGTATCTTTTTTGACAATTAATATAACAAAACAAACTCCCATAATGTTATATTTAATTGTCTCAGCGCCGAAGATTACTGTCCTATTTCCCCCTAGAGAATCGCTAGCTCTCTCAAGTTACAAAAATAGGACACACTACTTCTTAAAATTAATTTATCACACATATAAAAAAATTGCAAGCCCAAAATCCCCCTTCAACGTAGGGGGATTTTGAAACATATAAAGCTCTCAACTCTTTTGTGTTTTACAAGCCGACTCGCAGTTAGTTAGCTTATGTTTAATTATACACGTCAAACCAATAATGTCAAGGCTAGTTTTCCACAAAATTTAAATATCTAAATCATCAAGATCGGCAAGCTCGGCTCTTGTCTTTTCCGCCAATTCAGAGGTCTCTTCTTCCGGCTCTTCATCGTCTTCTTCGTCTTCATCGCTTTCAGCCTCTTCATTTGCCTCATCTTCTACTTCTTCGTCTGCTTCATCTTCAATATCATCGTCTTCTTCAGCTGTTGGTTTTTCATCACGAGTATGAGCAGTCTCTTTTTTAGGCGCACCTTCGCCATCTTCATCGGTATTGACAATCTTTAAATTAAACCTAGCATCTTGCTTAGTCCCTAATGCACGGAGTAATACCCGGATTGCTTGAGCCGTCACGCCGCGTTTGCCAATTACACGTCCAACGTCAGAAGGATCAACGGTAAGAGTAAGAAGTACTCCTTTTTCGTCAATTGCACGATCCACTGCTACCTTTTCAGGATTTCCGACTAGGGTTTTAACGATATATTCTACGAATTGTTGGTCAATAGTAGCCATTTTTTCTCCTTTAATATTAATTTACCATAATTATAACACAAAAATAGTCCCACATAGGGACTATTTTGGTTATTCTTTTGTTTCAGACGCTTCTTCAGTAGTCTCCGCTGGAACCTCTGTAGTTTCAGCTGGGGCTTCTGTAACCGCGGGAGCCTCTGACGCATCAGATGCCTCTGGCGCAGGCTCTTCCTTTGGTTGGTTTTTGCGAAGCTTATCTGCGTGTTTCGCAACAGATTTCTTAGCAGTAGGTTCTTTATACCATTTCGGTAACTTTACGCCATTCTTTTTCAAGATAAAGGCTACCCGAGATGATGGTTGAGCACCATTGTCAAGATATTTTTTCACCGCTTCCTTATCTAAAGTTAAAGCCTTAGTTGCGGGGTTATAGTTGCCGACCTCAGCCACTACGCGTCCCGAAAGCGGGTGACGCTGGGATTCTTGGACGACTATCCGGTACGTTGGATAATGTGACCGGCCATTACGTTGCATGCGAATCGCTAGCATATTTCTCCTTAAAAATTATTATAATTCCTATATTTTAGCCTATTTTCTCAAAAAAATCAACCCCTGAGATAATTCTCAGGGGCTTGTGGTTACTTGTGCTTTTTTTCTAAAGCTTTCTGTAACCGTTTTTGGTACTTTGCCTCCAACTCGTTTGGAGAAAGTGGTCTCTGATTCTTTAAGCAAGTACTTAAATAATCTTTATAAGCTTTTCTCCGTGTCTCATAAAGAGTTAAGAGATTCAGGAAATGCTTCTTCTCGGGCATTCTATAACCTAACTTAAGAGCGTGAAGCGTTACAATCGCAAACGATCGTTCGGCTTTCACCTTCCACTCAGCAAGCTGGTCATTATAATACCGTAAATCATGATGATAGGCAGAAGCAATGCTTTTAGCCTTATTGACGCCGGCCTTAACGAATTTCTTCATATTAAAGAAATAAGAAACTTGGCCACAAGCGTCTATAAGGGCTTTAAACTCACCTAAATACTCTAAAACAGTAACTGAATTGGCACTTTCTTCAAAAGGCAATTCATCACTTTTCTCACAGTCAGGGACTAACTCTCCAGTAAAAGTTCTAGGGTCGTCAATTTCCTCTATGCTAAAATCTTCATTTCTCAATTATTTCACCCCCTTAAAATTAAGATAGCAAAGAAAATCTATTAAGGTACAATACCCTTATTATAGCACAAAATCACAAAAAAGTCAATAAGCTTAACCTTTACGGTATTTCTTTACACCCTCTCGTGCCGCCTCTGTTTGAGCTTCTTGTTTAGAATGACCTACCCCTGTACCTTTTAAAACCTCCCCCACATATACACCTACGGTAAACTTTTTATCATGATCTGGCCCCTCTTCTTTCAAAGTTTTATAGACCGGTGTCATTCCATCAATTTTCTGTGCCAATTCCTGTACATAAGACTTTGGATCTCGCCAAGATTCCTCCTCTAAAATACCGTCAATTTTCACTAAAATATGCTTAGCAATAAAATCTTTTGCAGCCTCATACCCTTGATCCAAATAAATCGCTCCAATCACTGCCTCAAAACAATCAGCAAGTATTACATCATGTGCTCTTTCTGAACCCTGTTTTTCACCACGCGACAAACGAACAAGCGGCTCATAACCTAATTCTTTACCTGCTTCCCCGATAGACTCCGTCCTTACTAAAGCTGCCCGAAGAGCTGTCATCACCCCTTCAGGGTAATCATAATTACGGAACAAAAAATCAGAAGAGACTAACTCAAGTACCGCATCTCCCAAAAATTCTAGCCTTTCGTTGTGTTCATGCGCCGATTTATGTTCATTTACATAGCTCCGGTGCGTAAGCGCAACAACTAGCAAATTTATATCATTAAAATCAAAACCTAATTTGCTTTTAGCAAATTCATGGTATTTTTCTGTTTCCATTAATATTCTCCCGCACGAATTTTTTTCTTCGCAATTAACATTAATTTTTCAATATCTTCATATTCTATCGCCTCTAAAGCGTCAGAGAAAGAAAACCATTTTATCCCTTTCATCCACTTTTCAGGCGTAGGACGCTCGTGGCTATCTAAAGCTTGTACTAAATATATCTGTGTTGTCATTAATACAAGTTTGTCCAACCGACGATATTTAAAATGAATTTTACCAAGCCAAGTCAGAATTGATACATTAGAAAGACCGGTTTCCTCTTCAATTTCACGACGTGCAGTCATTTTCGCTGTTTCTCCAGGTTCAATATGACCTTTCGGAATAGTCCAACGCTCTTTTGAATCCTGGATTAATAATATTTCAATGTCTTTCTTGTCTTTAGTAAATCTAAAAACAATCCCGCCAGAGGTAGGCTCTCTAACAATTGATTGGATCGCCGCTTTTTTCCTAAAAACAGCTGATTTAATTTTATCAAGGGTGGTTTCCTTAACTTGCTCCTCAGGCAATGCCTCAGGAACTTTAAGTTTTCTCCTTGCCGTCGGTTCTATTGACGGAATTACTCTTTGCTTCATTATTCTCTTCGCTTATTCCAAGCTTTTTATAAGCAGTGCCCAGCACGCCATTTATAAATTTAGAAGAGTTTTCGCTTCCAAACGCCTTAGCGAGTTCCACTGCTTCATTAATTGCAACTTTCGGTGGAATAGTATCACCACATTCCGAAAGTTCATACAGCCCCATCCTAAGAACGTTTCTATCAATTGCTGCAATTGAACTGATTGGCCACTCTGGCGCCAAAGGAGTAAGTGCTGCGTCTAAAGTCTCAAAATTCTCTGCTACTTTATGTGTCAGATTATACACAAACTCTGTATCGCCAAGCGCTTTTTCATACGGCTCAATGTTTTTTGCAATTATAACGTCCAAATCGACTTCTGGATCTGAGGCGAGGGTTCGGAGTTCGTATTCGTACAAACTCTGTAAAACAATTACTCTACCTAAATGTCGATTACTTGCCATATTTTTTAATTTTCTTATCCTTTTTTAGATGTTTTAACTTTTAAATTAGGGGTCTTCTTCTTAGTTTCAAACACTTTCACCGGTGAAGTTTTATTTACTCTCCGTGCAAGTGAAAGCCTAAGATGACTCCTACGAAGCCCAGTCTTACGAGGGCTACTCTGTTTCTTAGGTTCAGGCATTTTGCTCCTTAGTTTTAACGATAATTTTTTTTATTCTATCACTATTTTTCTAATTTCGCAAGTGCCCTTTTAATAGCAGGTCGGTCAAAACCGACAATCCGCTCATCACCAATTACCGTCACTGGTACAGCGGCGATATCCGGTTCCTTAGTTGCATCTTTTTCCACGTATTCAACGCCCTTGGAATCCAACCATTCCATTAAGGCATGACAATACGCGCAAGTTGGTGTTGTATATATTTCTATCATGAGTTCATTATACCATAAATCGCAATACCGGCCGCCACAGAAACATTAAATGACTCCTTTTTGCCAAACATAGGTATTTCCAAAAACAGATCAATTATATCATGAAGCGAATAATCTATACCATGCACTTCTTCACCCAAAATCAAAACAACTTTATCTGAAAGATTAGCTTTCAATGCTTTGTCATTCAAATTCAAAAGTTTATTCGTTTGAATATTATTTTCTAAACCAACAATATGCCAACCCTGTTTTTTTAATTTTAATAGCTCAGATTTTATATCATCACACGAATAAATATCTAGCATATCTTCTGCACCAAGTGCCGTTTTATGTATTTCACGATCCAACTTCTCGCGAAGATGTGGCAATAAGTTATTATCATGCACTCTCGGTGTGTAACCAGATAAAAACACTTTTTCAACCCCAAAACCTTCGGCTGTACGTAAAATCGCACCCACGTTATAACAAGACCTAATATTATCCAGAACTATCTGTATTTTCATAAAAATATGATATAATATTTCTCATGAAAAGTCAAAAATCCCAAATTACGGAAAATCATGAGAAAGAAGCAGACATGCCTATTAATTTTGACTCATTATTAAACGATTTAGCAAAAGGAAATATTGTCACTGTTCCCACTGAAACTGTAGAGGGCTATGCCGTAGCGCTTAGCTCCGAGCCTGGCATCAAAAAACTGATGAAGATAAAAGACCGCGACTATAATTCAGGCAAAATCTTTACTTTGGTGCCCGAATCTAAAAAAGCAATTTCAAAGTACGCAATCATAACATCTATCGCACAAAATCTAATTAAACATTTTCCTGGAGAACTAACCTTAATTCTCCCTAAAAACCCTGATTTTAAACATTTTTACTACAACCATTACGAGACAATCGGAATCCGTATTCCAAATCATCCTCTCTTTCCAAAAATCGCTAAAACAATCGGCCCCATCCTTCTCACTTCTGCTAATCCAAGGGGTGGCACCCCAAAATCTATTACCGGCCACAAACCATCAACCATCATAGATTTAACCAAAAACAAACCAAAAATCATCCGTCAAGGTAATTTAAAAATAAAACTAGACAACAATATTTAAAATCTTTGCACGCTTTACAAAAATCGTCTTTTTTACGCCGTCACTAGTAAACTTCTTTACTTTATCATCAGATAGTGCCATCTCAGTGATTTTGTCTTCGTCTTCTAAATCATCTGAGTTTACAACTAACTTAGCACGCAATTTTCCATTTACTTGCACGACTATTTCAACCGTATCACTGACTAAATATTTTTCATCCCATTTTGGCCATTCGTCGTCAGAATTATACTTTTCTAGCATTTCTGAAGCAAGATGCGGTGCAAAAGGCTTTAATAGCTTTGCTAAAATTACTAGATCTTCTTGAGAAGCACCGACTTTGTATAGCTCATTCACATATTCCATTAAGGCAGCGACAGCAGTATTAAAATTACATTTATAAATGTCTTCAGTGACTTTCTTAATAGTTTTATGTCTAATAGCTATAGTTTTATCAGAATCATCTTCTGAAGGTGCCAAATTAAAACAACGATTAAGAAATCTATAAACACCCCCCACTGACCTTGGATCCCAAGCTGCATCTAGTTCAACCGGCCCAATAAACATTTCGTAAGTACGCAAAGTATCAGCCCCGTAGCCTTCATCAACTACATCTAGAGGATCAATCACATTGCCCTTAGATTTTGACATTTTTTTACCATCCGGCGCATTGATATAGCCATGATAGATTAGTTTTTTAATTGGTTCACGGAAAGGCAAATACCCTAAATCGGCAAAAAACTTGCACCAAAACCGAATGTATAATAAATGTGCAACAGCATGGTCTGCTCCTACATAAATGTCTGTCGGTGCCCAGTAAGAAATTTCCTCCTGACCCCATGCATGTTCACTATCGTGTGGCGAGACATAACGCCACAAATACCAGGAAGAACAGGCATAACCATCCAAAGTATCCGTCTCACGCGTCATTTCTTCCATATGGATTTTGCCAGTCTTTGGATCTTTTACAGGTACCTCTACTTTTAGCCAATCCTTAGCTTTAGCTAACGCAGAACGACCAGAGGCATCAGGTTTATAATCTTTAATATCTGGCAATATCACCGGTAGTTGCTCCTCAGGAATTGCATGCGGATTACCATCTTTATCATAAGCAATCGGAATTGGACAACCCCAATATCTCTGACGAGAGATTAACCAATCACGCATTCTGTAAGTTGTTTTTGGTGTACCAAATTGACCAAAATCACATAAATCCGCCTCTATAATAGGCAAATCAAATTTTTCTGCAAATTCCCTGTCTCTATCATCATAGGCTGGTACTGCCATAATCGCACCGGTTCCATAACCTGATAGCACATAGTCAGCCACATAAATAGGAATTTTTTCATTCGTTGCCGGGTTAAGGGCATAAGCTCCGGTAAATACGCCAGTTTTTTCTTTGTTTTCTTGGCGTTCAATTTCGGACTTTAAAAGTGCGCTTTGTTTATAAGCCATCACTGCATCTCTAGCATCATCCGAAACAATATACTCTAGCTCAGCATATTCTGGTGCCACGACCAAAAACGTTGCGCCATAAATTGTATCCGGACGGGTAGTAAAGACAGTAATAGAGTTTAAACTTGTAGATACCACTTCCCCGGAGCGTCCCGAAAAAGATGGTGTTACAAGTTTAAATTCAATTTCGGCACCAGTGCTCTTCCCAATCCAATTTTTCTGCATTGTTTTAATCTTATCAGGCCAATCCAACGCATCAATCTCAGATAACAATTCATCGGCATATTCAGTAATCTTAAAGAACCACTGTTTCATCTTTTTCTTTTCTACTTCATGTCCGCAACGCCAACATTTACCATTTTCTACTTGTTCATTCGCAAGCACTGTTTGATCTTCAGGACACCACCACTGGTACGATTCTTTTTGGTAAGCTAAGCCTTTTTTAAATAATTGCAAAAAGCACCACTGTGTCCACTTGTAATATTCTGGGTCAGAAGTATTAATTTCTCTATCCCAATCTATTGCAAACCCAAGTCGCTTCGCCTGATTGCGAAAATTAGCAATATTAGTCAAAGTCACCTCTTGGGGCGCAGTACCAGTCTTAATCGCATAATTCTCTGCCGGTAAGCCAAAAGTATCATAGCCAAATGGACGCAAAACGCTCAGTCTCTGTTGCTCATAAAAACGCGTGAGAACATCTACAATTGTAAAGTTTCGCACATGTCCGACATGTAATCCTGCCCCAGATGGGTACGGGAACATCTCAGCGATATACTTTTTAGGGACCCCCTCACGAATTTCCGCTTTATACGGTTTTTCTTCTTCCCATTTTTTTTGCCATTTTTCTTCAATTTTTAGTGGTTCATATCGTTCCATGAACCATATTATACCATATTTTGCTTGCACACTTTATGATAGATATTAATAAACTTGTCAAGCGTTCTCTCAAAATCATGCTCTTTGGCGATTTTAACTGAATTTTTAGCAAATTTCTCCCGTAAACGAGCATCTGAGAGAATTTTAACAAGCGCACCAGAAATCTCCGATGTATTGCCAGGCTCGCATAAATAACCGTTTTCATCGTTATGGCAAACCTCCGAAACCGCACCCTTATTAACAGCAATCAAAGGCAAACCCGAAGCCGCCGCTTCAATCAAAACAATGCCCTGAGTCTCAATCTCCGAAGCCGTCGCAAATACTGTGCCTATACGGTATAAATCATATAAATCATCTTCTGTCACTCTACCAAGGAACATTATTTCCTTATTAATTCCCATTTCTTCACATATTTTTTGCAATCTAGCCTTATCTACGCCATCTCCAGCAATCACCATTACTGCTTTCGGAACTTTAAACCGCGCTTCAACAAATGCTTTTATAATAGTTTCCACTCTTTTTTCCGGGTCAATTCGCCCGACATATAATACAATCGGCACATTCATAGGAATCTGATATTTTTTATAAAAGTCAGGCTTCACTTTCCCGGGCGAAAAGTTCGTTAAATCTACGCCATTTGATACAGCGGCAATTGGAACGTCAAGCTCATGTTTTTCTAATAAAATCCGAATTGCCTGCTCTGTTGGCATCGTCACAAAATCACTTTTACTCTGACGGTTACGAAAGTAAGAAGATAGCATCGCATCAACCGGTTTTTTCACAACTTTTGGCATTTTAAGTGGCTCCGTAATAACCTCTGGCTGATTATGTTCAGTAGTTACTACAGGTATATCATGCCTTCTCGCATAAGAAACAACTGATAAACCAATCGGATCAGAAACTTGCACATGTACTACATCAGGCTGGAAATCATCCAAAGCCTTTTTAATTTCAATCGCAGGAAATACCGAAACTCTAAACCCATGTTTATATAGTAATCGTGGTCGCCATTTTTTCTTTTCAGGGATCTCATGAATTTGATCTGGATAAACTTTTGCTTGCACCGATCTCAAGTAGCAAACTTTAACACCTTCTTCCGTCTCGGTATAATTCTTCCCAGTTTGCGACGGGCAAATCACCATCACATCATGCCCACGACGCGCTAACCCAACCGCTAAATTATGCGAGAATACAGCTACGCCGTTTATCATTGGATAATAAACAGCTGTAGCAATTACAATTTTCATATTACAAACTCTTTGCCTTCTCTAGTTGAGGATCACGCATAGCATTAATATCTTCAAATGTCCTTTCCACCTCAACGTCAGGTTTAATCCCTTCTTGGTTAATTGAACGCTCTTTCGGAGTAAACCATTCTGCAGTGGTTACTTTTAATACTGACCCACCAGATAATTTCAATAGCTGTTGCACAACACCTTTACCATACGTTGTTTCGCCAACAACTGTAGCTTTTTCATAATCTTGTAAAGCCCCCGCTACAATTTCGCTTGCAGAAGCTGATGAACCATTTACGAGTACAATTGTCTTCATGTCTTTCAAAATTGCTTTTCCGTTACCGGTAGACGAGGTGCTATCACCATAATGTTTGGATTTTTGTTTAACTACCACGTCACCATCAATCCATAAACTTAGTAAATCTTGCGCTGCCGAAACATATCCTCCGCCATTGTTTCTTAAATCTAAAATAACTTTCTTTATGCCTTTATCGCTGAATTCCTTTGCAAATTTCTGAACCATTATACCAGTATCGTCGTCAAATCTCGTCACTGTAATAATAGCAGTATGCCCATCATATTCTACATAGGCAGAAACGTTATTAATTGTTTCCCTTTTCATTTTAAAATCCAATTCTTCACCATTCCTGACGACCGTCACCGTAACTTCTGTACCGGTCTCACCTCGTACTTTTTTAGAAATCTCTTCAGTAGACAAAGTATAAACTTCTTCACCATCAACCTTATAAATAATATCGCCAGCTAAAATTCCCGCTTTTCTTGCAGGATTATCTGGCAAAGTCCTAAGAACCCTCACGTAACCATCGCGAAGCCCCATCTCAACGCCAATACCAGAGCCTACCTTTCCATGCAAATCGTCATAAAAATCAGAGGCAACATCCGCACTCATATAAACAGTATATTTATCTCCTAGTGCATCTACTAAACCCTTCTTTGCGCCTTCTATAAGTTCATTCTCAGAGATATCACCATTGTAAGAAGAAGCTAATTCATTATAAACTTCATCCAAAGAAGACCAATCAAGCGATGAACTCGCCTTATTAGACCACCCAAGATATGGCGCAAAACCACCAAATATATTATTAAAATTAGCCCCGACAACCACACCTATAATCAGTGCAACCACTGAAATTATAATTGCATTGCCAAGACTAGTCTTTTTTTCTTTCCACTCTACTTTTTCACTCATGTTTATAATTATATCACAAATGGATAAAGTTGTATTGCCATATCTCGTTTGCACCAATTCTGCGTGCACCGAAATCGCCATAATGCATACTACCGGAATACAAGTAGGTAGCGTAGGCATTGTTATACTCAGTCACATTAATTGAACCATCACCATTGACACTCTCTACCCAGAACACATGTCCGTAAGGATATCCATCCACCTGACCAATAGTATTTGCTGCTGGATTATGGTCCACACGATAGCCAGCTGCTCTAGCACCATCATCCCAAGAATAAGCATTACCCCAACCAATCGCTAAACCATAATATTCATATGCCTTCCAGCCGGCATAGCTTACACATTCACAAACATATCCACCAATTTTATGCCAACCATACGCATCTTCCCAATAAGTCAAATAAGCATCTTGCTTGCCGGGGCAATCACCTTGCCATGGATAAGTATTCGCGCCAGTATAAGCCGAACCACGATATAGCTCCGGATGCGCTTCCTGCTCAGCTCTTTCAGCTTCACGTTGTGCCTGCTGAGCAGCTTTTGCTTGTTCTGCGTAAGCCTCTGCATCGTTTGCAAATTTTTCAACCAATCGCTGTTGTTCGCTTCTTTTAGCAAGTAGAGACTCACGTGCAGCTTTTTGCTGTGCCAACAAATCTTCAACTTCCGCTTTATCAGCTTCTAGTTGCTCTTTAGCTTGTTTAACAGCCTCAGCCGAAGCACTGATTTGTTGTTTTACCACATCTGCCCTAGCTGCTTTCTCGGCTAAATCAGAAATTGAGCTAGCCCCAGCCAGAATCTTAATAGGCTCCGAATCAGCTTCAAAGTGCATACCAATCAAAAGCTCTGCCAATGCTTCCTGTTCTTCTAACAACTTTGCCTCAGTAATCTCAATTTGTTTCTTCAGCTCTTTAATTTCAACCTCAGTTTGGATAATATCAGCTTCTTTACCTGCAATTTCTGCAGTTAACTCATTAACCCTTGCTTGATAAGCATTTGCCGAACTAGCCGCACTGGCTGCGTTTTTATTAGCTAGTTTTTCCTTTTCAACGGCCTCACGACAAGCTGCCGAATTTTGGCAAGCTTTAGAAATTGCAAACGCTCCACCAACTGGAATTCCACCAATCAATAAACAAGTAATTATTACAGACAATATTATTTTTTTGTTTTTTAGTATTACCATAACTATATTATACCATATATATTATGATTTGTTCAAGTATTTAGACACAGCAAGTCTAGCCGAAATCCTTCCTATAATTATTCCTAATGCTATGAACACCAAATATACTAGTATCAGTTTATTTGATTCTAAAATATCAGTAATTGTAGAAACGTCAATTCCATAATTTGTTAACCTTGGCGCCATAAACATGAATCCAAAGAACGAAACTGTTGCCGCTACTAAACCAGCAATAATGCCACAAATCTCAGCTTCAACTAGGAATGGACCGCGGATAAAATTCTTTTCCGCACCAACCAATTTCATCATGTATATTTCCTCGCGACGAGAGAAAATTGCCATCCTAATGGTAGAAAATATAATTAAAACAGAAATTACCAAAAATACAGCAGCTAAAATAATACCACCCGTTCTTGCTATTCTCGCCCACGTCGTAATAGTAGCAATTTCCGCCTGATTCACATCATAAGTCGGAGCCTTGTTCTTATCTACAAAGAATTTAAACTCTTCATCCTCTTCAACAATACTCTTGATACTATCTAAATTATCTACATCATGAACCTTAATTCGCATTGTCCCTTGCATTTTAGCAATCATTATTTTTTTCATTTCATCATCAAGCACATTGACAATTTCGTCACTACCTTCATTCTCTTGTAAAAACTTCTCATATTCTTCCTCTGAGCTAGAAACTTCTACAGACTTTATATTTGGATCTTCAGAAATTATTTCTTTAAGATGCGTCAACTGTTCACTAGTCGCCCCCGGCTTGAGATAAATTGTAATATCAATTTTATCTTTCATCATCTCAGCCGTATTAGTCAAAATTACACTAGCAACAACTGTAACGAACAAAATAATAAGCGTAATAGACATCACAACAGTAGCAGCAGTGGAAAGCCAAATATTCCTACCAAAACCCTTTGCTCCATACTTAGCGATTCTAGCCTGAGTACGAAGTGGATGCCGTTGACGATTTTTTTGCATTGTCCGCAAACTTTTTTTCGTCACTTTTTTTAGTTTCTTATTTTCTGGTTTGTCTTTTGCCATCCTATACTACCTTTTTTCTTTGTGTTTTATTTGCTACGATATCTTTAACAGGGCCATTATTCACTGGCTGTCTTCTTAATGCATGGCCAGGCGTCTGCACAACGCGCGTAGGAGTCTTAGGAACTGGAGTTTCATCCAATTTATAAATACCATTGTTCTTCTGGTCATTCACGACTTTACCATTCTTCAAAGTAATCACGCGCTTCTGTAAGGTATTTACGATACCCTCATTATGAGTAGTCACTAAAATAGTCGTACCAAAATCATTAATTTTCTTCAAAAGCTGAATAATCTCCTCGGTAGTTAATTTGTCCAAATTAGCTGTTGGCTCATCAGCAATCAAAATCTTTGGTTGTCTTGCTACCGAACGCGCAATAGAAACTCTTTGCTGTTGTCCACCAGACAATTGATGAGGAAATTTCTTTGCTTGGTCCAATAAATCCACGAGTTCAAGTACTTTTGGCACAGTTTTACGAATTTCTTTTCCACTCATTCCAGCAATTTCTAAAGCAAAAGCTACATTTTCATAAACAGTTCGCCTTGGCAATAACTTAAAATCTTGAAAAACCACACCAAGTCTTCTACGGTAACCAGGAATATGGCGTTTTTTTACATAATCCAAATCAATACCACCAATAATAATCTTACCAGAATCTGGACTTTCCTCCTTGGTAATCATCTTCATTAAAGTAGACTTACCAGCACCAGACTTACCCACCAAGAAAACAAATTCGTTCGGTTCAATATGTAAAGAAACATTATCAAGCGCCGGCTCAGAATCACCCGGATACTGTTTTGTTACCGAATCTAAAAGTATCATATAATTATTTTAGCATAAGTTTAATAAATTCGCAAATAAATAATTTACTTTTTAGTAATAATATGGAAAGAAATATTCTTGGTTTCCTGATTTTCTGCCTGATAAATACTTCCAGGTTCAATTATTGCCTCAGGATATTTTGCCTGTACTTCTTTTAAGGCTTCAGAATATGATTTATTAGTTGTTATCGTTAAATCTTCTGCTTTAGTATCTGAGAAATCAATTGATTTTTTACGATTTATATTATTTAATAACATGTCCAAATCAATTTCAAAACCAGCCAAATACGGAGCAAGCTTAAAATCATTTCTCACTGAATTTTTAAATTCACCAACTACGCCGGCATATTCACCATTCACTAGCACCTCTGCCGATCTCTTCGGCTCATAAGCCAGGCACTCAGCGCTCTTAGACTTCAGTGGCATGAACTCTATCTTAATACCAAATTCATCAAATAGTTTAGCTAAATATTTCTTTGCTTTATAATAAGCCGTCTGTGAATTCTTACGTTCTGCTACCACAAATCCGAGCGAAAGTCTCTCATTTGGTACATTCTCGTCGTTTAGTCCATCATCTTTCCGATAAACTTTATTAATTTCATAAATTGCAAATTTTTCAACTGGCAATTTCTCATTTAAATATGTTTTTTCCAGTAAACTAGGCACAACAGACTGCCTAAAATACTGCAACTCCGGTGAAATAGAATTTACAATCTTATATGAATTGTTACAATCTTGCCCGTATTTCTTTAGTAATCGTTCACTTACAAAACTATAAGTCAAAACTTCATTAGCACCGTATCTGACCATTAAGTTGCGGATGTGTTTTTTAGTTTCCCAAACCAAATTCTTATTTGCAGTAAAATGCATTGGCAAAGTAGGTTGGATATTGTCATACCCAAGCAAACGTCCAACTTCTTCAATAATATCTTCTTTAATATGAATATCCATTCGCCATTTAGGGACAACGATATTCAAAAGTCCTTCATTATTCTTAATTACGAACCCAACGTTAGCAAGAGTCTTAATGATTAGATTATCTTCATATTCAGTTCCTAATAAATCATTTATTTCTTTTGTTGTAATTTTTACAACAATCTCTTGCTCCGGATTTGGATAATTGTCTGCTGCGGCCACTACCTTAAAACCATCACCAAGCATCTTTGCATAGGCTTCGGCAACCACAACGGTTTGATATGGCGGCTGACCTTTTGTAAAACGTGTTATAGCCTCAGAGAAAATTCCATGTTTCATCTGAGTTTTACGCAAATTAAACAAACTAAACGTTGCAGATTCAATAATAATATTCTTGGTATTTTCATCTATCATAGTAGATTGACCACCCATTGCTCCAGCTAAAGCCACCGGGATGTCACCACTACAAATTACTATATCTGTATCGCAAAGTTCAACTTCCGTAGCGTCAAGTAATAC
Source organism: Candidatus Saccharimonadota bacterium (assembly GCA_017545485.1). GTDB lineage: Bacteria > Patescibacteriota > Saccharimonadia > Saccharimonadales > Saccharimonadaceae > Nanosyncoccus. The sequence continues at coordinate 8,088 of JAFWMY010000014.1, read as the reverse complement.
CAACTTTTCACCAGAATGTGCCAAACGCACTTTAATCTCGGGGTTATCTGTTCTAGAGACGGCGACAAATTTATCGTAATCAAATGCGTGCAAAGGTTGGCCAGTCAGAAGCATTAAATAATTCGTCGCATCTACAATCGGACTGATTGGCTTCATTCCAGATTTTGCTAGCATTGTGTCAGTCCACGTCAAGCATTTACGCTTCATTTCTCCATGCTTTTGTAAGACCAAGGCAGAATATCTTTGGCAAATCTCTTTTTCATCAATCCTAATCGGCATTGCATTAAAATGCGTTTCAAACGAAGACTCAGGGTTAAACAGACCAAGTGCTGACGCCGAAACACTCTCAACCATATAAGAATTGGCACCCCGAGCTAATCCAGATTGAAAATCTTGTCCAAGTATTCCTGCTACTTCCCTAGCAAATCCAATAACACCAAAGCAATCCGGACGATGCGTTAAAGATTTGTTCTCTATTTCTAAAATTAAATCGTTTAAATCAAATATATCCGCCAATAAATCACCTGGCTGCGCCGTCTCTGGTTCAATTTCAACAATACCGCTGTGGTCATCACCAAAATCTAGTTCATCGGCACCCGCCAACATCCCACAAGACTCGTAGCCTTGCATTTTTCGTTTACCAATCACAAATGGCGCATCTTCATGTACAGAAGCTGGCACAATAGCGCCGGGCGCAATCCACACCGCAAGCATTCCTTCCCTTACATTCGGAGCGCCACAAACAACCTGCACTAATTCAGGACCGCCAGCATTAATATGACACAACGTTAAATGTGTCTCCGGAATTTTTTCACATGTTTCCACTCTAACAATATAAATATTGTCATATTTATACGACTCGTCAATCACGCCTTCCACTTCTACCAAGCGTGCACCGATTAAGCGTATTAGCTCTTCATTAGAAACCGTTTCAGGAATTGTTACATATTGCTTCAACCAATTTAAACTAATCTTCATTTTAAAACTCCCTCAAGAAATTAAGATTACCCGACTCAAAATGCCGCACATCATCTAATCCATAACGCAACATTACTAATCTATCTATGCCACCGCCCCACGCAAAACCATGAAACTCTTCTGGATTAATACCGGCCATTTTTAATACATTTGGGTGAATCATCCCGCAACCTAGCATTTCAAGATAATCACCTTTTTTCCCGCCTAAATCTTTTGGTTTTTCAATCATAAATTCCAAAGACGGTTCCGTAAATGGGAAATACCCAGGCTGAGTTCGTATATTTAACTTCTGCTCATAATATTTCTCAAAAAATTCCCGTAAAATCCCTAACATCTGTCCCATATTGCAATCTCGCGAAACATACACACCTTCACACTGATAAAAAGTATGCTCATGTGTAGCATCCACATCTTCATTACGAAATACCCTGCCAGGCACTACTACAGCCAAAACGCCATCATTATCTAAACGAGATTTAAATTGCTTCAAAACCCGATGTTGCATAGTAGAAGTATGAGCGGGTGGGATTAAGCCCTCTTCTGTTCTAAAAGTATCATATCCGTCTCGTGCAGGATGCTCTTTCGCAAAATTTAAAGTATCAAACATATGATATTCATCATCTAGTTGCCGTGCTTCCAAAATATCAAATCCCATCATTTGATAAATATCACAAACTCTATCAAGTTCAGTCATCAAAGGATGTGCTGAGCCCATTTCGGCCGAATAAAACTCTGGCAAAGGTTCATTTACCCCGGACCAAGCAGTAACATCAATTGGTAAAACTTCAGTGTCAAGCAATGCTTTTTCACACTCTGCAATTTTATTCAAAATCGCAGCTCGTTTAGCATTTATAGCTTTACCAAACTCTGCTCTTTTTTCTGTTGGCAAATCACGAATACCAGCAGCTTCAGCATTAATCTTTTTTAATTCTTGCTTTAGTTTATTAATTTCTTCCATATCTTATATTATTATACCTCTAAACAGTTTTTTTGCAAAAACTATTATTACACAGCGAAAGTGCGATTCCTTATATCAGCAAATGAAATAGCATTAAGCAAAGTTGCATCGCCGGCCAAGGTGTTTTCGTTATCAAACTTTAATTCATCCTGCATTTCCACGGCAGGAGCACCAAAAGTAAAACGCTCAGTTGGATTATAATTTGCCACAAAAGTATAGTATTCAATCAAAGCCAACGTATCTAACACTTCCTCTTTATCCATACCAGAAATCCTTGCAATCTGCCCTTCAAACGAATTATCTATTGGATTTTCTTTATAATAATCTTCCAAAAACGCCATGGTTGAATTTGATTCAATTAGACCCATATCATACAATACTCTCTGGTCTAAATTATACATTGAATAGCTTTTAACTCGCTCATTAAGAGCCGAGTCGTCAGTATTGCCAGTGCAAGCATAACCACTGTTCCATGGAATATTAGTCTCTTCCTGAACCGCTTCTGCTACATCTATAATACCTTCAAACGGAATAAGGTTACTACCAAAATTAACTATCCCATTCCCAACAATAGAACCGTTAGTAATCCCATTTGTTGCTTTAGACACAAAACTTGCCACCGCTCCGCTCATATTACCAGGCTGAACATCATTTGTCATGCACGCAATAATCCATTTAGCATATTCAGAATCAACATTCACTTTAGGATTTCCATGAGAATCTTCCCCATCAAAGCTCCCATAACTTGCCATATTTTGGTAATTATCCTCCAAATCCATCGTCGTTAGCTCATTAACATATGCCCCACTATATTTATTGCATGCAAAATCGCCAGCCACGTCTACTGACTTCAAACTGCTACAATTGTTTTCGCTAGCCAAAGTGAAGGCAAAGGCACCAACTTCGTTCGCAGCACTCACGGATGGGCTCACCAATGCTAAAGCTGAAGTCCCAGTCAAATCAGCTAATAAAGAGGCTGTAGTAAATGCCGTACCAGCAGTTGATTTATTGACAATAGGAAGCACCGAATTATAAATACTACCTAGAAAAGTATACTGGCTTGTAATATCAAACGGACTTCTAGTCGCACGCTCATAATATGCCCATTCCTTTTCTACATCTTTTGTTAGCCCAAAAACCTCAATTGCATTATCTTTACTAGCATATCTCCCGGTACTCATCTGAAGATTGCTATCATAAATATTATGGGTACCACTTAATAGCGAATAGCCACCAGGTATGCCTAGAAAAGCATGAGTCAACTTACCTGCAAACCATTGAGCAACCGTAGGAGTAATAGCAGTAATGACGGATGTTATGCCAACCATCACAAGCGCAAGAGCAGCACCTTGTATTGCCCCCTTTATTATTTCTTTAACTGCCCCAGCAATTCCAAACGTAAAAACAGAAGATATGTCCCCAGCAAAGTCAACCGCACCAGCAATACCTTGCGCCGCATTACATGCCCTAAATGCTTGCATTCCGCTCCCAATAGCCGCAACTTCAGCAGCGATGTTTCCAACTGACCCAGCATTTAATTGTATTAAAGCATTCTTCGTAGCATACTCCTTGTTGACTAAAATAGCACTGGGATCATTCTCGTTAATTGTATTTTTTGACGAAAATGGAGCATTAAATCCAGGACTAGCCGTAGTTGCACCATAAATATCATCCACAGGATTTCCATTAGTATCATACATATTTTCAGATTTAACTGGAGTATTAAGACTATTAAGTACAAGATGAGTTACTTCACTTCCAGAGCCAGCTTTTATTGCGTCAGCAGTTTCAAGTATTTTAGAAGCATAACTAATAACATTTGTAGTAACCACTGCCCCAACAGCAGTACTAATTGCTCCAATCCCCTTAAGAAAAGCACAGCCTGCATTCGCGCTAAGCATCGCAACCTTTTGTGCCCTTGCGCTTAAACCTTTTCCTACACTATCAGAAGACGGACTATCAGTCTTGATTCTGTCGCTTTCCGCATCAACACTATCATATGTTACAGTTTTGCCCGTCCCGTCATCATATTCCATCTCTGACATCTTTTTCCCATTTTCATCAGTGTCTTCTTTATTACTTGCTTCCATATCACTATCGTCAGCCCCCTTACTCTTATTGCCCAGCAGCATTTCTTCCACTTTTTCTTTATCCGGATCATCCATTTTAGTCTGATTACGCGCATCCGGACCTATAATTCTAGTCAGTAATGATTCAGTCACATTATCAAACCATCCAGCGACCTTGCCAGTAAATGTTAAAGTTGCAGAATCATAACTTTTTCTAAAACTATCATTAGAACTCATTGCTTTATTCATAGTCATGCTTGGTTCAGTAATTGTGAGCATTTTTTGCCCATCACCAGACACATCAACTGTTTGGCCAACAAATCTATTTGCAAAAGACACATCATCATCAGATGAAACAATCGGTACTACTTTACCATTTGCATCTTCAAAAAGTAATACTCTAAACTGACTTTCCGTACCGCCATCAGCATCAGAAAATTCAGTAACATAGATATTTTTTTCCTTAAGTTTATTCACAATTTTTGATTTTGGCGTCTTGTCTAAATCAAAAACTGAATTCGTCCCCTTCTTGCGAGTATGCCCAAGAAGCCTCATCACTACATTATTTGATCTTCTTGCAATTACTGCACTATTCATACCAAAGGTTCCATCCAAGTTCTCCTTCCAAGCATTAATTTGAAAAGAACCAGTAGTAAATGATGTCGCGCCAACACCGAAAAATAATAAAATAAATGCCGTAATGCCTAAAGGACCACCCTTTTTTTTCAAAAAGCCTTTAAACCCTAGCTTCTTTTTTTCACTAGCATCTAGTCTGCCACTACCAGAATAGTAACCGCCTGCCTTTTCTTCATTTTCTCGTGTACTTTCCACATCATCGCCGCCATGATAAAGCCCCCCTTCTTGCTCAGCAGCAGCGTCTTCCGCATTACCAAATTCAGCCTTAGCTTGATTTGCTTTTTCAGTTTTTTCAGAATCAGACGATTCGCCAGTAAGCCCACTCGGTTTATCACCTCCACCACTACCACCCAAAAAACCAGGTCTTATACCAGACTTTTCAGAATCAATTACCGCATTATTCGGATCATTTTTGCTCAGCCCACTAGCCATATACTATATATTATATACCACTTATGCTAAATCTACAAAAATATAATAGAAATTAAAGAAATCACCGCAAGTACAATTAATACAACCCAAATCCAACCAAATTTTCCAGTCTTTTTTAAATCTCTCAAATAATCAGCATCTTCTGCAAAATCAACATCTCCATCCTCGTTTACGCTTGCAGTTTCCATTGCTTTCGCTCTAAGATCAGCGTTAATCCTTCGCGACAATTCATCATTTTGCTCATTCTGTTTATTTACAATTACACCCATATTTTTTCCTAAATAAATTATTATTCTTTTTATTATAACACGAAATCTGTGATATAATTAAATTAATATTACTAAAGGAGGAAATAATGGCGACCAAGAAGTCGAATGCGTCAACTAAGTCTACCAAGGCTAAAACGACCAAACCAAAAACTGCCGCAAAGTCTGTCAAGAAGTCAGAACTCGAGGCTCCTAAAACCAAAAAAGTAGAGGCTAAACACGAGGAAAAAGTCTCCACTAGCAAAAAGAAATCCTGTCTCTCAGGTTTCTTTGCACGCAAATACGAAGAAAAAGAAAGCTTCTTAACCGTATTCAAAAACCACAAGTTTTACGGTGCATTGCTTGGTGAAATCATCGGCACATTGCTCTTAGCTTTATTGTTCTTCTCAGTATCACTAATGGGCATTCATACAATTGCAACATACGCAATCGCTATGATTGCAGTCTTAATTGCAATTTATGCATTTTCTGGTGCATGTCTCAACCCGCTTATTACAGTAGGCATGATGGCTAGCCGCCGTATGTCAGTCGCACGCGGCATTATGTACATCATTGCCGAAGTAATTGGTGCATGGCTTGGTTGGCTAATCTTCAATGCCTTCCACCTAACTGGCGGTGAAAGTGCCTATGATGTACCTACCATGTCAGCAATTGCAGAAAATGGTATGTGGATTGTTACTATGGTTGAATTACTCGGCGCAATCATTATCGGGTTCTTCTTCTCACGCGCCCTCAAATACAAAAGAAGCGTATTTACCTTTGCAGCAACCGCAGCAGGTGGTGTAGCATTAGCTGTTGTGTTAGGTTATGTTGTTTCCGCCGCTTTCCTCGGCCTCAACAACAACTTCATCTTTAACCCAGCTCTTGCAATGATGTATCAAATCTTCCCAACTGCTGGTGAGAGTTTCGGCGAAATTCTAGGCGGCATTTGCCAGGCCTTATCTATTTACGCCCTCTTCCCAATGATTGGTGGTGTAATTGGTTTCTATTTGTCCGATTTCACTTCAAAACTATCAGGTGAAGAATAAAACCATAAAAATAACCCCCTAGCGGGGTTATTTTTTTGTCTTCGGAAAAAGCGGAGTCTCAGGCGGTTTAATTGAATCACCAAAAACTTCAAAAATTTTATCGGCCGCATTTGGCAAAAACACGCTTAATTCATAGTTTGCCTCAAGTAAGTCATTTATTAAATCATTAAGACAGACATTTAATTTTTCTGTTTCATTATTTTTAGCTAACATCCAAGGTTTTTCATCATCAATTCTTTTATTCAGGTTTTGAATTTTATCCCAAACATAATCAAATGCTCGCGAAAACTCAAAACTCTCCATATATTTCTGATATTCGGCCGAAAAACCAATATTCGCTCTTTTTTCTAAAACTAAATTATTTTTCTGTGCTAAAGTAGCTAAACGCTGCACGAGATTACCTAAATCATTTGCAAGCTCATTGTTATATGCCTCATCATATTTTTGCCAAGTAAAATCCGAATCAGAAAAAGTGTCAACGTGTCTTAAGAAATAATAACGAAACGCATCCAATCCATATTTGTCCAGAACTTCCAAAGGGTTAACTACATTCCCCACAGATTTAGACATTTTTTGACCATCGGCTAGAATCATCCCATGTGAAAGAATTACTTTCGGGAGATTTAATCCAAGCCCCATTAACATTGCTGGCCAAAGAATCGCATGGAATCTCAAAATATCTTTACCAACAATTTGAACTGACGCTGGCCACCAAACACTATAATCGTTATCATCAGGATAGCCTATCACAGTTAAATAATTAGATAACGCATCCACCCATACGTACATCACCTGCGACTCATCATCCGGTACCGGCACTCCCCACGTTAGTTGTGATACAGGACGAGAAACAGAAACATCTGGTGACTCGTCTAATAACTTTAATATTTCTTTTTTGCGAAATTCAGGCAATATTACCATTTCGTCAGACTCAATCGCTTGACGAATTTTATCTTTAAAATCACTAATTCTAAAATAATAATTTTCTTCCTTTAATTTTTCATATGGTTTTTGATGATCGGGACAAACACCATTATTTTCTTTGCATTCTTTTTCAGTAACATATCTTTCGCATCCAGTACAATACCAACCTTCATATCCCGCTTTATAGATATGTTCCTTTAGTTTTAACCAAATTTCTTGCACGCGTTTTTCGTGTTGCTTATCAGTCGTTCTGACAAAATCCGTATAGCTTGCGTTAAGTTTTGCAATAAAATCTTTAAATTTATCTACATTACCTTGCACGTATTCTTCAACTGGTACTCCAAGTTCTTTTGCTTTCTGAAAAATCTTATTACCATGTTCATCCGTTCCAGCTTGAAACTTTACTTCATCACCTTTAAGGCGTGAATACCTTGCAAAAACATCTGCCAAACAATAATCTACCGCATGCCCAATATGTGGATCACCATTCAAATAAGGAATCGCAGTCGTAATATAAGTATGTTTCATAAAAACAATTTTACAATATATCAGCTACTGTGTCAATTAAATTATTCCGCCAAAGAATCTGGAGTAGTCGTATTTGTGCCAGTATTATCTACGGGTTCGGTTTCGTCGGCTTCATTAGTTGTATTATCTACTTTAGTAGATTCAGTTTCATCGGCATCGGTGTTCACGGTATTTTGTTGTGTAGACGAGGAATTACTGTTTTGTGAACTAGAAGATGAGTTGCTACTGTTGTTGCTAGTTCCATTACTATTGCTATTGTTACTACTGCT